>NZ_JBIWLX010000007.1:0-330409 GCF_044766405.1 Streptomyces sp. NPDC102270 | reverse complement strand
CGTCCGCACAGCGCCCCGCCTCCGTACATGGACCGCGTCCGCACAGGAACCCGCCCTCACGCAGCGCCCACGTCCCCGCCAGCGCGTGTCTCAGCTCGGCTGGAGGTCACGCGTAGGTTCCGACTGGGCGGCTCCGGCGGGCATCGCGGGGTGCATCCCCAGCAGGACGATGCCCGCGACGACCGCAGCGAGCCCCAGCGCCTCCCAGGTCAGCGCGGCGGTGTCGGTGCGCAGCCGGTCGCCCAGGAAGCCCACCCCGCACACGATCCCGGCCAGCGGCTGGGCCGCCGTCAGTGCGGGCAGCGACATCCGCAGCGGCGCGGTCTCGAACGCGCTCTGCACCAGGACGAGCCCGGTGACACCGAGGGCCAGCACGGCGTACGGCTGCCAGCCGGTCAGCAGCTCCGCGAGGCCGCCCTCGGAGAAGCGCTGGCCGCTGACCCGGGTGAGGGCGTCCTGGACGCCGTACAGCAGCCCGGCCGCCAGGGCCAGCAGGACCGGGCCCCAGCTGAGGCGGGAGCGCTTGGCATAGGCCGTGAGCAGCAGGGAGAGGCCCACCATGACGCCGATGATCAGCCAGTGGCGGAAGGGGTCGGTCACCGCCGTACCGCCGCGCGGCTCGCCCGCCACGATGAACGCGGTCACCCCGCCCGCCAGCAGCACGAGCCCGGCCCAGCCCTGCCGGCCCAGCGGCTGTTTCGTCTGCTTGCGGGAGAGGGCCAGGGCGAAGAGGAGGTTCGTCGCGAGCAGGGGTTCGACCAGGGAGACCTCGCCCTGGCCCAGTGCGATCGCGCCGAGGACCATGCCGGCCACCATCAGACCGATCCCGCCGAGCCAGCGCGGCACCTTCACCAGGTCGAGGAGCAGCCGGGGCGAGAGGAAGTCGCTCAGCGGGGCCTGCTGGGCCGCGTTCTGCTGGAGCACGAAGCCGAAGCCCAGGCAACAGGCAGCACTCACGGCGAGAGTCAGAACCAGAACCGACACGCTGCGTACCTCGATCGTCCGGCCGGGCGGCGGGGTGGTAGTCGCCGACTTTAGCGTCCCAGTGTCCGGCTTGCCCCTGGGAGTACCCGGATTCGGGCCGTCGACTCGGCCACCGAACCATTCTCGGCGGCGGGTGTCCCGTCATGGTGCGGTGCGGGGGAAGGAGGACGCCATGGCGTACGCCACAGAGGAGGTCCCCGACCCGTCCCCACCAGCACAGCGTCGCCACAACTTCCTCTCAGTCATGGAGACTTGACGCGTGTAATGTGCCTTCGGCCCTTGACGCAAACCATTGTCGGAGGGTTGGCTGTGCGTGATCGGTCGATGGCGGTGCGAATCGACCCCCCGACCTGTCCACATCGCCTGTCGGCCTGCCAGCTCGTCAGCCTGCCCGCATCCGCTCAGGCGCCCCGTTCCGCCTTCCCCTCGCATTCCCTCCACTCCTCTCCTCCGGCCCACCGCATCCTCCGCAACTCCAGAAGCCCCCTGCTCAGCCGCCCCACCTGTCTCAGCCCCGCACCCCCGTCCCACCCGCCACGCCCCACCTTCCGTGAGGAAGACCCACCCGGTGTCCCCGCCCCCACCCTCCTTCGGCCGCAGTCGGAAACGCGCCTCCCAGGCCTTCGACGCGGCCCTCGACGACGCCGAACTCATCGACGCGCGCGCCGCGTTGGCGCAGGGCAGGTGGCAGGCGGTCCGGGCGCTGCTCACCCGGACGGGTGACGACTGGGACCGACGGGGTCACCGGGTCACGGTGCTCGCGGCCGAGCCGTACAGCGAGGCCTGGGCCAGGGACTGGCTGGTGGCCGAGCCGGACTCCGCCGACGCCGCCGTACTGCTCGCCCTCGCCCTGGTCCAGCGCGTCCGGCGGGGCAAGGGGAAGCCCGCGGCGGCCCGCGAGGCCTGCCGGACCGCGGCCCAACTCGCGCCCGCCGACCCCACCCCCTGGCTCGGCCTGCTCCTGCTGGAGCGCGACCTCGGGGCCGCTGACGAGGTCGCCGACGTCTTCGGCGAGATCCGGCAGCGGTACGCCGACCACCACCACGCCCACCATCTGATGGTCGCCCGGCTCGCCGAGCGCCGTGCCGAGACCGGACCCGACCCGCTGCACGAGGTCTACGACTTCGCCAACTGGGCCGCCGAACAGGCCCCCGCCGACTCGCCGCTCGCGATCCTGCCGGTCATCGCGCACGCCGAGCGCTACCGCGCCCTGGCCGCGGCGGGCCACGAGCCGCGCGACCCCGCCGCCTCCGCCCACTGGACCGGACGCCGGGCCCGGCAGGTGATGAAGGCGGCCTTCGACTGGTGGCTGGAATGGGAGCACGAGGGCCACCCCCGCCGCCTGGTCGACCTCAACTTCCTCGCCCACGCGAAGGTCTGCGAGGGCCGCAGCGCCGAAGCCGCCGCCCTCTTCCACCGCATCGGCGAACGCCCCACCCCGGCCCCCTGGTCCTATCCGGACCGCGAGCCGTACTCCGCCTTCCGTGCCGCCCGCGACCACGCGCTCGGCACGGTGTGACACCCCCGAACCCCAGAAGGACGGTCCCCATGGCCACCGAGAGTTCCAGCAAGAGCAGACCAGGCATCAGTACGTTCAAGGGGCAGGACCGCGCCCTGCGCGCCGGCCGCCTCGGCACCGGAGGCCTGCTGCTCTCCGTCCTCGCGGCGACCGCGCCGCTCATGGTCGTCGCGGGTGTCATGCCCACTACATTCGCAGTGATGGGGATCGTCGGCCAGCCCCTTCTCTACGTCGTCCTCGGCGTGGTCCTCGTCCTGTTCAGCGTCGGTTACGCCGAGATGAGCCGGCACGTCCACAACGCCGGAGCCTTCTACGCCTACATCTCCCGCGGCCTCGGCGGCACGGCCGGGGCGAGCGCGGCCCTCGTCGCCCTGGTCGCCTACAACGCGCTCCAGGTCGGCATCTACGGCATCTTCGGCTTCGAGGTCTCCGGGCTGTTCGCCACCTACACCGACCTGTCGGTGGCCTGGTGGATACCCGCTCTGGTGGCCGCGCTGGTCGTCGGCGCGCTCGGCTGGCTCAAGATCGACGTCAACGCGCGTGTGCTCGGCGTCCTGCTGATCGTCGAGGTCGCCCTGGTCGTCATCTTCGACATCGCCGCCGTCGCCGACCCCGCGGCCCAGGGCCTGTCCCTGCACGCCTTCAACCCGGACACCCTCAGCGGCGCCGGCGTCGGCACCGCCCTGTGCTTCTGCATCGCCGCCTTCCTCGGGTTCGAGCAGGCACCCGTGTACGCCGAGGAGACCAGCCGCCCGCACATCCTGGTGCCCCGCGTGATGTTCCTGGCGGTCGGCGGCGTCGCCGTGTTCTTCGCGCTCAGCAGTTGGGCCCTCACCGTCGCCACCGGACCCTCGGCGATCGTCGCCGAGTCCCAGAAGCAGAGCGCCGGACTGCTCTTCGGGCTCACCGAGTCCCGCCTCGGCGGCACCTTCACGGACATCCTGCACGTCCTGTTCGTGACCGGCATGTTCGCGGCCATGCTCAGCTTCCACAACGTCGTCGCCCGCTACGCCTTCGCCATGGGCCGCGAGGGACTGCTGCCCGCCGCCTTCGGCCGCACGAACAGTGCCAGCGGCGCTCCCGGCACCGGCTCGCTGCTCCAGACCGCCGTGTCCGTGGTGGTCGTGGCCGTCTTCGCGATCGCCGACGACAAGCCCACCGGCGACCCGACCGTGCCGGTCCTGCACCTGTTCACCTGGTTCGGCAACATCGGCTCCCTCGGCGTCATCGTGCTGATGGCGGCGGCCTCCGCGTCCGTCATCGTCTTCTTCGTCCGGCGCGGCGCGGCGGGCGCCCAGGCCTGGCGGCTGGTCACCTCGGCGCTCGCGGGGATCGCCCTGCTGGTGATCGCCGTCTACACCGTGAAGGACTTCGACGTCCTGGTCGGCGCGGGCCCGGGCTCCTCGCTGAGCTGGGTGCTGCCCGGCATCATCGGGCTGGCCCTGCTGGTGGGCGTGGCTCAGGGACTGCTCCTGCGGGCCCGCAGGCCCGAGGCGCACGCCCGGATCGGGCTCGGCAACGAGGCGTTCCAGCTGGAGAAGGCGGCCGGGGAGACGTCGTAACCCCGCGCACCCTCCGCACAGGCCTCCACGCGCCGGATGCTCACTGAGAACCGGGGGAGAAGTGGTTACGGAAGTCTGACGAGCACCCGCGAGTCCTGGTCCCGCAGGCCTCGCGGGTGTTCGAATGAGTACGTGAACTCCGAACAGCCCGAGGAGCAGCGCGGTACGCCGATCGGCCGCCGTGTCCTCCTCGGCACCCTCGGCCTGGGCGCGCTCGGCGTGGTCGCCGCGCCCACCCTGCAACGCGGTCTGGAGGCCTTCCTCGGCAGCGCCGCCGACAAGGACCCCACCGGTCTGACGGGCCTGCTCCCCAACGGCGGCGGCTTCCGCTACTACTCGGTGACGTCGTCGGTGCCGCACAAGAACACCGAGAACTACCAGCTCAAGATCGACGGCCTGGTCTCGCGCCCGCGGACGTACACCCTGCCCGATCTGCGGGCGATGCCCCAGACCCGGCTGGTCAAGGACGTGCAGTGCGTAACGGGCTGGCGGGTCCCGGACACGCCCTTCGAAGGCGTACGGCTCTCCGCGCTGCTGGACGCCGCCGGGGTGACCGCCAAGGCGGGCGCCGTCCGCTTCACCTGCTTCGACGGGGCGTACTCCGAGAGCCTCACCCTCGACCAGGCCCGCCGCCCGGACGTCCTGGTAGCCCTGCGCATGCAGGACAAGGACATCGGCCACACCCACGGCGGCCCGGTCCGCCTCTATGTCGCGCCGATGTACTTCTACAAGTCGGCCAAGTGGCTGTCCGGCATCACCGTCACCGAGGGCGTGGAGCCGGGTTACTGGGAGGACCGGGGCTACGACGTGGACGCCTGGGTGGGCCGATCGAACGGGCGGGACGATGACCCTACGAGTTGACGCGCCCTCGCAGACACGCCTCCGGCGTTTCGGCCGGAGCCAGAAGTGGGTCCACCGCGCGACCGCCGCACTGATGGGCGTGTGCGTGGTGACGGCGGCCTTTCTGTACATCCCCCAGTTCGCCGAACTCGTCGGCCGCCGTGAGCTGGTGGTCCGGGTCCACGAATGGGCGGGCCTGGCCTTGCCGCTCCCGGTCCTCCTGGGCCTGGCCTCCCGCGCCCTCCGCGCCGACCTGGGCTTCCTGAACCGCTTCGGCCCGCACGACCGGGTCTGGCTGCGGGCCGCGTTGCGCCGCGACAAACGCCGGGCATCCCGTCCGGCGGGCAAGTTCAACGCGGGCCAGAAGGTCTACGCCGCCTGGATCGCGGGGGCGAGCCTGGTCATGCTCGGCACCGGCCTGCTGATGTGGTTCACCCACCTCGCGCCCATCCAGTGGCGCACCGGCGCGACCTTCGTCCACGACTGGCTGGCCCTCACCATCGGCGTCGTCCTCGCGGGCCACATCGGCATGGCCCTCGGCGACCCCGAGGCCCGACGGGGGCTGCGGACGGGGTCGGTGAGCCGGGAGTGGGCGGAACGCGAACACCCCCTGTGGCGGCCGTAGACCGACAGGGGGCGCCGCAGCCGCCGTGCGCCTAGATGATCAGCGAGAGCAGCAGGACCAGACCGCCCGCGACCACCGAGATGATCGTCTCCATGATCGACCAGGTCTTGATGGTCTGGCCGACGCTGAGGCCGAAGTACTCCTTGACCAGCCAGAACCCGGCGTCGTTGACATGGCTGAAGAAGAGCGAGCCGGCGCCGATGGCGAGGACGAGCAGGGCCGTGTGGGTCGTCGACATGTTCGCCGCGAGCGGCGCGACCAGACCGGCCGCGGAGACCGTGGCCACCGTCGCCGAGCCCGTCGCCAGGCGGATCGCCACCGCGATCAGCCAGGCCAGCAGCAGGGCCGGGATCGACCAGTCCTCGGATATCTCCAGGATCATCCGACCGACACCGGAGTCGATCAGGGTCTGCTTGAAGCCACCACCCGCGCCGACGATCAGCAGGATGCCGGCGATGGGCGCGAGGCCCTTCTCGACGAGCGGGGTGAGGCGCTCCTTGCCGAACCCGGCGGGGCGCAGCAGCGTGAAGATGCCCACGAGCACCGAGACCAGCAGGGCGATCAGCGGGGAACCGATGACGTCGAAGACGCGCTGCGCGGTGTGGTCGGGGTCGTCGATCACGATGTCGACCAGCGCCTTGGACAGCATCAGGACGACGGGAAGCAGGATCGTGGCGAGGGTGGCACCGAAGCCCGGGCGCTTCTCCAGGTCCTCCGAGGCACGCTGCGGGACCATCCGGTCGGGCGCCGGCACGTCCACCCAGCGGGCCGCGACCTTCGAGAAGAGCGGACCGGCGACGATCACCGTCGGGATGGCGATCAGCACACCGAGCGCGAGGGTCACACCGAGGTTGGCCTGCACCGCGTCGATCGCCACCAGGGGGCCGGGGTGCGGCGGGACCAGACCGTGCATCACGGACAGGCCGGCGAGGGCCGGGATGCCGATGCGCATCAGGGAGTAGTTGCCGCGCTTGGCGACCATCAGCACGACCGGGATCAACAGCACGACGCCGACCTCGAAGAACAGCGGCAGACCGATCACGGACGCGATCAGGACCATCGCCCACGGCATCGAACGGCCGCCCGCCTTCGCGAGGATCGTGTCGACGATCTGGTCGGCCCCGCCCGAGTCGGCGAGCATCTTGCCGAGGATCGCGCCGAGGGCGATCAGCACGCCGACGCCGGCGACCGTGGTGCCGAGCCCGGTGGTGAAGCTGATGATGGTCTTGTCGAGCGGTGCCCCGGCGACCGCGCCGAGCACGAGCGTGCCCAGGGTCAGCGACAGGAACGCGTGGAGCTTGAACTTGGTGATGAGCAGCACGATGACGGCGATGCCCACCAGGACGGCGATGCCCAGCTGAGCGTGACCGGCCGAGGTGATCGGCTCCGGTGCGTCCGCTGCCAGCATCTCGACACTGAGTCTGGTCACGGGGGGTCCCTTGCAGGTACGGAAGATGTGCTTCGGAAAGGGGGATGAAAAGGGGTGTTACGGGAGCTCGGCGAGCGCCTTCGCGGCCCGCCCGGTGATCTCCTCCGGGCTGCCGGAGACGTCCACCACGACCCCGGCCTCGTCCTCCTGGAGGGGCTGGAGCGTGGCGAACTGCGAGTCCAGCAGTGTGGTGGGCATGAAGTGCCCCTGTCGGTGCGACATCCGGCCCTCGATGACCGAGCGGTCGCCCGCCAGGTGCACGAAGACGACCCCGGGCGCCTCGGCCCGCAGCCGGTCCCGGTACGACCGCTTCAGCGCCGAGCAGCTGACCACCCCGCCGAGCCCCGCCCGCCCGTGCGCCCAGGAGCCGATGGCGTCCAGCCACGGCCACCGGTCGTCGTCGGTGAGGGGGGTGCCGGCCGACATCTTGGCGATGTTGGCCGGGGGATGGAAGTCGTCACCCTCGGCGTACGGGACGCCGAGCCTGGCCGCGAGCAGGGGACCGATGGTGGTCTTCCCGGTGCCCGCGACGCCCATGACCACGACGACCTTCGGGGTACTCATCACTGCCTCACTGTCCGCTGTCTTCGTCGACACCTTTGATGCGTTGATGCGAGCAACTGAAACCGATTAGGTAGTACTAATTCAAGACCCTGTGATGATTAAGTCTGACTTTTTCTGGGTGTGACGTGCCCCGTACTCTGAGTGCATGAGCACATTGGGCCGGGGGCTGCACGGACGCGTACTGGAGGCCCTCGGACCGGCGATCACCGCGGGCGAGTACCCGCCGGGCAGTGTTCTGCGCACGGACGAACTCGCGCAGCGTTTCGACGTCTCACGCTCGGTGATGCGCGAGGCGGTCCGCGTCCTGGAGTCCATGCACCTGGTCGAGTCCCGCCGCCGCGTGGGCGTGACGGTGCGTCCGAAGGCCGAGTGGAACGTGTACGACCCCCAGGTCATCCGCTGGCGACTGGCCGGCGCCGACCGCCCGCAGCAACTGCGCTCACTGACCGTGCTGCGCTCGGCGATCGAGCCGGTGGCGGCGGCCCTCGCCGCGAAGCACGCGACCGCCGAGCAGTGCGCCGAGCTCACCGAGTGCGCGCTCGGCATGGTCGCCAACTCCAAGGGCCACCGGCTGGAGGGCTACCTCTTCCACGACATCGCCTTCCACCGGGTGATCCTCAACGCCTCCGGCAACGAGATGTTCGCCCGCCTCGGTGACGTGGTCGCCGAGGTCCTCACCGGCCGCACCCGCCACGAGGTCATGTTCGAGGACCCCGACCCCGCCGCCGTCACCCTCCATGTCCGGCTCGCCGAGGCGATCCGCGCGGGTGACGCGGGCCACGCGGAGGCGCTGACCCGCGAGATCGCGGAGGGCGCGCTCCAGGAGCTGGACATCCTCGCGCCGTAGGTCAGTCGAGGAACTCCCCGTCGACGTACACCCAGGCTCCGTCGACACGCTCGAAACGGCTGCGCTCGTGCAGCGAACCACCTCTGAACGAGGCGCGGAACGTCACGGTGCCCGTGCTGTGGAACGCCGAGCCGTCCCCCGTGCCGAGGATCTCCAGGCCGGTCCAGCGCATGCCCGCGTCCAGGTCCAGAGAAGCGGGCCGGGTCCGTGGGTGCCAGGTGCGCAGCAGGTAGTCCCGCTCCCGCTTCACGAAGGCGCTGTAGCGCGACCGCATGAGCGCTTCGGCGGTGGGCGCCGCCGACTCACCCGTGGGGGTCCCCCCGGTCGAGGTTGTTCGAGACTGGGGGAGGAAGCGGCCGCAGCAGTTGTCGTACGTCGCTTCGAGGCCGCAAGGGCAATGGGGCCGTTGCCGGGAGGCGCGCCGGGTCACGGCTGCACCGTGCCGGTGTTGGTCGGGGGATGCGCCGGCCGTGCCGGTATCACCGTCGGCAACGACGGCAGCGCCGTCCCGTACACCCACGCGTCGAACAGCCCGTTCAGCGACTCCTCCGTGAACCGGTTCACATGGGCGGTGAACGTCGAAGTGGTCACGGCCCCGCCCCGGTGCAGCCCCGCCCAGCCGCGCAGCATCCGGAAGAACGCCTCGTCGCCCATCGCACAGCGCACCGCGTGCACGGTGAGCCCGCCCCGCTCGTAGAGCCGGTCGTCGAACATCGACTTGCGGCCCGGGTCGGCCAGCCGCAGGTCCTGGGGGAGCGAGGACAGCAACCGGTGCGCCGCGGCGGCCAGTTGCTGTGCCGTACGGCCCCCCGAGCGCTCCGACCACAGCCACTCGGCGTACTTGGCGAACCCCTCGTTGAGCCAGATGTGCCGCCAGTCCGCGATGGACACGCTGTTGCCGAACCACTGGTGCGCCAGCTCGTGCGCGACCAGCCGCTCCCAACCCCGGGCGCCGTCCACGTGGTTGGCGCCGAACAGCGACAACCCCTGTGCCTCCACGGGCACATCGAGCTCCTCCTCCGTGACGACGACCGCGTACTCGTCGAACGGATACGGCCCGAACAGTTCCTGGAACAGCTCCATCATCTGCGGCTGACGCGCGAAGTCCCGCGAGAACTCCGGAAGCAGGTGCGCCGGGATGTGCCCGTGCTGCGGCACCCCGCCCGGACCCGGGTCGCCGAGCAGCACCGTCTGGTACTTGCCGATCGACAGCCCGACGAGATAGCTGGAGGTGGGCGCGGCCTGCTCGTACACCCAGGTCGTCGTGGACGCCTTCGCGGTACGGGTCAGCAGCCGGCCGCCCGCCACGACCGCGTAGGCGGAGGGCGTGGTGATCGAGATCTGGTACGACGCCTTGTCCGCGGGCCGGTCGTTGCACGGGTACCAGGACGGCGCCCCGATCGGCTGGCTCGCCACCAGCGCCCCGTCCTCCAGCTCCTCCCAGCCGAGCCCGCCCCAAGGGCTGCCGACCGGCTGGGGGTTGCCCGACCAGTGCACCTCGACCGTGAACGCGGCCCCGGACCGCACCGGCTTCGCGGGCCGCACCCGCAGCTTCCCGCCCCGGTGCGTGTAATGCGCGGGACGGCCGTCCACCCGCACCCGCCCGATCTTGAAGTCGGAGAGGTTGAGCATGAACTCCGGGAGCGGCGAGCGCCCCGCTATGGCGTTGATCCGGGCGCTCCCGGCCAGCCGGTTCGGGGCGGGGCGGTAGTCCAGCGCGAGCTCGTAGCGGTGCACCCGGTACCGGGCGTCACCGTGGTCCGGGAAGTACGGGTCCGGACCCGCCGCCTGCTGAACTGCCACTGCCGCTTCTGCTCCCTGCGCTGCGTTGCCGCTCGGATCCGCCGGTACACCGCTCACCGACTCCGAGTGGCCCGCGTTCAGGGCCGCCATGCCTCGATCGGGTTGCCGAGCCAGCGGGTGTCGTCCGGGACGGACTCCGCGGCCATGACGAGCGACGCGGGGCCCAGCGTGGTGCGGGCCCCGATCGTGCTGCCGGGCAGCACGATCCCGCCAGGGCCCAGCGTGGCACCCTCACGGAGGACCACAGTATCCGTCCGCAAGATCCGGTCGTGGAAGAGGTGGGTCTGCAGCACACAGCCGCGGTTCACGGTCACCGCGTCCTCCAGCGTCACCAGATCGGTCTCCGGCAGCCAGTAGCTCTCCACCCAGACGCCCTTGCCGATCCGCGCGCCGAGCCCCCTGAGCCACGCCGTCAGCACCGGCGTACCGGGCACGGAACCCGCGAGCCACGGCACCGCCAGCACCTCGACGAAGGTGTCCGCGAGCTCGTTGCGCCACACGAAGCCGCTCCACAGCGGGTGCTCCCCGCTGCGGTGCCGCCCCACCAGCAGCCACTTCGCGACCACCGACACCAGCCCCGCCACCGCACCGGCCGCGACCAGCACCACCCCGGCCAGCAGCCAGGCCCACGGTCCCAGCACGCACAGCGCGGCCACCGTCAGCACGGCCAGCCCGGCCGAGCAGAACACGGGCACGATCCGGCACAGCTCCACCAGACCGCGCGCCCACAGCAACCCCGCCGACGGCTCGTACGTCCGGCTCTGGTCGCTGCCGGCCGCGCTGCGCGGCAGCTTCACCGGCGGCAGCCCCAGGTACGAGGTGTCCTTCTTCGCCTTCTTCGGCGTCGCCGACAGCACCCCGACGAGCCCGCCGTCCGGCACGCTCCGTCCCGGCGCGGTCATCCCCGAGTTCCCGAGGAACGCCCGCCGCCCGATCTCCGCCCGCCCGATCCTGACCCAGCCGCCCCCCAGCTCGTACGGCGCGGTCAGCGTGTCGTCGGCCAGGAACGCGCCCTCGCCGACCGTCGTCAGGCTGGGCAGCGCGAGCACCGTCGACACCTCGGCGCCCCGCCCGATCCGCATCCCGAGCAGCCGCAGCCACACCGGCGTGACCAGCCCGGCGTACAGCGGGAACAGCGTCTCGCGCGAGCGGTCCATCAGCTGCGTCACGGTCCACGCCTGCCACCCGATCCGGCTGTGCGTCGCATACGTCCCCGCGCGCAGCCCCAGGCTCAGCAGCCGTACGGAGATCAGGAGCAGCAGCGCGAAGGCCGCACCGAAGGCCAGCGTCGCCGGGACGAGGGCGAGGAAAGCGCCCCGCAGCGGAGCGTCGCCGGCGAGGAAGGGCCGCGCGACCAGGAAGGCCGCCCCGCCCGCGAGCACGGGGAGCAGGGTCAGCGCGAGACCGGTGAGGCCGTACATCACCCGCCAGTACGTGCCCCGGGCCGGCCGTTCCTTCGGCCAGTTGCGCTTGGCCTTGCCGAGCTTGACCGCGGGCGCGCCCGCCCAGCGCTGACCGGTCGGGATCTGCCCGGTGACCGCCGACCCCGGCGCCACCTCGGCCCGCTTGCCGACCCGGGCACCCGGGAAGAGGATGCTGCGCGTGCCGACGACCGCGTGCGCGCCCACCTTGACCTGGCCGATCTCCAGCCGGTCGCCGTCCAGCCACCAGCCGGACAGGTCCACCTCGGACTCCACGGCCGCGCCCCGGCCCAGCTTGAGCATGCCGGTGACCGGCGGCAGCGAGTGCAGGTCCACGTCAGGACCGACCTTGGCGCCCAGCGCCCGCGCGTACCGCTCCAGCCACGAGCCGGTCAGCGAGGTCGCCCCGGTGAACTCGGCGAGCCGCTCGGCGGTCCACAGGCGCAGGTGGACACTGCCACCCCGCGGATGGCGGCCGGGCTGGACGCCTCGCAGCAGCAGCCGGGCCCCGCCCGCGGCGATCACGAGCCGTCCGGGCGGGCTGAAGAGCGCGAGGCCACCGGCGCCGATCAGCCACCAGGAGGCGGTCGGCAGCCAGCCGTAAGAGGGCAGGAGGTTCCCGACGGCGGCCAGCGGGACCAGCCAGCGCAGGCCCAGCAGCGTGAACAGGGGGAGCAGGACCAGGAGTTGGATCACCTGGGCGCCGAGCGGCACCGGCGCGATCACCCGCGCGACCCCGTCGTCCTGCGCGGACTCCTCCAGGTGCCGGGCCAACTTCCGCAGGGTGGGCCGCTGGTAGATGTCGAGCACGGCCGCGCTCGGGTAGCGGGTGCGCAGCCGGGTGGTCAACTGGGCGGCGGCCAGGCTGGAGCCGCCGATCGCGAAGAAGTCGTCGCGGGCACGGGAGACCGGGACGCCCAGGACTTCCGTCCACTGCTCGGCGAGCCAGGCCTCGGTGCCGTACAACTCCTCCGCGGGACCCCCGGTTTCGAGCCCCTCCAGCGGCCACGGCAGTGCGTTGCGGTCCACCTTGCCGGAGGTCCGGGTCGGCAGGTCGGCGACGGGAGCGATCAACGGCACGAGCGCGGCGGGCAGTTCGGCCCGCAGCTTCTCCACGGCCGCCGCGTGGTCCCAGCCGTCCTGGGCGACGACGTACCCGACGAGAAGCTGGTTGCCGCTGCGGGCCGTGCGCACGGCGGCGGCCGCCCCCGCGACCCCCGGCAGCGCCTGGAGAGCCGTGTCGACCTCACCGAGCTCGATCCGTCGGCCGCCGAGCTTGATCTGCTCGTCGGCCCGCCCGAGGAAGACCAGCCCTTCGGGCTCCGCCTTCACCAGGTCACCGCTGCGGTACGCCCGCTCCCAGCCCAGCGACTTCAGCGGCGCGTACTTCTCCGCGTCCTTCTCCGCGTCCAGGTACCGGGCGAGACCGACCCCGCCGATCACCAGCTGCCCGCTCGCGCCCATCGGCACGGGCTCCCCGGCCTCGTCGACGACGGCCAGCTCCCAGCCGTCCAGCGGCAGCCCGATCCGGATCGGCTCCGCGCCGCTCATCAGCGACGCACAGGCCACGACGGTCGCCTCGGTGGGCCCGTAGGTGTTCCACACCTCGCGCCCCTCCGTCACCAGCCGCTGCACCAGCTCGGGCGGACAGGCCTCCCCGCCGAAGATCAGCAGCCGTACCTCGTCGAGGGTCTCGGGCTCCCACAGCGCGGCGAGCGTGGGCACCGTGGAGACCACGGTGATCTCCTGCTCGACCAGCCAGGGCCCTAGATCGGCCCCACTGCGGACCTGGGAACGCGGCACCGGCACCAGACAGGCCCCGTACCGCCACGCCAGCCACATCTCCTCGCAGGACGCGTCGAAGGCGACCGACAGCCCCGCCATGACCCTGTCACCAGGGCCGATGGGGTCGTCGGTGAGGAACAGCGCGGCCTCGGCGTCCACGAAAGCCGCGGCACTGCGGTGCGAGACGGCGACGCCCTTGGGTCTGCCGGTGGAGCCGGAGGTGAAGATGACCCAGGCGTCGTGCTCGATGCCGGGCCGGGCGGCAGGCGCCTCGCTCCGCTCGTTGACGGTCAGCTCGTGTCCGGCGCCCACCACGGCCCGCACCTCCGCCTCCCCGAACACCAGCTCGGCCCGCTCGTCGGGGTCCTCGGCGTCGACGGGGACGTAGGCGGCACCGGCGGAGAGTACGGCGAGGATCGCGACGTAGAGGTCATTGGTACCGGAGGGCACCCGGACGCCCACCCGGTCGCCGAGCCCCACCCCGGCCCCGGCGAGCCGCCGCCGCAGCCGCTCCACCTCGGCGGCCAGGGCGCGGTAGGTGAGCCGGGTCGTCCCGTCGTCCAGGGCGAACTCGTCGGGGCAGGACCGTACGGAGGCGTCGAAGACGTCGACGAGCGTGCGCGGGGAGGCGGCGGGCCCTCCGGAGAAACGGGCGGTGTCGCCGAACTGTTCGCGGATCTCCGCGCCGAGCTCCTCGTTGAGCAGGCCGAGAGCGCTGCTCTCTTCTGTGGCTGCCATCGGTCCTCGCGTCTCGATCCCGGAGCCCCCGGGGCGCTGGCGGGCCGCAGGTCTGCCTGGGGTTGTCCGGCTCCAGCTCGTAACAAGCCGGAAATTTTAGTACGACGCTAGGTTCGCACCCCCGAAACTGCCACTGGGGAAGACTGTTCGAGGGGCGCGACGGCTCGGCCGCGCGCCTGTGACCTGGTGATCTTCACGCCGAGCGAGAGATGCGCCACACACAGCACACAGGCCGTTGTATACGACGAATCCCCCGGCCGCTGAGCGGCCGGGGGATTCGGCTGGTGTCCGAGGGGGGACTTGAACCCCCACGCCCGATAAAGGGCACTAGCACCTCAAGCTAGCGCGTCTGCCATTCCGCCACCCGGACAAGGTGTCTGTCGCGCGGGGTTCCCCCTCGCGGCGACGAAGGAAACATTACCAGGCTTTCGAGGAGGCCCGATCACCCCCATCCCGTCCCGGGACGCGCGTGAACGGCGTGTGACGGGCCGGGTCCGGTCTTGGGGCCGGGCAGGTCACGGGGAGAGGATGAGGGCGACCACCAGCAGTGACAGCGGGAGGAACAGCGTGAGCGACACCGACACGGCCAGGGGCGTCACCGGCGAGGACGAGGTCGTGGACCTCTGCCGCGAGCTGATCCAGTTCGACACCAGCAACTACGGCGACCACTCCGGCCCCGGCGAGCGCAAGGCGGCCGAGTGGGTCGCGGGAAAGCTCGCCGAGGTGGGGCTCGACCCGCAGATCTACGAGTCGCACCCGGGCCGCGCCTCCACGGTGGCCCGGATCGCGGGCGAGGACCCGTCCCGGCCCGCCCTGCTGATCCACGGCCACCTCGACGTCGTACCGGCCAACGCGCAGGACTGGACCCACCACCCGTTCTCCGGCGAAGTGGCGGACGGGTGCGTGTGGGGCCGGGGCGCGGTCGACATGAAGGACATGGACGCGATGACCCTGGCGGTCGTCCGTGACCGGCTGCGCAGCGGCCGCCGGCCGCCCCGGGACATCGTCCTGGCGTTCCTCGCCGACGAGGAGGCCGGCGGCACCTTCGGCGCCCGGCACCTCGTCGACCACCACCCCGACCTCTTCGAGGGTGTGACCGAGGCGATCAGCGAGGTGGGCGGATTCTCCTTCACGGTGAACGAGCAGCGCCGGCTCTACCTGATCCAGACGGCCGAGAAGGGCATGCACTGGATGAAGCTGACCGTGGCCGGTACCGCCGGGCACGGCTCGATGATCCACCGGGACAACGCCATCACCGAACTGTCGGAGGCGGTCGCCCGGCTCGGCCGGCACAAGTTCCCGGTCCGGGTCACCAAGACCACCCGGGCCTTCCTCGACGAACTCGGCGACGCGCTGGGCACCGAGCTGGACCCCGAGGACATGGAGGGCACGCTGGCCCGGCTCGGCGGTATCGCCAAGCTCATCGGCGCGACCCTGAGCAACACCGCCAACCCCACGCAGCTCGGCGCCGGCTACAAGGTCAACGTCATCCCGGGCGAGGCCACCGCGCACGTCGACGGGCGCTTCCTGCCCGGCTTCGAGGAGGAGTTCCTCGCCGACCTCGACAAGATCCTCGGCCCCAAGGTCAGGCGTGAGGACGTGCACTCCGACAAGGCCGTCGAGACCACCTTCGACGGCGCGCTCGTGGACGCCATGCAGTCCGCGCTGGTCGCCGAGGATCCGGCCGCCAAGGCGATCCCCTACATGCTCTCCGGCGGCACCGACGCCAAGTCCTTCGACGAGCTCGGCATCCGCGGCTTCGGCTTCGCGCCGCTCAAGCTGCCCCCGGAGCTGGACTTCGCCGGGATGTTCCACGGTGTCGACGAGCGGGTGCCCGTGGACGGGCTGAAGTTCGGCGTGCGGGTTCTCGACCGGTTCATCGACGCGAGCTGACGCGTGTTGACGTGATGATTCGGCCGCGCGTGCGAGATCGCCCGGGAAGGGTGAATGCGCTCATAAGCTCGTATCCCCATTACTCCTTCCTCGTTACAGGTGATGCGATCCGCTGATTGGGACCGCATTGCCAACAAGGAGGAATAATGATCAAGAAGATTGTCGCCGCTGCTGCTGCCACTGGTGGTCTGGTTCTCGCGGGCGCGGGTCTTGCCGTCGCCGATGCGGGTGCGCAGGGTGCCGCTGTGGGCTCCCCGGGTGTGCTGTCCGGCAACGTCGTGCAGGTTCCCGTTCACGTCCCGGTGAACGTCTGCGGCAACACGGTCTCCGTGATCGGTCTGCTGAACCCCGCCTTCGGCAACACCTGCATCAACAAGTGACGTTGTGCCTCGCCCTTAGTTAACAGGGATGAGCTTGTCGGCCCCGGAGTGCAAGCCATGCGCTCCGGGGCCGACCGGTCTTTTCGAAAAGAAAGTGAGCCGCGAGGCAGCGGCATTTCGGGACAAGGTCGAAAGCAGGGAATCGGTACATGCGACAAGTCACCCGCAAGGGCTTGATGACAATGGCGGCGGCGACCGGCGTGATCGCCGCCGCGGGAGGCGCCGCCCACGCGGACGCGGGCGCGAGCGGATCGAGCGCCAACTCCCCCGGCGCACTCTCCGGCAACACGGTGTCGGCGCCGGTGCACGCCCCGGTGAACGCCTGCGGCAACACCGTGAACGTGGTCGGGGTTCTCAACCCGGCGATGGGCAACAGGTGCGCCAACAAGGGCGGCGGCAGCGGGGCGCCCGGCGGGTACGGCGGCTCGGGCGGCTCCGCGGGACACGGCGGCGCAGGTCACGGGGGGCACGGGCCTGGCGGACACGGGCCCGGCGGACACGGCGGTTCCGGGGGCCCTGGTGGTTCCGGTGGCTCTGGGGGCTCCCACGCGGGCGGTCACACCGGTGGCTCGCCCGGCGTGGGCTCGGGCAACCACGTCGAGGCGCCGATCGACGTTCCCGTGAACGTCTGCGGCAACAGCGTCGACGTCATCGGCATCGGCAACCCCGCCATGGGCAACGACTGCGGCAGCGGCTCCGGCGGCGGGCAGCACACCCCGCCCGGATCGCCGGAACAGCCCGGCACCCCGGGACAGCCCGGCCACCCCGGCCACCCCGGCAATCCGACGGAGCCCGGCCACCCCGGATCCCCGGCCACCCCGTCCGGGGCGCTCGCCGGCACACCGGGCGGCGCCAACCACCCCGGAACCCAGACGGTCACCCAGCCCCTGGGCAGCGCGCAGCTCGCCCGGACCGGCAGCGACCTCCCGATCGGGCTGGTCCTCCCGGTCGGCGCCGGGGCACTCCTGGCGGGCGCGGTTCTCTACCGCAAGGCACGGGCCTCGGTCTAGGACGTACCGCGTGAAACGGAGCGGGCCCCGCCGCGGCGGGGCCCGCTCCGTTCGTCCCGTCTCACCACGTGGCACGCACCTGGCGGATGATCCGCCGGCGCAACCGCACCCTGCGGCTGCCGTCGCGCATGAGACTCAGTCGGTCCAACTCCCAGTGTCCGTACTCTGCATGGTCCGTCAGTAGACGTGTGGCGTCCTTGCGGGAGACCCCCCGCGGTACGTACACGTCGACAAATTCGTATTCCGGCATCGCATCTATTGTGCGGGCCGGGGCCCGCTACGGATAGCGTCTGCACTATGTCTGATGCTGTGCAGCCCACCGCTGCCGAGGTACGTGCCGCCGCCGACGCGGTCAAGACCGCGCTCGACCGCCACCTGGCCGCGGTCGAACGGAGGTCGGGCGAGGACGACCCGGCTGTCTACGAGGCCTTCAACGAGCTGGCCGCGGCCGCCGAGGTGTACGACGAGCTGCTCTACGACCGTTACGACGAGGTCACCCCGTTCGAGATCCCGGGCGCGGAGGACGCCCCGCCGTACACGGGCCCCGAGGAGCCGAACGCGCTGAGTGTGCTGATCCGCCGTGACTACGCCGTGGTGGAGCCGCAGCGGTTGCTGGCGCAGGCCCAGCGGGTCGAGGCGGCCGACGAGGGTCTCGGCACGGAGGCCTCCGGCACGGTGCACGGCGCGCTGGAAGTGCTGTTCGGCGAGTTCGAGCCCGACGAGATCGCCACCCGGCACAAGGAGTTCGGCCTCGAGGAGGGCGACTCCACGCTGTGGGTGACCGCGGCGGACGAACCGGCCGAGCCGGGGGAGTGGCTGGAGACGCCGTTCGAGCAGGTCGACGTCGAGCGGGTGGTGTGCCGGTTCGATGTCAGCGCGGTGTTCGACGACGACCTGGACGACGACGCGGACGAACCCGACCTCGAGGACCCCGATCTCGAGGACGAGGATCTGGAACCGTTGGACGTGGATCGCCGCTGAGGCACATGAGGGCGCGGCCCCGGAGAGATGATCTCCGGGGCCGCGCCCCTTTTCCGTTCCGGGGCGGGTCAGCCGGCCGTCGGCGACTGTGTCCCGAGGAGGGTGGGCAGCCGAGTCGTCCGGGGCTTGGCCGGGATCTCGGCGACCGCCCTCGCAAGGGCCTGTTCCACGCCGTGGACCACGGACAGATGGCGGTCCGCCCTGCCGAACGCCGTGTAGACCCAGGGCCGGCTCAGGGCCTGCGCCGCGTCCCCGGGCAGGACCACGACCGCCGCGGGCCAGCGGCCGCCCACCGCCTGGTGCGCGGTCAGCGCCCAGCCGTGCCGCACGGACTGCTCCACCCGCTCCTTCGGCACGACGACGGGCTCGCCGGAGCAGGTCAGGTGCAGGCCGTCCGCGTCGGCCCCCACCACCTGACCCGGGAGCGTACGGCCCGGTACGGGGGAGTAGGCGACGCGGTCACCCGGGTCGAATCCACCGAAGCGGCCGGGCCCGGGGTTGAGACGCTCCTTCAGAGCCGCGTTCAGGACGCGGGTGCCCGCGGCGCCGCCGTGGCCCGGGGTGATCACCTGGGTCTCCTCGGGGGGGACCCCGATCGCCCGCGGTATCGAGTCCGCGACCAGCTGCACGGTCCGGTGCACGGCCTCACCCGCGTCCCGCACCGGCACGATCACGACCTCCTTGCCGGGGGCCTCGACCTGGTTCAGCTCACCGATGCCGATCCCGGAGACCAGCTCGCCCAGCGGGCCGGGGTCCGGCCTCCGCGAGGCGATCTGCGGGCAGATCCGCGCGGCGAGCAGATCCGCGAACACCCGTCCCGGCCCCACCGACCACAGCACCGCCGGATCCCCGCCCAGCACCAGCCGCGCCCCGTCCGGCAGGGACTCCACGAGCAGCGCGGCCGTCTCGACATCCAACTGCGGCGCGTCGAGCACGACGAGCAGGTCGAGATCGAACGCCCCGTCGCCGTCCCGACCCGGCCCTTCCGCCCCGGAGAGCAGCCCGGCGACGGTGGTGACGGGCTCCGGCGACACCGAGTCGCCCGGACGTCCGGCTTCGAGCAGCGCGCCGAAGCGGTCGCGGCCCACGGGGCTGTGGGTGGCCGCCCACGCCCGCAGCCCCAGACCCCGCGCCGCTGCCAGCAGCGCCGCCGGTTCCGTCAGGGACGCCTCGGCGCCGGTGTGCAGGACCAGACCGCCCGCCGCGACCGCGCGGATCAGCTCGGCGGCCGAACCCTCGGCCGACGCTGCGGCCCGCTCCCAGTCCTCGGCCGAACCGTCCTCCTTGGGCACGGAGTTGATCAGCCGGGCCAGTCCGTCGGCGAGGCTCTCCTCCGCGAGGGCGTACCGCTCGAGCCCGATCAGGATCCGGACCGGCCGTTCCGCCCCCTCCTCGTCGTCCTCCGCGGGCTCCGGGGCGGTCGGGTCGAGGGCGTCCTGGAAGACCAGGGCCTCGGCCTCGGCGATCGTGCTCTGTACGGCCGCGTCGGCGTCCGGCACGCCCCGCTGGGTCAGCGCGGCGGTCAGCGCCGGCATCTCCAGCGCGGTGTGCCCGGCGAGGGCCGCCTGCTCCAGGAGCCAGACGGTGACCGCCCGCCCCCGCCGCTCGTCGTCCGGTGCGCACTCCGCGCCGAGCAGTGCCCGGGCGAACCCGTCGGCCTGCTCGGGCCGTACGCCCGTGACCCGCAGCAACTGCCAGGGATCGGCCCGCAGTTCGTCGTCCGCCCCGTCCCCGAGGACCGCGGCTGCCTGTGCCGCGAGGGCCTCCGGCGCCCCGCCCTCGGCCAGTACCCGCCGTACGGCCTCCACGGTCTCCGGCGCGGACGGGCCGACGGCGCCGGCGACACCGACCGCACCGCCGGAACCGGCCGCCTCGGCCGACACCGGCCGGGGCCGCACCGGCTCCTGGGCGGGCCGACGCGGTGGCTCGGGCTCACTGAAGACGGCGGCCACGGGCTTCGCCCCGCTCTCCACCGCCCGTACGGCCGCCAGGAGGTCGGCCGCCTTCCCGCTGAGCTTGGCCCCGCTCTCGACAGGCCCCTGCTTCTCGGCCTTCCGCCGGGTGATCCGCTCCTGTTCGATCCGCTGCGCCGCCAACTCGGCCTCGGCCTCGGACAGCTTGGCCTTGGCCGCGTCGTCCGCGTCACCGCTCTCGCCCTCGGCCGCCCCCGGTTCACCAGCGCCGGCTCCCCCCTCGCCCGGCCCTGCCTCACCACCGCCCGCAGAAGCCCCCGCGAAGGCCTCGTCGCCGCCGCTTCGGTCTGCCCCGGCAGCCCCCCGGCCCGTCGATTCTTCGCTGTCGGCGTGCGGTCCCCCGGTCGACCCCTCCGGCCCCGCTTCGCCGCCCCCGGCGCCCGCCCCGGCGCCGTCGGTCTCCGAGCCCGGTGCTCCCCCCGTGCCCTCCGGCTCCGGTGCGGCGCCCCGCGTCCCCGGTTCGGTCTTCTCCGTGGGCTCCGGCTCCGTGCTCACAGCGTGCTCCAGTCGTGATCGGGATAGCGGTGCACGGGCGCCGACACATCGTCGAGCGCCCGGCAGATCTCGTCAGGAAGACTAAGGGCCTCCACTGACAATGCCGCCGTGAGCTGCTGCGAGTTGCGCGCGCCGACGATCGGCGCGGTCACCCCGGGCCGGTCGCGGACCCACGCGAGGGCCACCTGGAGCGGCGTCACCGCGAGCCCGTCGGCCGCCGTGGTCACCGCGTCCACGATGTGGCTCGCGGTGTCGTCGAGGTACGGCGCGACGAAGGGCGCCAGGTGCTCCGAGGCACCCCGCGAGTCGGCCGGGGTGGAGTTGCGGTACTTGCCCGTCAGGACGCCCCGCCCCAGCGGTGAGGAGGGCAGCAGCCCGATGCCCAGGTCGAGCGCGGCCGGCAGCACCTCCCGCTCGAGCCCGCGCTGCAGCAGCGAGTACTCCAGCTGGGTCGCGGCCAGCCGGGTCCGCGTCCCGGGCGCCGCCAGCTGCCAGGTCCCCGCCTTGGCGAGTTGCCAGCCGCAGAAGTTGGACACCCCGGCGTAGCGGGCGCGGCCGCTGCTGACGGCCAGGTCGAGGGCCTGGAGCGTCTCCTCCAGAGGGGTGTGGGGATCGTAGGCGTGGATGTGCCACACGTCGACGTAGTCCGTGCCGAGCCGGGCCAGTGAGTCGTCCAGCGCGGAGAGCAGATGCCCGCGCGAGCCGTCGACACGGACGTCCGGGTCGGGCACGCTGCCCGCCTTCGTGGAGATGACCAGGTCCCGGCGCGGGACCAGTCCTTCTATGAGGCGTCCGAGCAGGTACTCGGCCTCCCCGTCGCCGTACACGTCCGCCGTGTCGACCAGCGTCCCGCCTGCCTCCCAGAATGTTTTCAGGAGGTCCGCCGCGTCGTGCTCGTCGGTGTCCCTGCCCCAGGTGAGGGTGCCGAGCCCGATGCGGGACACACGCAGGCCGGTACGGCCGAGATGCCTCTGCTCCATGAACGCCGAGATTACTGGCCACGACCTGTCGCGTGGGGGCCTGTGGACAACGGATTGGGACAGGTGCGCGAGAATCGCGCCCCGTCACGGCACGGGCCGCGACCTGCCCCGGCGAGCGCGGCCGCGCTAAGGTCTGCCGACAAGGACGTTACTGATCGGTAAGGGGAATCGGCCATGCAGCTCGGGATCAACCTCGGCTACTGGGGCGCCGGAATGGACGCGGACAATCTCGCCGTCGCCCAGGAGGCCGACCGGCTCGGATACGCCGTCTGCTGGGCCGCCGAGGCCTACGGCTCGGACGCGGCCACCGTGCTCACCTGGGTCGCCGCCCAGACCGAGCGCATCGACGTCGGCTCGGCCATCTTCCAGATCCCGGCCCGCCAGCCGGCGATGACCGCGATGACCGCCGCCACCCTCGACTCCCTCTCCGGCGGCCGTTTCCGACTCGGCCTCGGTGTCTCGGGACCGCAGGTCTCCGAGGGCTGGTACGGCGTCAAGTTCGACAAGCCGCTGGCACGCACGCGTGAGTACGTCGAGATCGTACGCAAGGCCATGTCGCGCGAGCGCCTCTCCTACGAGGGACAGCACTGGACGCTGCCCCTGCCCGGCGGCCCCGGCAAGCCGATCAAGCTGACCGTGCACCCCGAGCGCGAGCACATCCCCCTCTACATCGCCGCGATCGGCCCGAAGAACCTGGAGCAGACCGGCGAGATCGCCGACGGCGCCCTGCTGATCTTCCCCTCCGCCGAGCACCTTGAGGACACCGCGATCCGGCATCTGCGTGCCGGGCGCGAGAAGGCGGGCAGGACGCTCGACGGGTTCGATATCGCCCCGACCCTCCCGCTCGCCCTCGGCGAGGACAAGGACGTCACCACGCTCGCCGACACCTTCCGCCCCTACACCGCGCTGTACGTGGGCGGCATGGGCAGCCGCAAGCAGAACTTCTACAACCAGCTCGCCCAGCGCATGGGGTTCGAGGCGGCGGCCGCCGAGATCCAGGACAAGTACCTGGCCGGCGACAAGGAGGGCGCCGCGGCCGCCATTCCGCACGAGCTCATCGACAAGACGACACTGCTCGGCTCCGTGGACCGCATCGCGGACCGCATGAAGGAGTACGCCGCGGCCGGCGTCACCACTCTGACCCTGGCCCCCGCCGGCTTCACCCTCGACGAGCGCCTCGCCTCGCTCCGCGCCGGCACCGAGGCCCTGGAGCGCGCCGGACTCGCGTAACCGGTGCTCAGAAAGCTTCTACGGCCGTGGTGGGGGCTCGGGGGTCTTCCCCGCCACGGCCGTCACGTGATTCAACGCGCCCGCGTCCGCGCGGTTACGCCCCCGGTGTGACCCCGGTGGTCCTCCTTTTGGCGCAGTTGTCCGGCACAGCTGTTGCGGCACCTCTCGCGCCGCATTTGACTCTTTCTTTGCGGGTTGCCGCGGAGTCCGGCAGAGAGGTGCCCCACGATGCTTTCGGCCAAGAGCGTGTTCCAGGAGATCCTCGACCACGACGAGTCCTTCCGGCTGTTCTGCTCCATCGCGGCCAGCGGTGAGTCGCAGGGCGGTTGGGAGAACGCCCGTATCGCCGCTCTGGTGCCGCCGAGCGAACGCGACCTCGCCCCCAAGATCTCCCGGCACGGCGCCGACGAGGACAAGCACGGGCGGATCTTCAACGCCCTGATGAGGAAGCGCGGACTCGAACCCGTCCCCGTCCCGCCGGAGACGGACTACACGATGCTCCTGGAGCAGCAGGGCATCGGTCTCGCCCACGAGAAGCTCAAGGCCGACCAGCCGCTCACCGTGCAGGACGTCATCACGTACCTGGCCCACAGCCGGGTGACCGAACAGCGTGCCGCGGACCAGATGGTGATGCTGCGGAAGTTCTTCGCGGACCACCCTCAGGTCGGCAACGCCGTCAAGATGATCTCCCACGACGAGGACAACCACCTCGCGTACACCCACGAGGAACTGCTGCGTTTCGCGGCCGACGGGCACGGCCCGTACATCCAGCGGACCTTGCGCGCGTGCGCGCTCGCCGAGATCCGCGTCTACCGGGACGTCAGCCTCGCGACCATGGCCCACATGGGCGGCATCCTCGGCTGGCCGACGGCCAAGTCGGCGGTACTCGCGGCGGGCATCGACGCGATGTACGCCTACGAGCGCCTCGGCGGCTGGCGCCGCATGGTCTCCCTGAAGACGCCCGACCGCCGCGACGCCCTCGGCGGACCCGCCACGCCGGCCCCTGAGCTCGCCTAGAGCCATCCCCGGCGTTTGAACGTCCGGTACAGCAGTACTTCCAGCACGCCCATCAGCGCGATCACCGCCGGATACGCCCACACCCAGTGCAGCTCGGGCATGTGGTCGAAGTTCATGCCGTAGATCCCCGCGATCATCGTGGGGATCGCCGCCATGGCCGCCCACGCGGAGATCTTCCGCATGTCGTCGTTCTGGCGGACGCTCATCTGCGCCAGATGCGCCGACAGGACGTCCGACACCAGCCGGTCCAGGCCCTCCACCGACTCGTTCACGCGCGAGAGGTGGTCGTTGACGTCCCGGAAGAAGGGCCGCGCCCGGTCGTTGACGAACGGCACCGTCCCGCCGTACGCCCCCACACCCGCGAGCCGGGTCAGCGGCATCGAGAGCGGGACGGTGGCCCGGCGGAACTCCAGGATCTGCCGCTTGAAGGTGTAGATCCGCGACGCGGTGCCCCGTGAACCGCCGCCGTCCGGCGAGAACACCTCCGCCTCCAGCTCCTCCAGGTCGGTGCCGAGTTCCGTCGCCACCTCCAGATAGTGGTCCACGACGGCGTCGGCCACCGCGTACAGCACCGCAGTGGGCCCCTTGCCGAGCAGCTTCGGTTCATGCTCCAGGCGCTCGCGTACGGCCTTCAGCGGCGAGCCCACGCCATGACGGACCGTCACCACGAAGGCGTCGCCGAGGAAGAGCATGACCTCGCCGGTGGACACGGTGTCGCTCTCCGGCTCGTACACCACCGGCTTGAGGACCACGAACAGCGAGTCGTCGTACACCTCGAGCTTGGGCCTCTGATGCGCCTTGAGGGCGTCCTCCACCGCCAGCGGATGCAGTCCGAACTCCTTCGTGACCAGCTCGAACTCCTTCTCCGACGGCTCGTGCAGCCCGATCCAGACGAACCCGCCCGCCAGCCGCGCCTGATCCAGCGCGTCCGACAGGTCCTCGGGCCCCTCCGAGCGGTGGCCCTCCCGGTAGATGGCACAGTCAACGATCACGGAGCGTGTTCTCCCCTCGCTCGAAGGACGCCGCAGTCCGGCGTACGCCTACCCTGGGCCGCATGCCCACGTTGATCCTTGTCAGGCACGGACGATCCACCGCGAACACCGAGGGGCTGCTCGCCGGGTGGACGCCCGGGGTCGCCCTGGACGAGCGCGGCTCCGCGCAGGCCGCCTCGCTGCCCGGCCGCCTCGAAGGGGTGCCGATCTCCGAGGTCGTCGCCAGCCCCCTGCAGCGCTGCCAGGAAACGATCCAGCCACTGCTCGACGCCCGCCCCGGTCTCCCCGCGCACAGCGACGAGCGCATCGGGGAGTGCCACTACGGCGACTGGTCCGGGCGCAAGCTCGCCGAGCTGGGGGACGAGCCGCTGATGGAGGTCGTCCAGGCGCATCCGTCGGCGGCCGCGTTCCCCGGCGGCGAGTCCATGCGAGCGATGCAGACGCGCGCGGCGGAGGCCGTACGCGAGTGGAACGCGCGCGTGGAGCGCGATCACGGAGCCGACGCCGTCTATCTGATGTGCTCGCACGGCGACATCATCAAGTCGCTCGTCGCCGACGCACTCGGACTTCATCTCGACCTCTTTCAGAGGATCTCTGTTGAACCGTGTTCCATCACCGTCATCCGTTACACCCGTCTGAGGCCGTTTCTCCTGCGCCTCGGTGACACCGGTGACTTCGCCTCCCTGGTGCCGCGCGAGGAGGCCGCGGGCGGTGACGCCCCGGTCGGTGGTGGTGCGGGCGCACCGTGATCGTCGCGCGCAGTAGGGTGAAGCGGTTCGCACAAGCGGTTCACACAAGCGCGTTCACGCATGGACGTTCCCGTCGTTGCCGTCGTTCCCTTACTCACGAATCCCATGGAGACAGGACGTGTCCCGTCAGGTGTTCCTCTATGACCCGCCGGACCGCTTCGTGGCCGGAACGGTCGGACTGCCCGGACGCCGTACGTTCTTCCTCCAGGCCACGGCCGGCCCCCGAGTGACCAGCGTGGCCCTGGAGAAGACGCAGGTGGCCGCTCTCGCCGAGCGGATGGAAGAACTCCTCGACGAGGTCGTGCGCCGCAGCGGCGGCAGCGCCCCCGTGCCGGCCGTGCCGCCCACCGAGATCGCCGACACCGCGCCCCTGGACACCCCCGTCGAGGAGGAGTTCCGGGTCGGCACCATGGCCCTCGCCTGGGACGGCGAGGAGCAGCGCATGATCGTCGAGGCGCAGGCCCTCGTGGAGCTCGAGGCCGACTCCGAGGAGGACCTCGCCGAGGCCGAGGAGAGACTCCTCCAGGACGAGGAGAACGGACCCCCGATGCTGCGGGTCCGGCTCACCGGCGCGCAGGCCCGAGCCTTCGCCAAGCGCGCCCTGGACGTCGTCAACGCGGGGCGGCCGCCGTGCCCGCTGTGCAGCCTCCCGCTCGACCCGGAAGGACATGTATGTCCGCGCCAGAACGGATACCGCCGCGGAGCGTGAGCACGGCAGAGCTGCTCGCCCGGGGTGAGCTGACGGTACGCGGGCAGATCCGGGACGCCTCCAACGCGGTGCTGCACTGCTCCGTCTCGTACGAGGGCCAGGAGGTCCTGTGCGTCTACAAGCCGGTCCGCGGCGAGAGACCACTGTGGGACTTCCCCGACGGCACCCTCGCCCAGCGCGAGGTCGCCGCGTACGAGGTGTCCGAGGCGACCGGCTGGGGGCTCGTGCCGCCCACCGTGCTGCGGGACGGGCCCTTCGGCGAGGGCATGTGCCAGCTGTGGATCGAGGGTGCGCCCGGCAGTGAGCTGCTCGCCCTGGTCGACGGCGAGGAGCCCGAGCCGGGTTGGAAGGCCATCGGCTTCGCCGAGGTCGACGAGGGCAGGACCGCGCTGCTGGTGCACGCGGACGACGAGCGGCTGCGCAGGCTCGCCGTCCTCGACGCCGTGATCAACAACGCGGACCGCAAGGGCGGCCACCTGCTGCCCGCCGAGGGCGGCCGGCTCTACGGCATCGACCACGGTGTGACCTTCAACGTCGAGAACAAGCTGCGGACCCTGCTGTGGGGCTGGGCGGGGGAGCCGTTGACGGGGGAGGCGGTCGACGTCCTCAAAGGCCTCAAGGAGGCCCTGTCGGGCGAGCTGGCCGCCCGGCTGGCCGCTCTGATCACCCCGGCCGAACTCGACGCCACACGCGCGCGTGTCGACGCGCTGCTGGACTCCGGGAAACACCCGGAACCGAGCGGCGAATGGCCGGCCATTCCCTGGCCGCCCGTTTAGCAGGACACTGCACACGGGCCCGTACCTCGCAAGAAGGCCTTACCGGCCATCCGGCCCGGTCCGGTTCGTATACGGAACATCCGTCCGGTTAGGCTCATGACATGCATGCCTGGCCCGCTTCCGAGGTCCCCGCCCTGCCTGGTCAGGGCCGCGACCTGAGGATCCACGACACCGCGACCGG
Source organism: Streptomyces sp. NPDC102270 (assembly GCF_044766405.1). Taxonomy (NCBI): domain Bacteria; kingdom Bacillati; phylum Actinomycetota; class Actinomycetes; order Kitasatosporales; family Streptomycetaceae; genus Streptomyces; species Streptomyces sp. NPDC102270. The sequence continues at coordinate 302,926 of NZ_JBIWLX010000007.1, read as the reverse complement.
TGGCTTGGTCTCCCTTGCCCCCGGTCCCGTCGCCCGTCTCTACGTCTGCGGCATCACGCCGTACGACGCCACCCACATGGGGCACGCGGCGACCTACAACGCGTTCGACCTCGTGCAGCGCGTGTGGCTCGACACCAAGCGCCAGGTTCACTACGTCCAGAACGTCACCGACATCGACGACCCGCTCCTGGAGCGCGCCGAGCGGGACAGCCTCGACTGGGCCGCCCTCGCCGAAAAGGAGACGGCCCTCTTCCGCGAGGACATGACCGCCCTGAGGATGTTGCCCCCGCGGCAGTACATCGGCGCGGTCGAGGCGATACCGGGGATCGTGCCGCTCGTCGAGCGGCTGCGGGACGCCGGTGCCGCGTACGAACTCGAAGGGGACGTCTACTTCTCCGTCGAGTCCGACCCGCACTTCGGCCAGGTCTCGAACCTCGACGCGGCCGCCATGCGGCTGCTGTCCGCCGAGCGCGGCGGCGACCCGGACCGCCCGGGCAAGAAGAACCCGCTCGACCCCATGCTGTGGATGGCCGCCCGCGAGGGTGAGCCGCGCTGGGACGGCGCCTCGCTCGGCCCTGGGCGCCCCGGCTGGCACATCGAGTGCGTCGCGATCGCCCTCGACCACCTCGGCATGGGTTTCGACGTCCAGGGCGGCGGCTCCGACCTCGCCTTCCCGCACCACGAGATGGGCGCCTCGCACGCCCAGGTGCTGACCGGCGAGTTCCCCATGGCCAAGGCGTACGTCCACGCCGGCATGGTCGGCCTCGACGGCGAGAAGATGTCCAAGTCCAAGGGCAACCTGGTCTTCGTGTCGCAGCTGCGGCGCGAGGGCGTCGATCCCGCCGCCATCCGGCTGGCGCTGCTCGCCCACCACTACCGGGCCGACTGGGAGTGGACCGACCAGGTCCTCCAGGACGCCGTGGAGCGGCTGGGCCGCTGGCGTGCCGCCGTCTCGCGGCCGGACGGACCGTCCGCCGAGACCCTCGTCGAGGAGATCCGCGAGGCCCTCGCGAACGACCTCGACGCGCCCACCGCGCTGGCCGCCGTCGACCGCTGGGCCGCCGTGCAGGAGGAGCAGGGCGGTACCGACATGGGCGCGCCCGGTGTGGTGACACGTGCGGTGGACGCACTGCTCGGCGTGGCCCTCTAGAACGGCCTCTGCCAGAAGCCGCAGCGACAGGGAAGCGGCCCTTGTCGCTGCGGCCACCGGTCAGGCCCCGTGCCGAACTGCCGCGGTCGCGGCGGGAGTTCATGGCGATAAGGACTGTGACGGCGGCCGTCATGTGATGGGGTGGGAGCGTCGCCTGACCGTTCGGCCGGCCGTGCGCCGGCCCCCTTGCAGAAGGACGCACCATGGCACTCGCAGACCGTTCCTTCGCACGTCGCACACTCCTGACCACGACCGCCGCGCTGGGCGGAGCGGCCCTGCTCGGCGGCACCGCGCACGCGGCCGAAACCCGGCACGCCGCGTGGCCCGCGCAGTTCCCCCTCCCCGACGGCTTCCGGCCCGAGGGCATCACCATCGGCTCCGAGCCGTACGCCTACTTCGGCTCGCTGGCGAACGGCGACATCTACCGGGCGAGCCTGGCCACCGGCCGCGGCAAGGTCGTCGCGAAGGGCTCCGGGCGCCCGACCGTGGGTCTGAAGATCGACCGGCACGGCAGACTCTTCCTCGCCGGCGGCGACAGCGGCGAGATACGGACCGTCGACGCCCGCTCCGGCGTGACCGAGCAGGTCTACGCCACCGGCGGCACCTTCGTGAACGACGTGATCCTCACGCCGGGCGCCGCCTGGTTCACCGACTCCTTCAAGCCGGTGCTCTACAAACTGACCAAGGGCGCGCTGACGACCGTACCGCTGACCGGGGACTGGCAGCAGGGCCCCGACTTCACGGCCAACGGCATCGAGCGCACACCCGACGGCCGCGCCCTGCTCGTGGTGAACGACTTCGCGGACGGCGGCAGTCTCCTGCGGGTCGACCCGCGCACCGGCGCCGCGCGCGCCGTCGACCTGGGCGGGGCGAAACTCCCCAACGGCGACGGTCTGTTGCTGCGCGGCCGGATCCTCTACGTCGTCCAGCAGCGGCAGAACGCGATCGACGTGTTCCGGCTGAACGACTCGGGCACCCGGGGCACCGCGATCGCCCGGATCACCGACCCGCGCTTCCGCATCCCGACGACGGTCGCCGCCTGGGGCGGGCGGCTGTATCTGCCCAACGCGCGCTTCGACGTGGAGCCGACACCCACCACGGACTACGACGTGGTGGCGGTGCGGCAGGTCTGACACGGCCGAGGGCGGTGCGCATCCCGCGCACCGCCCTCACCATCCTGACCGACCCCGGCCCGGCCCCGGCTCAGTCCTCCGGCGAGGAGTCCTCGTCGTCCGTCTCCGGCTCACGCTCCGGTTCCGTCTCCGGCTTCGGCGCCTTGGGAGGCTTCGTACGACCACCGGGGCTGTCCCGCAGATAGGTCGTGCTGTCGCTGCCGTCCGCGGTCGCGTGTCCGCCCGGCTGACCCGGCTGGCCGCCGTCCCGGCGCCGCAGATACCGCTCGAACTCCCGGGCGATCGCCTCGCCCGAGGCCTCCGGCAGCTCCGCGGTGTCCCGGGCCTCCTCCAGCGTCTGGACGTACTCCGCGACCTCGCTGTCCTCTGCGGCCAGTTGGTCCACGCCCACCTGCCAGGCGCGCGCGTCCTCGCCCAGCTCGCCCAGCGGGATCCGCACGTCGATCAGGTCCTCCAGACGATTCAGGAGGGCCAGCGTCGCCTTCGGGTTCGGCGGCTGCGACACATAGTGCGGTACGGCCGCCCACAGCGACACCGCGGGCACGCCCGCGTGGGTGCAGGCCTCCTGGAGGATGCCGACGATGCCCGTGGGGCCCTCGTACTTGGTCTCCTCCAGGTCCATCCGCTGGGCCAGGTCCGGATCGGACGTGGTCCCGCTGATCGGCACCGGACGGGTGTGCGGGGTGTCACCGAGCAACGCGCCGAGGATCACCACCAGTTCCACGCCCAGTTCATGCGCGAAGCCCAGCAGCTCGTTGCAGAACGAGCGCCAGCGCATCGACGGTTCGATGCCTCGGACGAGTACGAGATCGCGCGGCTTCTCCCCGCCGACGCGGACCACCGACAACCTTGTCGTCGGCCATGTGATCTTGCGCACTCCGCCGTCCAGCCACACCGTGGGGCGGTTCACCTGGAAGTCGTAGTAGTCCTCGGCGTCTAGCGCCGCGAACACCTCGCCCTTCCACTCCTTGTCCAGATGCGCGACCGCGGTGGAGGCGGCGTCGCCGGCGTCGTTCCAGCCCTCGAACGCGGCCACCATGACCGGGTCGATCAGCTCGGGAACCCCCTCGAGCTCGATCACCCAGCGCCTCCTTCCGACGTGCCCTCGCCTAACGCACCAACCTTACGGCGTCCGGCGGGGGCGCCCGCAGCCCCCTTGCACGGGGGAGTGAACGATCACTGCCCCGTTCGCCACCCCCGAACACCCCGCCCTTCGGGCAGGCCGTCCCCGGAGCGGCTCACAGCGTGGAGCGCAGCCATTGTTCGACGCTCGCGATGTGGACCGTCGCCCAGGAGCGGGCCGCCTCGCCGTCCCGGTCCCGCAGGGCCGCCAGGATCGCGCGGTGCTCGTGCAGCGTGCGGCTGACCGCGTCCTCCTGGGTCAGGCCGCGCCAGATGCGGGCCCGGGTGGTGGGCCCGGACAGGCCGTCAAGGAGGGAGCAGAGCACGGAGTTGCCGGAGCTCTGCACGATCCCGCGATGGAAGTCGAGATCGCAGGCGACCAGTTCCTCCACCGACGGGCTGTCGCCCAGCTTGTCCAACTGTGCGGCCAGCGCGTCCAGTTGCTGCTCGCTGATCCGGGAGGCGGCCATCGCGGTGGCGGCCGGCTCCAGGATGCGGCGCACGGCCAGGAACTCCAGGACCGTGTCGTCGCGGTGGAAGTCCACGACGAAGCTCAGCGCCTCCAGCAGGAGCTGCGGGTCCAGGCTGGTCACGTAGGTGCCGTCGCCCTGGCGCACGTCCAGGATGCGGATCAGTGACAGCGCCCGTACGGCCTCGCGCAGCGAGTTGCGGGACAGCCCCAGCTCGGAGGCGAGCTCGCTCTCCTTGGGGAGCCGGTCGCCGGGGCGCAGCGCGCCGGAGACGATCATGCCCTTGATCTTCTCGATCGCCTCGTCGGTGACAGCCATGTGCGGCCTCCTTCTCGCCCCGTGGTGCGCTGAGACGTCGGATGTATCAGCTCATTATGAGGTCCCCACAGGACGGGGCGCGTCCAGACCCATAGTCGGAGCGGACCGCCGACCGGGTCGTTCCCCCAGGCCATGTACGGTGGCGAGACTCACCGCAATATCAGGAGTGCCCCGAAATGCCCCAGGAACTGCGTGCTGTCGAATGGACAGGATCCGGCCTCGCGCTCATCGACCAGACGCTGCTCCCGCATCGTACCGAGACGAGGGTGGTCCGCGATGTGGACACTCTGGTCGACGCGATCCAGCGCCTCGTCGTGCGGGGCGCCCCGGCCATCGGGGCGGCCGGGGCCTACGGCGTCGCGCTGGCTCTGATCGAGGGGGAGCGGGAGGGGTGGTCGCAGGCCGAGGTGCGTGCGGCCGTCGCCCGGGTCCGGGAGGCCCGCCCGACCGCCGTCAATCTCATGGTGTGCGTGGACCGGGTGATGACCCGCTTCGAGGAGGGGCTCGACGCGGTGCTGCAGGAGGCCGAGGCGGTCCAGCGCGAGGACGTCTCGGCGAACCGGGCGATGGGCACGTTCGGTGCGGACTGGCTGCTCGAACGGGTCGGCCGGGACCGCCCGTTGCGGATCCTGACGCACTGCAACACCGGTGCGCTGGCGACGGCCGGGTGGGGCACGGCCCTCGGCGTCATCCGTGAACTCCACGCGCGCGGGCGCCTGGAGGTCGTCTACGCCGACGAGACGCGTCCCCTGCTCCAGGGGTCCCGGCTCACCGCCTGGGAGCTGGTCCAGGAGGGCATCCCGCACTACGTCCAGGCCGACGGGGCCGCCGCAGGAACGATCCTGCGCGGCGAGGTCGACGCGGCGATCGTCGGGGCGGACCGCATCGCGGCCAACGGCGACACGGCGAACAAGGTGGGCACGGTGGCCCTCGCCCTCGCCTGCGCCGACGCGGGCATCCCGTTCCTGGTGGCGGCACCGACCACGACGGTCGACCTCGCCACCAAGAGCGGCGACGACATCCACATAGAACTGCGCGCCGAGTCCGAGGTGCTGGAGTGGGGCGGTGTGCGGACGGCTCCGGCGCGGTCCCGCGGCCACAATCCGGCCTTCGACGTGACACCGGGGCGCCTGGTGACCGGTCTGGTGACCGAGCGGGGCGTGCTGGAGGTCTCGGCGGGCGAACTCCCGGGCGACCGGCTGAAGTAGCCGCCCGAAACAGCGGGGATCCCCGGAACCGGGGATCCCTTCCGCCGTCTCAGCGGCCCGTCAGCTCCAACTCCAGCAGCCACTCCACCACTTCGGTGTGATGACGGGCCTGCCGGGGATCCGCACCCCACACGTACAGCCCGTGCCCGGCCACGACCACCGCCGGCATCCGGGGGTCCCGCGCCGCCTCCAGACGGTCCCCGAGCACCTTCATGTCCTGGCTGTTGGCGATGACCGGCAGGGTCACCTCGACGTCGTGTGCGCTCTGGCCGACGCCCTTGAGCATCTCCAGGTCGCTGAAAACGATGCCGCCCGGCTTCCGCCTGCCCATGGCCACCGAGGCGACGGTGTGTACGTGGACCACGGCACCGGCCCCGGTGAGCGCCGCGACGCGCGCGTGCAGCTCGGCCTCGGCGGACGGCTTCCCGCCCTGCACCGCGGCCCCCTGACCGTCGACCAGCACCACGTCCGCGGGCGTCAGTTCACCCTTGTCGTGCCCGCTGGCGGTGACGGCGAGCCGCAGCGGCTCACGGGAGAGCACCACGGACAGGTTCCCGGACGTCCCGCGCATCCAGCCGAAGGAGGCGAAACGGGCGGACTCGGCGGCGAGGACCGCCCCCGCCTCCTCCAGGTCGAGTGCGCTGATGTCGGCGGTCACGAAGTGCTCCTTGAAACGGTGATCTCGTCGAACGTCCCCGCCACGGCGTGGTCGCCGACGCCCTGTTCGAAGTACGGCTCCCCGGGCCGACGGATCCCGACGGCATGCCAGCCCGCCTCGCGGGCCGCGTCCAGCTCGCCGGGCCGGTCGGAGAGGAACAGCAGGCGGCCCGGCGCGACGCCGGTCGCCGAGGCGATCCGGCGGTACGACTCCGCCTCCTGCTTGGGCCCGGCGTTCTCCGTGTCGTAGAGCCCGGAGACCAGCGGGGTGAGGTCGCCCTCCGGGCTGTGGGTGAACCACGCCCGCTGCGCGGCGACCGACCCCGACGAGTACACGTGGAGCCGTACGCCCGCGGCGTGCCAGGTGCGCAACCGCGGTACGACGTCGTCGTAGAAGTGCGAGACGAGGTCGCCGCGGGCGAAGCCCTCGGACCAGACGATGCCCTGGAGGGTCTTGAGCGGGGTCGCCTTGCGGTCCTCGTCGAGCCACGCGTTGAGCGCCTTCTCGACGCGGACAGCGTCGGCGTCCGGTTCGCCGATCTCCTCGCGGACCTGAGCGACGGCCCGTGCCACCTCGGGGTCCCCGGACCGCTCGGTGAGCAGCGCGGCGAACCGCGAGCGGGAGTACGGGTACAGCACGTCGACGACGAACCCCGTGGCGCTCGTGGTGCCTTCGATGTCGAGCACCACGGCGTCGACGTCGTAGTGCAACGTCATGCGGCGGTCCTGTCGGCCTCGTAACCGGCCGCGATGGTGTCGTAGTCCGGGAAGCGGGAGGCGATGGGGGAGCCGGTGAAGGTGCCGACCCAGCCGTCCTCCTCGTGGAAGAAGCGGATCGCGGTGAACGACGGACGGGTGCCCATGTCGAACCAGTGCGTGGTGCCGCGCGGCACGCCGAGGAGGTCGCCCTTCTCGCAGAGGACCGCGTGCACCTCGCCGTTCACGTGCAGGTAGAAGATGCCGGAGCCGGAGACGAAGAAGCGGACCTCGTCATCGTCGTCGTGGGTGTGCTCCTGGAGGAACTTCTCGCGGGCCGCCTTGGCCTTCGCGGGGAACTCCGGGTCGTCGCTCGGGTGCAGACCGAGGACGTCGACGGTGGTGAAGCCCTCCTCGGCGTTCAGCTTGTCGATCTCGGGGCCGTAGGCGGCGAAGACCGTCTCGCTGTCGGCGTCGGACGGGACGTCCTCGCGGACCGGCCACTGCTCGTAGCGCACACCGATCGGCTTGAGCGCCTCGGCGATCTCGACGGGGTCCGAGGTGCGGCGGACCAGGGTCTCGGGGCCGGACTCGGACCAGGTGGTCAGCAGCGTCATGGGAGCAACTCCAGGCTTCTGGAAGGAAAGTCCGGATACTGAGACGAGCACCGGACGGAAGGGGGAGGAAGAGGGACGGCGGAGGACGGTCGGCGGCGGTGGGTCAGCCGCGACATGACGCGCCGGGACAGCGGTGCATGCCGGGCATACACGTCGCTTTCGCGCCAGGTGTCGTCATCGGAGCCTCACTGTGCCGGGTCGGGTGCCGGTTCTGCGATGGTAACTCCGGGCAGGCAGGCGCTCCGGTGTGACGTAGTCGTTGTCTCACCTGCTGAGAAAGCGGTTCCATATCTTTGACGTGTGGCTGAAAACGTTCTCATGATCTGCGTATGAAGACGCTGCTGCTCGTGCGGCGGCTGTACGTGGACTTGCTCCGGTCGACCACAGCCAGCTGTCGCTGACCCCTCCCGGAGCCCTCGCGCGCCCCCGCCACCCCTGACATCAGTGGCGCATTTCTTTCGCTCGCTCCGGGACACGCACTCCCTCTGTCTTCCTCACCCCGTACCTGGAGCCCCTCATGTCCCGTACCCGTCTGCCCCTCGCCGCGCTATCCCTCGCGTCCGTCTCCGCCCTCGTGCTCTCGGGCTGCTCGCAGTCCACGGACGCGTCGAAGAACACCGGCGACACCACCGCCTCCGCCTCGGCCGCCACCGGCAAGAAGCCCGCCCCGTTCAGTGCGGGCGCGGTCAAGGTGGCCCTGGTCCGGCAGAGCGGCGCCGGCGACTACTTCGAGCAGTGGGGCAACGGCGCCAAGGCCCAGGCCAAGGCCCTCGGCATCGACCTGACCGTGTACGACGCCCAGGCCGACAACGCCAAGCAGGCCACCGACCTGTCCTCGGCGATCAACTCCGGCGCCAAGGCGATCATCATCGACCACGGCTTCCCGGCCACGATCCAGCCGGAGATCGACAAGGCCGTCAAGAAGGGCATCAAGGTCGTCGTCTACGACGTCGAGACCCCCACCAAGGGCGTGGTGAGCACCGAGCAGGACGACGCCAGCATGGCGCAGGCCGTCCTCGACGTGATGTCCAAGGACCTCGGCAAGAACGCCAAGGTCGGCTACGTCAACGTCGCCGGCTATGCCGCCCTCGACAAGCGGAACACCGTCTGGGCCAAGGAAGTCGCCGCGCAGGGCTGGAAGCAGCAGTTCAAGGTAGGCAAGGTCACCGACTCCACGGCCACCGACAACGTTCCCCTGGTCTCGGCCGCGCTCACCCAGCACTCGGACGTGACCGGCGTCTTCGCCCCCTACGACGAGCTGGCCAAGGGCACGGTCCTCGCGGTGCAGAACAAGAAGCTCCAGGACAAGGTGAAGGTCTTCGGCGCGGACGTCTCCAACGCCGACATCCAGCAGATGACCGCCGCCGACAGCCCGTGGGTCGCCACGGCGGGCACCGACCCGTCCGCGGTCGGCGCCGCCGTCGTCCGCACGACCGCCCTGGAGCTGGCCGGTCAACTGGGCAAGAGCTCGGTGGAGTTCCCGGCCGTCGCCATCACCCAGGACTTCCTGCGCGAGAAGAAGATCGAGAACATGGACCAGCTGCGTGAGGCGCTGCCCGCGCTGAACCTGTCGCAGGTGTCGACCGCCGACTGGATCTCGAATGTCGCCCACTGAGGCTCCCGCTGTCGCCCTCACCGACGTCAGCATGGCGTTCGGCGGCAAGACCGTCCTCGCCTCCGTCACCCTCGACATCGCCCCGGGCAGCGTGACCGCGCTGCTCGGCGCGAACGGCGCCGGCAAGTCCACGCTGATCAAGATCCTTTCGGGGGTGCACACGGACCACGGGGGCCAGGTGCGGGTGGCCGGCGAGCCCGCGGCTCTGCGGTCCCCGCTCGCCGCCCGCCAGTTGGGCATCCAGACCGTGCACCAGCGCATCGGCGAGGGCATCGTGCCGGGCCTCACGGTCGCCGAGAACCTGGTCTTCGAGGAGCTGGCACAGGCGCGCGGCAACCCGTTCCTGAACAGGCGCCGTGTCCTCGCGCGGGCCCGCGAGATCCAGGCGGGCCTCGATCTCGGCTGGAGCGACTCGGTGCTGCGCCGCGATGTGAGCGAACTCGGCATATCCGACCGCCAGTTGCTGATCCTCGCCCGCGCCCTGGCCACCCGCCCCCGGCTGCTGATCCTCGACGAACCCACCTCGGCCCTGTCCGCCACCGAGGCCGAACGCCTCTTCGCGCTCGTGGAGAAGATGCGCGACGACGGCATCGCGGTCCTCTACGTCTCCCACCGCCTCGGCGAGATCGACGCTCTCGCCGACCGTCTGGTCGTCCTGCGGGACGGCCGTCTCACCGAGGACCAGGCCAAGCCCTTCGACTGGGACAGCGCCCTGCGAGCGATGCTGGCGCAGGCCCACGAGGCGACGACGGCACGGCCGGTGCGGGAAGGCGCAGAAGGCGGTGTCGCCCTCTCGCTGCGCGGCGTACAGCTCTTCGAGGGCCGTTCGCTCGACCTCGAACTGCGCACCGGCGAGGTCACCGGAGTCGTGGGCCTGTTGGGCGCCGGCAAGACCGAGCTGGCCCGCGGCCTTTTCGGCGCCGAGCCCTTCGCGGCCGGGTCCATGCACCTGGACGGCACACCGTACGCGCCGAAGAGGCCCTCCGACGCGATCCGCAAGCGCGTCCACCTCGTCCCCGAGGACCGGCACGCCGACGCGCTCGTCCCCGGCTGGTCCCTGGCCCAGAACATCTCGCTGCCGTTCCTGAAGTCGCTGTCCAGGACGGGGCTGGTGAACACGGGCAAGGAGGACGCCCTCGGCCGCCACACCATCGAGGCCCTCGGCGTGGTCGCCCGCGACGAGCACAGCACCGTGGAGGAGCTGTCCGGCGGCAACCAGCAGAAGGTCGTCGTCGGCCGCTGGCTCGCCGAGACACCCCGTGTCCTCATCCTGGACGAGCCGTTCCGAGGCGTGGACATCGGTGCCCGGCGTGACATCGGCCGCCGGGCCCGCACCCTCGCCGCCGAGGGCGCCGCCGTGCTCGTCCTGTCCGCGGACGTCGACGAGGTCCTGGAGATCGCCGACCGGGTCGTCGTGCTCGCCGCCGGTGAGATCCACCTCGACGCGTACGGCGAGGACGCGGAACGCGACCGCGTCATCCAGACCATCTCCGCGTCCGTGTGACCCCGGCTCCCTGAGGAACTACGCCATGACCACCACCCAGAGCACGGAAGTCCCCACGAAGGCGGAGCTCCCGCCCGCCGACAGCACCGCCGTACGCGTCCAGAACGCCGTCATCAAGTACGGCTTCATCTTCGTCACGGTCGCGCTGTTCCTGTACTTCGCGCTGAGCGAGGGCTCCTTCCGCGAGTCGGCGACCCTCCTCGACACCCTCCGGTACGTCTCCGTCGCCGCGATCCTCGGCCTCGGCGTCACCCTCACCATGGCCGTCGGCGGAATGGACATGTCCGTCGGCGCGGTCGCGGGCCTCGGCGTCTCGGTCGCCGCCCAGACCATGGTCGTCCAGAACCAGGTCGGCGCGGTCGCGATCACCGCGGTCCTCGTGGCGGGCGCCCTCGCGGGCCTGCTCAACGCCCTGCTCATCGTCGTACTGAAGATCCCCGACATGCTCGCCACCCTCGGCACCATGTTCGTCATCCAGGGCGGCAAGCTGATCCTGGTCGACGGACAGTCCATCACCCCGGGGATGACCCTGGACGACGGCACCACGGCCCCCGGCAAGTTCACCGCCGGCTTCCTGCGCATCGACCGCGGCACCGTGCTCGGCATTCCCGTCTCGGTCCTCATCTTCGGCGGACTGACGGTCGCCGCCTGGGTGTTCCTCGCCCGCACCCGCTGGGGCCGGGTGCTCTACGCGATCGGCGCCAACCCGGAGGCCTCCCGCCTGGCCGGCATCCGCGTCGGCGCGTACCGGGCACTGGCCTACGTCGTCTCCGGCGTCCTCGCCTCCATCGGCGGCCTGATCCTCGCCTCCCGCATCGGCCAGGGCGACGTCTCCGCGGGAACCTCCCAGCTCCTGGAGGCGGTGGCCGTGGCGCTGGTCGGCACGTCGGTCCTCGGCCGGGGCCGCCCGAACGTCTGGGGCACGGCCCTCGGCGCGGTGCTCATCGGCATCATCACCACCGGCCTGACCATCAAGGGCCTGCCGTACTACACCCAGGACGTCGTCGAGGGCGCGGTCCTCATCCTCGCCCTGGTCTTCAGCTTCACCCTGTCCAAGCGCCGTACGTCTTGAGGAGACACATGGGCTACCGCATCCTGGAGACCGACGACATCCCGGCGTACCTGCGCGAACGCGGCCACTGGGACGACCTGGGCGACATCGCCGTACGGGAGGTCTCCGACGGCAACATGAACCGGGTCTTCCTCGCTTCCTCGGCCGACGGCAGCCGCAGCCTCGCCGTGAAGCAGGCCCTGCCCTGGGTGCGCGTGGCGGGCCCGTCCTGGCCGATGAACCCGGACCGTGCCGACGCCGAGGCCCGCGCCTACGAGCAGATCGCGAAGGTCGCCCCCGACGAGATCCCGGCGATCCACGGCTACGACAGCGAGAACTACGCGCTCGTCATGGAGGACATGTCGGACCTGGAGGTCCTGCGCACCCTCCTGAACGAGGGAGCGTCGTACGGCCCCCACACCTCGGCCCGCGTCGGCGAACTGGTGGCCCGGCTCTCCTTCGCCACCAGTGACTTCGGCATGCCCTCCGCCGAACGCAAGGCGCTGATCGCGGCCTCGGTGAGCCCCGAGCTCTGCAAGATCACGGAAGACGTGGTGCTGTCGGAACCGTACATCGAGCACGAACACAACCACTGGCACGAGGGCGTGGACGACCTGGCGGCCGCCTTCCGCGCGGACGCGACGCTCCGCACGGAGGTGGCCGAGCTCAGGCACCTGTTCATGACCAGCGCCCAGGCCCTCCTCCACGGGGACCTGCACACCGGCAGCATCATGGTCGGCGACCGTGAAGGGGCCCAGGTCGTCCGGGTCTTCGACCCCGAGTTCTCCTTCGTGGGGCCCATCGGCTTCGATCTCGGCCTGTACTGGGCCAACGCCCTGGTCTCGGAGGAACGGGCCCGCGCGCTGGGCGGCCTTACGGACCACGCCGACCAACTCCGGCTGTCCTGGGAGGCGTTCGAGACGGAGTTCCGCCGCCTGTGGCCGACCCGGGTGGACAGGTTCTTCGACGACGCCTACCTGGACCGCTTCCTGAGGAGGGTCTGGACGGAGTCCCTCGGCTACGCGGGCACGGAAATCATCCGCCGCATCATCGGCTTCGCCCACCTCACCGACCTCACAACGCTCCCGGACCAGGTCCCGGCATCCCGGCGAGCACTGCTGCTCGGTCGCGAACTCATCGTGCGCCGCGCTGAGTTGACGTCGCCGGGCGCCGTACGCGATCTCGTGGCGTCACTCGTCTGAACGCTCTGCGGTCGTGTGTCCGACGACGAATCCGAGGCTGGGCTGCAGGTCGATATAGACGTCGCTGTCGGCAAGTTCGTGAGCCGCGGTGATGACGGTCATGCGTGCTCTGGCCCTCAACGGACGCCGGGCCCAAGCACTTGAGGTGATTGGCAGGTTGCGGACCCGGTTGGTCGATGAGATCGGCATCGACCCCGGCCATCCGCTGCAGCAGCTCCAGCTGAAAATTCTGGACTCACGCACTACTGAATACTTGCCACTGGCCGCAGGATAAACACCAGACGACTGGTTGAATGCATCACATCAATTCTACCGCCAAGCTACTGCTTGCTCGGCGGTAGAATCGAACTTAATCGACCAAAGCGATGGAAACCTCCAAGTAGGCCATTTCCGAATCTCCATATGTTACATCGCCAAAGATAACTCGGTCGGTTCGGCAGGAGAGTACGGAATTCTGTCGTGCGTATCCCTACTGAGAGGATGGCCGGATGTCCACAAGTTTGTGACCCTTATGGGCGTGCACGATGAGTGTCTGATTGCGGCAGCCGTAGAAATCAGTACGACCACGCGCAACGGCGTTGTACGGGTACCAAGGCGATCGCCTCCCGTTGGCTCCACTTGATCACTCGTTCTCAGGCCTTCTGGGCAGGCCAGGCGAGCGGGGACTGGTGAACGCGACCAGTCCCCCTCGGGAGAGCACCACGATGGCGTTGCAACTGTACTGGCAGTATTCGATCTCGCCGTCGGATGTCGAGTGGCTGGACAGCAAGTTCCAGGCCGGCTGGCTCAGAGAGGCGGTACAGCCCCACTCCTGCAGCGGGCAGACTTCCTGAGTCTCAAGATCCGGCGCCTGCTCATCCCGGCTGCGCCGAGGGCTTTCGGTGCTGCGGGTGGTCAGTCGTGGTCGGGCCGGGCGTGAGAGAGCGCGGCATCGGTGTCGTCTCCCTTCAGATGTGCCGCAGCCCCAGGCTGCGGAATGACGGGTTCGAGAAGGGTGCGGAAGAACAGCCAGCTCAGTGCCGGCATGAGGACGAGTGGTGCCAGGGCGGTTTGCAGGGATGTCGCGTCGGCGAGACTGCCGATGAGGGGACTTGCCAGGCCGCCGATGCTGACGGTCAGGCCGAGCGTGATTCCGCTGGCGGTGCCGACGCGCGAGGGCAGGTAGTCCTGGCCGAGCGTGACCTGCAGCGAGAATGGGACGTACAGGCCGGCCGAGGTCAGCGCCACGAACAGGTACAGGGCCGGACCGGGAATGAACACCACGCCTGCGACCGATCCGGCCGTGAGCAGGTACGACCAGCGGGCCACGGTGACCCGGTCCCAGCGATTGGCCAGCGCGCCGCCCAGTACGGAACCCACCGCGCCGCCGAGGTAGAGCACGAACAGCGCCGCGGTGCCCGCCGCCGTGCTGCCGCCCATGCGTTCCTTGGCGTACAGCGAGATGAAGGTGCTCAGGCCGATGAAGACGATCGAGCGACACACCACGGCCAGGGACAGTTTCACGAACGATGCTGTGTCGTCGGCCCCGGCCCATACGGCCGCACCGGCCCCGGCGGACTTCTGCTGCTCCAGCGCGCGCAGCACGGGCAGGCACAGCGCGGCACCCACGAGCGCTGGCAGCACCAGCAGCGGCGTCAGGCGCAGCCCCCCGGTGGTGACAACAGCGGCGACCACGAGTGGGGCCGCCGCGAAGCCGAGGTTGCCGCCCAGTGAGAACCAGCCCATCCCGCTGTGGTTGCCTCTGCTGGCGAGCCGGGCGACCCGTGCGGACTCGGGGTGATAGGCAGCAACGCCCACCCCGGACACCGCCACGAACGCGAGTGTCAGCGCGTAGGAGCCGTTCACCCCGCTCAGCGCGATGCCCAGACCACCCAGCAGCGTGCTGGCCGGCAGTAGCCAGGGCATCGCCCAGCGGTCGGTGAGGACGCCGAAGGCCGGCTGCACCACTGATGACAGGAGGGAGGCGGCGAGGACGATGCCCGAGACAGCGGCATAGCTGTAGGCGCGCTCGACGACGAAGAACGGCACCAAGGACGCTACCGCGCCCTGGTAGACGTCGACGCAGGCGTGCCCGATGGACAGCAAAGTGATGGATGCTTTTCTTCGCACCCCCTCATGGTCGACGCCAGGCAGGGTGTCGCACTTCCGATAAACTGCCAGACAATGACGAACATCCGCCATGAGCCGGTAGCACCGACCCGCACCCAGTGGCTGGCGCCCGGCGCCGCGATAGACGCCCACCGCCACGACGACCACCAGATCGTCTACGCCGGCCGCGGCGTACTGGCCGTCACCACCAGCGCAGGGTCCTGGGTCGCCCCGGGCACCCGCGCCATCTGGGTACCGGCCGGAACCGTCCACGCCCACCAGGCCCACGGCGAGCTCGAACTACATCTTGTGGGGCTGCCCGCAGCCGAGAACCCACTCGCCCTGACTACACCGACCGTACTCACAGTGGGTCCCCTGCTGCGCGAACTGATCGTCACCTACACACGCACCGAGGACGACCACAGCCCCGAACGAGCCCGCCTGCGCGCAGTATTGCTCGACCAGCTGCGCGCCTCCCCCCAGCAGCCCCTGCACTTGCCCACCCCCACCGCCCCCCTGCTGCAGACACTGTGCGACATCCTGCGCGCCCACCCGGCCGACAGCCGCACCCTCGCCGACCTGGGCCGTCAGATCGGAGCGAGCGACCGTACCCTCTCCCGGCTGTTCCGCAGCGAACTCGGCATGACCTTCCCGCAATGGCGCACCCAACTACGGCTGCACCACGCACTGGTCCTGCTGGCCGACAACACGCCCGTGACCACAGTTGCACACCTGTGCGGCTGGTCGTCCACCAGCGCCTTCATCGACGCCTTCCGCCGCACCTTCGGCCACACACCAGGCACTCACCCAAGAACCTGACCAGGCACAGCGACCCGGTCGGCGTCCCGCTACTACCGGGGCGGGTCTGCCAAACGAGCGGCTCTGACACGTAGTCGGTGGTGACGCCGGGTAGCCGTCCTTGATCATGATCTTGTGATAGATGCCAACCCCCTTGTCAGCACGGTGTTTTCCGGGCTTTCGGTGCTGGTCGTCGTGGACGTGGCGGACGGTGGTGACGCGGTACGACCCAGGAGGGGCGATGATCGAAGACGGGCTCTCGATCGGGAAGGGGCTGGGGCTCGCCACGGCCGAGGGTCGTGCCCCGGCCCGCGGTGGTGGTGAATGCCATCCTCGAACCCGGTGGCAGGACGGTGACAATCGGGACGGATCCGTAGCGGACGTACAGGGCAACCGTCACGGGTGGTGGTGGGTCGTACGGGGGGCAAGGGCACAAGCCCGCGCATTCGACGGGGGAACCAATGGGGGAGACCATGCAGATCCGTACCCGAGGCATCCGTACCACTGTGGCCGCGCTGGCGGCCGTGGCCGGTGTCGCCGCAGCCGCTGTCCCGGCCGCCGCCGCCACGCCGGCCTCCGACACACCCCGGTTCGTGGAGCCGGCCGACCTGCCGCCCCACCCGTCCTCGCCGTGGTACGCCGGAGCGGTCACGGCCGGCCAGCCCGACCCGCTGCCGATGTGCGTGGGCGACGCGCTGCCGTCCACCACCTGGCACCGGGAGTACTGGACGGAGTACGACACGAACGCTCAGCAGCTCACGGTCGAAGGGCGCAGCGAACAGTGGGCGAAGGACTTCGCGGCGCTGTTGCGCAAGGACCTGGCCAGCTGCGCGAAGAAGCTGATGCAGCAGGACCCGGACATCACGGCGACGCAGAAGTACTACGGCCGACTGAACGTCGAGGAGGGCGCCGACGTCTACGGCATCCACACAGCCTCCGCCTGGGGATCCTCCGACATCGGCCTCTTCTCGGTCGGCCGCGACGGCGCCACCGTGACGGTCGTCCGGTGGGGCCAGATGGGCACCTTCCAGCACGCCCAGGTGGCCGACTTCAAGGCCACAACCGTCACGGCGGTGAACAAGCTGTACTGAGCTTGTCGCGCACCACCACGGCGCCCCCCGTCCCCGGGAGGGCGCCGTCGTTGTTCCCGGCCGGAATGGAGCAGCGTCGGTAGAACCAGGTAGACCGGATTCTTCTGGAGCAGCAGAACAAACCCATCGTCGCCCGCGGAGACAGAGGAGGTGGCCTCCGGGCCGCGAGCGGGACGGCGGTGGCCGGCGTGGTTACCCCGGCTCAAGGCCCCGGGCAACTGGCCAGCCGCCGACGCCGAGACCCATGACCATCCACCCCAGGACGCCGACAACCTCACCACACAGGGCGTGCATCCCGCGGAGTCGGATCCGCAACCAAGTCGCTAGACCCACTGCGGCTGCCACCGCCCCGACCCCCCCGAACGGTCTCTGTAGACGAGCTGTACCG
Organism: Streptomyces sp. NPDC102270; assembly: GCF_044766405.1. NCBI lineage: Bacteria > Bacillati > Actinomycetota > Actinomycetes > Kitasatosporales > Streptomycetaceae > Streptomyces > Streptomyces sp. NPDC102270. The sequence goes on along the minus strand of NZ_JBIWLX010000007.1, from coordinate 285,818 downwards.
CCAGGCCATCAAGACCGGGCACGCCGTCTACGCACTGACGGCCGCCTACAACCTCGCATGTCGCTCAGACGATCCGGAGACGAGGAGGCCAGGACCTGGCTGGAGTACGCGGCGGCCTCCGCCCTCCGCACGGTCGCCTCGATGGCGCATACCGAACTCGACACCGCCCAACCCGGAAGGGGCGCGGAGGGAACAGCCCCGGGCCGTTCTGACGTCACCATCGGGGTTGCGGTGTCGGCGCCCGGCACATCCGGCACGTCACCGATGTGGGCGCCACGGCAGGCGAAAGGGGGCGGCTCCCTCGGCAGGGAGCCGCCCCCTTTCGCCTGCCGGCCCCTCCAGGGGAGGAGAGGGGCCGTTCTCGGGATGCCGGTCCAGGTCGGGGAGGGACCGGACCCGGGGCTATTGCTTGTCGAGCAGGTCCTGGACCTTCGCGCGGACCTCGTCCGTGGCCAGACCCCGGATCGTCAGCGTCGTACGGCGGCGCAGCACGTCGTCCGGCGTCTCGGCCCACTCGTTGTCCCGTGCGTACACGACCTGCGCCCAGATCTCCGGGGCGTCCGGGTGGACGCGCTCGCCCAGCTCGGGGTTCTCGTTCGCGAGGCGCGCGATGTCGAAGGCGAGGGAGCCGTAGTGGGTCGCCAGGTGCCTGGCCGTGTCGGCGGCCATGCGCGGGCCCGGCGCCGGGTTGTCCACCAGCAGGCGGTGCGCGACCGCGCGCGGGTTGGCGACACCCGGCAGCGGGAGCCGCTTCGGCAGGGAGGAGATGGGCTCATAGCCGTCACCGAGCGGAGCGCCCGGCAGCGCCTCCAGCTTCTGCATGACCGTACGGCCGATGTGCCGGAAGGTCGTCCACTTGCCGCCCGCGACGGACAGCATGCCGCCACGGCCCTCCGTCACCACGGTCTCGCGCTTGGCCTTCGCCGTGTCACCGGGACCGCCCGGCAGCACCCGCAGACCCGCGAACGAGTAGGTGATCAGGTCACGGGAGAGCTGCTGGTCGCGCACGGAGAACGCGGCCTCGTCGAGTATCTGGGCGGTGTCCTTCTCCGTGACCGTGACGTCCGCCGGGTCGCCCTCGAACTCCTCGTCCGTGGTGCCGAGCAGGAGCATGTCCTCCCAGGGCAGCGCGAAGGTGATCCGGTACTTGTCGATCGGGGTCGCCAGGGCGGCCCGCCACGGCGCGGTCCGCTTCAGGACCAGGTGGGCGCCCTTGGAGAGGCGGATGGACGGCGCCGCGTTCGGGTCCTCCATCTTGCGCAGGTGATCCACCCACGGGCCGGTCGCGTTCAGCACCAGCCGGGCGTTCACGCCGAACTCGTCACCGGACTGCCGGTCGCGCAGATCCGCGCCGGTCACCCGGCCCTTGGTGAACCTGAGCCCGGTCACCTCGGCGTGGTTGAGCACGACCGCGCCGGCTTCGACGGCCGCGCGGACCGTCATCAGCGCCATGCGCGCGTCGTTCATCTGGTCGTCGCCGTACACGGCCACGGCCTTGAGATTGTCGGTGCGCAGCTCGGGCACGTCCTGCGCCGCCCGGGCGGGGGACAGGAGGTGGCCGACGCCGTCCCCGAACGCGGAGAGCGCGGAGTAGGCGAAGACGCCCGCCCCGAGCTTCGCGGCGCCGTGCGGCCCGCCCTTGTACACGGGGAGGTAGAAGGTGAGCGGGTTCGCCAGGTGAGGTGCCACCTGGCGGGAGACCGCACGGCGCTCGAAGTGGTTCTCCGCCACCAGCTTCACCGCGCCGGTCTGCAGATAGCGCAGACCGCCGTGGAGCAGCTTGGAGGAGGCGGAGGAGGTGGCGCCGGCGAAGTCGCCGGCGTCGACCAGTGCCACCCTGAGGCCGGACTGCGCGGCGTGCCAGGCGGTGGAGATGCCCAGGATGCCGCCGCCGATCACGAGAAGGTCGTACGACGCCTTGGAGAGCTGCTCCCGGGTCTCGGCGCGGCTCGGAAGGGAGCCGAAGGCCGGGCGCGTACCGAGGGCAGGCACGGACTGCAGGGTGGACTGACTGGTCATGTGGGGTTCTTACTCCTCATCAGAACGGCGAGATGAGCTTTTGTGAGCTCTCTCGTCAGTTCTCGTCCTCGAGCCAGCCCATGGTCCGCTCGACGGCCTTGAGCCAGCTCTTGTACTCACGGTCGCGGGTTTCCGCGTCCATGCGGGGGGTCCACTCGGCGGCCCGGCGCCAGTTGGCGCGCAGGTCGTCGGTGCTGGTCCAGAAGCCGACGGCGAGACCGGCGGCGTAGGCGGCGCCGAGGCAGGTGGTCTCGGCGACCATCGGGCGCACCACGGGGGCGTCCAGGAAGTCCGAGAGGGTCTGCATCAGCAGGTTGTTGGAGGTCATGCCGCCGTCGACCTTGAGGGCCGCGAGCTCGACGCCCGAGTCCTTGGTCATGGCGTCGGTGATCTCACGGGTCTGCCAGGCGGTGGCCTCCAGGACGGCACGCGCCAGGTGCGCCTTGGTGACGTACCGGGTCAGACCGGCGATCACACCGCGGGCGTCGGAGCGCCAGTATGGGGCGAAGAGGCCGGAGAAGGCCGGCACGAAGTAGGCGCCGCCGTTGTCCTCGACGGAGAGCGCGAGCGTCTCGATCTCGGCGGCGGTGGAGATCAGGCCCATCTGGTCGCGCATCCACTGCACCAGCGAACCGGTGACGGCGATGGAGCCCTCCAGGGCGTAGACCGGCTTGTCGTTGCCGATCCGGTAGCCGACCGTGGTCAGCAGCCCCGAGTAGGAGTTGATGATCTTCTCGCCGGTGTTCAGCAGCATGAAGGTGCCGGTGCCGTACGTCGACTTGGCCTCGCCCTCGGCGAAACAGGTCTGGCCGAACAGGGCCGCCTGCTGGTCGCCGAGCGCCGACGCGACGGGGATGCCGCCGAGGATGTCGCCGAGCTTGCCGCCGGTGACCTCGCCGTAGACCTCGGCCGAGGAGCGGATCTCCGGGAGCATCGACAGCGGCACGCCGATGGACTCGGCGATCTTCTCGTCCCACTCCAGCGTGTGGAGGTTCATCAGCATGGTGCGCGAGGCGTTGGTGACGTCGGTGTAGTGCTTGCCGCCGTTGACACCACCGGTCAGGTTCCAGATGACCCAGCTGTCCATGGTGCCGAAGAGGATGTCGCCGCGCTCGGCGCGCTCACGCAGGCCCTCGACGTTGTCGAGCAGCCAGCGGGCCTTGGGGCCGGCGAAGTAGGAGGCCAGCGGCAGGCCGGTCTCGCGGCGGAAGCGGTCCTGGCCGACGTTGCGGCCGAGCTCCCGGCACAGGGCGTCGGTGCGGGTGTCCTGCCAGACGATGGCGTTGTGGACGGGCTCACCGGTGTTCTTGTCCCACAGGAGAGTGGTCTCGCGCTGGTTGGTGATGCCGATGGCCTTGATGTCGTCGCGGGTGATGCCGGCCTTCTGGATGGCTCCGGCGACGACTTCCTCGACGTTGGTCCAGATCTCGGTGGCGTTGTGCTCGACCCAGCCCGGCTTCGGGAAGATCTGCTCGTGCTCCTTCTGGTCGACCGAGACGATACGGCCGTCCCGGTCGAAGACGATGCAGCGGCTGGACGTGGTGCCCTGGTCGATGGCGGCGATGAACGGGCCGGCGGTGTGGGCGTCGGTCACTGTGTTCTCCTGGAGTTCCGTGGGTGAAGGGGACGTTCTACCGGTGCTTTAGGCAAAAGCGACGTTGTAGATGCCTGCGGCGATCGCACCGCCGATCAGCGGACCCACGATCGGAACCCAGGCGTAGCTCCAGTCGGAGCCGCCCTTGTTGGGCAGGGGCAGGAGGGCGTGCACGATACGCGGGCCGAGGTCACGGGCCGGGTTGATCGCGTAGCCGGTCGGGCCACCGAGGGACAGACCGATGGAGACGACCACGAGCGCGGTGATCAGGGCGCCCAGGGTGCCCAGGCCCTTGCCGTCGCCGTTGAGACCCTGCGTGAGGACGGCCAGCACCAGCACGATCGTGCCGATGACCTCCGTGGCGACGTTCTGCCAGGCGACCCGGACCTCGGGGCCGGTGGAGAAGATGCCCAGGACCGGCCCGGCGCCCTTCTCCTGCGCCTCGACGGCCTTGGCGGTCGTGGCCTGCGCGCCGGGAGCGCCGACGATCTCCTTGTCGGTCAGGTGCGCGTGGAACTGGCCGTAGTAGGCGATCCAGACCAGCGCCGCGCCGATCATGGCGCCGAGCAGCTGACCGCCCCAGTAGATCGGGACGTCACTCCAGGAGATGCCGTCCTTCTTCAGCGCGAGCGCCAGCGTCACGGCCGGGTTGAGGTGGGCGCCCGAGAGCGGCGCCGAGGTGTATACAGCCGTCAGAACGGCGAAACCCCACCCGAAGGTGATGGCGAGCCAGCCGGCGTTGCGGGCCTTGGAGGCCTTCAGCGTGACAGCGGCGCACACGCCACCGCCGAGCAGGATGAGTATGGCGGTACCGATGGTCTCGCCGATGAAGATGTCGGAGCTGGACACCCGCGACTCCTTTGTCCTTCGTCCAGGGGACCGAACCCCGGGTCCCTCCGGAGGTTCGAGCTGCCCTCGGGGGTGAGGGCGATGCCGGCCCTTGGCGTTGTCACACTCTAGCGCGTATTGCCGGTAGGTGTTCGACAATGCCGACCGATGGACGGGAGTCTTGCTCCGGGGTTACGTGCACGTCAAGGGTTCTGTTGTCGAAAACACGATCGTTATTCATAACTGTGAGTCAACGATCTTGTTCTGGCGGTTTGTGCCGTTGTGTCAGGTACGGCAGAGGGCCGGTACGCCACCGACGTACCGGCCCTCTCGCGGTCTTTTACGGTGCTCAGAACCGCCCGGCGCCCAGGTCCCGCGAGACCGCGCGGGCGCAGTCCCGCACCGCCGCGATCAGCTCGGGACGCAGCGCGCCCTCCTCGTCGGGCCGGCACAGCCGCTCCACGGCGCCCGTGATGCCGACCGCGCCGACCGGCATCCGCCGCCGGTCGTGAATGGGTGCGGCGATGGACGCGACGCCCTCCCAGGTCTCCTCGACGTCCGCCGCGTACCCACGCGCGCGCGTGACGTCGAGGATCTGCTCGAAATCCTCCAGGTCGCACACGGTCCGTTCGGTGAACGCCTTGCGGTCGCTCTCCAGCGCCTCGCTGTGCGCCACCGGGTCGTAGGCCGAGAGCACCTTGCCGAGCGCCGTGCAGTGCAGGGGCTGCATGGCTCCGATCTCCAGCACCTGCCGGCTGTCGTCGGGCCGGAAGACGTGGTGCACGATCAGCACGCCCTGCTGGTGCAGCACGCCCAGATGGACGCTCTCGCCGCTGGAGCGGGCCAGATCGTCCGTCCACACGAGCGCACGCGCGCGCAGTTCGTGCACGTCCAGGTAGGTGGTGCCCAGGCGCAGCAGCTCGGCGCCCAGCTGATACCGCCCGGAGGCCTCGTCCTGCTCCACGAACCCCTCCTGCTGGAGGGTGCGCAGGATGCCGTGCGCGGTGCCCTTGGCGAGGCCCAGGGACGAGGCGATGTCCGACAGGCCGAGTCTCCGCTCGCCGCCCCCGAGGAGCCGCAGCATCGCGGCCGCCCGTTCCAGCGACTGGATGTTCCGTGCCATCGCCGTTCTGCCTCCGTCCCCTTCGACAGCCGAGTGTTACGGCGTCGCTGCCGCTGTTCGGCAATGTCGAACACTACCGGTCGATGCCGACCTCCCGCTAATGGTCGGTCGGCATCTGTTCCGCCACCGGCGACACGCTGGTGACCTGCCCGCCATCCTCGTCCGTCCCGTGGACGTGCCGACCATCGCCGCGGGGACCCGGCTACCCTGGCGTGGTGCGCCGGCGTGGGACGACTCGCGGGCGCCGTGAAGCCGACAGCCGTCGCAACCGAGGGAGCCCCTTCATGGCCTCGTCGCCACTGACCCCTTCCGCCGACAGCCGGACCCGTGTGTCCGCGCTCCGTGAGGCGCTCGCCACCAGAGTGGTGGTCGCCGACGGAGCGATGGGCACCATGCTGCAGGCCCAGGACCCCACCCTCGAGGACTTCGAGAATCTCGAGGGCTGCAACGAGATCCTCAACGTGACCCGCCCGGACATCGTCCGCTCCGTTCACGACGCGTACTTCGCGGTGGGCGTCGACTGCGTCGAGACCAACACCTTCGGGTCCAACCACACGGCCGCGTCGGAGTACGACATCGCCGACCGTGTGCACGAACTGTCCGAGGCGGGTGCCCGGATCGCCCGCGAGGCGGCCGACGAGTACACCGCCCGCGACGGCCGCCCGCGCTGGGTCCTGGGTTCCGTCGGCCCCGGCACCAAGCTGCCCACCCTCGGCCACATCGACTACGCCACGATCCGCGACGGCTACCAGGCCAACGTCGAGGGACTGCTCGCCGGGGGCGCCGACGCCCTGATCGTCGAGACCACCCAGGACCTGCTCCAGACGAAGGCCTCCGTGCTGGGCGCCCGCCGCGCCCTGGAGGCCACCGGCGCCGATGTCCCGCTGGTGGTCTCCATGGCCTTCGAGACCACCGGCACGATGCTGCTCGGCTCCGAGATCGGCGCCGCGCTCACGGCGCTGGAGCCGCTCGGCATCGACATGATCGGCCTGAACTGCTCGACCGGCCCGGCCGAGATGAGCGAGCACCTGCGCTACCTCGCCCGGCACTCCCGCATCCCCCTGCTGTGCATGCCCAACGCGGGCCTGCCGATCCTCACCAAGGACGGCGCGCACTTCCCGCTCGACCCCGAAGGCCTGGCCGACGCCCAGGAGACCTTCGTCCGCGACTACGGCCTCTCCCTGATCGGCGGCTGCTGCGGCACCACCCCCGAACACCTGCGCCAGGTCGTCGAGCGGGTCCGCGACCTCACGCCCGGGGAGCGCAACCCGCAGCCCGAGCCCGGCGCCGCCTCCCTCTACCAGACGGTCCCCTTCCGCCAGGACACCTCCTACCTGGCGATCGGCGAGCGGACCAACGCCAACGGCTCGAAGAAGTTCCGCGAGGCCATGCTGGAGGCCCGCTGGGACGACTGTGTGGAGATGGCCCGCGAGCAGATCCGCGAGGGCGCCCACATGCTGGACCTCTGCGTGGACTACGTGGGCCGTGACGGTGTCGCCGACATGAAGGAGCTCGCCGGCCGCTTCGCCACCGCCTCCACCCTGCCGATCGTCCTGGACTCCACCGAAGTCCCCGTCATCGAGGCCGGCCTGGAGAAGCTCGGCGGCCGCGCGGTCATCAACTCCGTCAACTACGAGGACGGCGACGGCCCCGAGTCCCGCTTCGCGAAGGTCACCAAGCTCGCCCAGGAGCACGGCGCCGCACTGATCGCGCTGACCATCGACGAGGAGGGCCAGGCCCGCACCCCCGAGCACAAGGTCGCCATCGCCGAACGGCTCATCGAGGACCTGACCGGCAACTGGGGCATCCACGAGTCGGACATCCTCATCGACACCCTGACCTTCACCATCTGCACCGGTCAGGAGGAGTCCCGCAAGGACGGGCTCGCCACCATCGAGGCGATCCGCGAGCTCAAGCGCCGCCACCCGGACGTCCAGACCACGCTGGGCCTGTCCAACATCTCCTTCGGCCTCAACCCGGCCGCCCGCGTCCTGCTCAACTCGGTCTTCCTCGACGAGTGCACGAAGGCGGGCCTGGACTCGGCGATCGTCCACGCGTCGAAGATCCTGCCGATCGCCCGCTTCACCGAGGAAGAGGTCCAGACGGCCCTCGACCTCATCTACGACCGTCGCGCCGAGGGCTACGACCCCCTCCAGAAGCTGATGGCCCTGTTCGAGGGCGCCACCACCAAGTCCCTGAAGGCGGGCCGCGCCGAGGAACTGGCCGCCCTGCCCCTGGACGAGCGCCTCAAGCGCCGCATCATCGACGGCGAGAAGAACGGCCTGGAGGCCGACCTCGACGAGGCCCTCCAGTCCCGCCCCGCCCTCGACATCGTCAACGACACCCTCCTGGACGGCATGAAGGTCGTCGGCGAACTGTTCGGCTCCGGCCAGATGCAGCTGCCGTTCGTCCTCCAGTCCGCCGAGGTCATGAAGACCGCGGTGGCCTACCTCGAACCGCACATGGAGAAGGTCGAGGGCGACGAGGCCGGCAAGGGCACCATCGTGCTGGCCACCGTCCGCGGCGACGTCCACGACATCGGCAAGAACCTCGTCGACATCATCCTGTCCAACAACGGCTACAACGTGGTCAACCTCGGTATCAAGCAGCCGGTCTCCGCGATCCTGGACGCCGCCGCCGAGCACCGCGCAGACGTCATCGGCATGTCCGGCCTCCTGGTCAAGTCCACCGTGATCATGAAGGAGAACCTGGAGGAGCTCAACCAGCGCGGCATGGCCGCCGACTTCCCGGTCATCCTCGGCGGAGCCGCACTGACCCGGGCGTACGTCGAACAGGACCTGCACGAGATCTACGAGGGCGAGGTCCGCTACGCCCGCGACGCGTTCGAGGGACTGCGCCTCATGGACGCCCTCATCGGCGTCAAGCGGGGCGTGCCCGGCGCCAAGCTGCCCGAGCTCAAGCAGCGCCGGGTGCGCGCCGGTGCCGTACAGGTGGAGGAGGAGCAGCGGCCCGAGGAGGGGCATGTCCGCTCCGACGTGGCCACCGACAACCCGGTGCCCACCCCGCCGTTCTGGGACACCCGCGTCATCAAGGGCATCCAGCTCAAGGAGTACGCCTCCTGGCTCGACGAGGGCGCCCTGTTCAAGGGCCAGTGGGGCCTCAAGCAGGCCCGCACCGGCGAGGGACCGACGTACGAGGAACTCGTCGAGACCGAGGGCCGGCCCCGGCTGCGCGGCCTGCTGGACCGGCTCCAGACCGAGAACCTCCTCGAAGCCGCCGTCGTCTACGGCTACTTCCCCTGCGTGTCCAAGGACGACGACCTGATCATCCTGGACGAGGAGGGCAACGAGCGCACCCGCTTCACCTTCCCGCGCCAGCGCCGCGGTCGCCGGCTGTGCCTCGCCGACTTCTTCCGCCCCGAGGAGTCGGGGGAGACCGACGTGGTCGGCCTCCAGGTCGTCACCGTCGGCTCGCGCATCGGCGAACAGACCGCCAAGCTCTTCGAGGTCAACGCCTACCGCGACTACCTCGAACTGCACGGCCTGTCCGTCCAGTTGGCAGAGGCGCTCGCCGAGTACTGGCACGCACGCGTGCGTTCCGAACTCGGCTTCGCGGGCGAGGACCCCAGCGACGTCGAGGACATGTTCGCCCTGAAGTACCGGGGCGCCCGCTTCTCCCTCGGCTACGGCGCCTGCCCCAACCTGGAGGACCGCGCCAAGATCGCCGACCTGCTCCGCCCCGAGCGCATCGGCGTCCAGCTGAGCGAGGAGTTCCAGCTCCACCCCGAGCAGTCCACCGACGCGATCGTCATCCACCACCCGGAGGCGAAGTACTTCAACGCCCGCTGAGCCGCCGAGATCCGGCTCACCGAGCACACTGATCGGATAAGTCGTACACTGGTCGGTCCACCGCAGGCCGGTTCCTTTCGTGGGAACCGGCCTGCTCGTCCCCCAAGGAGGTACGTGGATGACCAGTACGGTCCCCGCGCCGATCACCCGTACGGCAGACGGCTCCGCCCTCCAGGCCGTCCTCCTCGACATGGACGGCACCCTGGTGGACACCGAGGGCTTCTGGTGGGACGTCGAAGTGGAGGTCTTCGCCCGGCTCGGCCACACCCTCGACGACTCCTGGCGCCATGTCGTGGTCGGCGGCCCTATGACCCGCAGCGCCGGTTTCCTGATCGAGGCCACCGGCGCCGACATCACCCTCCCCGAGCTCAGCGTCCTGCTCAACCAGGGCTTCGAGGAACGGATCGGCCACGCCCTGCCCCTGATGCCCGGCGCCGCCCGCCTGCTGGCCGAACTGTCCGCGCACCGGATCCCCACCGCCCTGGTCTCCGCCTCGCACCGGCGCATCATCGACCGGGTCCTCGACGCCCTCGGCCACCGGCACTTCGCCCTCACGGTCGCCGGCGACGAGGTGCCGCGCACCAAGCCGCACCCGGACCCGTATCTGTTCGCCGCCGCCGGTCTCGACGCGGACCCCGCCAGATGCGCGGTCGTCGAGGACACCGCGACCGGTGTCGCCGCAGCCGAGGCGGCCGGCTGCCAGGTCGTGGCCGTGCCCTCCGTGGCCCCCATCCTCCCGGCCCCCGGACGCACGGTCGTCGGCTCGCTCGAAGACGTCGACCTGGCATTTCTGCGCGGCCTGATCACCCTTCGATGACGGAAATGCCTCGGGTGTTCACCCAGCGTGCAGCACGGATAGCGCGGTAATTCCCCAGGGCCCTGTCGCAGGAATTCGCAGCGCCCCGCACGCCCGAATTCCAGCCCGCCACACCCCCCTGCGGGTGTGAGGTTCCCCACTCGGCGGGCCCTCGACAGGCGACCGGGGCTGTGCCGGACACCCCCCTTCGAAGGGCGCGGACGCGCCCATGTGTCCCGATTGATGAAACCCTGCACCAATCCTTCCCCTGGCGGGCTTTCGGTGCGTCCACACCCGGTTTCACTCTGTGATGGAAGCTCAACTCCGGTGGCTGCGAACCCTCCTGCAGGTGCGGACTAATCTCCTGGTGAGAACATCGCCCTAACCCCGTGATCCGCCACGCCAACCCCTGCATGCCGGGTACACGGACTGAACAGCTGTGGAGAAACCCGAGCATGAACCGCAAGACTTTGGTGCTGCCGGCCGTCATCGGTCTGCTCGCGCCGGTGCTCGCCGCCTGCGGCGGCTCCGGCAGCGGCAGCGGCGGGGGCGACGCGATCGGCGTCGGCACCACGGACCGGTTCACCGCCACGAAGGCAGCTCCCGCCCCGCTCGACCCCGCCTACGCCTACGACGTCGGCACCTGGAACGTCCTGCGGCAGACCGTACAGACCCTGATGATCCAGCCCAAGGGCGAGGGCGACCCCGTCCCCGAGGCCGCCCAGTCCTGCGGCTTCAGCGACAGCGGCAACGAACGCTACGTCTGCACCCTGCGCGACGGCCTGAAGTTCGCGAACGGCGACTCCATCACCGCGGCCGATGTGAAGTACTCCATCGATCGCGCCCGCGCCATCAAGGCCGACTCCGGCGTCTTCGCCCTGCTGTCCACCATCGACACCGTCGAGACCAAGGGCGCCCGCGAGGTCATCTTCCACCTCAAGACCGCCGACGCCACCTTCCCGTACAAGCTGTCGACTCCGGTCGCCGGCATCGTCAACCCCGGCGACTACGCGAAGAACAAGCTCCGCGACGGCTTCGACGTCGACGGCTCCGGCCCCTACACCATGAAGGCCGACGTCAAGAACGACGAACTCGTCGACGCCGTGTTCACCAAGAACCCCCACTACAAGGGGGCGTTGACGGTGAACAACGACAAGGTCGTCCTGCGCTCCTACGCGGACGCCGACGCCATGGGCACCGCCCTCGAAAAGGGCGACATCGACCTCATCACCCGCACCATGTCGCCCCAGCAGATCCAGAAGCTGTCGAACGAGTCCGGCGGCGACGTCGACCTCGTCGAAATGGCCGGCCTGGAGATCCGCTACCTCGCCTTCAACACCAAGGCCCCGGTCGTGAAGTCCCGCGCCGTGCGCCAGGCCATGGCCCAGCTCATCAACCGCAGCGAACTCGTCTCCAAGGTCTACGGCACCCAGGCCGAGCCGCTCTTCTCGCTGGTCCCGGCCAGCATCACCGGCCACTCAAACTCCTTCTTCAACAAGTACGGCGACCCGAGCGTCACCAAGGCCAAGTCCCTGCTGACCCAGGCCGGCATCACCACCCCGCTGAAGCTGACCCTCCACTACACGACCGACCACTACGGTCCGGCCACCAAGGAGGAGTTCGAGGGCCTCCAGAAGCAGCTCAACGCGAGCGGGCTCTTCGACGTCAGCATCAAGGGCGCACCCTGGTCCACGTTCCGCCCGGCCGAGCAGAAGGGCGAGTACGACGTCTACGGCATGGGCTGGTTCCCGGACTTCCCCGACGCCGACAACTACCTCGCCCCCTTCCTCGACAAGGACAACTTCCTCGGCTCGCCCTACGCCAACAGCGATATCCGCAACACCCTCATCCCGGACTCCCGTCGCGAGGCCGACCGTCTCGCCGCGTCCGGAAGCCTGACCGAGATCCAGGACATCGTCGCCAAGGACGTCCCCGTGCTGCCGCTGTGGCAGGGCAAGCAGTACGTCGCCGCGCGCGACGACGTCACGGGCACCGCCTACGCACTCAACTCCTCGTCGACGCTGCAGCTGTGGGAACTCGGCAAGGGCGTGAGCGGCTGACCGGCCGGCACCTCCTTCACCCGGGCCCAGGCGGTCGGGCCCGGGATTCCACAAGAATCGACGACAAGGCACTCGCACGTGAACAAGCGCATCCAGTGGCAGGTCCTGCCGATCGTGGCGGGGCTCGCCTCCGGTCTGCTGACCGGCTGCGGCACGGAGTCGGGGGACTCCGGTTCCGGCGGCTCCTCCGTGGTCATGGGGATGTCCGACGACGTCCTCGCCACCGACCCGGCCTCCGGCTACGACCCCGGCTCCTGGCTGTTGTTCAACAACGTCTTCCAGTCTCTGCTCAGCTTCCCCAAGGGCGGCACGGAGCCGGAGCCGGACGCGGCCAAGAGCTGCGAGTTCACGGACACCAGGACCCAGGTGTACGAGTGCACCCTCAAGTCCGGCCTCAAGTTCAGCAACGGTGACCCGCTCACCTCCGAGGACGTCAAGTTCTCCTTCGACCGCATGCTGAAGATCAACGACGACGCCGGCCCCGCGATCATGTTCCCGATGCTCGACAAGGTCGAGACACCGGACGAGAAGACCGTCGTCTTCAGGCTGAACACCCCCGACGCGACCTTCCCGAGCAAGATCGCCTCCGGCGCCGGCTCCATCGTCGACCACACGCAGTACGACCCCGACGGCCTGCGCGAGGACAGCAAGGCGGTCGGCTCCGGCCCCTACCAGCTCGACTCGTTCGACGACGACCAGGCCGAGTTCTCCGTCAACGAGAACTACAAGGGCACCGCCGAGCCCCAGAACTCCGGCGTCACGCTGAAGTTCTTCCACGGCGACCAGAGCGCCCTGAAGACCGCCCTGACCGACAAGAAGGTCGACCTCGCCTACCGCGGCCTGAGCGCCGGCGACATCACCGACATCGAGAACGCCTCGCCCGACTCCGGCGTCGAGGTCGTCGAGGGCACCAGCGCCGAGGTCCAGCACCTCGTCTTCAACATGGACGACCCGGTCACGGGAAAGCTCGGCGTCCGCAAGGCGATCGCCTACCTCCTGGACCGCGAAGCCCTCATCCACGACGTCTACCAGGGCACCGCGACCGCGCTCTACTCGATCATCCCGGCCGGTATCGCGGGTCACAACACGGCCTTCTTCGACACCTACGGCGCCCAGCCCTCCCGGTCCAAGGCCTCAGCCGCCCTCGCCGACGAGGGCATCACCGGCAAGGTCAAGCTGACCCTGTGGTCGACGCCGTCGCGCTACGGCCCCGCCACCGACCAGGAACTCAAGACGATCGCCCAGCAGCTCAACGCCAGCGGTCTGTTCGACGCCGACGTGAAGTCCGTGGCCTTCGACCAGTACGAGAAGGACATCGCGGCCGGCAAGTACGGCGTGTACGTCAAGGGCTGGGTGCCCGACTACCCCGACGCCGACAACTTCACGGCCCCCTTCTTCGGCAAGGGCAACGTGCTGGACAACAACTACAGCAACAACAAGATCACCGGCTCGCTCATCCCCGAGACCGCCGCCCAGCCGGACCGCGCCGCGACGGACGACCCCTTCGGCACGCTCCAGAACCTCGTCGCCGAGGACGTCCCCGTCCTGCCGGTCTGGCAGGCCAAGCAGTACGCCGTCGTCCGCGACAACGTCTACGGCCTGGAGTACTGCCTCGACGCCTCCACGGTGTTCCGCTTCTGGGAGCTCAGCAAGGGCTGACCCGGCGGCGGCGTGCCGTTGCCGCACACACGAAGAGGGCGCCCCCAGTCAGGCGGGGGACGCCCTCTTCGCTCTTCAGCCGACCGGTCTACTGCGCGCCGGGACGCACCAGACCGCTCTCGTACGCGTACACCGCGGCCTGCACCCGGTCCCGCAGCCCCAGCTTGGTCAGCACATGACCCACATGTGTCTTCACCGTCGTCTCGCTGACGAACAGATCCGCGGCGATCTCCGCGTTGGACAGCCCGCGCGCCACCAGCTTCAGCACCTCGACCTCGCGGTCGGTGAGCGTGTGCAGCGTGTCCGGCACCGGCTCGTCACCGGACGGCAGATGCGTGGCGTACTTGTCGAGCAGCCGGCGTGTGATGCTCGGCGCGAGCATCGCCTCACCCGCGGCCACCACCCGGATCGCCTGCACGAGTTCGTTGGCCGGGGCGTCCTTGAGCAGGAAGCCGCTGGCCCCCGCGCGCAGCGCCTCCACCACGTACTCGTCGAGGTCGAAGGTGGTCAGCACCAGCACCTTGGCCGGGCCGTCCCGCCCGGGACCGGTGATCTGCCGGGTCGCCTCCACTCCGTCCATCCGCGGCATACGGATGTCCATCAGGACCACGTCGGGCTGCAGTGCCCGCACCTGGTCGATGGCCTGAAGGCCGTCTCCGGCCTCGCCCACGACCGCGAGATCCTGCTCGGCCTCCAGAATCATCCGGAACCCGGTACGCAGCAGCGGCTGGTCGTCGACGAGTAGGACGCGGATGGCCACGTAAGTCTCCTTCGCTAGTCCGGCCCCATTCTGCCCTGCTCGCCGGTCGCGGACGTCACCGGTAGTGGGTAGGGCGGGGGAGTGCCGCCGAACTCCGGGCAGTGCGCCTGGTGGTCGCACCAGCCGCACAACTTGGTCGGCCGCGGTCGCCAGTCGCCCGTCTGCGTGGCCTGCCGGATCGCCTCCCACAGCGCCAGCAGCTTGCGCTCGACACGCTCCAGGTCGGCGAGTACCGGGTCGTACGTCAGGACGTCACCACTGCCGAGATAGACGAGTTGGAGGCGGCGCGGGATCACGTTCTTCAGCCGCCACACCACCAGGGCGTAGAACTTCATCTGGAACAGCGCGCCCTCGGCGTACTCGGGCCGGGGCGCCTTGCCGGTCTTGTAGTCGACGATCCGCACCTCGCCGGTCGGCGCCACGTCGACCCGGTCGATGATCCCGCGCAGCCGCAGCCCCGAGTCCAGCTCCGCCTCGACGAACAACTCCCGCTCGGCGGGCTCCAGGCGCGTCGGGTCCTCCAGCGTGAACCACCGCTCGACCAGCTGCTCCGCCTCGGCGAGCCATGTCGCGAGCCGCTCGCCTTCCGGATCGTCGGCGAACAGCTCCACCACCTCCGGCCGGCTCTCCCGGAGCCGGTCCCACTGACCGGGGATCAGCGACTTGGCCGCGGGCGCGGTCCGCTCCCCGGCCGGGGCGTCGAAGAGCCGCTCCAGCACCGAGTGCACCAGGGTCCCCCGGGTCGCCGCCGCGCTCGGCTTCTCCGGCAGCCGGTCGATCACCCGGAACCGGTACAGCAACGGACACTGCATGAAGTCATTGGCACGAGAAGGGGACAGGGAGGCGGGCGCGGCAGGCGTCACACCGACGGAGCGGGCCACCACACCGACGTCCGCCCCAAGGTCAACCCCCGCCTCGCCCGCAACCGGCGCTACGTCACCATCCCCTCCGGCCCCGACCACCGCCGGCACAACCCCGGGTCCGGCCTGGACCGGCCCCCCGCCCGTCACAGGTCCGGGGGCGGCCGGTGCCGCGCCCGTCTCGGACCGTGCGGCAGGGGGTTCCTTGCTTGTCGCGGGTTCGGGGGCGACCGGTTCGTCGGCCGTCCGAGGCTCCGCCGCAGCCGGCTTCCCGCTTGCCGCGGGTTCGGGGGCGGCCGGTGCCCCGCCCGTCTCGGGCCGTGCGGCAGGGGGTTCCTTGCTTGTCATGGGTTCGGGGGCGACCGGTTCGTCGGCCGTCCGAGGCTCCGCCGCAGCCGGCTTCCCGCTTGCCGCGGGTTCGGGGGCGGCCGGTGCCGCGCCCGTCTCGGGCCGTGCGGCAGGGGGTTCCTTGCTTGTCGCGGGTTCGGGGGCGACCGGTTCGTCGGCCGTCCGAGGCTCCGCCGCAGCCGGCTTCCCGCTTGCCGCAGGTTCGGGGGCGGCCGGTGCCGTACCCGGCCCGGGCCGGGCCGTGGCCGGTTCTTCGACCGCCCCGGCCTCCGCCGTGACCGCTGCTACCGGCGTCTCCGCCGTGACCGCCGCTTGCGGCGTTCCCGGGTCATGGACGGTGGCCTCGGCCTCGCCCTCCGTGCTCGTCTCCATGACCACAGACCATACGGCCCGCCACTGACAGTGACCCACTCACCGCCGTGTCCGCTGCGGCCCCCGAGGAAACACGGGGGTGCCGGGGCCGGGCGCGTCGCGACCGCCGCATACCATCGACCCGAGACCTTCCGCACGGCAGGCGCGGAAGACGCTTCGAACGAGGGGACATCGTGGACGAGAGCGGCGGGAGCGGGCAGCCGCGGTCCGGCACGGACCGGCCGGCCAAGCCCCACGCAGGGCCCACGGCCCAGACCACCGACCCCACCGCCCCCGACCCGCACGAGAACGGGACCCCGTCCACCAGCGCCCCCACCGAGGGCGCAACCGACGGCACCGCACACGGGCCGGCCGCGGACGACGATGCCACCCAGGCCCCGCCCACCCTGGCGCCCACCGACGTCGCGGCCTCCGGGAGCGAGACCGGCACCGGAGACGGAGAGCACCCGCCCGCCCCCGAGGCCGCCCCCGACGCGACGCACCAGGCACCCGCCGACCTGCGCAAAACCGAAGCGCCCCGCGAACCCGACACCACCGACGACCACCGCACCCTCGCCCACTCAGGCGCCCCCAAGAGCCCCCCGCCCCCGTCCCCCCAGCCGCGCGGCGGACTCCTGATGGGCCGCCCCTTCGGTGTGCCCGTCTACGTCGCCCCCAGCTGGTTCCTCGTCGCCGCGCTCATCACCTGGGTGTTCGGCGGCCAACTGGACCGCGTGCTGCCGGAACTCGGCGCCGCCCGCTACCTCGTCTCCCTCTTCTTCGCGGTCGCCTTCTACGCCTCCGTCCTCGTCCACGAACTGGCCCACACCGTCGCGGCCCTGCGCTTCAAACTCCCCGTCCGCCGCATCCAGCTCCAGTTCTTCGGCGGCGTCTCCGAGATCGAGAAGGAGGCCGAGACCCCCGGCCGGGAGTTCGTGCTCGCCTTCGTCGGCCCGCTGCTCTCCCTGATCCTCGCCGGCCTCTTCTACCTCGCCATGCAGCCCGTCGAACCCGGCACGGTCCCCGGCGTCCTGCTCGCCGGCCTGATGGTCTCCAACCTCATCGTGGCCGCCTTCAACCTCCTGCCCGGCCTCCCCCTCGACGGCGGCCGCATGCTCCGCGCCGTCGTCTGGAAGATCACCGGCAAGCCCATGACCGGCACCGTCGCCGCTGCCTGGGTCGGCCGCGCCCTCGCCGTCTGCGTCCTCATCGGCCTCCCGCTGCTCACCCAGTCCGGAGCCCTCGGCTCCTCCGCCGAGGACAACGTCGGCATGGACACCGTGATGGACGCCCTGCTCGCCGCCATCCTCGCCGCGATCATCTGGACCGGCGCCGGCAACAGCCTGCGCATGGCCCGCCTGCGCGAACACCTCCCCGAACTGCGCGCCCGCACCCTCACCCGCCGCGCGGTCCCCGTCGAGACCGACACACCCCTCTCCGAGGCCCTGCGCCGCGCCAACGACGCCGGCGCCCGCGCCCTGGTCGTCGTCGACGCCGACGGCACCCCCCTCTCCCTGGTCCGCGAGGCCGCCATCGTCGGCGTACCGGAACACCGCCGCCCCTGGGTCGCCGTCAGCGGACTCGCCCAGGACCTCACCGACGGCATGCGCGTCTCCGCCGAACTCGCCGGGGAAGATCTGTTGGACACCCTCCGCGCGACGCCGGCCACCGAATACCTCGTCGTCGAGGACACCGGCGAGATCTACGGCGTCCTGTCCGCGGCCGACGTGGAACGCGCCTTCGTGAAGGCCATGGCCAGACCCTCCTAGTGGTCGGCGGCCCCTCGGGGGACCGGTAGGCTGTTCACATGTCCGAACCGACCGGTGCCGCCCGCAGGCGCGGGCCCTTCAAGGTCGGGGACCAGGTTCAGCTGACCGACCCCAAGGGCCGTCACTACACGTTCACGCTCGAAGAGGGAAAGAACTTCCACACCCACAAGGGTTCCTTCCCGCACGACGAGCTGATCGGCGCACCCGAGGGCAGCGTTGTCCGCACCACCGGTAACGTCGCCTACCTCGCGCTGCGCCCCCTGCTCCCCGACTACGTCCTGTCCATGCCCCGCGGCGCCGCCGTGGTCTACCCCAAGGACGCGGGGCAGATCCTCGCCTTCGCCGACATCTTCCCCGGCGCCCGCGTCGTGGAGGCCGGTGTCGGCTCCGGCTCGCTCAGCAGCTTCCTGCTGCGCGCCATCGGCGACCAGGGCATGCTGCACAGCTACGAGCGCCGCGAGGACTTCGCCGACATCGCCCGGCAGAACGTGGAGCGCTACTTCGGCGGCCCGCACCCCGCCTGGCAGCTCACCGTCGGCGACCTCCAGGACAACCTCTCCGACGCCGACGTGGACCGCGTCATCCTCGACATGCTCGCCCCCTGGGAATGCCTGGAGGCCGTCTCCAAGGCACTCGTGCCCGGTGGCATCCTGTGCTGCTACGTCGCGACCACCACCCAGCTGGCCCGGACCGTCGAGTCCATCCGCGAGATCGGCTCCTTCAACGAGCCGACCTCCTGGGAGACGATGATCCGCAACTGGCACGTCGAGGGCCTGGCCGTCCGCCCGGACCACCGCATGATCGGCCACACCGGCTTCCTCCTCACCGCCCGCCGCCTCGCCGACGGCGTCGAGCCCCCCATGCGCCGCCGCCGCCCCGCAAAGGGCGCCTACGGCGAGGACTACACCGGCCCCAACGCCGACGGAGGCTCCGGCCGCTAGGGCGGCCCCGTTCCGCATTCAACGTACAGGCGTCGGGGTGGAGTTCCCGCAGACCAGCAGAACTCCACCCCGACGCCTTCGTGTTGAGGGAGCGGCAGAAACCGCCACAGAGCAACCAGGACACGTACCCACCCCGCCGTTCCCCAGGCCTGTGACGTGTGGCACCATGCTGGCCACCCCCCCCACCGGCACAGCCCTCACAGGAGACGCTCCTAGTGCAGCAATCCGCCGTCCCGGAACTGGCACACACGCACACCCGCCCGATCCACTGGGTCGCCACCGCCACCGCCGTGGCGGCAGTCGTGGCCCTCTCCTCGGTCCTGCAGCCCAACCCCGCCACCGCGGCACAGGCGGCCGGCCCCGAGGCCAGACCCGCCCCGGTGGTCACGACGGCGCCCGACCCCGCGGACGTCCACTTCCCGATCGACTGCGGCCCGGTCAAGGCGAAAGTGCAGAAACGGGTCTCCGGAGACCTCGACGGCGACGGACGGCCGGAAACAGTCGTCGTGGTGCACTGCGACGCCCCCATGGGCACCCCGCCCGACGCCGTCTACGTCATCACACACGCGAAGGACACCGGTGAACCCCGGGTCGTCGCCACCCTGCTGAGCCCGAAGACCCGCAACACCGTCACCGACTTCACACTGAGCGACGGCGCCGTCCTCGCGACCCTGCTCGGCTACTCCACGTCCGACGTACCCAGTTGCTGCCCGGACGTGACGGACAAGGCGAAATGGCAGTGGAAGGACGGCGCATTCATCCGCTCGACCCCCGCGGGCACGCACACCGTCTGACCGAAGCGATCACAGCTGTGAGAAATCAGACAGCTCTCACGCAGGGTGGCTTTCCAGTCACCCTGCGTCCGGCCCGTAGATCTCGACGCTGTCCGAAACCCGACGTACATGGATGCACGCGCCCGGACACTCCTTCGCCGAGTCGACCACATCGGTGAGAAGCGGCAGCGGTACGGGCGTTGTCGCGCCCTTGTCCTGCAGCAGCTCGTCGTCCGAGCCCTTCACATAGGCCAGACCGTCGATGTCCAGCTCGAACACCTCCGGCGCGTACTGGACACAGATGCCGTCACCGGTACAGAGGTCCTGATCGATCCAGACCTCCAGGGTCTCGCCGCCGGCCCCGACCTCCTGCTGCACTCTCATCTCTCCTGCCGTTTATGCGTCCGGCTGAACGGGAATCCGGCCAGCTCTGACGGGTGTTGAACACTTCGACCCTACCTTCGGCAGCTTTCCAATCTTGTTCGGTGGGTATTCCCCTGGCGTGAGGGAGAGCGCAAGGGTGAAGATCGGACACACCTCGACAGTCTTTGTGATCTAGGGGTTTCAATCGACACCCACCCAGGTAGGGTCTGGAAGCGTCCAGCTCCCCTTGGAGGAGGTGAGGACCGTGGCAGCCCACGACGACGACATGAACCGCGGCATCCGCCCGGGACGAGGGTCCGACGACCCGTCCGGGCAGATTGCCTACCTTGAGCAGGAGATCGCCGTCCTGCGACGCAAGCTCGCCGACTCTCCGCGACACACGAGGATTCTCGAAGAGCGGATCGTCGAGCTGCAGACCAACCTGGCCGGCGTGTCCGCCCAGAACGAGCGACTCGCCAACACACTCCGTGAGGCCCGCGACCAGATCGTGGCCCTCAAGGAGGAGGTCGACCGGCTCGCACAGCCCCCGGCCGGCTTCGGTGTCTTCCTCGAAGCGAACGAGGACGGCACCGCCGACATCTTCACCGGCGGCCGCAAACTGCGGGTGAACGTCAGCCCCAGCGTCGAACTCGAAGAGCTCCGGCGCGGCCAGGAAGTGATGCTCAACGAAGCTCTCAACGTGGTCGAGGCCATGGAGTACGAGAGCGTCGGCGACATCGTCACCCTCAAGGAGATCCTCGAGGACGGCCAGCGCGCCCTCGTACAGGGGCACACCGACGAGGAACGGGTGGTCCGGCTCGCCGAGCCACTGATGGACGTCACCATCCGCCCCGGCGACGCCCTGCTCCTCGAACCCCGCTCCGGCTACGTCTACGAGGTCGTGCCCAAGAGCGAGGTCGAGGAACTCGTCCTCGAAGAAGTCCCCGACATCGGCTACGAACAGATCGGCGGACTCGGCGGCCAGATCGAGGCCATCCGAGACGCCGTCGAGCTCCCCTACCTCTACCCGGACCTGTTCAAGGAGCACGAACTGCGCCCGCCCAAGGGCGTCCTGCTCTACGGGCCCCCCGGATGCGGAAAGACGCTCATCGCCAAGGCCGTCGCCAACTCGCTGGCCAAGAAGGTCGCCGAAGTCACCGGCCAGGCCACCGGCAAGAGCTTCTTCCTCAACATCAAGGGCCCCGAGCTCCTCAACAAGTACGTCGGCGAGACCGAGCGGCAGATCCGCCTCGTCTTCCAGCGTGCTCGCGAGAAGGCCAGCGAGGGCACCCCCGTCATCGTCTTCTTCGACGAGATGGAATCCCTCTTCCGCACCCGCGGCTCCGGTGTCAGCTCGGACGTGGAGAACACCATCGTCCCCCAGCTGCTCGCCGAGATCGACGGCGTGGAGGGCCTGCAGAACGTGGTCGTGATCGGCGCCTCCAACCGTGAGGACATGATCGACCCCGCCATCCTGCGCCCCGGCCGGCTCGACGTGAAGATCAAGATCGAGCGTCCCGACGCCGAGGCCGCCAAGGACATCTTCGCCAAGTACCTCACCGAGCGCCTCCCGCTGCACTCCGACGACCTCGGCGAGCACGGCGGCAGCAAGGCCACCACCGTCCAGAGCATGATCCAGACGGCCGTGGAACACATGTACGCCGAATCCGAGGAAAACCGCTTCCTGGAAGTCACCTACGCCAACGGAGACAAGGAAGTCCTCTACTTCAAGGACTTCAACTCCGGCGCCATGATCGAAAACATCGTCGGCCGCGCCAAGAAAATGGCGATCAAGGACTTCCTCGACCACAACGCCAAGGGTCTCCGCGTCTCCCACCTCCTCCAGGCCTGCGTGGACGAGTTCAAGGAGAACGAAGACCTGCCCAACACCACCAACCCGGACGACTGGGCCCGCATCTCCGGCAAGAAGGGCGAGCGGATCGTCTACATCCGCACCCTCATCACCGGAAAGCAGGGCGCCGACACCGGACGCTCCATCGACACGGTGGCCAACACCGGTCAGTACCTGTAAAGACAGGGCGGCTGCGGGTGCCCTCACCGGGGTACCCGCAGCCGACTGTTTTTCAGGCAACTAACCGGACCAAAGGCGAGCAAGGCAATGACGCAAATGATCTCCCCACCAGCGCAGAGGCGTTCTAGGCTCTTCGGTACCGCCGAGTCGCGCAGTGCGGGGACGGGCACCGCACACGCACCGGAGCGCCAGCGGTACTTGAGCGCCGCCCCCGACCGAGGGCGCCGCCGGGCAAGGAGGGCCGCATGACCGTACGGCGAGTAATGGGCATCGAGACGGAGTACGGGATCTCCGTCCCCGGCCACCCCAACGCCAATGCCATGCTCACCTCATCCCAGATCGTCAACGCCTACGCGGCGGCGATGCACCGGGCCCGCCGGGCCCGCTGGGACTTCGAGGAGGAGAATCCGCTGCGGGACGCGCGGGGCTTCGACCTCGCCCGCGAAGCCGCCGACTCCAGCCAGCTCACCGACGAGGACATCGGCCTCGCCAACGTCATCCTCACCAACGGCGCACGGCTCTACGTCGACCACGCACACCCCGAATACAGCAGCCCCGAGGTCACCAACCCCCGCGACGCCGTCCTCTGGGACAAGGCCGGCGAACGCATCATGGCCGAGGCCGCCGAACGGGCCGCCCAGCTCCCCGGCGCCCAGCCCATCCACCTCTACAAGAACAACACCGACAACAAGGGCGCCTCCTACGGCACACACGAGAACTACCTGATGAAGCGGGAAACCCCCTTCTCGGACATCGTGCGCCACCTCACGCCCTTCTTCGTCTCCCGCCAGGTCTTCGCAGGCGCCGGCCGCGTCGGCATCGGCCAGGACGGCCACGAACACGGCTTCCAGCTCAGCCAGCGCGCCGACTACTTCGAGGTCGAAGTAGGCCTCGAGACGACCTTGAAGCGCCCCATCATCAACACGCGCGACGAGCCCCACGCCGACGCCGAGAAATACCGCCGCCTCCATGTGATCATCGGCGACGCGAACCTCTCGGAGATCTCGACCTACCTCAAGCTCGGCACCACGGCCCTCGTCCTGTCGATGATCGAGGACGGCTTCATCGCGGTGGACCTCGCGGTCGACCAGCCGGTACGGACCCTGCACCAGGTGTCGCACGACCCCACCCTCCAGCGACTGGTCACTCTCCGCAGCGGCCGCACACTCACCGCGGTCCAGCTCCAGATGGAGTACTACGAACTCTCCCGCAAGTACGTCGAAGAACGCTTCGGCGCCGACGCGGACGACCAGACCAAAGACATCCTGGCCCGCTGGGAGGACACCCTCAACCGCCTCGAGAACAACCCCATGAGCCTCGCCGGCGAGCTCGACTGGGTTGCCAAGCGCGAGCTCATGGAGGGCTACCGGCGCCGCGACGACCTCGACTGGGACGCGGCCAAGCTGCACCTCCTCGACCTCCAGTACGCCGACGTGCGGGCCGACAAGGGCCTGTACAACCGTCTCGCGGCCCGCGGCCGCATCAAGCGCCTGCTGGACGAGAACGAGGTCGAGCGAGCCCGTACCAAGCCCCCGGAGGACACCCGCGCCTACTTCCGCGGCCGCTGCCTGGAGCAGTACGCCGACGACGTCGCCGCGGCCTCCTGGGACTCGGTGATCTTCGACCTCCCGGGCCGGGACTCGCTCCAGCGGGTCCCAACCCTCGAACCGCTTCGCGGAACGCGAAATCACGTCAAGGAGCTCCTGGACCGCTGTCGCACGGCAGAAGACCTGGTCAGGGTCCTGTCGGGCAACTGAACGGATACCCGGGCCGGGTCGTCCCGCAGGGTGGAAAACCCGGCCAGAGGGAATCATCGAGATGGCCCCCGTACGTTGTAGGAACTGCGGGGCCGATGTCAGACCCTGCTTGTAGGGTCTGATCAAGAACGGCGAACCGAGCGGGGTGAGGGGTTATGGCGACCAAGGACACCGGCGGCGGACAGCAGAAGGCCACGCGCAATACCGAGGAGGTCGAGGAGCAGACTGCGGAGACGCAGGGTTCCGAGGACCTCAAGGAGCGCCAGGAGAAGCTGAGCGACGACGTGGACTCCGTCCTCGACGAAATCGATGATGTGCTCGAGGAGAACGCCGAGGACTTCGTGAGGTCCTTCGTTCAGAAGGGTGGCCAGTAGGCCGCTTTCCCCTTCGAATCGAAGGTGGACGGGGTGGAGTGGTGGCAAGCGCGTCGGAGGTGAAGCGCTGCGCGCGGTGCGGCGAGGTCAAGCCGCGCGCAGCGTTCGCGCTCAAGCGCACGAACCTCGACGGCCTGCAGCACCGATGCCGTGATTGCGCTGCTGAGTCCGATAGGAAGCGGCAACAAGCCATGGGCCGGTCACTGCCCAAGCGCGGGGGTGTCCCCGAGGGATACAAGCATTGCCAGGGGTGTGGCGAGACCAAGCCGCACTCGGATTGGCACCGGAAAGGCTCGGCCTCGGATGGGCGGGCGTCGCGTTGCAGGGCGTGTCGTGCCATTGAGGCTCGTGCGAACCACCTGAAGCGCCACTACAACCTCACCGAAGCCGAGCGTGACGAGATGGTCGCCTCTCAGATGGGGCTCTGTGTGATCTGTCTGAAGGCTCCGGCCGTTCATGTGGATCATTGCCACAAGACGGGTAGGGTCCGAGGCGTACTGTGCTTCAACTGCAATTCGGCCATCGGCAAGTTGGGAGACGATCCCGACGCCGTCCGTCGGGCCGCCGCTTACCTGGAAGGAATCGCGTGGAAGCCAACACTCGTAGCACCGGGCGTCTACCAGCTGCCTTCCTGACGCCTGGGTCGTCGTCCTTCATGGACTTCCTGTCCGAGCACCAGCCGGAGATGCTGCCGGGCAACCGGCAGCTGCCGCCCATGCAGGGTGTGATCGAGGCGCCGCACGGCACCACGATCGTGGCGGTCACCTTCCCCGGTGGTGTCGTGCTCGCCGGTGACCGGCGCGCCACGATGGGCAACGTCATCGCCCAGCGGGACATCGAGAAGGTGTTCCCGGCCGACGAGTACTCGGCCGTCGGGATCGCCGGCACCGCCGGTCTCGCCGTCGAGATGGTGAAGCTGTTCCAGTTGGAGCTGGAGCACTTCGAGAAGGTCGAGGGCGCGCAGCTGTCGCTGGAGGGCAAGGCGAACCGGCTGTCCACCATGATCCGTTCCAACCTGGGCATGGCGATGCAGGGGCTGGCCGTGGTGCCGCTGTTCGCGGGGTACGACGTGGACCGCGGCAGGGGGCGGATCTTCTCCTACGACGTCACCGGTGGCCGTTCCGAGGAGCACCACTTCGCCGCAACCGGTTCCGGCTCGATCTTCGCGCGCGGTGCCATGAAGAAGTTCTTCCACGACGGTCTGAGCGAGGCCGAGGCCACGATGCTCGTGGTGCAGGCCCTGTACGACGCGGCCGACGACGACTCGGCGACCGGTGGTCCCGATGTCGCCCGCCGGATCTACCCGATCGTCACCGTGATCACCGAGGACGGCTTCCGCCGGCTCACCGACGACGAGTCCTCCGAGATCGCCCGTTCGATTCTCGAGCGGCGGCTGGAGCAGCCCGACGGCCCGCGGGCCGCGTTGCTCTAGGCGCCACCTGTCTTGTTCAAGGTGATCGCAGTGACTTCCACAGAAAGGGACGGATAACCGGTGTCGACGCCGTTCTATGTCTCCCCCCAGCAGGCGATGGCCGACCGGGCGGAGTACGCCCGCAAGGGCATCGCCCGTGGTCGCAGTCTGGTCGTGCTGCAGTATGCCGACGGCATCGTGTTCGTCGGCGAGAATCCGTCCCGCGCGCTGCACAAGTTCAGCGAGATCTACGACCGGATCGGCTTCGCGGCCGCCGGCAAGTACAACGAGTACGAGAACCTGCGGATCGGTGGTGTGCGGTACGCCGACCTGCGGGGTTACACCTATGACCGTGACGATGTGACCGCCCGTGGTCTCGCCAACGTGTACGCCCAGACGCTGGGCACGATCTTCTCCTCGGCCGGTGAGAAGCCGTACGAGGTGGAGCTGGTCGTGGCGGAGGTCGGTGAGACTCCGGACGGTGACCAGATCTACCGGCTGCCGCATGACGGTTCCATCGTGGACGAGCACGGCTCGGTGGCGGTGGGCGGCAACGCGGAGACGATCAGCAGCTATCTGGATCAGCGTCACCAGGACGGTATGAGTCTGGCGGAGGCGCTGAAGCTGGCCGTGCAGGCGTTGTCCCGTGACACGAACGGCAGTGAGCGGGAGATTCCCGCGGAGCGGCTGGAGGTCGCGG
Source organism: Streptomyces sp. NPDC102270 (assembly GCF_044766405.1). Taxonomy (NCBI): domain Bacteria; kingdom Bacillati; phylum Actinomycetota; class Actinomycetes; order Kitasatosporales; family Streptomycetaceae; genus Streptomyces; species Streptomyces sp. NPDC102270. The sequence continues at coordinate 259,491 of NZ_JBIWLX010000007.1, read as the reverse complement.
TGCTGGACCGGACGCGTCCGCAGCAGCGCAAGTTCAAGCGCATCGTGGGGCGTCAGCTGGGCCGGTTGCTGGAGGCCGGTGGTGCGTCCACCGAGGCGGAGAGTTCGGATGAGGCGGAGGGTGCCGAGGACGAGTAGTCCCGGCGGGTTCCGCCCGACGATCACCCCTTCTGTGCCCCGGCCGTTCACCAGGCCGGGGCACAGGGCGTTCAGGGGGTGCTGGGGGGCGCTGTGGAGCCTCGTACGACCAAGTCGACGGGGATGTCGCCGGCGGGTGGTGTACGGCCTTCCAGGACGGCCAGGAGGGCTTCCATGCCGCGTTCGCCGAACAGTTCGGCGTCCAGTCGTACGGTCGTGAGTTCGGGGTCGATGGCGGTGGCGAGGGCGAGGTCGTCGAGGCCGGTGACGGAGATGTCGTCGGGGACGCGCAGTCCGAGTCGGCGTACGGCCTTGTAGGCGCCGGCGGCGAGTTTGTCGTCGTCGCAGACCAGGGCGGTGGGCCGGGGGCCGGGGGCGGCGAGGGCGGCCTCGGCGGCGGTCAGGGCGCCGTCGATGGAGATGGGGGCGTGGGCGGTGCGGAGGGTGGTGCCGGGGACCGTGTCGAGCTGGGCGGCCAGTTCGCGGGCGCGGACGTCGAAGGTCCAGGAGGGGATGTCGGCGGCGAGGTGCAGGAAGCGGCGGTGGCCGAGGTCCAGGAGGTGGGTGGCGACCTGGCGGATGCCGTCAGCGATGTCGAGGTTGACGGTGGCGGCGCCGAGGCTGCCGGAGGGGTCGCTGTCGAGCATGACGAGGGGGAGTTGGTCGCCGCGGATGGCGGTGAGGGCGTCGGCTGCCATGGAGGAGGCGATGACGCCGTCGAGGGCGGCCTGGGAGGAGGCGAAGGGGTCGCGGGCGGGGCCGATGCCTTCGGGGGAGGGGTAGAGGACGACGCCGAAGCCGTGGTCGGCGGCGACGCGTGCGGCGCCGGTGTAGACGCCGGCGAAGAACTCGGTCGTGAGGGCGGGGACGACGAGGAGGACGGTGCGGGTGTGACCGAGTCGGAGGTTGCGGGCGGCGAGGTTGGGGCGGTAGCCGAGGTCGCGGGCGGCTTCCCGGACTCGTTCGGCGGTGGTCTCGGAGACCCGGCCGCGCCATTTGTCGCCGAGGACGAGGGAGACGGCGGCCTGGGACACTCCGGCCGCATGTGCGACGTCGCGGCTGGTCGGTCGCGTGCTGCTGCGTGCCACCGTGGGTCCGCTCCTTCGTCTGGACGTCCGAACAGCGCACATGGTACGTATGGGAGTCGACGTTATACGTATGACTTGGAGGCGGGACATGGCCGCGGGATACCTGGAGATCCTCAGGGCGAGGCACGCGGCGCGCCTGCTGACGGGGACGCTGGTGGGCCGGCTGCCGAACGCCACCGCGGCGATCGCGATCGTGCTGTTCGTCCGGGCGCAGGGCGGTACGTACAGCCTCGCCGGGGCTCTCGCGGCCGTGTACGGGGTCGCCAACGCCGTGGGGCAGCCGGTGCTCGGGCGGCTGGTCGATCTGCACGGACAGCCTCGTGTGCAGCTTCCGTCCGCCGTGCTGTCGGCCCTCGCGATGGCCGTGTTCGCCTTCACCGGCACCGATCCGCTCCCGCTCGCCTATGTGGCCGTGGCGGCCGCGGGGCTCTTCACGCCGCCGCTGGAGGGCGGGCTGCGGGCGCTGTGGCCGAGCGTGCTGCGCCGGGAGGACCAGGTGCACACGGCGTACGCCATGGACGCGGTGGCGCAGGAAGTCATGTTCACCGTGGGGCCGTTGCTGGTGACGCTGTGCGCGTCGCTGTGGTCGGCGCAGGCGGCGCTGGTGGTGCTGAACGTCATCGGGGTCCTCGGGGCGCTCTCGGTCGTGGTGTCGCCGCCCTCGCGCGCGTGGCGCTCCGGTCCGCGTGAGGCGCACTGGCTCGGTGCGTTGCGCTCGCCCGGACTCCTGGTGCTGCTCGGCGCGTTCCTGTTCGTGGGGATCGCGCTGGGGTCCATCACGGTCGCCTCCGTGCCGTACGCGGACGAGCACGGCGGGGACGCGGTGTACGGCTGGCTGCTGGCCGGGATCGGTCTGGGTGCCCTGGTGGGCGGCACGGTGTACGGGGCGCGGCAGTGGGCCGGTGAGCCCGCGCGGCGACTGCGGGTCCTGGTGGGCCTGCTGGCGGTGTGTTACCTGCCGCTGACGCTGATGCCGGGGGCCGTCGCCATGACGCTGCTGATGGTCCTGGCGGGGGTGTTCCTGGCGCCGGTGATCGCGTGCGCGTTCGTCCTGGTCGACCGGCACGCGCCGGCCGGGACGGTGACCGAGGCCTTCTCCTGGATCGTGACGACGTTCACCGTGGGCGCATCGGTCGGAACGGGGCTCGCGGGCCCGGTCGTCGAGGGGGGCGGGGCCCTGTGGGGCTTCGCCGTGCCGGGGGTCGCGGGGGGTGTGTCGCTGCTGGTTCTGCTGGTCACGGGAGGCGTCCTCACAGCTCCCGTGGGAGGGGCGGTGGTTGCGTCTTCATCGGAAAATGATCCAAACCGTGCTGCCGAACCCCGTTTCAGCTCGGGGGATCGGGCGTAATGTTCACTCATGGACCGCCGCATTTTCGGGCTGGAGAACGAGTACGGCGTCACGTGTACGTTCAGGGGACAGCGACGCCTGTCTCCCGACGAGGTGGCGCGGTACCTCTTCCGCCGTGTCGTGTCATGGGGCCGCAGCAGCAATGTCTTTCTGCGAAACGGCGCACGCCTCTATCTCGACGTGGGCTCACATCCGGAATACGCGACACCCGAATGTGACAACGTGACCGAACTGGTCACCCACGACAAAGCGGGCGAGCGCATTCTCGAAGGACTCCTGGTGGACGCCGAACGACGCCTGCACGAGGAAGGAATCGCGGGCGACGTCTACCTCTTCAAGAACAACACGGACTCGGCCGGCAACTCCTACGGCTGTCACGAGAACTATCTCGTGGCCCGCCACGGGGAGTTCTCCCGGCTCGCGGACATTCTCATTCCGTTCCTGGTCACCAGGCAGCTTCTCTGTGGTGCCGGCAAGGTGCTGCAGACCCCGCGGGGCGCGGTGTACTGCGTCAGCCAGCGGGCCGAGCACATCTGGGAGGGTGTCTCCTCAGCGACGACCCGTTCCCGGCCGATCATCAACACCCGCGACGAACCGCACGCCGACGCCGAGCGCTACCGCCGCCTGCACGTGATCGTGGGCGACTCGAACATGTCCGAGACGACCATGCTGCTGAAGGTCGGTGCGACCGACCTGGTGCTGCGCATGATCGAGGCGGGCACCGTGATGCGTGATCTGACCCTGGAGAACCCGATCCGGGCGATCCGCGAGGTCAGCCATGACATCACCGGCCGGCGCAAGGTGCGTCTGGCCAGTGGTCGGGAGGCCTCCGCGCTGGAGGTGCAGCGCGAGTACTACGACAAGGCCGTGGACTTCGTCGAGCGGCGCGGGATCCGCACCGGCACGGTCGACCAGGTCCTGGAGCTGTGGGGCCGCACGCTGGACGCGATCGAGGCGGAGGACCTCGACCGGATCGGCACCGAGATCGACTGGGTCATGAAGTACAAGCTCATCGAGCGGTACCGGGCCAAGCACAACATGACCATGTCCCACCCGCGGGTCGCGCAGATAGACCTCGCGTATCACGACATCCACCGCCGTCGTGGGCTGTACTACCTTCTGGAGAGGAAGGGTCAAGCCGCCCGTATCTGCAACGACTTGAAGATCTTCGAGGGCAAGTCCGTTCCCCCGCAGACCACTCGGGCCCGGCTGCGCGGTGACTTCATCCGCAGGGCCCAGGAACAGCGCCGGGACTTCACCGTCGACTGGGTCCACCTCAAGCTCAATGACCAGGCGCAGCGCACGGTGTTGTGCAAGGACCCGTTCCGATCGGTCGACGACCGGGTGGAGAAACTGATCGCCGGAATGTGAGCAAAGCGTTCCGCATCACTGCCGGAACGCAACACGGGCGCCGTACGTTTCCCGTACGGCGCCCTTCTCACGCCGTAGAGTTGCGCGCACGCCATCAACAAGATCGACCGATTACGAGGCTCTCACCGTGCGCCGACGCTCCCTTCTCATTGCCGTTCCCGCAGGACTGGCCACACTCGCCGCATGCGGTGACGACAAGTCCGACTCGAGCAAGGCGAGCGACAGCACGTCACCCTCGCCGTCGTCCTCGGCCCCCCCGCCACCGGCGCCGAAGATCGTCGACGGTCCGCTGCCGGCGGTCACGGCGGGCGTGAAGTTCGGTGAGAAGCCGACGGTCGCCAAGGGCACCGGCGATCCGTCGAAGGATCTCGCGGTCAAGACGCTCATCGCGGGCGGCGGCACCACCATCGCCGAGGGCGACTACATCCAGGCCCACTACCTGGGCCAGATCTGGAACACCGCCAAGGTCTTCGACAACTCCTACGACCGTAAGACGGCGCTGGTCATCCAGCTCGCGCAGAACAGCATCATCGACGGTTGGCGGTACGCCCTGGCGGGCAAGAAGGCCGGCAGCCGGGTGCTGTTCTCGATCCCGCCGACCTGGGGGTACGGCAAGGGGGGCAACGCGCAGGCGGGCATCAAGGGCACCGACACGCTGGTGTTCGTCGTCGATGTGCAGGCCGCCTTCAACGCGAAGAGCTCCGCCAAGGGCACAAAGGTCGCGCAGGGTGACGCCGCTCTGCCCAAGGTCGGCACCAACACCGACGGCAAGGCACCATCGATCGAGATCCCCAAGGCGGACGCGCCGACCAAGCTGGTGGCGGAGTACGTCATCGAGGGCGACGGCGACAAGGTGACGGCCGAGAACTCCCTGCTCGTCCAGTACAAGGGCGTGGTGTGGGACACCGGCAAGGAGTTCGACTCGACGTACAAGCGCGGGCAGCTGGCGTCGTTCTCGCTGCAGCAGGTCGTCAAGGGCTGGGCGCAGGGTCTGACCGGCAAGAAGGTGGGCAGCCGGGTGCTGATCTCCATTCCGCCGAAGCTGGGTTACGGCGACAACCCGCCCGCCGGCAGCGGGATCAAGAAGGACTCCACGCTGGTCTTCACCGTGGACATCCTCGCGAAGATGTGACGCACGGGGGGACATGCGCGCAGGTCCGTGCGACAGGGATGTAAGACTGGTCCCTGTTGCCTTTCCGTGAACAAGCAGGAGCGAGTGACGTGAGCATCGACAAGCCCGAGATCGACTTCCCCGGCGGCGAGCCCCCGGCGGAGCTGGAGATCAAGGACATCTGGGAGGGCGACGGCGAGGTTGCGCAGGCCGGCCAGACCGTCACCGTCCACTACGTGGGCGTGGCCTTCAGCACCGGTGAGGAGTTCGACGCCAGCTGGAACCGTGGTCAGCCGTTCCGCTTCCCGCTGGGTGGCGGCCGGGTCATCAAGGGCTGGGACCAGGGCGTGCAGGGCATGAAGGTCGGCGGCCGTCGCCAGCTGACCATCCCGGCCCACCTGGCCTACGGCAACCAGAGCCCCACCCCGGCGATCAAGCCCGGCGAGACCCTGATCTTCGTGGTCGACCTGCTCGGCGTCTGATCGTCGTACGACGTCCGACCGGACCTGATCGACCAGGGCCCATGCCTGTCCGGGCATGGGCCCTCGGCTTTTGCCTTGCTCCTTCGGGGCGGTACGGTCATCGTCCGTAAGCACCATAGGGAGGCGAAGGGCGTCGATGGCCATTGCCAAGGCCGAGCGGCTGATGAACCTGGCGCTGTGTCTGCTCGGGACGCGACGGCCGCTGACCAAGCGTGAGCTCAGGGAGTCCATCGAGGCCTACCTGGAAGCCAATTCCGACGACTCCTTCAACCGGATGTTCGAGCGCGACAAGGATGATCTGCGCGAACTCGGGCTCGTGATCGAGACCGTTGAGAACCTGGACGGCGAAGTCGGCTATCTCGCTCGCCGGGACAGCAACCGGCTGCCGCCCATCACCCTCGACGCGGAGGAGGCCGCCGCCCTGGGCCTGGCCGCCAAGGTGTGGCAGCAGGCCCGGCTCGCCGGCGCGGCCAGCGGCGCGCTGCAGAAACTGCGCGCGGCGGGGCTGCCCGAGGACGTCGACCCGTACGAGGCGCACGGTGCCCTGGAACCGCGGATCCCGGTGCACGAGGCCTCCTTCGAACCGCTGATGCTCGCCTGCCGCGACCGCCGCCCGGTCCTCTTCGACTACCGCAAGGCCACCGCCGCCCGCCCCGAGCCGCGCCATGTCGAGCCGTGGGCGCTGGAGTGCTGGCGCGGCCACTGGTACCTGGCCGGATTCGACCGGGACCGGGGTGCCGAGCGGGTGTTCCGGCTCTCCCGGATCACCGGCAAGGTCCGCTCGCGCGGCACGCGGTTCACGGTCCCGGTCCCCGACGTCGTCACCGTCCGCGAGACCGTGGCGAGCTGGGCGGGGGAGACCGCCGACCGCAGCGCGCGGATCCGGCTGCGCACGGGCGCGGGGTACCCCTTGCGGGCGAAGGCCACCTCGGTGCGGGAACTGGGCGACGGCTGGGACGAGTTGGAGATTCCGTACGGTCACGGCCTGGACGCCTGGCTGGTGGAGTTCGGTCCCGACGTGGTGGTCCTGGAGCCCGCCGAGTTGCGGGCCGACGTGGTGGACCGGCTGCGCGCCGTGGCCAAGGGCTGAGGGGGAACGGAAGAGAACTGTGGCAGGCAAACCGGTCAGGCCCACGAACGCCATCGACCAGACCCGGCGGATGCTCTCGCTGGTGACCTATCTGAAGGAGCGTCCCGGAGCGCGCGTCGAGGACGTGGCCCGCGCCTTCGGGATCACCGAGGACGAGCTGGTCTCCGACCTCGATGTGCTGCCCATGTGCGGCACCAGCTTCCGCGGCGGCGATCTGCTCGACATCGACACCGACGGCGAGCGGATCTGGTGGCACAACCCCGCCGCCCTCGGCGAGGAGACGGCCGAGCCGCTGCGGCTCGCCGCCGACGAGGCGACCGCGCTGCTGGTGGCCGCCCGCGCGGTCTCCACGCTGCCCGGCCTCCGGGAGAGCGACCGGCAGGCACTGCTGCGTGCCACCGCCAAGGTGGAGACCGCGGCCGGTGAGACCGCCGGTGCCAGCGCGCGTCTTTCGGTGACCTTCGAGTCGGAGGGCGGCGTCTTCGCGGACGTCGACCGGGCCATCTCCGAGCGTCGGCGCCTGTGGATCCGCTACTACTCGCCCGCCCGGGACGAGCTCACCGAGCGCGAGATCGACCCGATCCGCCTGGTCAGCGTCGGACACACCTATGTCGAGGCCTGGTGCCGCCGCTCCGAGGCGCGGCGTACCTTCCGGCTCGACCGGGTCGCCGAGATCAAGATCCTCGACGAGCCGTCCGCGCCGCCCGAGGTCGAGCTCAGGGACCTGTCGGAGGGGCTCGTGCAGCCCGCGGCCGAGGACCCCGAGGTGGTCGTCGAGGTCGGCCCCGGCGGACGGTGGGTCGCCGAGTACTACCCGCACGACAGCGCCGATGAGCTTTCCGACGGCGGGCTGCGTATTACCCTCCGCACCCCGGACCCGGCATCGCTGCGCCGACTGGCGCTCCGGCTCGGCCGCGACGGCCGTATCGTCTCGCCGCGCGACCTCGCCGACAGCGCCCGTGAGGCGGCCCGCGAGGCCCTGGCGGCCTATGACGGGGTCGAGGCGGGCAAGACCCCGGGGACGCGGGTGCATGACGGTGGGTACGACAGGCAGGAGCAGGGGCTTTGAGCGAGTCGGCGACGTCTGGTGCGGGCATGACGGTGGCTGCCGCCTTCGCGGGGATGAGAAGCGCGGCCCCGGCGACCTTCAGGGCGAGCTGCCCGGACTGCCGGGAGCGGTTCGAGCTGGCCGCCGCCGCCCTGCGTCTCGCCATCGGCGCGACCAGCCGTGCCACGTTCTACTCCTTCACCTGCCCCGAATGCGGCGCGGCCGTCCGCAAGCCCGCCGGTGAGCGGATCGTGGAGCTGCTGACCGGCGGCGGGGTCCGTACGCTGCGGCTGCACTCCACCCTCTAGGCTCGGTGCCATGTTCTGGCCGATGTTCGCGGTAGCTGTGGGATTCGTGAGTCTCGCTGTCCTGGGTGTGCTCGCCGTCCGGGTCTTTGTGGAGGCGCAGCGTCTGGGGCGCCAGGTCAACGACTCGGCGCGGCGCATCAACCGGGCCGCGGAGGATCTGGAGCGGGCGGCGGTGAGCACGGCCCGTTCTGTGGACTCACTGTGAGTGCTGCTGAGAGTCGGGTGTGAGTCGTGCGCCGGATGCGTTTTGGGCCACTTCGCCCTGTCACCGGAGTGGGGTCGGCAGGTACGCTGCTGGTCGCGGTCCGGATAACGAGGCTCGGCCGCGAACCGGGAGTACGCACAGGGATTGCCAGCCGTTCACCCCTGGGCGTTACGATCGCTGCCAGCACGATTGATCGGACACATGTCCGACCGGTCGGACAGCACCCCACAAGCCGCCTCGGTGAGAAGGTAAAGACTTATGTTCGGAAGGCTCGGCGCCCCCGAGATCATTCTCATCCTCGTCGTCATCATCCTGCTGTTCGGCGCGAAGAAGCTTCCCGACATGGCGCGCTCGCTCGGCAAGTCCGCTCGCATTCTCAAGAGCGAGGCCAAGGCGATGAAGGAAGAGGGCGGCAGCACGGCCACTCCGGCCGGTCCGCCCACCACCGACGAGCAGAGCCCGTCCCAGCGCACCATCCAGGCCGCCCCCGGCGACGTGACCAGCTCGCGCCCGGTCAGCGAGCCGACGGACACGACCAAGCGCTGACGCGGGGCCGGTGACCTCCGGCCCGCCCGCACGAGATGGGAACGTGGGTTGCTGAAGTCTGCCCGCAAAGAGGAGAGGGATCCCGAGGGGCGGATGCCTCTCGCGGATCACCTTCGTGAGCTCCGCAACCGGCTCGCGAAGGCCCTGCTGGCCATCGTCCTCGTGACGATCGTCGCTGCCTTCTTCTACAACGACATCATCAACTTCCTGACGAAGCCGATCCTGGACTCGATCGGTTGTCAGCAGAGCTTCGCGGAGCTCGCCAAGTCGTCCTCGGCCGACGCGACTCACAAGTGCGCCCGGATCACCATCAACGGCCTGCTCGCGCCCTTCACGCTGGCTCTCCAGGTCTCGTTGACGGCGGGTGTCGTCCTGGCCTCGCCGATCTGGCTGTACCAGCTCTGGGCGTTCATCGCCCCGGGTCTGCACCGGCACGAGAAGAAGTACGCGTACGCGTTCGTCTTCACCGGCGCCCCGCTGTTCATGGGTGGTGCCTACTTCGCGTACTCGGTGCTTCCCACCACCGCGAAGGTGCTGATCGACTTCACGCCGAGCGGCAGCATCGACAACCTGCTGCCCCTCGACGACCTGCTGCAGCTCGTCACGCGCATGGTGATCGTCTTCGGTCTCTCCTTCGAACTGCCGCTGCTGCTGGTGTTCCTCAACCTCACCGGCATGATCACCGGCAAGCGGATGCTCGGCTGGTGGCGGGGCATGATCATGGGCATCACCGTGTTCGCCGCCGTGGCGACGCCGAGCACGGACCCGCTGAGCATGCTCGCGCTGGCCGGCCCGATCTGGGTGCTGTACTTCTTCGCGGTGGCCTTCTCCCTGGTCAACGACAAGCGTCGGCGCCGCCGGGAGGCCGAGGGCCCCGACGACGACGAGGCCTCCGACCTGGATCTCACCCCCGAGGCCATCGGCGAGGTCGAGACCGTCGCCGCGAGCCGGGCACTGCCCGAACCCTCCGGCACGGACCGGGTCAACGGTTATGACGACGTGACCTGACGACCGGGAAGCGGCTCGTAAGGTCACTTCCGTGACCAGCGAGATCACCCTCTTCGTCAACCCCACCGCGGGCCGCGGCCGGGGCGCCCACGCGGCGCAGCCGGCCGCTTCCGCGTTGCGGGCGGCAGGCTTCGCCGTGCGCACCGTGCTCGGCGAGGACGCGGCCGACGCCCTCGCACGCGCACGTGCCGCCGTCAAGGACGGCACCGGCGCCCTCGTCGCCGTCGGCGGCGACGGCATGGCCAACCTCGCCCTGCAGGCCGTGGCCGGCACCGCCACCCCCTTCGGGCTGGTCGCCGCCGGCACCGGCAACGACTTCGCCCGCGCACTGGGGCTGCCGGTGCGCGATCCCGCCGCCGCGGGCCGGCTGATCGCCGGGGCACTCAAGGAGGGCCGCCTCCACGACGTCGACCTCGGCCGGGTCGGTGACCACTGGTTCGCCACCGTCCTCGCCTCTGGCTTCGACTCCCGCGTCAACGACCGCGGCAACCGCATGAGATGGCCCGCGGGCCGCCTCAAGTACGACCTCGCGATGCTCGCCGAACTGGCCGCATTCCGGCCCGTGCCGTACCGGATCACGCTCGACGACGGCCAGGTCCGCGAGGTCGAGGCGACGCTGGTGGCCGTCGGCAACGGATCGTCGTACGGCGGCGGCATGCGGATCTGCCCGGGCGCGGACCTCACCGACGGGCTGTTCGACCTCACCGTGGTCGGCGACTGCAGCCGGACGACCCTGCTGCGGGTCTTCCCGAGCGTGTACCGGGGCACCCACGTCGACCATCCCGAGGTCACCGTGGTGAGGGCCGCACAGGTCGAGATCGCCGCGGAGGGCGTCACGGGGTACGCCGACGGCGAGCCGCTCGGGCCCCTGCCGCTGACGGCGCGCTGCGTCCGCGGAGCGGTGTCCGTGGTGGGCCCTTGAACTGCGTGAAGGGCAGGTTTCGCGGGCCCCGATCCGGATAATGATCGTCCTGTTGTCAGTGGTGCCGGGTACGCTCGAAAGCACGATGACAGAGGACCTCTCACCGGCCGAGCGGTACGCGGCAGCCCGCCTGCGGGCAGCCGAGCAGGCCACCGCGCTCGCGGGCTTCCGCGAGATGTACGACTTCGATCTCGACCCCTTCCAGATCGAGGCCTGCAAGGCTCTCGAAGCCGGGAAGGGCGTGCTGGTGGCCGCCCCCACCGGCTCCGGCAAGACGATCGTCGGCGAGTTCGCCGTCCACCTCGCCCTCCAGCAGGGCAAGAAGTGTTTCTACACGACCCCCATCAAGGCGCTGTCCAACCAGAAGTACGCCGACCTGAGCCGCCGTTACGGCGCCGACAAGGTCGGCCTGCTCACCGGCGACAACAGCGTCAACTCCGACGCCCCCGTGGTCGTGATGACCACCGAGGTCCTGCGCAACATGCTGTACGCGGGCTCGCAGACCCTCCTGGGCCTCGGATACGTGGTCATGGACGAGGTGCACTACCTCTCCGACCGCTTCCGGGGCGCCGTATGGGAAGAGGTGATCATCCACCTCCCCGAGTCGGTGACCCTGGTGTCGCTGTCGGCGACCGTGTCCAATGCCGAGGAGTTCGGCGACTGGCTCGACACCGTCCGCGGCGACACCCAGGTGATCGTCTCCGAGCACCGGCCCGTGCCGCTGTTCCAGCACGTGCTCGCCGGGCGGCGGATGTACGACCTGTTCGAGGAGGGCGAGGGCAACAAGAAGGCCGTCAACCCCGATCTCGTGCGGCTGGCCCGGATGGAGGCCCAGCGGCCGTCGTACCAGGACCGCAGACGCGGCCGGGCGATGCGCGAGGCCGACCGGGAGCGTGAGCGGCGGCAGCGGTCGAAGGTGTGGACGCCGAGCCGGCCCGAGGTCATCGAGCGCCTCGACGCCGAGGGCCTGCTGCCCGCCATCACGTTCATCTTCAGCCGCGCCGCGTGCGAGGCGGCCGTACAGCAGTGCCTGTACGCGGGGCTGCGGCTGAACGACGACGAGGCGCGGGGCAGGGTGCGCGCCCTCGTCGAGGAGCGCACCGCGTCCATTCCGCACGAGGACCTGCACGTCCTCGGGTACTACGAGTGGCTGGAGGGCCTGGAGCGCGGTATCGCGGCCCACCACGCGGGCATGCTGCCGACCTTCAAGGAGGTCGTCGAGGAGCTGTTCGTCCGGGGCCTGGTCAAGGCCGTGTTCGCGACCGAGACGCTCGCGCTGGGCATCAACATGCCCGCGCGTTCCGTGGTGCTGGAGAAGCTCGTCAAGTGGAACGGCGAGCAGCACGCCGACATCACGCCCGGCGAGTACACCCAGCTGACGGGGCGTGCGGGGCGGCGCGGCATCGACGTCGAGGGCCACGCCGTGGTGCTGTGGCAGCGCGGGAGCAGCCCCGAGCACCTGGCGGGGCTCGCCGGCACGCGCACGTATCCGCTGCGCTCCAGCTTCAAGCCGTCGTACAACATGGCGGTCAACCTGGTCGAGCAGTTCGGCCGGCACCGCTCGCGTGAGCTCCTGGAGACGTCGTTCGCGCAGTTCCAGGCCGACAAGTCGGTCGTCGGGATCTCGCGTCAGGTGCAGCGCAACGAGGAGGGGCTCGACGGCTACAAGGCCTCCATGACCTGCCACCTCGGCGACTTCGAGGAGTACGCGCGGCTGCGCCGCGAGCTCAAGGACCGGGAGACGGAGCTGGCCCGGCAGGGGGTCTCCCAGCGGCGGGCCGAGGCGGCCGTGGCGCTGGAGAAGCTCAAGCCGGGCGACGTCATCCATGTGCCGACGGGCAAGTACGCCGGTCTCGCGCTGGTGCTGGACCCGGGCCTGCCCGCCGGACGGTCCAACGGCCACCGGGGCTTCGAGCACCACGACGGCCCGCGGCCGCTGGTGCTGACCGCCGAGCGGCAGGTCAAGCGGCTCGCCTCGATGGACTTTCCCGTGCCGGTCGAGGCGCTGGAGCGGATGCGGATCCCGAAGTCCTTCAACCCGCGTTCGCCGCAGTCCCGTCGCGACCTTGCCTCCGCGCTGCGCACCAAGGCCGGGCACATCCCACCGGAGCGGGCCCGTAAGCAGCGCTCCCAGGCCGCGGACGACCGCGAGATCGCGCGGCTGCGGACGGCGATCCGGGCACATCCCTGCCACGGGTGCAACGACCGTGAGGACCACGCCCGTTGGGCCGAGCGCTATCACCGGCTGCTGCGCGACACCTCGCAGCTGGAGCGGCGCATCGAGGGACGTACAAACACCATCGCGCGGACCTTCGACCGGATCGTGGCCCTGCTGACCGAGATGGACTATCTGCGCGGCGACGAGGTCACCGAGCACGGCAAGCGGCTGGCCCGGCTCTACGGCGAGCTCGATCTGCTGGCCAGCGAATGCCTGCGGGAAGGCGTCTGGGAGGGGCTCGCCCCTGGTGAACTGGCCGCCTGCGTGTCGGCGTTGGTGTACGAGTCCCGCATGGGCGACGACGCCATGGCGCCCAAGGTGCCGTCCGGCAAGGCGAAGGCCGCGCTGGGGGAGATGGTGCGGATCTGGGGACGGCTGGACGCCCTGGAGGAGGACTTCCGGATCAACCAGACCGAGGGCGTGGGCCAGCGTGAGCCCGACCTCGGCTTCGCCTGGGCCGCCTACATGTGGGCTTCTGGCAAGGGGCTGGACGAGGTGCTGCGGGAGGCGGAGATGCCCGCCGGGGACTTCGTGCGCTGGTGCAAGCAGGTGATCGACGTGCTGGGGCAGATCTCGGCTGCGGCGCCGGTTTCCGGGGGCGAGGGGTCCACGGTCGCGAAGAACGCGCGCAAGGCTGTTGATCTGTTGCTGCGGGGGGTTGTGGCCTACTCGTCGGTGGGGTGAGGACGCGTCGGCGGGGCGGGGAGGTCGCGGCCGGCCGGGCAGTTCCCCGCACCCCTGAGTGAGTTGCCGTCACCCGCGTTCCACGTACGGGCGCCAGCCTCCGTACGCCGTGATGTCCTCGGTGTCGGTCAGTGCTGCCGGCTCGCACAGGAACCCGGGGACGGCGGTGCCGTCGGCCAGTTGCACGCTGCCCAGCGTCATCGGGCGGGGGAGTGCTGCCAGGAGCCGGCCGAGGCCCTCCGCCGGTAGGCTCCACACTTCCGCCTCGATCGCCGCACCGCCGTCGCCGACATGAACCAGACCCGGTTTCGGCGGGACCGTCCGCAGGGCGTGCAGGCGGTACACCGGCGCGGTGGTGGTCGTACGGTCCAGGCGGGCGCCCAGGGCGAGGAGTTGGGGATTCAGCGGCTGCCCCGTCAGGTGGGCGCCGACCACCGCGAGGCGGGTCTCCGGCCGGAGCAGGCGCGCGATGCTCGCCAAGCGTTCATCGGTGTGCGCCGGGCCGATCAGCATCACGCCGAACGGGAGACCGTTCACCTCGCCCGCCGGGACGGCCACGGCCGCCAGGTCGAAGAGGTTCGTGGAGTTGGTGAAGCGGCCCAGGCGGGCGTTGGCGCCCAGCGGGTCGGCGGCAACCTCGGCAAGGGTGGGGTGACCGGGGGCGGTGGGCAGGAGAAGGGTGTCCGCGTCGGCCAGTTCGGCCACGGCCCGGGTGCGGAGCGTGGCCAGGCGGTCCAGGTCGGCGTAGAGCTGGTGGGCCGGCAGGTCGCGGGCGCGAGTGATGATGGCGGCGACCGTGGGATCGAGGGAGTCGTCGTTCGCTTCCGTCGCCTTGTCGACGAAAGCCCCCACCGCTGTGTAGCGCTCGGCCACGAACGCACCCTCGTAGAGCATCGCCGCCGCCTGTGTGAAGGGCGTGAGGTCGAGCTCGCGCACCGAGGCGCCGGCCCTGATCAGTTGATCCACCGCCTCCTCGAACGCCGCTGCCCACCCCTCGTCCAGTTCGCCGAGCTGCTCGCGCGCGGGGACCGCGATCCGCCAGGGCCCGGGGCGGCGTCCTGGCAGGGACGGGGCGGTACCCGTGATCATGTGGGACAGCGCCTGCTCGGCCTCCGGGAGGGTGCGGGCGAAGACGGTCACGCAGTCGATCGAGGCGCAGGCCGGGACGACCCCGGCCGTGGGGACCAGGCCGCGGGTGGGCTTGAGGCCGACGATGGCGTTGAAGGCGGCCGGAACCCGGCCCGAGCCCGCCGTGTCGGTGCCCAGGGCGAAGTCGACGATGCCCAGCGCCACCGCCACCGCCGATCCGGAGCTGGAGCCGCCGCTCACCCGCAGGGGATCGTACGCGTTGCGGACCGCGCCGTACGGGGAGCGGGTGCCGACCAGGCCCGTCGCGAACTGGTCCAGGTTCGTGGTGCCGAGCACGATCGCGCCCGCCGCGCGGAGACGGGCGACCACCGGGGCATCGGCCTCGGGACGGTAGGCGTACGACGGACAGCCCGCGGTGGTGGGCAGGCCGGCCACGTCGATGTTGCCCTTGGCGGCGAACAGGCGGCCCGCGAGGGGGAGGTACCGGCCCTCCGCGAGCTGTTCGTCGATCGACCGGGCCTCCCGCTCGACCTCCTCCCGCGGACGCAGGTCGATCCAGATCTCGGGCCGGTCCACGGCCTCGACGCGGTCGTAGGCGGCACGGACCCGGGTGACGGTGCTGGACATGGCTCGCTCCTCTTTCACTGTGCGGCCGGGTTTCACTGTGCGGGCGGGGCCAGGACGAGCAGTGCCGTCCCCGCCTCCACCTGGTCGCCCGGCCTGGCCAGGATCTCCGCGACCACGCCGGCCGTCGGCGCGTGCACCCTGGACTCCATCTTCATAGCCTCCAGGGCGAGCAGCGGCTGCCCCGCCGTCACCACGTCACCCGGCTCGACGTTCAGCTGCCATACGGACGCGGCGAACTCGGCCTCGATCAGGCGGCCGCCCGCAGGGACCGCGATGTCGGCGGGGGCGGCTGCCGGTGCGGACACCGACTCGGCCCGCGCGAACTCGCCCGCCGCCTCCCACGCGTCCCGCTCCGCCGCGAAGGCCGTCTGCTGGCGCCCCCTGAACTCCGTGATGGACTCGGCGTGTTCGGCGAGGAAGGTCTGGTACTCGGCGAGCGAGAAGGTGCCCTCCTCGATACGGGGCACGAAACGGCCGGACGTGATGTCGGCGCGCAGCTCCAGGAGTTCGTCCGCGTCCACCGGATACCACTTGATGCGGTCGAAGAAGCGCAGCAGCCAGGGCGAGCCCGGCTCGAACGCGCCGCGCTGCTGCCAGGGCGACCACACCTGGGTCGTACGGCCCACGAATTGGTAGCCGCCGGGGCCCTCCATGCCGTAGATGCACAGATACGCCCCGCCGATGCCGACCGAGTTCTCGGCCGTCCAGGTGCGCGCCGGGTTGTACTTCGTGGTCACCAGGCGGTGGCGCGGGTCGAGGGGGGTGGCCACCGGGGCGCCGAGGTAGACGTCGCCCAGGCCCAGGACGAGGTACTCCGCGTCGAAGACCGTGCGGTAGACGTCGTCCACCGAGTCCAGGCCGTTGACGCGGCGGATGAACTCGATGTTCCACGGGCACCAGGGCGCGTCGTCGCGGACGCCCGCCATGTAGCGGGCGATCGCCTCGCGGGTGGCCGGATCGTCCCAGGAGAGCGGGAGGTGGACCGTGCGGGAGGGGACGACCAGTTCGTCGGACGGGGGCAGGGACGCGGTGATCTCCCGTACGGCGGCCAGGAGTTCGTGCTGGGGCAGCCGGTTCGGCTCGGTCCGGATCTGGAGGGAGCGGATGCCGGGGGTGAGGTCGGTGATGCCGTCCGGGCCGTGTTCGGCGACCGCCTCCATCAGCGCGTGGACGCGCATGCGCAGCGCCAGGTCCAGCTGCATGGGGCCGAACTCGACCAGCAGGTTGTCGTCGCCGCTGCGGCGGTAGGTCACATCGCCGTCGCGGGCGAGGATGCCGCCGTCCACGATCGCCGGGCGTGCCGAGCCGTCCGTGGTCACCGGGACGAAGCGGACCGTGTCACCGGGGCGCAGCTGGCCCAGCTTCCAGCGCTCGGTGCTGATGACGGTGGCCGGGCACACGAAGCCGCCGAGGGAGGGCCCGTCCGGGCCCAGCAGCACCGGCATGTCGCCCGTGTAGTCGACCGCACCGACGGAGTACGGCGTGTCGTGGATGTTGGACGGGTGCAGGCCGGCCTCGCCGCCGTCGGAGCGGGCCCAGCGGGGCTTGGGGCCGACCAGACGGACCCCGGTGCGGGCCGAGTTGAAGTGGACCTTCCAGTCGGCGGCGTAGAAGTCGCGGATGTCGTCCTCGGTGAAGAACTCCGGGGCGGCGTGCGGGCCTTCGGCGGCGGCGATGTGCCAGGTGGAGGTGAAGGAGGGGCACGTGGGCGTGACGGAGGGGCGGTCTTCGACGGGCGTGGCGTCGGCCCGGCCCGACCCGTGCAGTACGTCGCCCGTCCGCAGCGCCCGTCCGCCGTGTCCGCCGAAGCGGCCCAGCGTGAAGGTGCTCGCGCTGCCGAGGAAGGCCGGCACGTCGAGGCCGCCCGCGAACAGGACGTACGTCCGCAGGCCGTGTTCGGCGGGTGCGCCGATCTCCAGGACCGAGCCCGCGGGCACGGTCACCGGCTCCCACTGTGCCACCGGTGTGCCGTCGACGGTGACCGGGGCCGGAGCGCCCGTCACGCAGACGGTCGTGGTGTGGGTGAACCTCAACGACGGTCCCTGCAAGGTGCATTCGAGACCGGGGGCTGCTTCCGGGTTGCCCAGCGCCCCGTTGCCGAGCCGGAAGGAGAGGTCGTCCATCGGGCCGGACGGCGGCACGCCGACCTGCCAGTAGCCGGTGCGGCCCGGCCAGTCCTGGACCGTGGTGAGGGTGCCGGCCGCGACGACCTCGATGCGCGGGGTCGGGTCCTGAACCCCTGAGAGGGTGGCCGTGGAGTGCGCGGCCGTCCTGAAGTCGGCGTCGGCCAGCGCCGCCCGGACCAGGCCCAGATTGGTCTCGATGCCGTCGACACGGGTGCGTGCCAGGGCCTCGTCCAGCCGTTGGAGCGCGTGGGCACGGTCCGGGCCGTACGCGATGATCTTCGCGAGCATCGGGTCGTACGACGTCGTCACCTCGGTGCCGGTCTCCACCCAGCCGTCGACACGGACCCCGCCGGGGAACTCGACCCGGGTCAACAGGCCCGCGCTGGGCCGGTGTTCGCGGGAGGGGTCCTCGGCGTAGACGCGGGCCTCGACGGCGTGGCCGCGCGGGGGGCCCGGCTCGCGTACGACGTCCCGCTCGCCCCGGGCCAGGCGGAGCATCCAGGCGACCAGATCGACGCCGTAGATCTCCTCGGTGACCGGATGCTCTACCTGGAGACGGGTGTTGACCTCCAGGAAGTAGGCCTCCTCGCGGGCGGCGTCGTAGACGAACTCCACGGTTCCTGCGGAGCGGTAGCCGACGGAGGCGCACAACCCGCGGGCGCTGTAAGCGAGTTGTGCGCGGACGTGGGCGGGAAGGCCCGGTGCCGGAGCCTCCTCCAGGACCTTCTGGTTGCGGCGCTGGAGGGAGCAGTCGCGGTCGCCGAAGGTGACGACTCTGCCCTCGCCGTCGCCGAAGACCTGTACCTCGACATGGCGGGCGTGCTCGACGAGCCGTTCCAGGAAGACGCCGGCGGAGGAGAAGGAGGCGGCGGCGACGCGCTGCACCCGGTCCCAGGCGTCGGTCAGTTCGTCGGCGGAGTGACAGGCCGACATGCCGATGCCGCCACCGCCGCCGGTGGCCTTGAGCATGACGGGATAGCCGATGGCTCCGGCCGCTTCGAGGGCTTCGTCGAGAGAGGGCAGCAGGCCCGTTCCCGGCGCCAGCCGCACTCCCGCCGCCTCGGCCGCGGCCCGTGCCGTGTGCTTCGCGCCGAACAGCTCCAGCTGCTCGGGCGCCGGGCCCACGAACACGATCCCCGCTTCCTCGCAGCGGCGGGCGAAGACGGCGTCCTCGGACAGGAAGCCGTAGCCGGGGTGGATCGCGCCCGCGCCCGAGTCCTTGGCCGCCTTCAGCACCAGGTCGGCGTCGAGATACGACTCCTTCGCGGGCGCCGGGCCGAGACGTACGGCCTCGTCGGCGAGCCGGACGTGGGGGGCGGCCCGGTCGGCGTCGGAGTACACCGCGACGGTCCGCAGGCCCAGTTCGCGGGCCGTGCGGATGATCCGGACCGCTATCTCGCCCCGGTTGGCGACGAGGAGGGTGTCGAAGGTCATGCGCCGGCCCCGATCGTCGTCTCCACAGACCCGATCGTCATTTCCACGGGTGTCGGGTCGAAGCCGTTGCAGGGGTTGTTGATCTGGGGGCAGTTGGAGACCAGGACGAGGACGTCGCGTTCGGCGCGCAGGGTCAGGGAGAGACCCGGGGCGGAGATGCCGTCGACGATGCCGAGGGTGCCGTCCTTCTCGACCGGGACGTTCATGTACCAGTTGATGTTGGAGACGAGGTCGCGCTTGCCGAGGCCGTACTTCGCGCCCTCGGCGAGGAAGTTGTCCACGCACGCGTGCTGCGACCAGGTGTGGTGGCCGTAGCGCAGCGTGTTCGACTCCTTGGAGCAGGCGCCGCCGACCGTGTCGTGGCGGCCCACGTCGTCGGCGGTGACCGTCATCAGCGGGGTGTGCTCGTTGGACATCAGCACGCTGCCCGTGGTGAGGAAGATGCCGCCCTGCGCCTGGACGGTGTCGGGGGCGCTGTAGCGGACCGCCGTGTCGTGGGCGTCGTAGACGAGGAAGTCGACGGCCTGGTTGCCGTGCAGGTCGGTGATGGTGAGCGTCTCGCCCTCGCGGATGAGGGAGGACCAGGCGGAGCGGGCGGCAACCACCGCCTTCGTGTGCGTCCCTTCGAGATTCATGCGCGTCCCTTCGAGGCGAGGAAGTCGGCGGTGTTGAGGAAGGCTCGGCGGCCTTCGGGGGTGGCGTCCCAGAGGGGGTCGCCGGCGCGGGTGGGTTCGGCGCGCCAGGCGAGGACCTCCAGCGGGGTGCTGACGTAGGCGGGCCGGGGGTCGGCGGGGTGCGGGACGTTGGCGATCAGCACCGTCACGTCCTGTTCGGCGCGGAGGGTCACGCCGGCGCCGGGGCCCGCCGAGCCGGTGAAGTCGAGGGTGCCGTCCTCGCGGATCCGGACGCCCTGGAAGAAGGAGAGGGAGGGCGGCAGATCGCGGGGTTCGAGGCCGTTCTTCGCGGCCGCCAGCTTGAAGAGCTCGCGGCCGGCGGGGGAGGGGCTCTGGGGGGTGCCGTCGCCGTAGCGCTCGGTGTTGCGGGCCAGGGTGGAGGTGCCGCACAGGGCGTCGTGGCGGCCGGAGGTGTCGGCGACGACGCTCGCGAGGACGCGGCCCTGGTCGGACAGGAGCAGTTGGCCCTCACCGAGGTAGGCGTTCCACTGGACCTTGACCGTGTCGGCGACGTTCAGGCGCTCCCAGGGGCGGTCCTCCGCGTACAGCAGGAGGTGCGCGCAGGCGTCTCCGTGGAGATCGGTGAGGCGCAGTTCGGTGCCGCGTGCGAGGACGCGGTGCGTGTAGTTGCCGCCCGCCACGGTCTCCGCCCACACCAGGGGGCCCGCCGCGGAGGGCGGCTCCGGCCAGTCGCCGGCCGGCACGACGGGCATGGCCTCGGCACGGGTGCCCTCCTGGGCGCGGGCGTGTGCTCGGGCTCCGTATGTGGTCTCTGTGGCCATGGCGGACCTCCGGCTCCGGGGGGTGTTTCTGTCGCTTGACAGAAATTAAGGGCGGGGTAGGTCGGGGGGATTGCCCGGGTGTTGCGGGGGAGTTACCGGGGGCTCACGGGGGTGGGGCGAGGTGCGTTGTCGTTGTCGGGGGTGGGTGGGTGTGTCGTCGGGGGTGGTGCGGCAGGTCCCGAGCGTTGTCGGGTGCGGCGCGATGGATCCGGTGCGCTGCCGGGCGCGGGACGGTGGGGGTTGGTCGCGCAGTTCCCCGCGCCCCTGGAGGGTGGTGTGGTGCGTGTCGCTGGGCGGCGGGGGTGCGTCCGGTGATCCTCGGTGGGCGTTCCGGGAGCCTGGGTGTGGTCGTCCCGTGGCTGCCCGAAGATCACCCGGCGATCACCCCGCGCCCCGTGTGCGAGGATCGAACGCATGGGTACGACAGGTGGGGCGGCGGAGTCCGGGCGGCGGGTCGGCAGGCCCCGGGCCGATCGGCGGCCGGACAGCGGGCTGGCGCCACGCGACGAACTCCTTGTCGCCGCAGCCGAGTTGTTCACCTCCCTGGGTTATGCCGCCACCAGCACCCGGGCCGTCGCCGAGCGTGCGGGCATGCGGCAGGCGTCCATGTACCACTACGTCTCCGGCAAGGAGGAACTCCTCGCCCAGCTCCTGGAGTCCACCGTCACGCCCTCGCTGGCGTACGCCCGTGAGCTGCTGGCGGACGACAAGACCCCGGCCGAGGGCAGGCTGTGGGAGCTGTGTCGCGCGGACGTCGAGGTGCTGTGCGGCGGCCCGTACAACCTCGGCGGGCTCTACCTGCTGCCTGAGGTGCGCGCCGAGCGCTTCGCCGGCTTCCATGCCGTGCGCACCGAACTCAAGGACGCCTACCGGCAGTTGCTCGCCGCGACGGCCGCGGGCGGCGCCCTCGCCAAGAGTGAGCTCGAACTCCGCACGGACCTGCTGTTCGGCCTGATCGAGGGCGTGATCCTGGTCCACCGCTCCGACCCCGAGCGGCCCGTCTCCGTCTTCGCGGAGGCCACCGCGGACGCGGCCCTGCGCATCGCCGGAATCCCAGTCGGGCACCCGGCCGAGAACTGATCTTCACTCACCGCGGTGAGTGGGTTTCGTGCGCCCGTACGCCATGACTCCGTGTGTTCGACTGATCTCGGAGCGTGTAAATGGACCGAGGTTACTCCAGTCGCAATGCCCGTTTCAGGCGCTTGCTGAATATGACACGGCGATGATCCGGTCGGACTAAGCTCGCCCGCAGCGCACCGAGTTGATGTGTATTCGTGCGCTTGTTCCCTATATGTGCGACTCCCCGTCGATACGTCTCAGAGGGCCCACATGGTGAGTGTTCAATCCCCCCCAGGACGCCGTGAACTGCCGTATGCGCGCGTGCTGTTGCTCCCCGCCATAGTCATGGCCGCGGCGACCGGGGCCGGTGTCGCGCTGGTGCAGCAGCCCGCCAGGGCCGCTGTCGGCTGGTGCGGTGCGATCGCCACGCTGCTGGTGATCGCGGTGGCGGCCGAGGCCGTACGGCGCGGTCGTGAACTGCGTGACCAGAGACTCGAGCACATCCAACACACGGCCCACCTGAAGCAGCGCATCGCCGACCACGACCAGGACATGATCCGGTTCGCCAAGGAGATCGCGCCCGCCGCGCTGGACTGGCTGCGCCGCGGAAGTTCCCCCGGAGAGGTGATTCGCCGACTCGGTGAGTTCGACCCCGCGTGGGCGAACCTGCCCGAGGCGCAGATCCGGTTGCTCAAGACGGTGCTCACCATCGTCGACACCGAGGAGATCATGCGTGACGCCGCGCAGCGCTCCTTCGTGAACATCGCCCGGCGCGTGCAGGCCATCGTCCACCAGCAGGCCAACGAACTGCGGGAGATGGAGGAGGACCACGGCCGCAACCCCGAGGTCTTCGACGACCTCCTGCGCATCGACCACGGCACCGCGCTGATCGGCCGGCTTGCCGACTCCATCTCCGTCCTCGGCGGCGGCCGCCCCGGTCGACAGTGGCCCGAGCCCGTCGCGCTGTACAGCGTGCTGCGCGGTGCCATGTCCCGGATCCTGGAGTACCGGCGCATCGACCTCTCCTCGATCGCCAAGGTCAACGTCAAGGGCACCGCCGTAGAGCCGGTCATCCACGCCGCGGCCGAACTCCTCGACAACGCCACGCGCTACTCGCCGCCCCAGAGCAAGGTGCACGTCACCGCCACCGAGGTGCAGACCGGCGTCTGCATCGAGATCGAGGACGCCGGCGTCAGCCTCAGCGAGGAGGCCCGGCTGCGGGCCGAGGGCATGCTGGAGCGGGCCAAGGCCGGCGTGGACCTCCAGGACCTCGGCGAGTCGCCGCGCCTCGGCCTCGCCGTCGTGGGCCGCCTGTGCGCCGCGTACGACATGCAGGTCTCCCTGCGCGCCTCCGCGTACGGTGGCGTCCGCGCCATCCTCGTCGTGCCCAGCGACATGCTCACCGACGAGCCCGGCGTCGGCCTCGCCCACGGCATCGGCGCCACCGCCGTGCCCAAGGCCGAACTCGGCGCCCTGCCCGGCCCCAAGCGCACGATCAAGAAGCGCCGGCCCACCAGCCCCAAGTTCACGACGCCGGTGTCCATGGAGGACGACGTCCCCGAGGTCACCGAGTGGACGGCCAACGGGCTGCCGCAGCGCCGCAGCCGGGTCAAGACCTCGTTCACCCAGCGCTACGCCGAGCAGGCCGAGATCGAGCGCGCCGAGCGGGAGGGCCGCCCGACCATCTGGTCGACGGCCAAGCGCGAGCCCGAGCCCGAGCCGAAGCCCGACGACACCCCGCCGGGCCTGTGGGTCCAGGCGTTCATGGACGGCCTCAAGCGGCCCACCTCTTCCGCAGTCACCCAGCCGACCGACGAACCGGCCCGTACCGAGGCCGAAGACGAGGGGAACCTCAAGTGATCCAGCAGCGAGGCAACTTCGACTGGATGCTCCAGGACCTCGCCAAAGGCGTACCGGGCATCCAGATGATCGTGGTGCTCTCCGCCGACGGGCTGCGCATCGCCCGGCACGGCGGAGACCCGGACACCGCCGACCGCGTCGCCGCGGCCTGCGCGGGCCTGCAGAGCCTGGCGGGCGCCGTGGCCGGGGAGATCCCCGGCAGTGACGGCAAGATGAAGATGGTCCTCATCGAGATCCACGGGGGCTACTTCTATCTGATGGCCGCCGGCCCCAACGCCTACCTCGCGGTGCTCTCCGACATCATCACCGAACCCGGCCACATGAGCGCCCGTATGAGCGATCTGGTCGTCCGCATCGGCGCGCACCTGACGAGCCCGCCCCGGCGCAACGGGCAGACCGTATGACTCCTCCGCAACGCCGACGGCGATTCCCCAAGGCCGGTCCGGAACCGACCCCGCCACCCCCGCAGGAGGGCCAGGACCCACCCGAGGGACCGAAGAAGAACCCCGAGCGGCTGTACGTCATCACCGGCCCCGACGGAGTCGAGCGCTCGGAACTCGACCTGGTCACCTTAATCGTGGCGCACGCCGACCCGCCGCCCTCCGCCACGCCCGAGCAGGCGGCGCTGCTCAGGCTCTGCACGGCCCCCCTGTCCGTGGCCGAGCTGTCCGCCTATCTCAGCCTGCCGTTCAGCGTGGTGACCGTCCTGCTCACCGAGCTGCTGACGGCCGAACTGGTGACGGCGCGCGCCCCGGTGATCCGCCAGGCGCTGGCCGACCGTTCCCTCCTCGAAGCGGTGATGCATGGACTTCAAAGGCTCTGACACCATCCCCGGTCCGCGAACAGAGGACCACCTGCCCCAGACCGCCGAGGCCGCGGTGAAGATCGTCATCGTCGGCGGCTTCGGCGTCGGCAAGACGACCATGGTCGGCTCGGTCAGCGAGATCAAACCGCTGACCACCGAGGAGACCATGACCCAGGCCGGCATCGGGGTCGACGACAACTACGGCTCCGAGACCAAGACGGCCACCACCGTGGCCATGGACTTCGGCCGCATCAGCATCACCGACCAGCTGGTCCTCTACCTCTTCGGCACCCCGGGCCAGGAGCGCTTCTGGTTCCTGTGGAACGGCCTGTTCGAAGGCGCACTCGGCGCGGTGGTCCTGGTGGACACCCGACGCCTCGAGGTCAGCTTCGACGTGATGGACCGCCTGGAGGAACGCGGCGTGCCCTTCGTCGTCGCCATCAACACCTTCCCCGACGGCCCCCGCCACGCCATCGAGGACCTGCGCAGCGCGCTCGACCTGAGCGAGGAGATCCCGATCCTCGAATGCGACGCGCGACGGCGGGCGTCGAGCCGGGATGTGCTGATGACGTTGTTGCAGTTCCTTCATTCGCTGGCGGTGGAGAAGGCGCCTGTGTGAGGCGAGTCCCCACAGAGCCGTCGCCGCTTGACCTCCCCGACGCTCCCGGCCCCTCTCGAACCGCTCGGGCCGGGACAGCCCATGACTTTCTCCAGACCAGATCGACCTCAGCTCCGGAGCGACCATCGTGACGCCTGAATCCTTCTCCCCGGCCGGTACGTACGACCCCGCGGGCGCCCCGCCCCCAGGCTGCCCCGCGCACGGCATCGGCGTCGGCGGACTGCGCCGGCTGTACGGACCCGGTGCGGAGGATCTGGGTGCCGTGTACGAGGAACTCCGCGCCGAACACGGAACCGTGGCTCCAGCGCTGCTTCACGACGACGTGCCGATCTGGGTCGTGCTCGGCCACAGCGAGAACATGCACTTGGTGCGCACGCCCTCGCACTTCAGCCGTGACACCCGGCTATGGACACCCATGCAGGACGGCACGGTCAAGCCGACTCACCCGATGATGCCGCATCTCGCCTGGCAGCCCCTCTGTTCACATGCCGAGGGCGACGAGCACCTGCGGCTGCGTGGCGCGGTCAACGGCGCCATCTCGACCATCGACCACCGGGGTGTCCGCCGCCATATCAACCGCGCGACCCAGCACCTCGTCAACGAGTTCTGTGAGCAGGGCAGGGCCGATCTGGTCAGCCAGTTCGCCGAGCGTCTGCCGATGATGGTGATGTGCGAAATCTTCGGCATGCCCGACGAGTACAACGACCGGATCGTGGAGGCCGCCCGCGACCTGCCCAAGGGCACCGAGACGGCCATCGAGAGCAACGCCTACATCATGGACGTCCTCACTCGGCTCACCGCCCGTCGCAGGGCCGCACCCGAGGACGACTTCACGAGCCATCTCATCAACCACCCGGCGAGGCTCACCGACGAAGAGGTCAGCCAGCACCTGCGCCTGATCCTGATCGTCGCGTACGAGAGCACCGCCAACCTCCTCGCCAATGTGCTGCGGGTGGTGCTCACTGATCCGCGGTTCCGTGCGCAGCTCAACGGCGGCCAGATGACGGTGCCTCAGGCGGTCGAGCAGTCCATGTGGGACGAGCCGCCCTTCAGCGCCGTTCTGGGCTACTTCGCCAAGCAGGACGCCGAACTGGGCGGTCAGCACATCCGCAAGGGTGACGGCCTGATCCTGGGCATCGCGCCGGGCAACGTCGATCCGCGCGTCCGTCCCGACACCAAGGCCAACATGCAGGGCAACCGCTCCCACCTCGCCTTCAGCGGTGGTCCCCACGAGTGCCCGGGTCAGGACATCGGCCGTGCCATCGCCGATGTCGGCGTCGACGCGCTGCTGACCAGGCTTCCCGATGCTGAACTCTCCTGCGACGAGGAGGCGTTGGAGTGGGAGGAGACGCTCTCCAACCGGCATCTGGTGGAGCTGCCGGTGAAGTTCTTGCCCAAGCCCCAGCAGGACGTCATGGCGCGGCCGGCGCACCGGGTGCCGTCGCCACGCCCCAGGGACTGGCAGATCAGCACGCCTCTGCCCCAGAAGCCAGCCGCTCCGGAGCCGAGCGTGTCGGTCCCCGAACCCGCGCCCGAACCGGTCAGGCGTCCCGGGGCCTTTCAGCGCCTGCTGCGCTGGTGGCGCGGCGAATGAGCCGAGGGCACCCTGCTATCCGGTCGCCCACTCCTCATACGACGACCAGGCCCGCAGCACGCGCGGACTGACGAGGCGATGCTCACGTCCGGTGACCGGATCGGTGAACTCCATCGTCCGCGCCAGCAGTTGGAGCGGACGCCGGAAGTCGCCGGGCGCCACTGGAGCGGTGACCACCGGATAGAGGGGGTCGCCGAGGATCGGCACCCCCAGAGCGCTCATGTGTACCCTCAGCTGGTGCGTCTGCCCGGTACCCGGTGTGAGCCGGTACCGGGCGCGCTCACCCCGGTGCTCCAGCAACTCGACCCGGCTGACGGCGTTGGGCTCACCGTCGACCTCGTGGGCCGCCAGGACTCCGCGCTCCTTGACGATGCGGCTGCGCACGGTACGGGGAAGGGCCAGTGCCGGGTCGTAGGGGGCCACGGCTTCGTACTCCTTGGCCACCCGTCTGTCCCGGAACAGGGATTGATAAGCGCCGCGTTCCTCGGGACGCACGGTGAACATCACCAGGCCGGCCGTCAGCCGGTCCAACCGGTGCGCGGCGCCGAGCGCAGGGATGGCCAGATCCCGCCGCAGCCGCGCCAGGGCCGTCTCGGCGACATGACTGCCGCGCGGGGTGGTGGCGAGGAAGTGCGGTTTGTCGGCCACCACCAGGTGCTCGTCCCGGTAGACGACGTCGATCGGGAAGGGAACCCGCTCCTCTGCGGGCAGGTCCCGGTGGAACCACACGAACATCCCCGGCGCGTATGGCATGTCCCGCGGCACCGGATGCCCGGAGGCATCCACGATCTGCCCCGCCTCCAGCATCCCGTCGATCATCTCGGCCCCGGCCGCGAGCCGCGCCACGAGATGATCCCGCACGGTCGGCCAGGCATCACCGGGCGGCAGCCGTACCCGCACCGGATCGACCCCGTCGCGCTGCGGCAGGGGGGAGGGCGGGGGCGGAGTACGGCGTCTCATCACGATCAAGCGTACGGCCGGGTACCGAGGGAGAGGCTCAGTCGCCTCCCACGGGTGAACCTCCCGGGCTCACGCACCGACAGTACCGAGGGATCGGGCTCATGGGATCACTTCTGCTCCGTTCCGGCCGGAGAACAATGTGCTCCGGTCTCGTACGGCTGACGCGCAGGCGAGGGCCAGCCGCTGGAGGTCTGCCACACCGAAGTGCGCATCCCAGCGGTCGCGCAGCCAGCCCCGCACGATCGTCGAGCTGCCGGCGTAGAGCCTGTCGAGTGCCGGCCCGACGTTGACGGGCTCCGCCTGGTCCGTGCAGGTGCATCCGGCCCGTGAGAAGTACTCAGCCAGCCGGGGCGCGTACGTCCACTCCATGCTCGGCCGGAGCTTCTTGCGCACGATCGTCTCGGTGCCGTCGTGCACCCGCTCCCGGCCGCCTCGTGCGTACAGGCATGTGCCCACAACGAAACCCGCGACAACGCGTTGCCACTGTTCGCCCCCGACAGCGCAGGTGTGGCTCAGGCAGACCTCCAGGATGTCCCAGAGCTGACCGCTGTCGTGCAGCCGCAGCACCAAATTGTTGCGGTTGCCGTTCTCGGCGTCACGCCCCTGGTCGATCAGGTCATGAGCGAGCACGGCAACCATCGTGGTCTCATCGACGATCTCCCGAAAACGCTCCGAGCGGTCGTCCTGGACGGTGTAGATGTGCACCCCGATGTCCGCGCCCCTGATCCGGATGTACTCCTCGGGGCCGAACAGATCAGGAAGTTGGAGGATTCCGGTCAGATTGTCGACGAGCTGAACGGCGCCGCACTCCACTTGCGCGGCGACCACCAGTTCGCCCTCGTCCCCGAGTAACCGCACGCATTGCTGGGACGCGGCCACCGCCTCCCGCGCGAGTCGGCCGATCTCCTGGACCTGTGGTGTGGTTCCCGCGTAGTACTCGCTGATTCCCGCCAGCACGCCCCACAGGAACGTGGTCCTGGCTTCGAGAGCAGTGCTCCATTCGGGCGCGGTGCACAGAGCGGTGAAGAGCCCCGCCATTTCCATGGCGAAGGAGTACGGAGCCGTACGGCCTACGGCCCGTCGGCACCACTGCTGGGCTCGGTCGACGGAGAGCTCCCCGCGTACGTCGATCAGTGGGGGGCTCTCCGAGTTGCGCATCAGCCGGTCGCAGGCAACGGTCAACAGCCCACCGGTATCCCTGCCGAGCAGTGTCTGCCAATTCACCTGCCGCTGATCACGCCGCAGCAGGGTACGCACTGCCCGCAGGGCGGGGGACCGGATCGCATCGAGATGCGAGCTGGGCGACCTCAGCACGGATCGACTGCCGTTGGCGGTCTCCGCGTCGATCGCATGGCAGAGCATTCCGGACAAGGCCGTGGCACGAGGGTCGGAAAGAAGAGAGCCAACCGAACTCCGCCAGTGTGCGGGTTCCAGGATCGGTATGACCTGACCAGGGGTTACTGGGCTCAGGGCGCCTGTCAGGCCCGCCAGGTCACTCACTTGACGCTCCCTCTGCCCGGAGCCCGCCTCCCCTGGTGCGCATCTGCTTGTGAATCGCCTCGTGTGATGAAAGGCCGGAATAAGGCCCCCTGTTGTACGTCCATGCGTAAGATATCGAGAACGAGGTAATACTCATCGTGCTGATCTCCCGTCGCGTATTCAAGACCTGGAATGGCCAGTCCTTCTCAGGTCCTTCGGCTTGGGTAG
Organism: Streptomyces sp. NPDC102270; assembly: GCF_044766405.1. Lineage (NCBI taxonomy): Bacteria > Bacillati > Actinomycetota > Actinomycetes > Kitasatosporales > Streptomycetaceae > Streptomyces > Streptomyces sp. NPDC102270. The sequence continues at coordinate 230,589 of NZ_JBIWLX010000007.1, read as the reverse complement.
GACACGGAATCGAAAGGCGTTCCGGGGGGTACGCGGGATGCGAGGGGGCGCGCGTCACGGCCAGGGTGACGGGCGCCGAGCGAGGTGTGCGTGCCCGATCAGTGGAACGGCCCGGGCGACTCGCCTGGAGCAGACACATGCATGATGCCCTCCGGGTGGCGGCGGAGCCGACGAAGTCCATGAACTACGCGTTGTGTTCCGTACGCTGCGCCCGCAGCGCGGCTGAACTCGTGCACGAACGAACCCGGCCTCGTCAACTGCGCTCCAGGCGGCCGTGGTCTGCGCGGCGGCAGCCGGACGGTACGTGGGATCGGTGGCCACCACCGCCACGACAGCATTGTCGGAGGCGAGGTCGTGGATCATCACTACCTTCCAGTGCCACCGTGGGTTTCGTCAACTGTCCGGGGCGAGTTGGAGCTGGTGCGAGGCACCGTGGGGGACGGCTGCGAGGGGCGCACAGGGCACAGGCCGGGCCGTTGTTCGCGGCGACATTCCGGGCGGCCCGGTCGGTAAGAGGCAGGCGTTCGTCGCCGGTGGATTCGCACGGGTACACGGCCACGCCGACGGTACCGACCGCGTCCGCGCCTTACGCGCGACACGCTTCCGAGGCCCCCCGCCGACCGTCGCAGGCATTCGGCCACCACCCTCACGGGCCCGGGTGCGACACCGCTCATGCCCGCAATTCACCCTGACAGCCCACCACTTCGCACCATGCGACGATTTCCGGCCGCGGGGAAGGGGGCGCAGCCCCGGCGCACGGAGCGGATCCCCTGGCCGCCGGATGCACGGCCGCGCATTCCAGGCCACCGATGCGCCGCGGGTACCACCCTCGTTTGCGGCAGTTGGGAAGCAAGTTCGCCGCGGGGCCAGTACGTCCGGTCCCAGCGGCCGGGGCGTGGACAGCGGTCGCGCGCGGATGGGTTCCGAGTTGCTGTGTCTCATCGTCGGTGAGGGAAAAAACCGGTTGGGACGGGCCTCGCCCGATTGGCAGGATGCGGGTCATGCCGTACCTCACCGGCCCGGTGCTCGCACCCGGCACCCTCTCCAGCACCGCTCAGCCCACCCTCCCCACCGGTGACGGACTGCTCCTGCGTCCCTGGCGAGCCGAGGACGCTCCCGCGGTCCATGCCGCGTTCCAGGACCCGGTGATGCGCCAGTGGCACGCCCGAGCCGCCGACTCCGTGGACGAGGTCGGCGGCTGGATCGAGGAGTGGCGGGAGGCCTGGGCGAGGGAGCAGACCGCTCAGTGGGCCGTGGTCGACGGGGGCACCGGTCTGCTGCTCGGCCGCGTGGCACTGCGTGAGATCCATCTCGGCGACGGGCAGGCCGAGATGGCGTACTGGACGACCGCCGGAGCCCGGGGGCGGGGGGTCGCGGCGCGTGCCACGGTCGCCCTGTCCCGCTGGGCTCTCGACGAGGTCGGGTTCCACCGTCTCGAACTCATGCACGCCGTCCGTAACGAGGCGTCGTGCCGTGTCGCCACCAAGACGGGCTTCGTCCTGGAAGGGACCAAGCGGAGTGCGGTTCTGCACCCGGACGGCTGGCACGACATGCATCTGCACGCGCGTGTGCGGGGTGACTCGGGTACGGGGTGACCGAGGGGCCGGCAGCTGAGTGCTCCCGAGCCCCGCAGTCATCCCGCGGTCATGGCGCCGGCGTACGCCCGCGCAGTGCACGCCATGTCACGCCCACCGCCAGCGTCGCGGCCAGGAACAGCACCGTGAACCACTGGAAGTACCAGTGCCCGCCCGCCGGGTCGTACACCTCGGCGCGGGGCCAGGCCAGGTTGACGGTCATCAGGAGGCCGTAGAGGAGGGCCAGGGCGTTGACCGGGATGCCCCAGCGGCCCAGGGAGAACAGGCGGGCGCCTTCCTCGTCGGTGCCTGACGAGGAGAACTCGCCGCGCACCCGGCGGAACAGCAAGGGGCCCGTGACCATCGCGTACGCCAGGTACAGCATCACGATGCAGGTCGTGCCGATCGCCAGGAACGCCTCCGGCGAGGCGAAGTTGAGGAGAAGCAGGGCGGCGGCCAGGATGCCGACGACCAGAGCGGGGGCCGTGGGCATGCCCGTGCGGGGGTTCACGCGCGCGAGGCGGCCCGCGAAGGGCAGTTGGCCGTCGCGGGCCATGGAGAAGAGCATGCGGCAGGCCGCGGTCTGGATGGCGAGGGTGGCCACCGCGATCGCGACCACCACGTCGGCCAGCAGAGCCTTGCCGACACCGTCGCCGAGGCTGCTGGTGAGGACGTAGCTGAGGCCGTCGACCGACAGATGGCCGTCGGTGAGGCTGGGGGCGGCGAGCAGGCCGGCCAGGACGATCAGGCCGCCGAGCGCGCCGGCCGCGGCGAGTGCGGTGAGGATCGTACGGGGTGCGGTGCGCCGGGGGTTGCGGGTCTCCTCGCTCATCTCGCCCGCGCTGTCAAACCCGATCATCACGTACGCCGCCGTGAACGAGCCCACCAGTAGTGCCCCGAACAGGCCGTTCTGTGCGGCGCCCGTGGTGTGGAAGGTGATGCTCGGGGTGCGCTCGGAGTGGGTCAGCAGCAGCACGATGATCAGGACCGCACCGATGATCTCGGCGGTGACGCCGACCCGGTTGATCAGGGACATCACCCGGTTGTCGACGACGTTCACGAGGGTCGTCAGGACGAGCAGGATCACGCCGAGGACGGCCGCGTTGGCGGCGCCGTCCGCCGAGGTGGGCGCCGGGTCGGTGCCGACCAGCTGGAAGCCCGACCAGATCGCCGGGAGCACCATCTGCAGGGCCAGCGCCGCCGCGGCGACCACGACGATCTGCCCGATCACCATGATCCAGCCGGCGAACCAGCCGAAGGTCGCGTTGGAGAGGCGGGACGACCACTGGTAGATCGCGCCCGAGAGGGGGTAGCGGGCCGCCAGTTCCGCGAAGCAGGCGGCCACCAGCAGCTGCCCGACCAGTACCGCCGGCCAGGCCCAGAAGAAGACGGGGCCGCCGAACGCGTACCCGAAGGCGAAGAACTGGAAGACGGTCGTCAGGACCGAGATGAAGGAGAACCCCGCCGCGAAGGACGCGTACCGGCCCAGGCTGCGGTGCAGCTCCTGGGAGTAGCCGAACTCGGTGAGGGACCGGTCGTCGGGGGAGGGGGAGTGCGGAGGATCGGGACGGACGTCGGAGGGACTGGTCGTCGTCACGGCGGTACCTGCCTTCGGCGGCATGAGGGCGGAAGCGCGGAACAGCGGTGCGGCAGCTGAATTCCTGTCGGGTGACAGAAATTAGGGAGAAGCTGTTTCGGGTGCGTGACGCGGCCGTGTCGGCGCGGAGCCCAAGTCCTCACGTGCTTGCGCGGACCGCCTATACGCGATACATCGTGTCTATTGACGGGTTCTCGTGGGTCGCGATATGTTCGCCTACGGATATTCGGATGCGAGGTGAATCATGGGGCGTCGTAAGCTCCGCAACCCCCTGGCGCTCGCCGTGCTGGCGACGCTGTGGCAGAAGCCCATGCATCCCTACGAGATCGCCCAGACCCTGCGCCGCCAGGGCAAGGACTCCAGCACGAAGATCAACTACGGCTCGCTCTACACGGTCGTGCAGAACCTCGAGAAACATGGATTCGTTGAGGTCACGGACGTGGAGCGGCAGGGCAACCGGCCCGAGCGGACCGTCTACGGCATCACCGCGGCCGGGCGCCAGGAGACCACCGAGTGGATGTCGGACCTGGTCGCCTTCCCGGCCAAGGAGTACCCGATCTTCGAGACCGCGCTCTCACTGCTCGGGGTGCTCCACCCCGACGACGTGGTGACGCTGCTGAAGGAGCGGCTCGACGCTCTGGAGGTGCAGATCGCGAGCGGCCGGGGCGCGCTGGAGAAGCTGTACGAGACGCTGCCCCGGCTCTTCCTCGTGGAGAACGAGTTCCAGCTCCACATGATCGAGGCGGAGGCGCAGTGGGTCCGCGGCTTCCTCGACGAGCTCAGAAAGGGCACGCTGCCAGGCATCGAGGAATGGAAGGCGTTCCACGAACCATGACCTGAACGAACCGTGACCTGAACGAGAACAGGCCCCGGCACGGCTGTTGCAGCAGCCCGCCGGGGCCTCGAACCCCGAACTGAATCCGCCCTGAGGCACATCCAGGCGATCGAGGTGCGGCACACCCAGGATAGCCCGGTGCTCCTCCAGCGGATCAGTCGTCATTCACCAGGAGAGCACCTGCCATGAACACCCGTGCGCCCGCGATCGAGGCGCGTCAACTGATCAAGACCTACGGCGGTGAGGTCACCGCCCTCAACGGCATCGACCTCGTCGTCGAACGGGGCAGCGTCTTCGGTCTGCTCGGCCCGAACGGCGCCGGCAAGTCCACCACCGTCAAGATCCTCACCACCCTGGCCCGCCCCGATTCCGGCTCGGCCACCGTCGCCGGCCACGACGTGCTGCGCCACCCGGACCGGGTCCGGCGGGCCATCGGGGTGGTCGCCCAGGGCTCCGGCGCCGACCCGGTCGCCACCGGCCGCGAGAACCTCCGGCTCCAGGGCAGGCTCTACGGCTTGAGAGGCGCCGCCCTGGACCAGCGGGTGGACGAGCTCCTGGAGCGTTTCACGCTCACCGAGGCCGCCCGGCGTCCGGTCAAGGGCTACTCGGGCGGCATGCGACGCCGGCTCGACGTCGCCCTCGGCCTGGTGCACCGCCCCGAGGTGCTCTTCCTCGACGAGCCCACCACCGGTCTCGACCCCGAGGCCCGCACCGCGATGTGGGACGAGATCGCGCGGCTCGCGGGGGAGGAGGGGCTGACGATCCTGCTCACCACGCACTACCTCGAAGAGGCCGACCGGCTCGCCGAAAAGGTCGCGGTCGTCGACCGCGGCCGGATCGTCGTCGAGGGCACCCCGGACGCGCTCAAGGGCGAACTCCGCGGCGACGCCGTGCACGTGGAGCTGCGCGAACCGCTCGGCGACGCCGGGCGCACGCTGCTGACCGGCGCCCTGCGCGGGGTGCCGGGCGTGCACGAGGTGCTGGCCGACGGACACCGCGTCAGCGTCCGCGCCGACGACGGGGCAGCCGCCGTACCCGCCCTGCTCGCCGCGCTGGAGCGGGCCGGGGTCAAGGTCGCCACCGCGACCGTCGCCCGCCCCTCCCTCGACGACGTCTACCTGCGCTACGCGGGCCGCCGTTACTCCGATGCCGAAGACCTGGTGGGTGCCCGATGAGCATGGCCGTCTCCCAGACCTGGTACATGACGCAGCGTCAACTCATGGTGTTCGTACGGCAGCCCGCGTTCGCCGTCATCACTCTGATCCAGCCGGTGATCTGGCTGTTCCTGTTCGGCAGCCTCTTCCGGAAGGTCGTCGAGCTCGGTGGCTTCGGCACCACCTCGTACCTCGACTACCTGGTCCCGGGGGTGGTCGTGATGAGCGCGCTCAGCTCCAACATGTGGGCGGGGATGACCACCCTGGACGAGATCCAGCGCGGCACTCTCAACCGCTTCCTGACCACTCCGGTGAGCCGGGCAGCGCTGATGAACGGCAACGTCGTCAACAACGGCCTCGTCACCGCCTTCCAGTCGGTGGTCATCGTGCTGCTCGGGCTCCTCGGGGGCGCCGACTACCCGGGCGGCATCGCGGGAGTCGCCGTCCTGGTGCTCGCCTCGGTCCTGCTGGGCACCGTCTTCGGGGCGCTGTCCAACGCGCTCGGCATGCTGGTGCGGGAGCGGGAGTCGATCATCGGGATCAACACCTTCCTGCTGCTCCCGCTCACCTTCCTGTCCAGCGCCTTCATGGCGCCCTCGCAGATGCCCTCCTGGATGCGGCACGTCGCCGACTTCAACCCGCTGAACTGGGCGATGGTGGCGGGCCGTTCGGCCCTGTCCGCGGACCCGGACTGGGGCGTGGTGCTGGGCCGCGGGGGAGCGCTGCTCGGGCTGGCGGTCGTGGCGGTGTGGCTGTCGATCCGGACGTTCCGGTCGTACCAGCGGTCGGTGTGACCCCTGCCGGACGCAACTCCGGACATCGACTCCGGACACGGCGAAAGGGCGGCACCTTCGAAGGTGCCGCCCTTTCGCGTATGCATGAGCGACCGGGAACGTATGCCTACGCGGCCGGTGCCGCCCCCTCCTGCTCCGCCTCGATGCGCGCGTTCCAGTCCCGCTTGGAGGCCTGCCAGCCGTCCTCGTTGTGGCCCAGGCGCCAGTAGCCGGAGATCGACAGGTGCTCGCGCGGGACGGCGCGTTCGACCCGCAGGAGATGGCGCAGCTGCTTCACGAAGTGCGCCTCGCCGTGCACGAACGCGCACAGCCGGCCCGCCGGGAACTCCAGTGCGCGAACGGCCTCGATCAGGGCCTCGCCGACGGGGCGGGAGCCGCGGTGCAGCCAGACGACCTCCACGTCGGAGTCGATCTTCTGCTCCTCCTCGGGCCCGGAGACCTCGATGAAGGCGTGCGCCCGGGCGCCGTCGGGCAGCGACTCCAGGGAGCGGGCGACCGCGGGCAGGGCGCTCTCGTCACCGACGAGCAGATGCCAGTCGGCCTCGGGGTCCGGGGCGTAGGCGCCGCCCGGGCCCATGAAGCGCACGGTCTCGCCGGGCTGGACGCGCATCGCCCAGGGGCCGGCCAGGCCCTCGTCGCCGTGGATCACGAAGTCCAGGGTGAGCTCGCGGTGCTCGGCGTCCCAGTGGCGCACGGTGTACGTGCGGGTCACCGGCCACTGCTCGCGCGGGAACTCCTCGCGGATGCGCTGGATGTCGAAGGGTTCGGGGTAGGTCGCGCCCTCGGCCGGGAAAAGGATCTTGACGTAGTGGTCGGTGCAGGTGTCCGCCCCGAAGTCGGCGAGTCCGTCGCCGCCGAGCACCACGCGCTGCATGTGCGGGGTCAGGCGTTCGGTGCGGACCACCTGTACGGAGTGGGGCTTGCGCGGCTTGCGTCCCGGTCCTTCTGCCATGGCGGCCTCCCAGTTCCCTACGCTTAGGCTTACCTAAGTTAGCACCCGCCCCCTTGGCGACGGCGTGCCACTCGTGGAAAGCGAGGGCAATATTTACGCGCCGAGCGTCGCCACCAGTCGGTGCAGCGATCCTCCCAGTCCCCATCGCTCCGCCAGCTTCTCCAGCGCCACGGGATCGCGCGGCGCACGCGGAACCGCGGTCTCCACCTGCGGCAGCGGGACGTCGCCGGCCACCCGCACGACCTTCGGTGCCACGGCCAGGTACGGCCGCGACTCGTCCAGCCGCTTGCGCTGCGACGGCGTGAGCTTCGCCTTCGGATCGTCGACCGCGGCCATGATCCCCGCCAGGTCGCCGAACTCGGCGAGCAGCTTGGCCGCCGTCTTCTCGCCGATGCCGGGCACGCCCGGCAGACCGTCGCTCGGGTCGCCGCGCAGCAGCGCCAGATCCGCGTACCCTCGGCCGTCGACGCCATACTTCTCGCGCAGCCACGCCTCGTCGGTCAACTGGAGCGTGCCGACGCCCTTGAGTGGATACAGCACCCGGATCCGGCGCTCGTCGTCCACCAGTTGGTACAGGTCGCGGTCGCCGGTGACGATGTCGACGGGGCCCGTCGCCTGAGCGGTGAACGTGCCGATCACGTCGTCCGCCTCGTAGCCGGCCACTCCCACGCGCGCGATGCCGAGCGCGTCCAGGACGGCCTCGATGACCGGCACCTGCGGCGACAGGGTGTCCGGCACCTCCTCCTCGTCCGGGCCGCTCTCGTGCTCCTCGGCGACGCGGTGCGCCTTGTAGGAGGGGATGAGGTCGACCCGCCACTGGGGTCGCCAGTCGGCGTCCATGCAGGCCACCAGGAGGTCGGGGTGGTGGTCCTTGACCAGGCGGTCGATGAATTCGAGGAGGCCGCGCACGGCGTTCACCGGGGTGCCGTCGGGTGCCTTCACCGAGTCCGGCACGCCGAAGTAGGCGCGGAAGTAGAGCGAGGCGGTGTCGAGGAGCATCAGTCGTCCGGTCACGTCTCGCATCATGCCGTACCCCACTGACACCGGCCGTCGACCCTTGACTCGTTCGGCGGTGTGAGCGTCCTGTGAACCAGGACACGGGTGTGTTTGGCCCAGAGACGTATGGGCAGGCGCCGCCCCGGAGCGGGGCAGGTTGCACTTTCAACTGTTCGCGGCCCTTCGTCTCCCCCCAGTGGTCGAAGAGACGAGAGGCACGCGTGTCAGCAAGGCTTAAGGCAGAACAGCTGTACAAGGTCTTCGGAAGACGCCCGCACGAGGCGGTCGACAGGCTCCGCGAGGGCGCCGACCGGGAGGGACTGCGCGCCGAGGGCACCACGGCGGCGGTGATCGACGCCTCCTTCACCGTGGACCCGGGCCAGATCTTCGTCGTCATGGGCCTGTCCGGCTCCGGCAAGTCCACGCTGCTGCGCATGCTCAACGGCCTCCTGGAGCCGACCGCGGGCCAGGTCCGTTTCGACGGCCAGGACCTCACCGCGCTCACCGACCGCGAGCTGCGCGCCGTACGCGCGAAGAAGATCAGCATGGTCTTCCAGCACTTCGCGCTCTTCCCGCACCGCAGCGTCCTGGAGAACGCCGCCTACGGCCTCGCCGTCCAGGGCGTCCCCAAGGCCGAGCGCATCGAGCGGGCGACGAAGGCCCTGGAGCTGTGCGGCCTGGGCGGCTGGGCGAAGTCCTGGCCCGACGAGCTCTCCGGCGGCATGCAGCAGCGCGTGGGCCTGGCCCGCGCCCTCGCCACCGACGCCGACCTGCTCCTCATGGACGAGTCGTTCAGCGCGCTCGACCCGCTGATCCGCCGGGACATGCAGGACCAGCTCCTGCAGCTCCAGCAGACCTTGAAGAAGACGATCGTCTTCATCACCCACGACCTCAACGAGGCCATGCGGCTCGGCGACCGGATCGCCGTCATGCGCGACGGCAGGATCATCCAGACCGGCAGCGCGGAGGACATCCTCGTGCGGCCCGCCGACGACTACGTCGCCTCCTTCACCAAGGACGTCGACCGCTCCCGTGTCCTGACCGCGTCCGCCGTCATGGACACGGACGTCAGCGGCGTCGAGACCGACTGCGGCTGCGCGGGCGACTGCGAGACCGCGACACCCGAGACACCGTTCACCGAGCTCTGCGCGATGAGCGCCCGGTCGACGCACCCGGTGGCCGTCCTCGACGAGCACCGCACCCTCGTCGGCGTGGTCCCGCAGCAGCGACTGGTCGCCTTCATGGGCGACGCGGAGGTGGCCCATGCCTAGGATCCCGCTCGGCGACCGGGTCAACGACACCGTCGACTGGCTGCTCGACCACGTGGCCTGGCTCTTCGACTTCCTCAAGACCGTCTTCACCGGCACCTACGACGGTATCGACGCCGTCCTCCAGGCGCCCCACCCCCTGCTCCTCGCAGGGATCTTCGCCGTGATCGCCTTCTGGCTGCGCGGCACCCTCGCCGGGGTCCTCACCTTCGCGGGATTCGCCTTCATCGACTCCCTCGAACTGTGGGAGGACGCGATGACGACCCTCTCGCTGGTCCTCGTCGCCACGATCATCGCGCTGGTGACAGCCGTGCCCGTGGGTATCTGGGCGGCCCGCTCGAACCGGGTCAGCGGCATCGTCCGTCCTGTCCTGGACTTCATGCAGACGCTACCCGCGATGATCTACCTCATCCCGGCGATCCTGTTCTTCGGCACCGGCGCCTCCGCGGGCATCGTCGCCACCCTGATCTTCGCGCTCGCTCCCGGTGTCCGCATGACCGAGCTCGGCATCCGCCAGGTCGACAAGGAGCTCGTCGAGGCCGCCGAGGCGTTCGGCACCACCCCCCGCGACACCCTCCTGCGCGTCCAGCTCCCCCTGGCACTGCCCACGGTGATGGCCGGCGTCAACCAGGTCATCATGCTCGGCCTGTCGATGGCCGCGATCGCCGGCATGGTCGGCACCGGCGGCCTCGGCGGCGACGTCAACGAGGCCATCGGCCAGCTCAACGTGGGCCTCGGCTCCGAGGCCGGTGTCGCCATCGTGATCCTCGCGATCTACCTCGACCGCATGACCGGCGCGCTCGGCACCCAGGTCTCCCCGCTGGGCCGCCGCGCCGCCGCCAAGGCCCGCGCGTCCCAGGGCGGGCTGAAGATCTGGTCCTACCGTCCCAGCCCCCAGATCGCCGTGATCGGCGTCGTCGTCCTCGCCCTCGTGGCGGGCGGCATGGGGATCTTCGGCGGCACCTCGGGCCAGGCCACGGCCGTCTCCGGCGGCAAGGACGTCGGCCAGGGCAAGAAGATCAGCATCGGCTACGTCCCCTGGGACGACGGCGTCGCCTCCACCTTCCTCTGGAAGGAGATCCTGGAGGAACGCGGCTACCAGGTGGACGCCAAGCAGTTCGACGCCGGGCCGCTCTACACCTCCCTCGCCTCCGGCAACGCCGACTTCATGACCGGCGCCTGGCTGCCCACGACCCACGAGCAGTACTGGAGGAAGTACGGCGCCAAACTCGACGACCTCGGCGCCTGGTACGACAAGACGTCTCTGGAGCTGAGCGTCCCCTCGTACATGAAGGACATCAACTCCCTGGCCGACCTCAAGGGCAAGGCCTCGCGGTTCGGCGGGAACATCACCGGCATCGAGTCGAGCGCCGGCGAGATGGCCCTGCTCAAGAGCAAGGTCCTGAAGGCGTACGGCCTCGACAAGGAGTACAAGGTCGTCGACAGCTCCACACCCGCCATGCTGGCCGAGCTGAAGCGGGCGTACGCCAAGAAGGCCCCGGTCGTCACCACGCTCTGGTCGCCGCACTGGGCGTACAACGACTACGACCTGAAGAAGCTCAAGGACCCCAAGGGCGCCTGGGGCTCGGGCGACGGCATCCACACGGTGGCCCGCAAGGGGTTCACGGACGAGAACCCGGTCGTCGGACAGTGGCTGAAGAACTTCAAGCTGGACGAGAAGCAGCTCACCGGCCTGGAGGCCGAGATCAACAAGGCGGGCAAGGGCAGGCAGCAGGACGCCGTACGCTCCTGGCTGAAGCAGCATCCCGGCCTGGTCGACAAGCTGGCGCCCGTCCAGAAGACGGCGGCCGAGACCAGGCGCCCGGTGAATGTGGCCTGGTTCCCCTGGGACGAGGACATCGCCGTCACGTACCTCTGGAAGAACGTGCTCGAGAACCGCGGCTACCGGCTCAACCTCAAGCAGATGGACGTCGGCCCGGTCTACACCGGCCTCGCCTCCGGAGACCTGGACCTCAACTTCGACGCCTGGCTGCCGTACGCCCAGAAGAACTACTGGGACAAGAGCAAGGACAGCCTCGCCGACCTCGGCACCTGGTACGAGCCGACCTCGCTGGAGGTCGCGGTCCCGTCGTACGTCAAGGGCGTGAAGACGTACGAGGACCTCAAGGGCAGGGCCGCGGAGTTCGACGGGAAGATCATCGGCATCGAACCGGGCACCGGCGAGATGAACCTTCTCAAGAACAAGGTCCTGCCGGGGTACGGCCTCGACGAGGAGTACGAGGTCGTCGACGGCTCCACGCCCGCGATGCTGGCCGAGCTCAAGCGTGCCTACGCCAGGAAGCAGCCCGTCGCGGTCGTCCTGTGGTCCCCGCACTGGGCGTACAGCCAGTACGACCTGACCAAGCTGAAGGACGACAAGAAGCTCTTCGGCGAGGGCAACACGATCCGCACCATCTCCCACGAGAAGTTCCCCGGGCAGTACCCCCGGCTCACCAAGTGGATCAAGGGCTTCCGGATGAGTGAGGACGAGCTCGGTACTCTGGAGAGCGAGATCAACCGGTACGGCCAGGGGCGCGAGGAGCAGGCGGTCGCGGCCTGGTTGAAGAAGCACCCGGAGATGGTCGGGCGGATGACACCGTCATAACCGCTCCGGGCACACGGTAAGGATCCGGCCAACCACATAGAGCTACGCCCTCGCCCGAACTCTCATGCCGACGAGGGGACTTGGGCGGCCCGCAGCGGACGGGTGTCCGAAACCCGGCCCCCTGGCTCTCTCCAGGGGGCCGTTCGGCTGGCGCGAACTGTGAGGTACCGTCGCACGCCGTATGACATGGATGTGACGGCCGCGTGAAACGGTTTGCCGAACATGCGTAGGGTGCAGACAACTCATCAGGGGACGTGTCACAGGACCGACGAGCGGAGGAGGGAGCCGGAGCCATGGGCGACCACAAAGAACAGCCCCTTCGGGTCGGCGCGGCCGTGCGCCGCAGGCGCCGCGCGCTGGAGCTCACCCTCGCCGTCGTCGCCGAGCGCAGCGGCCTCTCGGTCCCCTTTCTGAGCCAGATCGAGAACGAGCGCGCCCGCCCCAGCCGCAGCTCCCTGGAGAAGGTCGCCGACGCCCTGCGCACCACGGCCGTCGAACTCCTCGCCGCCGCCGACCCGGCGTGCAGCGTCGACGTCGTCCACGCAGAGGACCCGGAGCCGGACGGTGAACCGCGGATGCGCTCCCTGGTGCGCGGTCACCACCAGATGCACGCTCAGGAGTTCACCGGCGACCATGACGCGGGCCGTGAATTCCAGTACCGCAACGACCAGTTGCTGTACGTCGCCGACGGCGCGGTGGACGTCGAGGCCGAGGGCCGCGCGTACCGGCTGGGCCGCGGCGACACCCTGTACCTCACCGGCGGGGTGCGGCACCGCTGGCGGGCGACCGTGGCGGACACCCGCGTGGTCGTCGTCGCCGTGGCCGAGCACGTCGAGGCGGCCTGGGACCGGCCCCGGCAGTGAGAGTCGTCTCCCTGGTCCCCTCGCTGACCGAGGCGATCGCCCGCTCGGCCCCCGGCGCCCTGGTCGGTGCCACCGACTGGTGCACCCACTCCGCCGATCTCGACGTCCCGCGCATCGGCGGCACCAAGAACCCGAAGCTCGACCGGATCGTCGCCCTCGCCCCCGACCTGGTGATCGCCAACGAGGAGGAGAACCGCGAGCCGGACCTGCTCGCTCTGCGCGAGGCGGGCCTGCGGGTCCTGGTCACCGAGGTCCGGGACGTCCCGCAGGCCTTCCGTGAACTGGCCCGGGTCGTCGAGGCCTGCGGCGCCGTACGGCCGCGCTGGCTGGACGAGGCAGAGGACGCCTGGTCGGCGCTCCAGCCCCCGGTGCGCCGTACGACGGCGGTCGTGCCGATCTGGCGGCGGCCGTGGATGGTGCTCGGCCGGGACACGTTCGCGGGCGATGTGCTGTCCCGGCTCGGTGTGGACCATGTGTACGCCGGTCACGCCGACCGTTATCCGCGGATCCCGCTGGAAGAGCTGCGGGCGGCGGCCCCGGACGTGGTGGTCCTGCCCGACGAGCCGTACCGCTTCACCCCCGACGACGGCCCGGAGGCCTTCCCCGGTCTGCCCTGCGCCCTCGTCAGCGGACGGCACCTGACGTGGTACGGGCCGTCGCTGGCCGAAGCACCACGGGCACTGGGCGAGGCCCTGCGAGCAGCGCTCCGCTGACGATCCCGCGCGCGGTGTGCAGGGCGGCCGTGGTCCAGGCGGCGACGAGAGCGACGTAGAGACCGGTGGCGAGCCAGTCGTAGACGACCAGTCCCGTGTGCCGGGCCAGTGCCTCGGCTCCCGTGACGCAGGTGCCGACCGGGAAGGTGAACGCCCACCAGGTCATCGAGAACCGCATCCCGTGCCGACGGGCGCGGACCACATGCGCGGTGGCGAGCCCCAGCCACAGCAGGGCGAACCCCATGACGGGAACGCCGTAGAGGACCGCGAGGACACCGAAGCCCTGGCTGTAGGGGGCCGGTACGACACCGGGGGCCACGTCCGCGAACTTGCCGACGGCCGTGGTGGACTGGCCGAGCGGGCCGAGCACCAGGAAGAGGGTCGGAGTGAGGGCGAGGGGGAGCGGGCCGCCGGTGACGATCCGGGTGAAGACGAGCGGCAGCATCAGCGAGGTGGCCAGAAGGCTGAGCCCGAACATCGCGAAGCAGGCGAGGAGAAGGGTCTCGCGCGGCTGACCGGCGGGGAGATACGGCACGAGGAGCGGCCCGAGGGCGGCGGACACCATGGGCGCGACGAGGGGCAGCAGCCACACGGGTGTGGCCTGCCCCGGCTCGGCCCGCTGTCGTACGGCCATGAGGTACGGCACGGTGATCGCGGCGGCCAGACCCACGGCCGTACCGGCGCTGAACAGCACGGCGTCGAGAGCGACCGCGGCCGTCGTCCCGATCCAGTACCGGCCGGCGGTGAGGGCACCGCCGCCGACGGCCAGCAGGGCCATGGCGAGGCAGCCGTAGAAGGGGGCCGTGGCGGGGTCGCGGAGGTGGGCGCGGGCCTGGTCGGCGTGGTGGCGCCAGTGCAGGGCGCGGGCGCCGAGCAGGGCGAGCAGCAGGGCGAGGGACAGGAGCCAGACGGCGGCGCAGATCGTGCGCAGGCCGGGGAGGTGCACGGGGAGCGCGGTGCCGGCGGTGGCGACGATCGCGGTGCCCATGACGCAGGCGTACCAGTTCGGCCCGAGGTGACGGACGGCGGTGACCATGACTCCACGGTGCCGCCGGGAAACGGCCGCGACCAGGGAGTACGGCTCTATGAGGGCATAAGCTGGTCTTATGAGCGGTGAGGAAGAGGTTCGGCCGGCATTGGGCGGGATGCTGGCGCACCGGGTACCGGATCTCGGGGGCCTGGAGCTGCTGCTGGCCGTGGCGCGGCTCGGGAGTCTCGGCGGGGCGGCGCGGGAGCTCGGCATCACCCAGCCGGCGGCGAGCAGCCGGATCCGCTCCATGGAACGGCAGTTGGGGGTGGCCCTGGTCGACCGCTCGCCCCGGGGCTCCCGGCTCACGGACGCCGGAGCGCTGGTGACCGACTGGGCGCGGCGGATCGTGGAGGCGGCCGAGGCCTTCGACGCCGGGGCACAGGCACTGCGGGTCCGCCGGGACTCCCGGCTCCGGGTGGCGGCGAGCATGACGATCGCGGAGTACCTGCTGCCGGGATGGCTCCTGGCCCTGCGCGCTGGGCGCCCGGACACCGCGGTGTCGCTGCACGCGGGGAACTCGGCGACGGTGGCGGAACGGCTGCTGTCGGACGAGGCGGACCTCGGCTTCGTGGAGGGCCTGACCGTCCCCTCCGGCCTCGACTCGGTGGTGATAGCCCACGACCACCTGATCGTGGTGACGGCCCCGGGGCATGCCTGGGCCCGCCGCCGACGTCCTCTGGAAGCCGCCGAACTGGCCGCGACGCCGCTGATCCTCCGGGAGAAGGGCTCGGGCACCCGTCAGGTCCTGGACGCGGCTCTGGGCGGCCTGGCCCGCCCCCTGATCGAGCTCTCGTCCACCACGGCGGTGAAGGCGGCGGTGGTGAGCGGGGCGGGTCCGGCGGTCCTGAGCGAACTGGCCGTGGGCGAGGAACTGTCGATGCGCCGGCTGGTGCGGGTGCCGGTGGACGGGGTGTCGCTGGCCCGGGACCTGCGGGCGGTGTGGCCCACGGGCCACCGCCCGGTGGGCCCGGCGAGGGACCTGCTGTCGCTGACGCGGGCCTAGGGTTCTTCTGAGGGGTCTCCGCAGAAGACGCAGCGGCGTTCGGTGCGTGCGATCGCCGTGCGGGGCCTAGGTACGGCCGGCCGCCGAGACCAGTCCCCGCATCACCCGCAGGTCCTCGCCCATCTCCGGATGCCACTGGACTCCCAACACCCAGTGCGGGCCGGGCAGTTCGACCGCCTCCACTGTGCCGTCCGACGCCTGCGCCGACACCAGGAGGCCGCTTCCGAGGCGGTCCACCGCCTGATGGTGGTAGGTCGGCACCGAGGTCTCCTCCGGGGCGAGGTCGCCGTAGACCGTGCCCGGTACCGGCTTGACCGGGTGCCGGCCGAAGACGCCCGGGACCTCCGCGTGGCCGTCGATGTGCTGGGTGAGGGTGCCGCCCAGGGCGACGTTCAGCAGTTGCATGCCCCGGCAGATCCCCAGCAGCGGGACGCGGGCCGCCAACGCCGCCTGGATCAGGGCCAGTTCCCAGGTGTCGCGGGCGCGAGCGGGTGGGCCGGTGCGGGGATCGGGGGTGGCGCCGTAGTGGACCGGCTCCACGTCCGGGCCGCCCGCGATCACCAGGCCGTCCAGGCGGGCCACCGTCGCCGCCGCGTGCTCCGGGGCGTCCGGCGGGAGCATCACGGCCAGACCGCCCGCCCGCTGCACCAGACGCGGATACCCCGCCGGCAGCAGCACCGCCTCCAGCTCCCAGACGCCCCAGCGCGCCCCGGCCTCCAGATACGTGCTGACGCCGATCAGCGGTCGTACGGTCACTCGGCCCTCCCAGGCTTGCAATGGCGCACACTCATACCTTTGCCCCCGGAGGCCACCGGCGGCAAGGTCACGCCAGAAATCCCCGCAGCAGCGCCGCCGTCCCCCCGCAGTGCTCCCGCATCATCTCCCGCGCCCCGTCGGCGTCCCCGTCCAGCACCGCCTCGACCAGCGCCGCGTGCTGCCGCTGGGAGTGCTCCAGGTTGCGCACCAGCAGCGGGATGCAGTCCAGGAGGTCGTTCACCGAGGCCCGCACCGCGGCGTACTGGGCGGTCAGCGTGGGCGAGCCGCACAGTTCCGCGAGCGTCAGGTGCAGCAGGGTGTCCAGGCGCCGGTAGTCCGCCAGCGGCGCCTCCTGCGTGGCCGCCAGTGCCTCGCGCAGCCGCTGTGCCTGCTCGTCCGTGAGGCCGTGCGCCGCGCACAGGCCCGCCGCGCCCACCTCCAGAACCTCCCGGAAACGCAGCACGTCCTCGATGTCCACCTCGGCGATCCGGCGCCGCAGCTCCTCCTCGCCGACCGCGGCCCGGGCGCGGGGCAGTACGAACGTGCCCCCGTACCGGCCCCGCCGCGACTCCACCAGCCCCTGGTCCTGGAGCACCTTCAGCACCTCGCGCAGCGTCACCCGGCTGATCCCGAGCCGCTCCGCGAGCTCCCGCTCGGCCGGCAGCCGCCCGCCCCCCGGCACCAGCCCGAGCCGCACCACCTGCAGGATCTGCTCCAGCGCCTCCTCGAAGCCGTTGCCCGCCCTGACCGGCCGCAGCACCGGAGTCAACCGGTCGTCCGGGCCGCCGTCAGCATCCACCGACATATGGCCGAGCCCCCTTCCCAAGCAATGGTTCAGAGCAATACCTTATGGCTCCCGGCCCGGTCGGAAAAACGCGCAGCAGCCGAAGGAGCTCTCCCGTGGCAGACCGCACACCCCCGCTCAGCGTCGAGGAGCTGCACACCCTCGTCGCGGGCGGTGAGATCGACACCGTCGTCCTGGCCTTCCCCGACATGCAGGGCCGGCTCCAGGGCAAGCGGTTCGCCGCCCGCTTCTTCCTCGACGAGGTACTCCACCACGGCACCGAGGGCTGCAACTACCTGCTCGCCGTCGACACCGAGATGAACACCGTCGACGGCTACGCGATGTCCTCCTGGGACCGCGGCTACGGCGACTTCGCCATGCGCCCCGACCTCGGCACCCTGCGGCGCGTGCCCTGGAACGCCGGTACGGCCCTGCTGATCGCCGACCTCGCCTGGGACGACGGCTCCCCGGTCGTCGCCGCGCCCCGCCAGATCCTGCGCCGCCAGCTGGAGCGGCTCGCCGAACTCGGCTACACCGCCCAGGTCGGCACCGAGCTGGAGTTCATCGTCTTCAAGGACACCTACGAGCAGGCCTGGGACGCCAACTACCGCGGGCTCACGCCCGCCAACCAGTACAACATCGACTACTCGGTGCTCGGCACCGGACGGATCGAGCCCCTGCTGCGCCGCATCCGCAACGAGATGGCCGCCGCCGGGCTCACCGTCGAGTCCGCCAAGGGCGAGTGCAACCCCGGCCAGCACGAGATCGCCTTCCGCTACGACGAGGCCCTGACCACCTGCGACCAGCACGCCGTCTACAAGACCGGCGCCAAGGAGATCGCCGCCCAGGAGGGCGTGTCGCTCACCTTCATGGCCAAGTACAACGAGCGCGAGGGCAACTCCTGCCACATCCACCTCTCACTCGCCGACGCCGCGGGCGACAACGCCATGGCCGGCCCGGACGGCATGTCGGACGTGATGCGGTACTTCCTCGCGGGGCAGCTCGCGGCCCTCAGAGACTTCTCACTCCTCTACGCGCCCAACATCAACTCCTACAAGCGGTTCCAGCCGGGCTCCTTCGCCCCCACGGCCGTCGCCTGGGGCCACGACAACCGCACCTGCTCCCTCAGGGTCGTCGGCCACGGCCGCTCCCTGCGCTTCGAGAACCGGCTGCCCGGCGGGGACGTCAACCCGTACCTCGCGGTCGCCGGACTGGTCGCGGCAGGGCTGTACGGCATCGAGCAGAAGCTGGAACTGCCGGAGGTCTGCACCGGCAACGCCTACACCGCCGAGTACGACCACGTCCCGACCACCCTGCGCGAGGCCGCCGAGCTCTGGGAGAACAGCCCGATCGCCCGGGCCGCCTTCGGCGACGAGGTCGTCGCGCACTACCGCAACATGGCCCGCGTCGAACTCGAAGCCTTCGACGCGGCGGTCACCGACTGGGAGCTGCGCCGCTCCTTCGAACGCCTGTGAGAGGTACTTCGTTGTCCCCGTCGTCCTACGAGCACGATCTGACCGTCCTCAACCCGGCCACCGAGGAGGTCGTCGCCACCGTCCCCGCCGCCACCGCGGCCGACGTGGACGCGGCGGTCGCCCGCGCGTCGAAGGCACAGGTCCGCTGGGCCGCCCTCGCCCCCGCCGACCGGGCCCGGCTGCTGCGTCGCTTCGCCGACGTCGTCGACCGGCACGTGGAGGAACTGGCCCGCCTGGAGGTCCGCGAGGCCGGTCACCTCCTCGGCAACGCCCGCTGGGAGGCCGGCAACGTCCGTGACCTGCTCGCCTATGCGGCAGGCGGGGTGGAACGGCTGAACGGCCGCCAGATCCCGGTCCCCGGCGGCCTCGACGTCACCATCCTCGAACCCCTGGGCGTGGTCGGCGTCATCGCGCCCTGGAACTTCCCCATGCCGATCGCCGCCTGGGGCACGGCACCCGCGCTCGCGGCCGGCAACGCCGTCGTCCTCAAGCCCGCCGAGACCACCCCGCTCACCGCCCTGCGGCTCGCCGAACTCGCCCTGGAGGCAGGGCTGCCCGAGGGTCTGTTCCAGGTGCTGCCGGGCCACGGGCCGGTCGCCGGCACCGCCCTCGTCGAGCACCCCGGCGTCGCGAAGATCGTCTTCACCGGCTCCACCCGCACCGGCCGCGACGTCATGGAGCGCTGCGCCCACCAGGTCAAGCCGGTCACCCTCGAACTCGGCGGCAAGAGCCCCAACATCGTCTTCGCGGACGCGGACCTGAAGACGGCCGTCGACCCCTTCTCCTTCCTCGACAACTCCGGCCAGGACTGCTGCGCCCGCACCCGGATCCTGGTCCAGGAACCGGTTTACGACGAGGTGCGCGAACTGCTCGCCGACGCGTTGAACGCCGTGGTCGTGGGCGACCCCGCCGACGAGAAGACCCAGATGGGCCCGCTGATCTCCCGCCGGCAACTGGACCGCGTACGGGCGTTGGTGCCGGACGACGCGCCCGGTCTGCGGGGCAGCGCACCCGACGGACCCGGCTTCTGGTTCGCGCCGACCGTCCTCACCGGCGAGGCGCCCGACTCCGAGGCCGCCCGCGAGGAGATCTTCGGCCCGGTCGCCGTCCTGCTGCCCTTCACCGACGAGGACGACGCGATCCGGCTCGCAAACGACACCCCGTACGGCCTCTCCGGCTCCCTGTGGACCCGCGACATCGGCCGCGCGCTGCGTGTCTCCCGGGCCGTCAAGGCGGGCAACCTGTCCGTCAACTCCCACTCCAGCGTCCGCTACTGGACCCCCTTCGGCGGCTACAAGCAGTCCGGACTCGGCCGCGAACTCGGCCCGGACGCCCTGACCGCCTTCACCGAAACCAAGAACGTCTTCATCAGCACGGAAGGCCCCGCCCAGTGACCTCTTCGACCGAGCAGATCGTGTGCCGCCGTCTCGTCGGCCGTACGGCCGTCATCACCGGAGCCGGCAGCGGCATCGGTCTCGCCACCGCCCGCCGGCTCGCCTCCGAGGGCGCCCATGTCGTCTGTGCCGACGTCGACGAGCCCCGCGGCAAGGCCGCGGCGGACGAGATCGGCGGGCTCTTCGTCAAGGTCGACGTCACCGACCCGGACCAGGTCGAGGCCCTGTTCAGGACGGCGTACGACACCTACGGCAGCGTCGACGTCGCCTTCAACAACGCGGGGATCTCGCCGCCGGACGACGACTCCATCCTGGAGACCGGCCTGGAGGCCTGGAAGCGCGTCCAGGAGGTCAACCTGACCTCCGTCTACCTGTGCTGCAAGGCCGCGATCCCTTACATGCGGCGGCAGGGCAAGGGGTCCATCATCAACACGGCGTCCTTCGTGGCGCGGATGGGCGCGGCCACCTCCCAGATCTCCTACACCGCCTCCAAGGGCGGCGTGCTCGCCATGTCCCGTGAACTGGGCGTGCAGTTCGCACGGGAGGGCATCCGCGTGAACGCCCTCTGCCCGGGTCCGGTCAACACCCCGCTGCTCCAGGAGCTGTTCGCCAAGGACCCCGAGCGGGCCGCGCGCCGGCTCGTGCACATTCCGGTCGGCCGGTTCGCCGAGGCCGAGGAGATCGCCGCCGCCGTCGCCTTCCTGGCCAGCGACGACTCCTCCTTCGTCAACGCCAGCGACTTCCTCGTGGACGGCGGGATCTCGGGGGCGTACGTCACACCGCTGTAGGTCTCGTCCTACAGTGCGCCTATGAGCAGGACGCTCCCGCCCGGCTGGTACCCGGACCCCGACGCTCCGCAGCTGGAGCGCTGGTGGGACGGGGCCGCCTGGACGGACCACCGGCGCCTCCCCGGGGCCCCCGGTCCGCCGCGCGCGGCCGGCGGGGCCTCGGGGCGGGCCAAGGCCGTCGCCCTCACGGCCTCCGGGATCGTCCTCGTCGCCGCGATCGTCAGCGGGGCCTTCGCCCTCGCCCGGGGCCAGGGCGACGTGGTGGCGGACACGGCACCGACCGTCACGAGCCCGTCGCCCACCACGGCCTCCGCGGCCCCGTCCCGCCTGGTCGACGAACTCGACGGCATCAGCCTGCCGTTGCCGGACGGCTGGATCCCCTCCAAGTACGTCACCCGCGACAACCTCGTGATGACCACCGGGGGCGGCCGGGTCTTCACCCGCACGCTGCCCGCGAACTCCGGGCCGGCATCCCTCGCGAAGAAGGACATACCGCGGGCCGCCGACAGTTCCTACGGCGGCATCCGCAGCCACCGGGTCGTCGGATCGGGGCGCGTCGCCGTCGCCGGATGCACCGGATACCTGGTGCGCTGGCGAGTGAAAACGGCCCGGGGAGCCGAGGGTTACGTCCAGTCGCTGGCCCTCACACCCGCCCCCGGCGGACCCCCGGACGCCGTCGTCGTCCGCTTCGCCTTCGACGCGGGTCCGGGCGGGCCGCCGCTGGCCGACATGGACCGGATCACCCACGGGATCCGGTCCGTCCGCCGTTGACCTAGAGGAACGTGTGGCCTTCCCCGCGGTACGTCGGGACGGTCGCCGTCACCGCGTCCCCCTCGATCAGATGCAGTTTCTCGAACCGCTCGCACAGCTCACCGGCCTTGGCGTGCCGGAACCACACCTTGTCGCCGAGCAGCAGGTCGTCGGCGGGGGCGCCGAGCAGCGGGGTCTGCACCTCGCCGGGCCCCTCCTGCGGGTCGTACTTCAGGCCCTCCGGTAGATACGGCACCGGCAGCCGGTCGGGTCCTGGCGCGCCGGAGGCCGGGTAGCCGCCGCCGAGGACGGTCACCACGCCGACCCCCGGCCTGCGCACGACGGGCATGGCGAACAGCGCGGCCGGACGCCCGCTGAAGGACGTGTAGTTGTCGAACAGCCTCGGCACGTACAGCCCCGAACCGGCACCGATCTCCGTGACCGCGTCCTCGGCGGCGGTGTGCTGGACGCTGCCCGTGCCGCCGCCGTTGACGAACTCCAGGTCCGGTACGACGGCCCGCACCGCGCGCACCACGGCGGCGCGGCGCTCGGCGAGCTCCTTGCGGGCCGTGGCCTGCATGAGACGGACGGCCCGGGAACGCAACGGCCGTCCGGCGACGGAGTCCCCGACCCCGGCGATGTGTCCCTCGTAGGCCATGATCCCCACGACCTCGAACCCGGGGCGCCGGGCCACCGCACGGGCCATGTCGGCGACCTGGGCGGGGGAGTGCAGGGGCGAACGTCGGGCACCGACCCGGACCTTGCCGCCGAGCAGCTTCAGCGAGGTGTCCAACTCCAGGCAGACCCGGATGACTTCGGTGCCGCCCGCGCGGGCGCCGTCGATGAAGGCGAGCTGCGCGGGGTCGTCGACCATCACGGTCACGGCGGCCGCGAGCTTGGGATCGGCGGCGAGTTCGGCGTAACCGGCACGGTCGGCGGAGGGGTAGGCGAGCAGGATGTCGTCGAATCCGCTCCGGGCCAGCCACAGGGACTCGGCGAGGGTGAACGACATGATGCCGGCGAATCCGTCCTTCGCCAGGACGCGTTCGAGCAGTGCCCGGCACCGCACGGACTTGCTGGCGACGCGGACGGGTTTCCCCGCCGCCCGGCGGACGAGATCGTCCGCGTTGGCGTCGAAGGCGTCCAGGTCCACGATGGCGAGGGGGGCGTCCAGATGGGCTGTGGCCCGGTCGTAACGGGCCCGGTCGGCGGCGCGCGCAGTCATGGACGAAGACTGCCAGACAGGATTACCGCAGGGTAGGGGGACGTTCCGGGCAGATGCCCCCGACCTGCTGGACTGGTTCCCGTTCGCCCAGGAACAACCCGTAGAGTGACGCGCACGCACGCAGGGCTGTTCGCCCCCCGTCGCCGCCGCGCCGGGATGCCGGCCCTTCCGTGCGGGTATGTGTGCCCGGACGGCTGTCTTCCACACCGACGACTCCGACGCGGGCCCGCGCACGACCGAACGGCCCGGACATGAGGAAACGGGGGGTGCATGAGCACGGAAGCACGCCGCGCCTCCATTCCTCCACGCCCGACCACCCCACCGAGGCCGGCCCAGCCGCCGACGGTGGGCGAGGGCGGGTCCGAGGAGCCGGGACATTCGGTCGAACGAGAGATTGTGGAGCCGGGCGGACGGATGAACGACGACTCCGACTGGCAGGCCTTCGGCGAACGGGCCCGCCGGGGCACCGGAACACCGTCCCGGCCGACGTTCGGCGGCTTCGACTGGCAGAGCTCGGGAGAGACAGCCACCCGCACACCGGCCGACATACAGGGACGTGAGCCGGCGGGGGCCGGCCGGGAGACGCCCGGTGGAGCGGGGCGGCAGGACGTCGGCCCTACCGCACCTCGCGCGACCGCCGCGGGTCGGCCACCGATACGCACGACGCACGGCACCGGTCCGGCGTCGACGCCGGACCGCGGCGAGGCGCACGCCATGTCTGACGGCCGTAGGACCGATGGGGAGACCCCCTCCGCGCCCGCGGACAACTCCGGCACCGCACCGGCGCAGTCCCGCACCGGCTCGGGTCCCGAAGCGAACGCGCGGTCCGCGTCCGGCGCCCAGGACACCCGGCGCCCGGAGTCCGCGAACTCGGGAGCGCCGTACCCCGGCAGCATCCCGCCCCCGCCTCCGGCCTCGGCCCGCTTCCCCGACACCCCACCGGCCTCCGGCGGCGCCGACTCGAGGACGGCCTCCGGCCATCGTGAACCGCGCGCGGGCAGCGGTGACCGGACCGTGCCGTCGTCCAGGCGCGGCACCGACGCCGACGCGCGCACGGCCGCCCCCGGTCCGATGCCGCCCGCGGCCAGGCCCCAGTCGCGCCCGACGGACTCCGGCACCGCGTCCGCGCCGCCCCGGCCGAGGTCTCAGCCGTCCGTGCCGCCGCGTCCTGCCCGTGCCCCCGCCGAGACCGCCTCGGAGACGACCTTCCGGATGCGGCCCGTTCCCACGGCGTCCGCGTCAAGGGCGCACCCTACCGCCGTACCGCCCAGGCCCGAGGCCCGTCCGGCTCCCACCGCACTCACCCCCGACCCCGCTCTCTCCTGGAGCGCCGCCATGCCCCCGCATGACGGAACTCCCGGCAACGGACGACCCGTTGTGTCGTTCGGAGAGCCCGAGGTCGGTTGCCAGGAGCGGTCGTGGGGGGTGCGGATTCCTCCCCGGATCGCCGCCGTGGCCGCGTGCGTCGTGCTCGGACTCGGACTCATCGGCGGTGCCGTGACCGGGAGTTGGCTGATCGGGGACGCCCGGAACGACGGTCCCGGCGACACCTTCGCCGCGGCCGGCGAACTGTGGCACAGCGTGCCCGTCGACAACCTGTTCCCGCCGACCGTGGACGGCCAGGGCGCCGGACCCGGCGGAGCCGACCGCACCTGGACGCGGATCGCCGTCGCCCCCGACAGCGGCTGCCAGGACGCCTTCGACCCCCTGCTGCGCAAGGCCCTCGCTCCCGTCGGCTGCGAACGCCTCCTGCGCGCCACCTACGCGGACGCCACCCAGAGCTACGTCACCACCGTCGGCCTCCTCTTCACCGACGCCGACGCCCCCGCCATGCGCGCCCTCGACACCCGCTTCACCAAAGAGGGCCTGGAGACCCGCACCGACCTGATGCCTCTCCCGTACGCCGCGAAGAACACCCTGGCGGCCGACTTCGGGACCCGGCAGCGGGCTTCCTGGACGATCTCCGTCCTCACCGACGCCCCCGTCGTCGCCTACGCCGTCTCCGGCTGGGCGGACGGCCGTACCGTCGACACCCCCGAGCCCGCCGAGCAGGCCATGGAGTCCGGCGACACCACCCCCGCCGCCCAGGCCGGCCTCGGCAACGAGGCCCAGGGCCTGGCCGACCGTGTCGAACGCGCCCTGCGCAAGACCGTCACCTCGCCCTCGGAGCAGCCCTCATGAGCGTCACCACCCGCAGGGCGGGTCTCCTGAGCGTGCTGCTCGCCGCCTCCGTGGCCCTCGTCCCGCCCACCGCCGCGCACGCCGACGGCATCCGCGCCAAACAGTGGGCCCTGGACGCCATGCACACCCAGCAGGCCTGGCAGACCACCAAGGGCGCCGGCGTCACCGTCGCCGTCCTGGACACCGGCGTCGAGAACGACCACCCCGACCTCGTCGGCAACGTCCTCACCGGCAAGGACATGATCGGCTTCGGGGCCGTGCGGGGACAGCGCCCCTGGGCCCGGCACGGCACCGCCATGGCCGGCATCATCGCCGGTCACGGACACGGCGTCGGCAACGGCGACGGGGTCATGGGCATCGCCCCCGAGGCCAGGATCCTTCCCGTCCGCGTGATCCTGGAGGACGGCGACCCGGCCCGCTCCAGGGCCCGCAACACCCGCGGCAACGCCCTGGCCGAGGGCATCCGCTGGGCCGCCGACCACGGCGCCGACGTCATCAACCTCTCCCTCGGCGACGACTCCGCCTCGGCGCACCCCGAGGCCGGCGAGGACGACGCCGTCCAGTACGCGCTCAGGAAGGGGGCCGTCGTCGTCGCCTCCGCGGGCAACGGCGGCGAGAAGGGCGACCACATCTCCTACCCGGCCGCCTACCCGGGCGTCATCGCCGCCACCGCCGTCGACAAGTTCGGCACTCGCGCCTCCTTCTCCACCCGCCGCTGGTACGCCACGGTCGCGGCCCCCGGCGACGACGTGGTCATCGCCGACCCCGACCACAAGTACTACGAGGGCTGGGGGACCAGCGCCGCCTCCGCGTTCGTCTCGGGCGCGGTCGCCCTCGTCAAGGCCGCCCACCCCGGGCTGACGCCCGCGCAGATCAAGCGCCTCCTGGAGGACACGGCCCGCAACGCCCCCGCCGGCGGCCGCGACGACTCCCGGGGCTTCGGCTTCGTCGACCCCGCGGCAGCGCTCAAGGCGGCGGCCCGCCTGAAGCCGGAGCGCCTGGAGCCGGCCGCCTACGGAGAGAAGTACTTCGGCCAGGGCCCGGACACCGCCGAGTCGCAGGACGACACGGTCAGTTGGGCTGCCCCGCTGGCGGGTGGCCTGGGCGTGGCCCTGCTGATCACCGCGGTGGTCCTGTGGCGCGGCCGCCGCGGCCCCCGCCGGTCCTACGAGGGCTTCTGAACCCTCAGCGCACCGCCGCACCCGTGAACACCGACACCGCCGCCTTCGCCACTGCCTCCACCAGCGAAATCCCCTTCGCCTGCGTGGTGTTGCCGTCCGACAGCACGGCCACCAGATAGGCGTGGCCGTCCACCGTCACCCGGCCGATGCTGTTGATGTCCCACAGCCCGGTCGTACTGCGCGGCAGCCACCCGTTCTTCAGAGCCCACCCCGACCCGTCGGCCACCGCCGACACGCCCCACCGCTGGTCGGCCTCTATCTGCCCCATCAGTTCCCGCAGATACGACCGCGAGGCCTCGCTCAGCTCCGAGTCGTCCCCGAAGGCCTGCTGGAGCAGGGTGAGTTGGTCGGCCGCCGTCGTCCGGGTCAGCCCCCACAGCGCCCCGTCGCCGCCCCGCGTACCGGTCAGCCCGAACTTCTCGTTGGCGGCGTCGAGCCCCGGGGCCTTCCCGATGATGGCCCACAGGGCGGACGCCGAGGTGTTGTCGCTGTTCTGGATCATCGTCGTGGCGTACGCCTTCTCCCGCGCGCTCAGCCGCGTACCCGCCTCCTGGTGCCGGAGCAGCAGCGCCGCCAGGATGTCGACCTTCACGATGCTCGCCGTGTCGAAGGCGCCGTCGCCGTGGACCGCGCTGTCGCCCGACTCCAGGTCGAGCACCGCCGCCGAGACCCGCTGCTCGCCCGTCACGCTCACCGACTTCATGGCATCGGCCAGCCGCTCGTCGAGATCCACCACCGGCTCCGCCACGGCCGCCTCCTGAGTCGTGGGCGTGATCGCCGACGAGGGCGAGGCCGACGACGTCGCCGCCGACGATACGACGCCCGCTCCCGAGTGCGCCTGCGCCTTCACGTACACGGTCCCGCCGGCCGTGGCGCCGACGACGGCGACGGAGGCGAGCGCGATGTACATCAAAGGCCGCCGGGGGAACCTGCGGGCGCGGCGTCGGGCGGCTCTGGAGGACTCCATGCCGCCGATGCTCGGGCCGCCGACTGTGCGGGCCGTTAGACGGACGTTAGAGCTGTGTCAGCGAACTCTGAAAAACCCGTGAAAGCCGTCACGGGCGGGTTTCCGGGCCCGCACAACCGCAGCAGCAAGTCCCCTATAGGGTCGGTGACCGTGGCGAACAAGAACATTCCCGACCCCGGCTTCTCCGACGACGACGGCTCCGCCGATCCCCGGCTGAGCGCGGCGCTCGCGGCCTGGGCCGAGGACCGGGCCGCCGTGGACCCCGTCCTGGAGGCCCTCAAGGGCGCCCGGCTGCTCGTCCCCGTGGTGGCCGTCCTCGGCGAGGTCGAGGAGGACGAGAACGGGCTGCGCCGCGAGAAGACCAGCGACATGGCCGTGCCGACGCTGAAGGCCGGATCCCGGACCGCTCTGCCCGCCTTCACCTCCACCGACTCCCTAGCCCGCTGGGACCCCGAGGCCCGCCCGGTCGCCGTACCCCTGCACCAGGCGCTGCAGGCCGCCGCGCACGAGAAGGCGGACACGGTCGTCCTGGACCTCGCCGGTCCGGTGCCCTTCGAGCTGACCGGTCCCGCGCTGCTCGCGCTCGCCGAGGGCCGCGCGAGCGCCGACCCGCTGGCCGACCCGGCCGTCGTCGGGGCCGTACGGGACGCCGTGGCCGCCGAGCCCGCCGTGCTCCGCGCCCACCTCGGGCCGGGGCAGGCCGACGGCACCCTGGCCCTCGTGCTGGAGCCCACCGCGTCGCCCGCGGACGCCGCGCGGGCCGTCGCCGAGCGCCTCGCCGCCGACGAGACACTGAGGGCCCGCCTGGTGCGGGGCCTCGACCTGGCACTGCTGCCGGCCGGGACCACGCCTCCGGGCGAGCCCTTGTACGTACGGGGATGAGCTAGCCGTAGATCGGCCCGGTGTACTTCTCACCGGGGCCCTGGCCCGGCTCGTCCGGGACCAGGGACGCCTCGCGGAATGCGAGCTGGAGGGACTTCAGGCCGTCCCGGAGGGGGGCCGCGTGGAAGGAGCTGATCTCCGTCGCGCTCCCGTCCAGCAGACCGGCGAGGGCGTGGATCAGCTTGCGGGCCTCGTCCAGGTCCTTGTACTTGTCGCCCTCCTCCGTCAGACCGAGCTTCACGGCGGCGGCGCTCATCAGGTTGACCGCGACCGTCACGATCACCTCGACGGCGGGGACCTCGGCGATGTCGCGGGTCATGTCGTCGAAGTCGGGGGCCCCGGCAGACGGGGGAGGGGTGTCACTCATGTCCCACACGATAGGGCCCGGTGCACGCCGGTTCGCACCACCCCCGGGTTGCTGCTAACCTTGTGTGACGACCGGCCGGACACACCTGTGTGTAAGTGTGACCGGCCCACAAGTGGAGGCTCCGATCTCCCACCTGACCGCCCCCAGGGCGGCGGGTCACCCCGGTCAGGCGGTCACCATCGTTCCGTACGGACGATGGAATCGCCCGAAAGCGCGCCCCGCGTCATCGCGGCGGTGCTCCGGCAGTGTTTTGGAGCCCCGTCTGTGATCGTCCGGGGCATTTTTTGTGCTTCGGCGCGGTTAGGTCAGTCTAAAAGAGACATACGCGGCTGTCCGCCAGACCGCCGTGTGGTGCTAACCGAGGAGGATCCATCAGCGCCGAGCCCCGCATCAACGACCGGATTCGCGTTCCAGAGGTGCGACTTGTCGGTCCCAGTGGCGAGCAGGTGGGCATCGTCCCCCTGGCCAAGGCACTGGAGCTTGCGCAGGAGTACGACCTGGACCTGGTCGAGGTGGCGGCTACCGCCCGTCCGCCTGTGTGCAAGCTCATGGACTACGGGAAGTTCAAGTACGAGTCGGCCATGAAGGCCCGTGAGGCGCGCAAGAACCAGGCGCACACGGTCATCAAGGAGATGAAGCTCCGGCCGAAGATCGACCCGCACGACTATGACACCAAGAAGGGTCACGTCGTCCGGTTCCTCAAGCAGGGCGACAAGGTCAAGATCACGATCATGTTCCGTGGTCGCGAGCAGTCCCGGCCCGAGCTGGGCTACCGACTGCTGCAGCGTCTCGCGGAGGACGTGGCCGACCTCGGGTTCGTCGAGTCGAACCCTAAGCAGGACGGCCGAAACATGATCATGGTTCTCGGTCCGCACAAGAAGAAGACCGAGGCGATGGCCGAGGCCCGCCAGGCGCAGGAAGCCCGCAAGGCAGACGCGAAGGCCAACCCCGGCAAGTCGCAGAACGCCGCGGAGGACGACCACGCCGAGGACGGGACCGAGGTCGAGGTCGAGGCCCCGGCAGAGGCTTCCGCCGAGGCGTGACCCCCGGGGACGCGAGTCCCCAGGACACCACCGATACAAGAGCGACGCTCACAGTGCCCGGTTTCAGGACCGGGCACCGGAGCGCCACCGACGAGGAGATAACGGCGCTATGCCGAAGAACAAGTCGCACAGCGGTGCCAGCAAGCGCTTCAAGATCACCGGCTCCGGCAAGGTGCTCCGTGAGCGCGCCGGCAAGCGCCACCTGCTCGAGCACAAGTCGTCCCGCGTGACGCGTCGCCTCACCGGCAACGCCGAGATGGCCCCGGGCGACGCCGCGAAGATCAAGAAGCTTCTCGGCAAGTGACGTACGCGGCGCCCTCACTGAGCGCCGTACGTCTGGACCGGGACCCCATCGATACCGGGCCGTGTGAGTCCAACCACGGCCCCGCTACAAGGAGTTAACAAGTGGCACGCGTCAAGCGGGCAGTCAACGCCCACAAGAAGCGCCGGGCGATCCTCGAGGCGGCCTCCGGCTACCGCGGTCAGCGTTCGCGCCTGTACCGCAAGGCCAAGGAGCAGGTCACCCACTCGCTGGTCTACAACTACAACGACCGCAAGAAGCGCAAGGGCGACTTCCGCCGGCTGTGGATCCAGCGCATCAACGCCGCTGCCCGCGCCAACGGCATCACGTACAACCGCTTCATCCAGGGCCTGAACGCGGCGAACATCGAGGTCGACCGCAAGATCCTGGCCGAGCTGGCCGTCAACGACGCGACCGCCTTCGCGGCGCTCGTCGAGGCCGCCCAGAAGGCGCTGCCGGCGGACGTGAACGCCCCCAAGGCTGCGTGACGCCGCGCCGGCCTCGGCCGACGTGACTGTGTGGACCCGCAGGCTGTGAAGCCTGCGGGTCCACTGTTTCCCGGACACTCCCGAAGGTGAAGAGCATGCCCCCCGGCACCCCCGAGCTGATCTCCCCCCGTTCCCCCCGCGTCTCCGCCGCCCGGCGGCTCGCCAAGCGGAACTTCCGGGGGAAGGAGCGGCTGTTCCTGGCCGAGGGGCCGCAGGCCGTGCGGGAGGCCGCCGGGCACGGGCTGGTCGAGCTGTTCGCCACTGTCGAGGCCGCGGAGCGGTACGCCGACATCATCGGAGCGGCCCGGGCCGTCGGGGCCCGTGTGCACCTCGCTTCCGAGGACGTCGTCGCCGACATCTCCACCACCGTCACCCCGCAGGGCCTCGTCGGGATCTGCGGGTTCCTCGACACCCCCTTCGAGGAGATCCTCGCCGCCCGCCCCAAGCTCGTCGCCGTGCTCGCGAACGTGCGCGACCCCGGGAACGCCGGCACCGTCCTGCGGTGCGCCGACGCCGCCGGCGCCGAGGCCGTCGTCCTGACCGACGCGTCCGTCGATCTCTACAACCCCAAGGCCGTACGGGCCTCCGTGGGCTCCCTGTTCCACCTGCCCGTCGCCGTCGGCGTGCCCGTGGAGGACGCCGTCGAGGGGCTCAGGCGGGCCGGAGTGCGGATCCTCGCCGCCGACGGGGCCGGCACCGACGACCTCGACGCCGAGCTCGACCAGGGCACCATGGGAGGGCCGACCGCCTGGGTGTTCGGCAACGAGGCATGGGGGCTCCCGGAGGAGACCCGCGCACTCGCGGACGCCGTGGTGCGCGTCCCGATCCACGGGAAGGCCGAGAGTCTGAACCTCGCCACCGCGGCCGCCGTATGTCTCTACGCGTCAGCCCGTGCACAGCGCGCCTCCGGAGGGTGCCGCTCCGTCACCGAGAACCAGTAGGGTGACCAGCTCGGGGGCCCCTCAGACGCCTGAGAGGTGGGGTGCGGGGATGAGTGTCGGCACGAGGAGCGCGCACGGCGTGTCCGAGGCCTGTGCCGGTGGACTCGCCGAGCTCGCCATCGATCCCGACCAGCTGCCCGACGGCCTCGTCGTCGCGGACGAGCAGGGCCGCGTGATCTGCTTCAACGCCGCCGCGGCCCGGATCACCGCTCTGCCCGCCGAGGACGCCCTCGGACAGCGGTTGGAGAAGGCCCTGCCGTTAGAGGACCTGGAGGGGCGGCGCTGGTGGCAGCTGACCGATCCCTACGGCGGGCTCGCCATCCGCAGGCGACAGCCCGAGCGCAACCTGCTGCTGCCGGGCGGCCGTGAGGTCCTCGTCTCCGCGCAGTACGTGCGCAGCGAGCCCACCGGACCCGTCCGCCGTGTCGTCGTCGCCCTGCGGGACACCGAGGCCCGCCGCCGCACCGAACGCAGCCACGCCGAGCTGATCGCCACCGTGGCCCACGAGCTCAGGTCCCCGCTCACCTCCGTCAAGGGCTTCACCGCGACCCTCCTCGCCAAGTGGGAGAGGTTCACCGACGACCAGAAGCGCCTGATGCTGGAGACCGTCGACGCGGACGCCGACCGGGTCACCCGCCTCATCGCCGAGCTGCTCGACATCTCGAGGATCGACTCCGGGCGGCTGGAGGTGCGCCGCCAGCCCGTCGACATCGGCGCCGCCGTCGGACGCCACATCCAGGCCTACGTCGCCGCGGGCCTCGCCGCCGACCGGTTCCTGCTGCGCCTGGAGCAGCCGCTGCCCGCTCTGTGGGCCGACCCCGACAAGATCGACCAGGTGCTCAGCAACCTGCTGGAAAATGCGGTGCGGCACGGCGAGGGAACCGTCACGATTGACATCACGCCCGCGGAGTCACCCCGTGAAGGGGAGGACACCGGCACGTCGGTCACGGTGAGCGACGAGGGTCCCGGCATCCCGGAGGAGTCCATGAACCGCGTCTTCACCCGCTTCTGGCGGGGCAGCAAGCGCGGTGGCACCGGCCTCGGGCTCTACATCGTCAAGGGCATCGTCGAGGCCCACGGCGGCACCATCACGGTCGGCCGCGGCCCCCAGGGCGGCGCCGAGTTCCGATTTACGTTGCCCGTGAGCGCTCCGGCCTATTTGAGCTGAGTGCCCGCGGGCGCATCCGAACATCCCCACCCCGTTAGACTCGGCCTTTGGCACCCATGTGTCCCATGGACGGCCCTCTGACAGCTGAGTGAGTCGGTGACGGGGACCTTCAGCCAGCCAATCGGAAGCACGGGAAGAGATGTCGGCACCGAACAAGTCGTACGACCCTGTAGAGGTCGAGGCCCTGAAACCGGAAGAGATCGAGCGCATGCGGGACGAGGCGCTCGCCGCCTTCGCCGCCGCGGACTCCCTCGACGCGCTCCAGGAGGCCAAGGTCGCCCACACCGGCGGAGCCTCCCCGCTGGCCCTCGCCAACCGCGAGATCGGCGCCCTGCCCCCGCACGCCAAGGCCGCCGCCGGCAAGCTCGTCGGCCAGGCCCGGGGCGCGGTCAGCAAGGGCCTCGCCGCCCGCCAGAGCGAGCTGGAGGCCGAGCGGGACACCCGCGTGCTGGTCGAGGAGGCGGTGGACGTCACACTGCCGTACGACCGCGTACCGGCCGGCGCCCGCCACCCGCTCACCACGCTCTCCGAGCGCATCGAGGACGTCTTCGTGGCCATGGGCTACGAGGTCGCCGAGGGCCCGCAGGTCGAGGCCGAGTGGTTCAACTTCGACGCGCTCAACATCGGCCCGGACCACCCGGCCCGCGGCGAGCAGGACACCTTCTTCGTCGAGGGCCCCCAGGGCGGCACCGAGTCCGGTGTCGTGCTGCGCACCCACACCTCGCCCGTGCAGATCCGCTCGCTGCTCAGCCGTGAGCTGCCGGTGTACGTGATCTGCCCCGGTGTCGTCTACCGCACCGACGAGCTGGACGCCACGCACACCCCCGTCTTCCGCCAGGTCGAACTGCTGGCCGTCGACGAGGGCCTGACCATGGCCGACCTCAAGGGCACCATGGACCACATGGTCCAGGCGCTGTTCGGCGAGGGCATGAAGACCCGGCTGCGCCCGAACTTCTTCCCCTTCACCGAGCCGTCCGCCGAGATGGACATGGTGTGCTACGTCTGCCGCGGCGAGTCCGTCGGCAACCCCGACCGCCCCTGCCGTACCTGCTCCTCCGAGGGCTGGATCGAGCTGGGCGGCTGCGGGATGGTCAACCCCAGGGTGCTGACCGCCTGTGGCGTGGACCCGCAGAAGTACAGCGGCTTCGCCTTCGGGTTCGGCATCGAGCGGATGCTGATGTTCCGCCACAACGTCGAGGACATGCGAGACATGGTCGAGGGTGACGTCCGGTTCACCCGGCCGTTCGGGATGGAGATCTGATGCGGGTCCCGCTTTCTTGGCTGCGGGAGTACGTCGACCTGCCGGCGACCGAAACCGGCCGTGACGTCCAGGCCAAGCTCGTTTCCGCGGGCCTCGAGGTCGAGACCGTCGAGCATCTCGGCGCCGACCTCAAGGGCCCCCTGGTCGTCGGCCAGGTGCTGACCATCGAGGAGCTGGAGGGCTTCAAGAAGCCCATCCGCTTCTGCACGGTCGACGTCGGCCAGGCCAACGGAACCGGCGAGCCGCAGGAGATCGTCTGCGGTGCGCGGAACTTCCAGGTCGGTGACAAGGTCGTCGTCGTGCTGCCCGGCGCCACGCTGCCCGGCGGTTTCTCGATCTCCGCCCGCAAGACCTACGGCAGGACCTCCCACGGCATGATCTGCTCCGGCGACGAGCTGGGCATGGGCGACGACGGCAGCCACGGCATCATCGTGCTGCCGCCGGAGACCGAGGTCGGCAAGGACGCCATCGAGCTCCTGGAGCTGGTCGACGAGGTCCTGGACATCGCCGTCACCGCCAACCGCGGCGACTGCCTGTCCATCCGCGGCGTGGCCCGCGAGACCGCCATCGCCTACGGCATCCCGCTGCGCGACCCGGCCCTGCTCGACGTCCCGGGCCCGAACGCCTTCGGCTACCCGGTCCAGGTCCTGGACCCGTTCGGCTGCGACCGCTTCACCGCGCGCACCGTCACCGGTCTGAGCCCCGAGGCCCGCTCCCCGCTCTGGCTGCAGCGCCGGCTCCAGAAGGTCGGCATGCGCCCGATCTCGCTCGCCGTCGACGTCACCAACTACGTGATGATGGAACTCGGCCAGCCGCTGCACGCCTACGACCGCTCGCTGGTCCAGGGCACCATCGGCGTGCGCCGGGCCGAGGAGGGCGAGAAGATCGTCACCCTCGACGGCGTCGAGCGGAAGCTGCACGCCGAGGACCTGGTCATCACGGACGACCGCGGCCCGATCGGCCTCGCCGGCGTGATGGGCGGTGCCAACACCGAGATCGCCGACCACGCCGAGGGCGAAGGCACCACCGACGTCGTGATCGAGGCCGCCCACTTCAACGCGGTCTCCATCGCGCGCACGGCCCGCCGCCACAAGCTGTCCTCCGAGGCGTCCCGGCGCTTCGAGCGCGGTGTCGATCCGCAGGCCGCCGCCGCTGCCGCGCAGCGCACGGTCGACCTGCTGGTGCTGCTCGCCGGCGGTACCGCCGAGGCCGGTGTCACCGAGGTCACCGCCCCGTCGGCCCCGCACACCATCAGCGTCCCCGCGGACCACCCCGACAAGGTCGCGGGTGTCTCCTACGGCCGCGAGACGGTCGTACGGCGTCTTCAGGAAGTCGGCTGCGACGTGTACGGGCAGGACGAGCTGATCGTCACCGTGCCGTCCTGGCGTCCCGACCTCCAGGAGATCAACGACCTGGCCGAAGAGGTCATCCGTCTGGAGGGCTACGAGAACCTGCCCTCCACGCTGCCCAGGCCGCCCGCCGGGCGGGGCCTGACCCACCGCCAGCGGCTGCACCGCCGGGCGGGCCGGGCGCTGGCCGGTGCCGGGTACGTCGAGGCGCCGAACTACCCCTTCGTCTCCGAGCAGGTCTTCGACCGGCTGGGCCTGGAGGCCGACGACCCGGCCCGCCGTGTCGTGAGGCTGACCAATCCGCTGAACGACGAGGAGCCCGCGCTGCGTACGTCGCTGCTGCCGGGGCTGCTCGGCGCGCTGCGGCGCAACGACGGACGCGGTTCGCACGATCTGGCGCTGTTCGAGACCGGGCTGGTCTTCCTGCCGCGCTCGGAGCAGCGGGTCGCCGCGGTGCTGCCGGTGGACCGGCGTCCCACGGACGCGGAGATCGCCGAGCTGGACGCCGCCCTGCCCGAGCAGCCGCGACACGTGGCCGCGGTGCTCGCCGGTGCCCGGGAGCAGGCCGGCTGGTGGGGCAAGGGCCGCCCGGCCGACTGGGCCGACGCGGTCGAGGCCGGTCGCCTGGTCGCGCGTGAGGCCGGGGTCGAACTGGTCGTCCGCGGTGGTCAGTACGGGCCGTGGCACCCGGGGCGGTGCGCCGAGTTCGTCGTCGGGGACACCGTGGTGGGGCACGCCGGTGAGCTGCACCCGCGGGTCGTGAAGGCGTTCGGGCTGCCCGCGCGTACCTGTGCGATGGAGCTCGACCTGGATGCCCTGGAGGCGGCCGGTGACGACACCCCGCAGGCGCCGAGCATCTCCACGTTCCCGGTGGCCACGCAGGATGTCGCCCTGGTCGTCGACACGTTCGTGCCGCACGCCGAGGTCGAGGCCGCGCTGCGTGCGGGTGCCGGTGAACTCCTCGAGGCCATCCGGCTGTTCGACGTGTACGAGAACGAGGAACAGCTGGGCGACGGCAAGAAGTCGCTGGCCTACGCGCTGCGGTTCCGTGCGGCGGACCGGACGCTGACCGTGGACGAGGCGTCCGCGGCTCGGGACGCGGCGATCGCCCTCGCGGGTGAGCGTACGGGGGCCGTGCTGCGCGGCTGAGTGGGCGGGACCTGCGGTCACCTCACTCGATAGGGTGAGATCCCCCAGCGATCCGGCCCATGTGGCCCATACGGCCGACAGAATCGGACCGGCCTCTCGAGGTCGGTCCGATTGCGTGTGCAGGGCCTGTTTGGGGGGCCATCGGCATGATGTGCGTCAAGGCTGCGGTTCCCCGGGCGGGGTCGCTGCGCCGTGTGCTCTCGACGGGGCTGCCCACCATGTGGGGTGCCGTCGCGATCACCTACAAGCTGACCCGCCCGCTCGCCCAGCAGAACGCCCTGGGCGCCCGGGTCGTCACCACCGCCGTGTTCTTCATGGTCGGCACCGGGCTGATCGTCCACGCCCGGCGCGCCCTGCTGCGGGAGCTCCGGCAGGCCCGCCAGGTCGCGAGCGCCGCCCAACGCGTGCTGCTGCGGTCCTTGCCCCCGCGCATCGACGGGCTCACCGTGGCCGCCGCCCAGATGTCCGCCGACCGGGGCGCCACCATCGGCGGCGACCTGTACGAGGCGGTCGCCACGGAACACGGCGTACGGGTCGTCATGGGGGACGTCCGCGGTCACGGCCTCGCCGCCATCGGTACGGCCGCCGCGGTCCTCGGCAGCTTCCGCGAGGCCGTCCATGACGAGCCCGAACTCGGGGGAGTGCTGCGCAGACTCGACCGTGCGCTCGCCCGGCACCTGCGCGAGCGCGCCGAACGGGACGGCACGGCCACCGAGGACTTCGTCACCGTACTGCTGCTGGAGATCGGTGCGGACGGCATGCTGCGCAGCCTGAACTGCGGTCATCCGTGGCCGTACCGGCTCAGTGGCTCAGGGGTCGAGCCGCTGTCCTGCGCCGACCCGCTGCCTCCCCTCGGGCCGTTCCCACTGCCCGGCGACTTGTCGGGGCTGCAGTGCGGCCCTCTGCTCCCGGGCGAGACCCTGGTCCTGCACACGGACGGCGCCGAGGACGCCAGGGATGCTGCTGGCCGGTTCTTTCCCCTGCCCGAAGTCCTGCAAGAGGCCGTGGAGGTCCCACCCCGGGCGGTAGTGGGCAGGGTCTTCACGGCGCTACTGGACCACACCGGCGGCACGCCCAAGGATGACGTCGCCCTGCTGGCAGTTCGGAACGACCGTCAGCACCCTCACCCTTCCCGGTCAGGTCCACGGCCGGGCCACCGCACTGTACGAGGGGGAGCCGGCGGCCCGGCCGTCCTCTTGCGAGGCATTTCAGTCAACCGGCTGGAAACTCTCCGCAACAGTGCGCGCACGCTGCGGATTCGGGCACTCCGTTCACACCCCGTGTGAAGGCGAACCCACTAATCTGACGGCACCGAGCCACCCGGGGGGCAAGGATGCAGCCCAACACTCTGCTCGACGCGATCCTCGACGAAGCCGGGATCTCGCACGCGGGGCTTGCCGCGCACGTGAATCAGGCAGGGAGGGCGCGCGGCCTCGCGCTCAGGTACGAACACACCGCCGTGGCACGGTGGTTGAAGGGGCAGCGCCCGCGCGGCCAGGTGCCCGACCTGATCTGCGAGGTGCTCGCGGGCCGGCTCCGACGCCCCGTCACCCTCGACGACATCGGCCTCGGCGTGCCCGGCGAACCGTCCGCCCCGCACGGCACCTCCCTGTCCGGCTTCGTCGAGCGGGCCACCGCCCTGTGGCGCTCCGACGAACAGCAACGCCCGCACATCCTGGGCGCCCCGGCGGTCACAGGCACGCCCGCCGTCATGCCCGTGTGGGAGTGGGAGAACCCGCCCGAGGACGTCGACGTCTCGCGCGGCGGCCGGCACCAGGTCACCCACGCCGACATCGATATGCTCCGCGCGGCCCGCACCCACTACGAGCAGATGTACCGCAAGGCCGGCGGGGTGGCGACCCGGAGCCGGATCGTCGGCTTCCTCAACGCCGAGGCCGCCCCGCTGCTGCGCGGCAGCTACACCGACGAGACGGGCCGCCAACTGCACCGCGCCACCGGCGGACTGGTCGCGGTCGCAGGCATCTGCGCCTACGACTCCGACGCCCACGGTCTCGCCCAGCGCTACTTCCACCAGGCCCTCAGGCTCGCCAAGGCCAGCGGCGACCGGGGTCTTGGCGCGTACGTCATCGCGCTGCTGGTCAACCAGTCCCTGTTCATGCGGGAGTACCGCCAGGCCGTCGCCTTCGCCGAGGCCGCGCTCCGGGCCGCCGGCAAGCACATCACCCCGGCGCTCGCCTGCGACCTCTACGCGATGCAGGCCAAGGCGTACGCCCACCTCGGCGACGGCACGACCGCGCTGTCCTGCATCCGGCGGGCCGAGCAGGCCGCCGAACGCATCCGGCGCGGATACGAGCCCGACGAGACCGGCTATGTCCAGCCGGGCCTCGTCAACGTCCAGGTGGCGGAGGCGCTTCTCAGCCTCGGCGAACTCGCGGCAGCGGCCGCGCACGCGGCGGCGGCCGTCGACAACCCGGCCCACGACCGGGGCCGGGTGCACCGGCTCGCCATGCTCAGCACGATCGAGTTGCGCCAGGGCAACGCCGACAAGGCGGTGGCCACGGCCGTACAGATGGCGGAACAGGCGCGCGGAATGGAGTCCCAGCGGCTGCGCGACAGACTCAGAGCGGTGCGCGAACACCTCGTCCGCAGTGGCTGCGCGGGCACGGCCGCGGCAGCCGAACTGATCGACGGCGCACTGCGCGTGCCCCTGTAGGCCGGCACACGGACGCCGACACCCCACAGTCCCTGCTGCGATATTGCCACTTACTCGACGGAAGGTGGCAGAACCGTGCAGTGGACGAAACAGAACGAACGAACTGTGTATGAAAACCGCTGGTTCCGCGTCAATCTCGCCGATGTCGAGCTGCCGGACGGCCGGCATCTCGACCACTTCCTGATACGGCTGCGGCCGGTCGCCGTCGCCACGGTGGTGAACGAGGCCAACGAGGTCCTGTTGCTGTGGCGCCATCGCTTCATCACCGACAGCTGGGGCTGGGAGCTGGCCGCGGGGGTGGTCGAGGACGGCGAGGACATCGCCGTCGCGGCCGCCAGGGAACTCGAGGAAGAGACCGGCTGGCGGCCGGGGCCGCTCCAGCACCTCATGAGTGTGGAGCCGTCCAACGGGCTCACCGACGCCCGGCACCACATCTACTGGGCCGACGAGGGCGAGTACGTCGGGCACCCCGTGGACGACTTCGAGTCCGACCGCCGGGAATGGGTCCCCCTCAAGCTCGTTCCCGACATGGTCGTCCGCGGGGAGGTCCCGGCCGCCAACATGGCGGCCGCGTTACTCCTGTTGCACCAACTGAGGCTCGGTCAGGACAGCTTGCCCTGATCCCCCACCGATGTCCCGGAGCCTCAGCGGCCGAGGGCCTGCCAGATCGCCACGACGAGCGCGCCCACGGCGGTGATCGCCGCGACTGCGGGAAGCGGCCAGCGGGCGTGCTCCAGGGCGATGATCCGGGCGCTCAGATCGTCGATCTCCTTGTCCGTCTCCTCCGTACGGTGACTGAGCAGAGCCAGTCCTCCCTCGACGCGTGCGTACGCGACATCGAGACGGCGTCGTAACTCTGCGAGTTCTCCATGGACCACGGGATGCTCCGGTTCGGCGGTCACAGGTCCGCTCCTTTCCGTAGTCGTCACATCCCTTGCATGCGCATGAAGAGTCAACTCGCCTGGTGAACGCGTGGGGAGAGTGTGCGACAGGCATATGCGGGCCCGCCGCGCACACGGTGTGTGAATGACGCGGGCCCGGCACTCGAAGGAGTGCCGGGCCCGCGTTCGTAGCACTGTGTCATCGGCACCTGGAACGGACAGGGTGCGGGTCAGCCGTAGGTGTAGAAGCCCGAGCCGGACTTCCGGCCCAGCCGGCCCGCGTCGACCATGCGCTGGAGCAGCGGCGGAGCGGCGTACAGCGGTTCCTTGTACTCCTCGTACATCGAGTACGCGACCGAGGCGACGGTGTCCAGGCCGATCAGGTCGGACAGCTTCAGCGGGCCCATCGGGTGGGCGCAGCCCAGCTCCATGCCGTTGTCGATGTCCTCGCGGCTGGCGATACCCGACTCGAACATCCGGATTGCGGACAGGAGATACGGGATCAGCAGCGCGTTGACCACGAATCCGGAGCGGTCCTGGGCGCGGATCGCGTGTTTGCCGAGCAGCTTCTCGGCGAACTGCTGCGCGCGGGCCAGGGTGCCCTCGGAGGTGGTGAGCGCCGGGATCAGCTCGACGAGCTTCTGCACCGGGGCCGGGTTGAAGAAGTGGATGCCGACGACCTGATCGGGCCGCGAGGTGGCGACCGCAAGGCGCACCAGCGGGATGGAGGAGGTGTTGGAGGCCAGGATCGCGTCCGGGCGGGTCACCACCTGGTCAAGGACCTGGAAGATCTCGGTCTTCACCTGCT
Source organism: Streptomyces sp. NPDC102270 (assembly GCF_044766405.1). Taxonomy (NCBI): domain Bacteria; kingdom Bacillati; phylum Actinomycetota; class Actinomycetes; order Kitasatosporales; family Streptomycetaceae; genus Streptomyces; species Streptomyces sp. NPDC102270. The sequence continues at coordinate 190,392 of NZ_JBIWLX010000007.1, read as the reverse complement.
CGTTCTCCACGACGGCCTCGATGACCAGATCGCGGTCCGCGAACTCGCCGAGGTCGGTGGTGAAGCTCAGCCGGGCCTGCGTCGCCGCCAGCTCCTCCTCGGTGATCTTGCCGCGTTCGGCGGCCTTCGTCAGGGAGTTGAACAGCCGGGTACGGCCGATCTCCAGGGCCTCGCCGGTGGTCTCGGCGACCCTCACGTCCAGACCGGCGCGGGCGCACACCTCGGCGATGCCCGCCCCCATCTGGCCGCAGCCCACCACTCCTACGCGCGCGATGTCTCCGGCCGGGAAGTCCGTCACTTCGTCCCTTTCGCTGATCTTCACCTGGGGGCAGGCCGGCCGTGGCCGGATCCTGCTCCGTTCGAGCACGTTACTCCCAAGTATCGATGATCGATCGTCTGGGTCCGCCATCGTTCGGGCATTCTGGGGCGCGGAAACGATCCGTGACCGAGCGGATCCATGGTGTTGGGGGAGTGTGCACATGGGACGTCTGTCACGCCGGGCCTTCGCGCTGGCCGCGCTGTCCACCCTGACGACGGCCTCGGGAGCGGCCGCCGCGCCGGGCCGCCCGAGGAGACGGGCGGCAACCGGGATGCGGGGCGTGTGGCTCGCCACCGTGTCCAACCGGGACTGGCCGTCGAAGCCGGGGCTGAGTGCCGCACAGCAGCGCGCGGAGCTGATCGCCCACCTCGACCGGGCGGCGGCGGACCGGCTGAACGCGGTGATGTTCCAGGTACGGCCCACCGCCGACGCCCTGTGGCCCTCGCCCTACGAGCCGTGGTCGCAGTACCTCACCGGGACGCAGGGCGTGAACCCCGGCTGGGACCCGCTCGGCACCGCCGTCGCCGAGGCGCACCGGCGGAGCCTGCAACTGCACGCCTGGTTCAACCCGTACCGCATCGCCAACCACGCCGACCCGACGCGGCTGGTCGCCTCGCACCCCGCGCGCATCCACCCGGACTGGGTCGTGCCGTACGGCGGGAAGCTCTACTACAACCCCGGGCTGCCGGAGGTCCGTGCCTTCGTCCAGGACGCGATCCTCGACGCGGTGCGCAAGTACCCGGTGGACGCGGTCCACTTCGACGACTACTTCTACCCGTACCCGGTGGCCGGCCAGACCTTCGACGACGACGCGGCCTACGACGCGTACGGCGGCGCCTTCTCCAACCGGGCCGACTGGCGGCGGGACAACATCGACAAGCTGGTCCTGGAGACCGCGGCCCGTATCAAGCGGATCCGGCCCACCGCACAGTTCGGCATCAGCCCCTTCGGGGTGTGGCGCAACGCGGCCACCGACCCGCTCGGCTCGGACACGCGCGCGGGTGTGCAGTCGTACGACGACAACTTCGCGGACACCCGCAAGTGGGTGCGGGAGGGCTGGATCGACTACCTCGTGCCGCAGCTCTACTGGAACATCGGCTTCGCGGCGGCCGACTACGCCGAACTCGTGCCCTGGTGGGCGCAGCAGGCACGCGGCAGCAGGACCAGGCTGTACCTCGGCGAGGCGCTCTACAAGGCGGGGGACCCGGCGCAGCCCGCGGCCTGGCAGGACCCCGCGGAGCTGTCCCGGCACCTCACGCTCGCGCGCGCGTACCCACAGGTGCGCGGGCATGTCTTCTTCGCCGCCAAGGAGGTCACCGCCGACCGCATCGGGGCGATGGCGCGGGTGGTCGCCGACCACTACCAGGGGCCGGCGGCTCCCCCGCGCCGGGTCACCGGGCGGTCTGCTGGAACCGGTGCCTGATCTCGGTGTCGGGGCCGGGTGAGCACACGCCCTCGTGCCCGTCCTCGAAGCGGACGCGGTACGGGGGATTGCCCTCCCGGCCCATCACCTCGACGATCTCGCCGATCTTGTCCTGCTGTCCGACCACCCTGCCGTGCTGGACAAGCTGGTCGCCCACGGTTGCACGCATCGTCTGGGGCCTCCTCATCACCAAGTGCGGGAGCAGCGGTCCGGGGCCCCGATTTTACGGCGCGGGGGCCCGGTTGAACCGGCGCGGGCGCGCCGTCAGCCCCGCGCCCGCTGGGTGACGGCGATGCACACGAGCACCGCCGCGGCCGTCAGCGGGGCGGCCACCGTCAGGTGCTCGCCGAGCAGCAGCACCGACCACACCAGTGTGAGCAGGGGCTGGGCCAACTGCAACTGGCTGGCTCTGGGGATCCCGATCGCCGCCATGCCCCGGTACCAGACGACCAGGCCGAGGAACTGCGAGCCCACAGCCACCCACAGCAGCCCGGCGACGCTGTGCGCGGTGAGGTGCACGGGCTCGTACGACAGCGCGAGAGCCGCCGCGGGCACACCGATCGGCAGGCACAGCACCAGCGCCCAGGCGATGACCTGCCAGCCGGGCATGACCCGGGCCAGCCGGCCGCCCTCGGTGTAGCCGGCCGCGCACACCAGCAGCGCGGCGAAGAGATACAGGTCGGCGGCGGTCAGGGCACCGCCGCTCTGCTGCACGGTGAAGGCGACCACCGCGGCGGCGCCCGCCAGCGCGGCCGTCCAGAAGGTGCGTGAGGGACGGGTGCCCATGCGCAGGGCGGAGAACAACGCCGTCGTCAGGGGGAGCAGACCCACCACGACCGCCGCGTGCGCGGTGGTGGACGTCTGGAGAGCGAGCGTGGTCAGCAGCGGGAAGCCGACGACGACCCCGGCGGCGACGACCGCGAGCCCCGGCCAGTCACGACGGCTCGGCATCCGCACGCGCAGGGCCAGCAGACAGCCCGCGCCGACGAGTGCCGCGAGCACGCTCCGGACGGCGACGAGGGACCACGGCCCGAAGCCCTCCAGACCCCACGACGTCGCGGGGAAGGTGAGGGAGAACGCGGCGACCCCGAGAGCGGCCTGGAGGGTGCCGAAGGTCCTGGCGGGGGTGGAAACCGCTATTCCGGTCGCTGCGATAGCGCTACTCTGTACTCTCATGCACGAGCGTAGCAGCGTCACCGAACTGGCGGAACAGCTGCGGCGGGAGCTGAACCGCTACTCTCCCGGTGGGAAGCTCCCGTCGAGCCGAACTCTCGTCGACCGGTTCCGAGTCAGCCCGGTGACCGTCGCCCGGGCCCTCGCCCAGCTCGCCGCCGAGGGCCTGGTGGTCACCCGCCCCGGCGCCGGCGTCTTCCGCGCACAGCCGCGCACCACCGCCACCGCGGCCGGGGACACCTCCTGGCAGGAGGTCGCGCTGAGCGCCGACGGCGCCGCCGACCTCGTACCGCGCTCGGTGGACGCGTCCGGTGTCCTGGTCTCGCTGGCGGCCCCGCCGCCCGGGGTGGTCGAGTTCAACGGCGGTTATCTGCACCCCACTCTCCAGCCCGAGCGCGCGATGTCCGCGGCCCTGGCCCGTGCGGGACGCCGCCCGGGGGCCTGGGGACGGCCGCCGACGGAGGGGCTGCCGGAGCTGCGCGAGTGGTTCGCGCGGAACATCGGCGGGGCGGTCACGGCCGCCGAGGTGCTGATCACCGCGGGCGGACAGTCGGCGCTCACGACCGCGCTGCGCGCACTGGCCCCGCCCGGCGCGCCCGTACTCGTCGAGTCGCCCACCTATCCCGGCATGCTGGCGATCGCGCGCTCGGCGGGCCTTCGCCCCGTCCCCGTCCCGGTGGACCCGGACGGGGTGAAGCCGGGCCTGCTCGCCGACGCGTTCCGGGCGACCGGCGCCCGGGTGTTCGTGTGCCAGCCGCTGTTCCAGAACCCGACCGGGGCGGTGCTGGCCCCCGAGCGCCGGGGCGAGGTGCTGCGGATCGCCCGCGAGGCCGGCGCGTTCGTCGTCGAGGACGACTTCGTACGACGGCTCGTGCACGAGGACGCGGGCCCCTTGCCGCGTCCGCTGGCCGCCGAGGACCCCGACGGAGTCGTCGTCCACGTGAGTTCGCTGACCAAGGCGACCTCGCCGAGCTTCCGGGTGAGCGCGCTCGCCGCGCGTGGCCCGGTGCTGGAGCGCCTGCGCGCGATCCAGATCGTCGACACCTTCTTCGTCCCCCGCCCCCTCCAGGAGGCGGCTCTGGAACTCGTCGGCTCGCCGGCCTGGCCCCGCCATCTGCGCACGATCTCGGCGGAGTTGAAGACGCGCCGGGACACCATGACCACCGCCCTCCGCCTCGACCTCCCCGAACTCGCCCTCCCGCACATCCCGTCGGGCGGCTACCACCTCTGGCTCCGCCTCCCGGACGGTACGGACGAGACCGCCCTGACCGCCGCGGCCCTCCGCGCGGGCGTCGCGATCACCCCTGGCCGCCCGTACTTCAGCGCCGAACCCCCCGCCGGTCACGCCCGGTTGAGCTTCGCGGCGGTGGCGGGGGCGGGGGAGATCGCGGAAGGGGTACGACGGCTCCGAACGGCCTGTGACGAGGTGTTCTAGCCGCGCGGCACCGGCGCGACCCCGCACAGGAACTCGGCGGTGGCGAAGAGCTCCGGGGTCAGGCGTATGCCGGTGAGGCGGTGGGCGAGGGCGAAGGAGGCCCCGGTCAGGGTCGAGTCGTACGCGTCGTGATCGCCGTCCTCCTCGCGCTCGGTCAGGTCGAAGCCCGACTCCCGCATCTCGGTGAGGAGTTCGTCGGGGTGGCTGCCGTAGCGGGCGTCGGCGAAGAGGGGTTGTAGCTGCTGGCCGGAAAATGTGCACGAGGTCGAGTTAGCTCGATCGAGTGATCGCCTGCTTGCGGGCTTGCGGGCTTGCGGGCTTGCGGAGTTACGGGCCGATCGGGTTAACGTGATCGTGCGACTTGGTACACCGGGTACGGCGTCAGCGTGCGGGGCCCCTGCTCCACCAGAGGATGGTTCAGGACCTCCCCGTCGCCTTTGGCCGTATCCAACTGGCCAGGTCGTGAGGGCGGCGTCCATCAGCGGCCTCCGGCCGCGGGGGCCTCCCGGGCCCGGACCACGCACACGATGCGTGTCGCCACCCGGGGTCGAGTACGCCGGGGACCAGCTCGCCCAAGACCGTTCGGGGCGCGCGGCTGACGGGCTCACTCCCCCCCTCAGCCCACAGGAACGGTTCGAAGTGCAGCCGGAGATCGGTAGCCGTTGAACTCCACCATCAGCGTCCGGCCGTCGATCGCCGTGGCTCCGACGAACAGGCGGAAGGGGGCGGCGAGCTCGTACGACGGCCCGCTCAGTCCGGCCACGCCGACGACCCGGCCGCGTCCGTCGGCACCCAGCTCCTCCAGTAGCTCCTCGGGCGTGATGTCCCGGACCAGCGTGACGCAGTACGCCTCCATCAGGAGTTCGTACCGGTCCTTCAGCCACGCGTAGTCCGTGGCGGTCGTCATCCCCGTCACGCTCCGCAGCATCGCACCCGGCACTGACAACGCCTCTCGGGAAAACAGTTCGACGGCGGCGACCGGGGCCTGCGAACCTCCCGGCATGAACGACACCCCGCCCCTCGCCGAGGGCTACGAGATCTCCACCGACCCCGACCGGATCGACGCCGGACGGGTGCACCACTGGCTGTCGACCGACGCGTACTGGGCCATGGGGCGGCCCCGGGAGAAGCAGGACCGGGCGATCGCCGGGTCGCTCAACTTCGGGGTGTACGCGGTGGAATCAGGCGATCAGGTGGCCTATGCGCGGGTCATCACCGATCTGGCCACTTTCGCCTGGCTGTGTGATGTGTACGTCGACCGGTCGGTGCGGGGCGAGGGGCTCGGCACGGCGTTGGTGGGGGCGGTGTGCGAGCACCTGCGGCCCTGCGGCCTCCGGCGCATTCTGCTCGCCACCCACGACGCCCACGGAGTGTACGAGAAGCTGGGGTTTGCGCCGCTCGCCGAGCCCGATCGGTGGATGGCGCTGGTCCCCGGGCAGTGAGCCCCGGAACTCCCTCGGTAACTCCCCGGTAACACCTCTTGACCTGCGCACTTTCGCGGCTCACGATCGCCGCATGCAACTTCGGGTCACGTTCGTCGCCGCCGCGCGCAGTTCCTCGCTGCTCGCCGAGCGGTTCGAGGACGACCGTCCGCTCGACCAGGCCGGCTGGGACGAGGTGCTGGGTGTGGCGCGCGAGCTGCTGCCCCTCGCGGCGGCCGAGCTGCGGTACTGCTCGCCGACGCCCCGCAGCCGCGCCACCGGGGACGCCCTCGGCTACTCCCCTCTGGTCCAGCTCGCCCTGCGCGACTGTGACATGGGGCGCTGGCGCGGGCTGACCCTCGGCGAGGCGATGGCCCGCGAGCCGGAATCCGTGGACGCCTGGCTCGCCGACCCGCGGGCGACCCCGCACGGCGGCGAGTCACTGCTGACCTTCATCTCGCGGGTGGGGGAGTGGCTCGACACCCGGCCGGTCGAGGACGGCGGCCGGGTCGTCGCCGTCGCGGAACCCGCCGTGATCCGGGCCGCGCTGGTCTACGCGCTGAAGGCCCCGCCGTCGACCTACTGGAACATCGACGTACGACCCCTGTCGGCGACCACCGTGACCGGCAGGTCCGGCCGCTGGAACCTACGTTTCGAGGGGGTCCCTACTCAGCCTGCGCGGGCGTAGCGGAGGTCGCGGACGGTCTGGCGGGGGCGGTCGGGGTTCGGCGCGGCCGGGTCGCGGGTGGTCTCGTGCGGGTGGCGGCGGGGTGTTCTGGCTGTGGGGGGCCGCAGACGATTTCGTGCGGGGGCAGCCGGGGGCTTGGCGTGGTGGGGCCCTCGCGGGGTGGCCGACGCTGGGTTCGGGGTGGGTTGCTGAGGGTCACTCGTGTCGGCCGGACGCAGGCTGGTGTGGTGAGGTCCTGCCTGCCCCGGGCGGGCATGCCGGCCGGGGGCTTGGGTGGCCGCCAAGGGCTTGCGCTGTGGGGCGCTGCCGGTCTCGTGCGCCTGGCTGTCGGCGTCGCGGGGTGGATTGCCGACTCTCTCATGCCGGGGGCTCGCGTGGTGGGTCGTCGGCCCTCTCGCGTCGGCGGCTGTCAGCCATTCCGGGTGTTCAGGCGCCGGGCGTAGCCCGTCGGCCCCTCTGCGTCGTCCGTGTCCGTCGTCTCGCGTGTGTAGTCGGTCGTCAGGGCCAGGTCCTTCGCCGGGCCGCCGACCCGCCACACCGTGCGCCAGTGGTCCGCGTCCAGGAGGGTGAAGTCGCCGCGGTAGAGGTCCGCCGCGCAGGGGTGGTCGGCGACATGGTGGCCGGACGTCAGGTCGAGGTCGTGGAAGGGGCGCCCGTCGGAGAAGTGGACGTGTGCCGTGCCCGGTGTCCCGCCCGGCAGGAAGCGGAGGGTCCGTTCCGCGGGGCGCGGGACGCCCTGCCAGACGAAGACGCCGGACTCCTGGGACAGCAGTCCGCCGCCCTTCAGTCGGCCGAAAGTGGTCGTACCGGAGAACCGCCCCTCGTCTCCGCTCGCCAGATCCCGCACGGTTCGCTCGGTCCGCCAGCTCCCGGCCAGATACCCGAGCACATCCGTCACTGGCCAGAACCCGCTCATCCGCCCCGCCCCTCCGATCCCTTCCGACACTTTCGAAGCCGCGCGACCCGTTGACGCTCGGGATCACCCTCCCTATCTTGCCGTTCGAAGTGCTGATCATCGTTTGATATTTCGAACGTCACTGTCGACAGAGAGCCGCGGAGCATCCATGTCACGCACCCGCTGGAGACTCGGTCTCAGCGCCACCGCCTTCCTGGTGGCCGCCGGTCTGGTCCCCGCCCCCGCCCATGCCGAGGACGTCACCGACTACGCGATCACCGTCGACCCGGCCGCCAAGGGCGCGAAGATCGACGACACGATGTACGGCGTCTTCTTCGAGGACATCAACCGGGCCGCCGACGGCGGTCTGTACGCCGAGCTCGTGCAGAACCGGTCCTTCGAGTACTCCACCGCCGACAACTCCTCGTACACCCCGCTGACCTCGTGGACGGTGCAGGGCACCGCCCAGGCGCTGAACGACGGCGGGCGCCTCAACGAGCGCAACCGCACCTATCTCTCCCTGGCCGCCGGTTCGTCCGTCACGAACGCCGGATACAACACCGGCATCCATGTCGACGAGGGCAAGAGGTACGACTTCTCGGTGTGGGCCCGCGCGGACGCCGGTACGACCCTCACGGTCTCCTTGCAGGACGCCGACGGCACGCTCGCCACCGCCCGCAAGGTGGCCGTGACGAAGAGCGGCTGGGCTCGGTACAAAGCCGCCTTCACCGCGACGAGGACCAGCAGCGACGGCCGCCTCACCGTGGCCTCCGCCGCCGCGGCGGCCCTCGACATGGTCTCCCTCTTCCCCCGCGACACCTACCGCGGTGAACCCAACGGGCTGCGCAAGGACCTCGCCGAGAAGATCGCCGCCCTGCACCCGGGCTTCGTGCGCTTCCCGGGCGGCTGCCTGGTCAACACGGGCTCGATGGAGGACTACAGCGAGACCTCCGGCTACCAGCGCAAGCGCTCGTACCAGTGGAAGGACACCATCGGCCCGGTCGAGCAGCGTGCCACCAACGCCAACTTCTGGGGTTACAACCAGAGTTACGGCCTCGGCTACTACGAGTACTTCCGCCTCTCCGAGGACATCGGCGCCATGCCGCTGCCCGTCGTCCCCGCCCTGGTGACCGGCTGCGGCCAGAACAAGGCCGTCGCCGACGAGGCACTGCTCAAGCGGCACATCCAGGACACCCTCGACCTCGTCGAGTTCGCCAACGGTCCGGCGAGCTCCACGTGGGGCAAGGTGCGGGCGAGGATGGGCCACGCCAAGCCCTTCCACCTCACCCACATCGAGGTCGGCAACGAGGAGAACCTGCCGGAGGAGTTCTTCACCCGGTTCAAGGAGTTCCGCGCCGCCATCCAGGCGAAGTACCCGGACATCCAGGTGATCTCCAACTCCGGCCCGGACGACTCGGGTTCGACCTTCGACACGGCCTGGCAGCTCAACAAGGGCGCCAAGGTCGACATGGTCGACGAGCACTACTACAACAGCACGCGGTGGTTCCTCCAGAACAACGACCGCTACGACTCCTACGACCGCAGCGGCCCGAAGGTCTTCCTCGGCGAGTACGCCTCCCAGGGCAACACCTTCAAGAACGGCCTCACCGAGGCCGCATTCATGACCGGCCTGGAACGCAACGCCGACGTCGTCAAACTCGCCTCCTACGCCCCGCTGTTCGCCAACGAGGACTACGTCCAGTGGCGCCCGGACCTGATCTGGTTCAACAACCACGCCTCCTGGAACTCCGCCAACTACGAGGTCCAGAAGCTGTTCATGAACAACGTCGGCGACCGCGTGGTGCCCTCCACGGCCACCGGCACGCCCTCGCTGCAAGCCCCGATCACCGGCGCCGTGGGCCTCTCGACCTGGGCGACGACGGCGGCGTACGACGACGTGTTGGTCACCGGTGCCGACGGGAACACCCTGCTCGCCGACGACTTCAGCGGCGGTGCCTCGCGGTGGACCCACACCGGCGGCGGCAGCTGGAGCGTCCAGGACGGGCAGTACGTGCAGAGCGACGTGAACGCCGAGAACACCATGGTCTCGGCCGGCGACCCGGCCTGGCACGACTACGACCTGAAGGTGAAGGCCACCAAGAAGGCAGGCAAGGAGGGCTTCCTCGTCGCCTTCGGAGTGAAGGACACCGGCAACTACTACTGGTGGAACATCGGCGGCTGGAACAACACCCAGAGCGCCGTCGAACAGGCCGTGGACGGCGGCAAGTCGACGCTGATCTCCAAGGCCGGATCGGTCGAGACCGGCCGCACCTACGACATCGACGTCAAGGTCCGCGGCCGTCAGGTGACCCTCTACCTCGACGGGCAGGAGTGGGGCAGCTTCACCGACGACAAGCCGGCCGAGCCGTTCCGCCAGGTCGTGACCAAGGACCAGAAGACCGGTGACCTGATCGTCAAGGTCGTCAACGCCCAGGACGCGGCCGCCCGTACGGCGATCGACCTGGGCCGGGCCAAGGTCGCCTCCAGGGCCCGGGTCACCACCCTGGCGGCCGACCCCGACGCCGTGAACAGCGAGACGTCGACCGCGGTCGCCCCGGTGACCTCCACCTTCGACGGGGTCGCCGGGAAGTTCTCGTACACCTTCCCGGCGAACTCGGTCACCTTCCTCAGGATCAGGCAGAGGTAGCCGACGGGTCGGCGGGCTGCTGTCCGACGGGCAGCAGCCCCCGCTCGCCGAAGACCTTCTTCGCCACGGCCGTGGCGTTCAGGGCCCTGGGGAATCCGCAGTACCCGGCCGACTGCAACAGCGCCTCGACGATCTGCTCGGGGGTCAGGCCCACGTTCAGGGCCGTGTTGATGTGCACCTCCAACTGGGTCTCACAGCTGCCGAGCGCGGTGAGCATGCCCAGGGTGACCAACTGGCGGTCTCGCGGGGCGAGTTGTGGCCGTGAGTAGATCTCGCCGAACCCCCAGGCGATGATCTGGTGGCTCATCTCCGGGCTGATGTCGGCGAGCGAGTCGACGACCAGCTGCCCTACCTCGGGGTTGACGCTGCCCAGCATCTCCAGGCCGCGCGCGAAACGTTCCTCGCGGGTGGTGCTCTCGCTCATGTCGGCTCCCTCCGCCCGTACGTCCCCCTCGGCCGCCGTTGGCCTCCGGGTCGTACGGAGTTCACTTCACCGCCATCGGCGGTCGGACAACCAACCGTATGCACCCATGGTCTAAATCGGCGCAGTGACAACGCACGGGGTGAACACCCCGGACGGGGGCCTGAATTGACCAGTCAACAGGGCGTGCGACCGACCGTCCCGCCCGAACCGAAGACAGCGAACGACCTCACGGGGGAGCGACCACAGCCCGGACCGGGGCAGGCCGCCCTGCTGGCGGCGGCCATCACCGTCGTCGTGCTCTGCGCGGCCGACGCCGTCGCCCGCAGTTACCCCTTCGGGCCGCGCACCCGGAACGTCAACGACCTGGGCAACCAGTACGTGCCGTTCCACGCGCACCTGTGGGACCTGCTGCACGGGCGGGCCACCGGCGGCCTCCTCGTCAACTGGCAGTCGGGATTCGGCGCCGGCTTCCTGCCCGACCTCGGCACCTATCTCACCAGCCCGTTCGCGCTGCTCGTGGCGGTGTTCCCGCGGGACGAGATCGATCTCGCGGTGTACGTGATCACCGTGCTGAAGATCGCGTGCGCCGGCGCCGCCATGGCCTGGCTGCTGCTGAGGCTGCGACCCGGGCGCTGGTGGGCGGCGGGCCTGCTGGGCGCGTCCTACGCCCTCTGCGGCTGGACGGTGGCGAGCGCCTCGTACAACCTCATGTGGCTCGACGGGCTGATCGCCCTGCCGCTGCTGTGCCTGGTCGGCGAGTGGGTCCTGAGCGGCCGGCGCCCGCTTCTCGGGGTGCTGGTGGTGACGGCCGCGTGGATCGCCAACTTCTACACGGCCTACATGGCCACGCTCGCCGCGGCTGTGGTGTTCCTGCTGCGGCTGTGGCTGGCCGACCTGCCCCGCCGCCGCAGGCTCACCGCGACGGGCCGGGCCGCCCTGACCTACGCCCTCGGCATGGGCCTGGCCGCACCCCTGGTGACGGTCGTGTACTTCGGCAGCGCGCACGCCTCCGAGGGCCGGTTCACCCGGTTCGCTCCGGTGGGCACGCAGGACCTGCTGGCCCGGCTGCTGCCGACGACGTACAGCTTCGGCTCCCCGGCGCTCTTCGTCGGCACCACGGCCCTGCTGTTGGCTCTGGCCCTGCCCTTCCACCGGGCGGCGCCCCGCCGGGTGCGCGCGGGGTGGACGCTTCTGGTGCTCGTCGTGACCCTGTCGATGCAGTGGGGCCCGACCCATCTGCTCTGGCACGCCTTCGCCGCCCCGCAGGGCAGTTCGTACCGCCAGACCTTCGTGGTGTGCGCCCTGCTGGTGATCGCCGCCTGGCACACCCTCTCCTACGGTCCCCTCGACCGGCGGGCCCTGGCAGCGGCGGCCGGGCTGCTCGCGCTGATCGCGGTCGTCGCGAGCGGCAGCCAACTGGTCCGTTCCTTCGCCTGGCCGGTGTTCGTGACGGCGGCCGTGGGCGCGCTGCTCGGGCTGGTCCTGCTCGGCCGTGAGCGACCCGTCCTGCGCATGGCCCCGGCAGCGCTCGCCGCCGTCCTGCTCGTCGGGGCCCAGCTCGGTGAGGCCACCGCCACCTCCGCCGTGGCCACCCGGACGCGGTTCGGGCACATGGACGACTACGCCCCCTGGGGCGACCGGCAGCGGGACCAGGCGGACGCGATCGCACAGGCTGACGGCTGGCCCCGCTACCGCACCGACCCGGGCCGGGAACAGACCGTCGGCAACGACCCGCTGGAGGTCGGGGGACAGGGCGCCCAGTACTACAGCAGCCACACCTCGGCCGTGCTCAGCAGCACGCTCACCGCCCTGGGCGGCGGCTGGACCTCGGGCGGCCGCAGTCTCCAGAGCCTGGACAACGCGGTCACGGACGTCATCTTCTCGGTGGGCGCCCGGGTGCACTCCCCACCGGACCCGCACCAGAACTGGTTCCCGCAGGACGGCACGGGGCAGACCGTGACCCGCGAGGACGTCCCGCCCCTGGTGACGGTACGGCCGTCCGCCGCGACCGGTGCCTTCGGGCCGTCGCCGTACCGCAACCAGGAACTGCTGCTGGGCGCCCGCGTCTACACCCTGCCGCACATCACCGTGCTCAACAGCGCCGGAAAGCCACCGGACCGCAGTACCGACCGGCGCCGGGGCGTGCGGGTAGGGGGAAAGGCGACGCTCACCGCCCGATGCCGGGCGGGCAGCGAGGTCTACCTCTGGGCGCCGCACTTCGCGGGCACCGCGCGGCTCAGCGGCCCCTCCGCCCATGGTCTGATGGGACGGTTCCGGGCCGACTGGCGGCCCCTCACCAAGATCGCCGCCATGCAGCGGCTCGGCACGGTCCCGGACTCCGGGCGCCTGACGATCGAGCTGTCCCCGAACCGGCTGGGCGTCGTGCCGGACCAGGCGGTCGGCTGTCTGGACACCGGCCGTCTGCACGCCGTCGTACGGCAGCTCAAGGCCTCCGGTGCCACGAAGGTGACCGTCTCCGGCTCCGGCAGCACGCTCCGGGCCGAGCTCCCGGCGGGCAGCAAGGGCGTCGCCGTGGTGGCCGCGCCCCGGATCGCCGGCTGGCGCTGCGCCGCCGGTGACCAGGCCGCCGTACCCGCGAGGGAGTACCACGGCCTGGTCGCCGTCCCCCTCGACGGCACCTCGACCCGCGTCACCTGCGCTTTCCATCCACCCGGGTTGCGACTGGGCACGGCGGTCGGGGGCGGTTCGCTCGTGGCGCTCGCCGGATTCGGTGTGTTCGGAGCCGTGCGCAGGAGGGGGGCGTGAGTATGCATTCGGTTGCATAAACGTGCAGCGAAACGTATAGTCATGCCATCCAGGAGGAGGATGACATGGCGGTACGTGCGGCGGTGGCCGGAGCGAGCGGGTACGCGGGCGGTGAGGTCCTGCGACTGCTCCTCGCGCACCCCGAGGTCGAGGTCGGCGCGCTGACCGGCAACTCCAACGCCGGGCAGAAGCTCGGCGCGCTCCAGCCGCACCTTCTGCCGCTGGCCGACCGGGTACTCCAGGAGACCACGGCCGACGTCCTCGCCGGACACGACGTCGTCTTCCTCGCCCTGCCGCACGGACAGTCCGCCGCCGTCGCCGAACAGCTCGGCCCGGACGTCCTCGTCGTCGACATGGGCGCCGACTTCCGGCTGAAGGACGCGGCCGACTGGGAGAAGTTCTACGGCTCCGCGCACGCCGGCACCTGGCCCTACGGCCTTCCCGAACTGCCGGGCGCCCGCGCCGTGCTGGAGGGGACCAGGCGGATCGCGGTGCCCGGCTGCTATCCGACCGCCGTCACGCTCGCCCTCTTCCCGGCCTACACCGCCGGCCTCGCCGAGCACGAGGCCGTGATCGTCGCCGCCTCCGGCACCTCCGGCGCGGGCAAGGCGCCCAAGCCGAACCTGCTGGGCAGCGAGGTCATGGGCTCCATGTCGCCGTACGGCGTCGGCGGCGGCCACCGGCACACCCCCGAGATCGTCCAGAACCTCAGCGCGGCGGCCGGTGCCGAGGTGAGCGTCTCCTTCACCCCGACCCTCGCGCCGATGCCCCGCGGCATCCTGGCCACCTGCAGCGCCAAGGCGAAGTCCGGCGTCACCGCCGAGTCCGTCCGCGCCGCCTACGAGAAGGCCTTCGCCGACGAGCCCTTCGTGCACCTGCTGCCCGAGGGCCAGTGGCCCGCCACGGCGTCCGTCTACGGTTCCAACGGCGTTCAGGTGCAGGTCGTCCTCGACGAGGCCGTGGGCCGCATCATCGCGATCAGCGCCATCGACAACCTGGCCAAGGGCACCGCGGGCGGTGCCGTCCAGAGCATGAACCTCGCCCTCGGTCTCCCCGAGGAGCTCGGTCTTTCCACGATCGGAGTCGCACCGTGAGCGTCACGGCAGCAAAGGGATTCCAGGCGGCCGGTATCGCCGCCGGAATCAAGGAGAACGGCAACCCGGACCTGGCCCTCGTGGTCAACACCGGGCCCCGCCGCGCCGCCGCCGGCGTCTTCACCTCCAACCGCGTGAAGGCCGCGCCCGTCCTGTGGTCCGAGCAGGTCCTCAAGAGCGGTCAGCTCTCCGCCGTGGTCCTCAACTCCGGTGGCGCCAACGCCTGTACGGGCCCCAAGGGCTTCCAGGACACGCACGCCACCGCCGAGAAGGCCGCCGAGGTGCTGGACATCGGCGCGGGTGAGGTGGCCGTCGCCTCCACCGGGCTCATCGGCCTGCTGCTCCCGATGGACAAGCTCCTGCCGGGAGTCGAGGCCGCCGCGGCTCACCTGTCCGAGCACGGCGGTGAGAAGGCCGCCATCGCCATCAAGACCACCGACACCGTCCACAAGACGTCGGTCGTGACCAAGGACGGCTGGACCGTCGGCGGCATGGCCAAGGGCGCCGGCATGCTCGCTCCCGGCCTCGCCACCATGCTGGTCGTCCTCACCACCGACGCGGACCTGGAGAGCGAGGCCCTGGACCGGGCCCTGCGGGCCGCGACCCGGACCACCTTCGACCGCGTCGACTCCGACGGCTGCATGTCCACCAACGACACCGTGCTGCTGCTCGCCTCCGGCGCCTCCGAAGTCACCCCGGAGTACGAGGAGTTCGCCGAGGCCGTACGGACCGTCTGCGACGACCTCGGACAGCAGCTCATCCGGGACGCCGAGGGCGCCAGCAAGGACATCAAGGTCGAGGTGGTGGGCGCCGCGAGCGAGGACGACGCCGTCGAAGTGGGCCGGTCCATCGCCCGCAACAACCTCCTCAAGTGCGCGATCCACGGCGAGGACCCCAACTGGGGCCGCGTCCTGAGCGCCATCGGCACCACGAAGGCCGCCTTCGAGCCCCACCGGCTCAACGTCGCCATCAACGGCGTCTGGGTCTGCAAGAACGGCGGCGTCGGCGAGGACCGCGACAAGGTCGACATGCGCTACCGCGAGGTGCACATCGTCGCCGACCTCGCCGCCGGCTCCGAGACCGCCACCATCTGGACCAACGACCTCACCGCCGACTACGTCCACGAGAACAGCGCCTACTCGTCATGAGCACTGGATCCACCCGTAAGCACACCGCGCTCCCCAAGGCCCAGATCCTCATCGAGGCGCTGCCCTGGCTGGTCCGGCACAACGGCAAGACCGTCGTCATCAAGTTCGGCGGCAACGCCATGATCGACGAGGACCTCAAGGCCGCGTTCGCCCAGGACGTCGTGTTCCTGCACCACGCCGGGCTCAAGCCGGTCGTCGTGCACGGCGGCGGCCCGCAGATCAGCGCCGCCCTCGACAAGCACGGCATCGTCAGCGAGTTCAAGGCCGGCCTGCGCGTCACCACCGAGGACGCCATGGACGTCGTACGGATGGTGCTCGCCGGGCAGGTGCAGCGCGAGCTGGTCAACCTGCTCAACCAGCACGGGCCCCTCGCCGTCGGGTTGACCGGCGAGGACGCGCACACCATCAGCGCCACCAAGCACCAGCCCGAGATCGACGGCGAGTTGGTCGACATCGGGCGGGTCGGCGAGATCACCGCGATCGACACGGGCGCGATCCAGGCGCTGCTCGCCGACGGCCGGATCCCGGTCGTCTCCTCGATCGCCCGTAGCCAGGACGACGGACATGTCTACAACGTCAATGCTGATACGGCGGCTGCGGCACTCGCTGCTGCTCTTGACGCCGAAACCCTCATGGTCCTCACGGACGTCGAGGGCCTCTACGAGGACTGGCCCCACAGCGACGAGGTGATCAGCCGCCTCACGGCCTCCCAACTGGAGAAGCTGCTACCGGAGTTGAGCTCCGGCATGGTCCCGAAGATGGAGGGCTGCCTGCACGCCGTACGCAACGGCGTGAACACGGCCCGGGTCATCGACGGGCGGGTCCAGCACTCGATCCTGCTGGAGATCTTCACCGACGAGGGCATCGGCACGATGGTCGTGCCGGACGGACAGGGGGATTCATGAGCAACGCGGAACTGACCGAGCGGTGGCAGGGCTCGCTCATGAACAACTACGGCACCCCGCGCCTCCCTCTCGTCCGCGGTGAGGGCCTCAAGGTCTGGGACAGCGAGGGCAGGCAGTACTACGACTTCGTCGGCGGCATCGCGACCAACGCGCTCGGCCACGCCCACCCGGCGATCGTCGAGGCCGTCAGCAAGCAGATCGCCTCCCTCGGCCACATCTCCAACTTCTTCATGGCGGAGCCCACCGTCGCCCTCGCCGAACGGCTGCTCCAGCTCTTCGGCCGGGACGGCAAGGTCTTCTTCTGCAACTCCGGCGCCGAGTCCGTCGAGGCCGCCTTCAAGATCGGCCGGCTGACCGGGCGCACCCACATGGTCGCCACCGACGGCGGCTTCCACGGCCGGACCATGGGCGCCCTCGCACTCACCGGCCAGCCCGCCAAGCGGACCCCCTTCCTACCGCTGCCCGCCGACGTCACGCATGTGCCGTACGGCGACGCACAGGCCCTGGCCGCTGCGGTCACCGAGGACACCGCACTCGTCGTCATCGAACCCATCCAGGGCGAGAACGGTGTCGTGGTGCCCCCGGCCGGCTACCTCAAGGCGGCCCGGGCGATCACGGCGGCCAAGGGCGCGTTGCTGGTCCTGGACGAGGTGCAGACCGGCATCGGCCGTACCGGGCACTGGTTCGAGTACCAGGCCCACGAGGGCGTGCTGCCGGACGTGGTCACCCTCGCCAAGCAGCTCGGCGGCGGACTGCCGCTCGGCGCGACCGTCGCCTTCGGTCGGGCCGCGGAGCTGCTCCAGCCGGGGCAGCACGGCACGACCTTCGGCGGGAACCCGGTCGCGTGCGCGGCGGGACTCGCCGTCCTCGACACCATCGCGAACGACGGGTTGCTGGAGAACGTCAAGCGGCAGAGCGAGAAGCTGCGGGACGGAATCGAGTCACTGGGGCACCCCTTGATCGCCCATGTCCGGGGTGCGGGCCTCCTCCTGGGTATCGTGCTCACCGAGCCGCTCGCGCCGCAGGTGCAGCAGGCGGCTCAGGACGCCGGTTTCCTGGTGAACGCGCCCGCCCCCGATGTCGTACGGCTGATGCCGCCGCTGAACCTCGGCGACGACGAAGTGGACGCGCTTGTTCAGGCTCTCCCCGGCATCCTGGGTGCCGCCGAGGGAGACGGATGATCCGGAGAATGAGACGACGATGAGCCATGCGCAGGATCACGAGCACAACGGGGTCGCGGGGCCCGCGGTGCCGCAGACGCGTACCGCGCGCCACCGCCGGATCGTGGACATCCTCAACCGGCAACCGGTGCGGTCGCAGAGCCAGTTGGCGAAGCTGCTGTCCGACGACGGGCTGAGCGTCACACAGGCGACGCTCTCCCGGGACCTCGACGAACTGAACGCGGTGAAGATCCGCAACAACGACGGGGACCTCATCTACGCGGTGCCGAGTGAGGGGGGTTTCCGGACCCCTCGGGCGCCGTTGGGGGAGTCCGCCAAGGAGGAGCGGATGCGGCGGCTCTCACAGGAGCTGCTGATCTCCGCGGAGGCTTCGGCGAATCTCGTGGTCCTGCGGACCCCTCCGGGGGCTGCGCAGTTCTTGGCGTCGGCGATTGATCAGGCCGAGCTGCATGACATCTTGGGGACGATTGCCGGTGACGACACGTTGATGCTGATCAGCCGGAACCCTACGGGGGGTCAGGCGCTCGCTGAGCATTTGTTGCGGTTGGCTCAGAACGGCCACTGACGGTTGTTCGTCGGGCGCGGGTGAGTGGGGGCTGGTCGCGCCCACGCGGCGGAGCCGCAGATCGACACAGCCCCGCGCCCCTAAAAGCACAAAACTCACCCGAGTCGAGCCGCCAAGCCCCCCGTGATCAGCACCTCGTCGCCCGCCGTGATCAGTAGGGCCT
Source organism: Streptomyces sp. NPDC102270 (assembly GCF_044766405.1). Taxonomy (NCBI): domain Bacteria; kingdom Bacillati; phylum Actinomycetota; class Actinomycetes; order Kitasatosporales; family Streptomycetaceae; genus Streptomyces; species Streptomyces sp. NPDC102270. Next base: position 172,145 of record NZ_JBIWLX010000007.1, on the reverse strand, counting down.
CCGTGTCCGGCAGCGCCTCCAGCCAGGCCAGGCCCTCCCGTGACCCCATCGCGAAAGCCGCCGTCGCCCAGCAGTCCGCCCAGGTGATCGTCGGGGCCACGACCGTCACCGCCACCAGGTCCGTGACCGCCGAGCGGCCCGTTCTGGGGTCGACGATATGGGCGCCGCGCTCGGCTGAGCCCGATGTCGCGACCGCCAGCTCCGCCGCTCCCGCCGCCGAGACCACCGCCGCCAGGCCGCCGGGACGCAGGGGGTCCGAGACGCCTACGCGCCAAGGGCGTTCGGGGCCCGGTACGCCCAACAGCTGTACGTCTCCGCCGCCGTTGACGCTGACGCCCGTCGCGCCCGACTCGGCGACACGGCGGGCCGCGCGTTCCACCGCCCAGCCCTTGACGATGCCGGTGGGGTCGAGGCGGCCCTCGTAGCGCAGACTGAACCAGCCGTCACTCGACCGCTCGGCCTCGGCGCCGAGTTCGAGGACCTCGGCGACCTCGGGATCGCAGTCGTCCAGGGCCAGTTCACCGCGGGCCAGGCGGGAGACCTGGCTGTCGTCGCGGTAGGTGCTGAACACCTCGTTCACGCGGTGCAGCCCCGCCACCGCCTCCCGCAGTGCCGCCTGCACCGCAAGGGGTTCCCCGCCGCGGACGTCGAAGGAGAAGACCGTCCCCATGACCTCCTCCGCGTGACGTACCGCGGCGGGAGCTTGTGCCGACTCGGCCACCGTGTCAGCCACCGGCCTGGTCCAGCGCGGACTGGAGCGACTTCTTGTAGCCCTCGCTGGTGTAGGTGGCACCCGACACCGAGTCGATGTCCGCGCTGCCGGCCGCCACGGCCTCCTGGTTGAGCTTCGGGATGGACAGCGCCGTCTTCTGGTCGCTGGTCCCGCCCTTGGGGGCCTGCACGGCCTCGGCCTTGGTGACCTTGCCGCCGCTGACCGTGATCCGGACCTGGACCGGCCCGTACTGGGTCTGGGAGACCGCACCGGTGACCGTCTTGGCGGCCGCCCCCGCGCCCCCGCCGGACGGCTTGGAGGGCTGAGCCGACGGCTGGGCCGGGGCGGCCGCGTTCGCCTTGTCGATCGCCGACTGGAGCGACTTCTTGTAGCCCTCGCTCGTGTATGTCGCCCCGGAGACCGTGTCGATCTTCGGGCTCTGCTTGGCGACCACGTCCTGGTTGAGCTTCGGAACGGACAGGGCGGTCTTCTGGTCGCTGGTCCCGCCCTTGGGGGCCTGGACCGCCTCTGCCTTGGTGATCTTGTTGCCGCTGACGGTGATACGGACCTGGACGGGACCGTACTGGGTCTGGACCACGTCGCCGGTGACCGCGCCGCCGGCGGCCGCCCCGGCGCCGCCCTGGGCCGACTCCTGCGCCGCCGCCGTCTGCTGCGGAACCGTTCCGCCCGCCTGGGCGGACGCAGGGTCCGAGGACGGCTTCAGCGACAGCAGCAGCACGACACCGGAGACGGTGGCGGCGGTCGCGAGCACGACTCGACGGACGGGGTGACTCTTCCTCATCGCTTCAACAGCTCCTGAATTCCCGTCGTCACATCTCGAACGACTCGTGATGGATGCGGCGGGCGGGCACACCCGCGCCGCGCAGTGCTTCGTACACGGACTGCGCGAAACCGTTCGGCCCGCACATGAACACGTCGTGCTTGTCGATGTCGGGGAGCTTGCGCTGGAGGGACTCCGCGGAGATGTCCGGGCGCTCCCCGTCCGGGCTGTTCACCGCGTACATCAGGCGGGCGCCGCGCTCGTCCGCGATGGCGGAGAGCTCGTCCCACAGGGCCAGGTCCTGGGTGGTGTTGGCCCGGTACAGCAGGGTGATGTCACCGGCCGCGCCCGGCAGCGTCTCGAACAGGGCCCGCATCGGCGTGATGCCGACACCGCCGGCCACCAGCAGCACCTTGCCGCGGCTGCGGCGCTGGGCGGTCAGGGCGCCGTACGGCCCCTCGGCCCACACCTTGGTGCCGGGCACCAGCTCGCGCAGCCGCTCGCTGTGGTCGCCGATCGCCTTCACCGTGATCCGCAGCATGCCCGGCCGGGGCGCCGCGGACAGCGAGTACGGGTGGGAGCTGAACCGCATGCCCGGCGCGAGGAACCGCCAGCGGAAGAACTGGCCTGCCTCCGCGCCCATCCGGTGCAGCTTGCGCCCGCCGATCAGCACCGACACCACGCCGGGCGTCTCCTCGACGACCGCCTCGACGTACATCCGGTGCCGCAGGTTCAGCCGGATCGGGGTGAGGATCCGGTACCAGAGCACCAGCGCGGTGACCGAGCCGTACAGCGCGTACCAGACGGTCTTGGCGACCGGCTCGACCGCGAAGTCGTTGCCGGTGGTCAGCTGGTGCCAGAAGGTCAGGAAGACCGCCGCGTACGTCAGCAGGTGCACGTGGTACCAGGTGTCGTACGGGATCCTGCGGCGGACCCCGCCGATCGACATCAGGCCGATGACGAACAGCAGACCGGTGCCGATGGCCGCCTTGCCCATGTCCGGCAGCTGGTTGATGGAGTCCGTCGTCTGCTGGACGATGTCGCCGAGCCCCTTGCCGGCCTGCAGGGCGTAACCCCACATGATCAGGAAGACGTGGGCGACGACCAGACAGAGCGTGTAGCGGCCGGTCATCGCGTGCCAGCGGGCGACCCGGTCGGAGCCGACGCGGCGTTCCAGTGCGGGCACCCGGGCCATCTGGAGCACCACGAGCGCCATCAGATAGCCGGCCAGCAGGCCGGTGATCCGGCCCGCATTGAGGATCTTGCTGTTGTCGTCGGCCACGGACGGCGTGTTGTGCCACCACAGCCACAGCACACCGGCCGCTCCCGCCCATACGGCGATCAGCAGGACGGTCGCCGGGGAACGGCGCGGGCGGATGCGGCGCATCGTCTGACGGCGGGCGGCGCGGCCGCCTGCGAGCGTGGTGGTCACGTTTCCTCCGGGGACGGGGGCAAGGGGGGTGGGCGTGGTCCCTTGGTCCTCAGATACGTGCCGTGACGCCGGTGTGTTCAGCCGCCCGCGGAGTCCAGTGCGGACTGGAGTGACTGGCGGTAACCATCGCTCGTGTAGGTGGCCCCCGAGACCGTGTCGATGTCCGCGCTCTGGGCCTGGAGGGCCTCGCTCCGCAGCCGGGGCAGGGCGTAGCTGTTGATCTCCTGGTCCCGCGGGTTGTCCGTCGGGTAGGTGACCGCAGTGACCTCGGTGAGCTTGTCGTCCTTGAGGGTGACGCGGACCTGGACCGGCCCCCAGCGGGTCTGGACGGTGTCGCCGGTGACGGTCCGGGTTCCCGTGACCGCGGGGGCGGTGGACCGGGTCGTCACGGCGACGGCAGGCGTGCTGTGCGGCTTCAGCGACAGCAGCAGCACCATGCCGGAGACGGTGGCGGCGCTCGCCAGCACGATCCGGCGCAGCGGGCGGTTCTTCTTCAACGCGTGCACGTGTGAGGCCTCACAGCTCAAAGGATTCGTGGTGGATACGGCGATCGGGAACTCCCGCGGCGCGCAGCTCCTCGTACACCTCCCTGGCGAACCCGTGCGGGCCGCAGAGGTAGACGTCGTGACCGGCCAGGTCGGGGAAGGTCGCCCGCAGCGACGCGGCGGTGATACGCGGCCGTTGCCCCTCCGGCCCGTTGAGCAGGTAGTGCACCCTTGCCCCGCGCCACCGGGCGACGGACTCCAACTCCCCGCCCAGCGCGAGGTCCTCGACCGTGCGCGCCCGGTACAGGAGGGTGACCTCGCCCGGCAGGGTCTCGAACAGCGCCCGCAGCGGGGTGATACCGACTCCGCCCCCGATCAGCAGCGACTTGGACGAGGTCTGCCGGTCGCCGGTCAGCGATCCGTACGGCCCCTCGGCCCACACGCGCGTGCCGGGCCGCAGCATGGCCACGGCCGTACTGTGGTCGCCGAGCGCCTTGACCGTGATCCGCATGCGGTCGGGGCGGGGCGGTGCCGACAGGGAGTACGGCGTCGACGTCCACCGCAGGCCCGCGGCGAGGAACCGCCAGCGGAAGAACTGCCCAGGCCGCGCGCCGAGTTGGTCCAGTTCCCGTCCGTGTACGACGACGGACCACACGCCCCGCGCCTCCTGGTGCACGGACTCCACCCGCAGCCGGTGCCGCAGGTTCAGCCGCACCGGCGCGAGGATCCGGAACCACAGCACCAGGGCCGCGACACCGAGGTAGAGCGCGTACCAGGCCGCCGTGGCCGCGGTGTTGCCGTTGAAGTCGTTCCCGAGGGCCAGCTGGTGGCCGAAGGTGAGGAACACGGCGGCGTACGTGAGGAGATGGACGTAATACCAGAACTCGTGGCCGGTGCGGCGGCGCACCGCCCGTGCCGAGGTGACGCCGACCGCGAGGAGGATCAGCGTGCCGGCGGTGGCCTTGAGCATCTCGGGATAGTCCAGGATGACCGTGACGGTCTCGTGCCACAGCGAGGCGCTGTCCTGGGCGGCGTACCCGGTGAGGATCAGCCCGATGTGCGCGAGCAGCAGACAGACGGTGTAGCGGCCGGCCATCGCGTGCCAGCGGGCCACCCGGTCCGACCCGACCCGCCGCTCCAGCACCGGCACCCGCGCCATCAGACCCACCAGCACCGCGCAGGCGTACCCGCAGAGCAGCCCGGCGATCCGCCCGGCGCCGGTCAGCCACCCGGCCGTACCGACCACGGAACCGGTGTCCGCCCACCACAGGACGATCACGGCCGCCGCCCCGGCCCACAGGAGGGCGAGCACGGCACCCGCGGGGGAGCGTCGCGCGGGCGGCGCCACGGCTGGTGCGGCCCGCCGCTCGTACACGGTGGTCATGGATGCGTCCTTTCGGCTGTTCGGGACACCACTGTGCGAAGACAACTTCTCAGGACCCTTTGAAAGGCACCCCGCAGAGCGCACTCAGAGGAAACTCAGAGCTTTCCGGGCCCCCTGCCGCTCCGGCCAGGGGTAATCCTGGAGAGGATATGAACACCGCACGCTCGGGCCGCCCCGCCCTCACCCGCCCCGACGGCACCCCGCTGCGCGTCCTCGTCGTCGACGACGACCCCGACCTCGCCGAGGTCCTCTCCGGCGCCCTGCGCTACGAGGGCTGGCAGGTCCGCACGGCAGGCGACGGCGCCTCGGCGGTGGCTGCGGCCCGGGAGCTGCTGCCCGACGCCGTCGTCCTGGACGTGATGCTCCCGGACACCGACGGCTTCGCGGTCCTGCGCGCCCTGCACACCGTGAAGCCCGACGTGTGCGTGCTCTTCCTGACCGCCCGGGACACCGTGGAGGACCGCATCAAGGGGATCACGGCCGGCGGCGACGACTACGTGACCAAGCCGTTCAGCCTGGAGGAGGTCGTCGCCCGGCTGCGCGGACTGCTGCGCCGCGCGGGCATGGCCCGGCAGCTCGACGAGGGCCCACGGCTGACCGTCGGCGACCTGGTCATGGACGAGGAGGCCCGCGAGGTCACCCGCGGCGGCGAGCTGATCGAACTGTCCCCGACCGAGTTCGAGCTGCTGCGCTTCCTCATGCGCAACCCGCGCCGCGTGCTCAGCAAGGCGCAGATCCTCGACCGGGTGTGGTCCTACGACTTCGGCGGCCGCGCCCATGTCGTCGAGCTGTACATCTCGTATCTGCGCAAGAAGGTGGACGTCGGCCGCGAGCCGATGATCCACACCGTGCGCGGGGCGGGGTACGTGATCAAACCGGTGACGCCGTGAGAGACCTGCGGCCGCACACCCTGCGGGCCCGGCTCACCCTCGGCCTGGTGGTGCTGCTCGCGGTGAGCTGCGCCGCGGTCGGGATCGCCGCGATCCTCGGGTTGAAGGGCTTCCTCACCGGTCGCCTCGACGAGCAGCTCACCGAGGCGGGGAACCGTTTCGCGGTCAGCCTGGAACACAAGGGCCTACCGCAGAAGGACGACCACGACGGCGACGAGCACGCCGACACCCGCCGACAGGCCGCCGGCACCTTCGGCGCCCGGTTGGTCAACGGCACGGTCACCAACGCCGCGGTGGTCCGCCCCACCGGTACCCTGAACGTCGACCTGACCGCCCCCGACCGGAAGCGGCTCGCGGCCGTCCCGGTCGACGGCCGGGGCCACAGCGTCGGCCTCTCCGCCCTGGGCGGCTACCGGCTCCTCGCCACCCGGGGCCTCGACGGCGACATCCTGGTCACCGGCCTGCCCCTGGAGCCCGTCGAGGCCACCGTCCACCGCCTGGAACTGGTCGGCGGAATCGTCTTCGGCGCCGCCCTCACCGCCGCCGGTGTCGCGGGCGCCCTGTGGGTGCGCTGGTCTCTGCGCCCGCTGAGCCGGGTCGCCGCGACCGCCACCCGGGTCAGCGAACTCCCGCTCGCGAGCGGAGAGGTGGCCCTTCCGCCGCACGCCCCGGAAACCGATCCACGCAGTGAGGTGGGCAGGGTCGCCGGCGCCTTCAACCGCATGCTCGGCCATGTCGAGGACGCCCTGACCAAACGCCACGCCAGCGAGGAACGGCTGCGCAGCTTCGCCGCCGACGCCAGCCACGAACTGCGCACCCCGGTCGCCTCGGTGCGCGGCCACGCCGAACTCGCCCTGCTGCACCCGGGCCCGCTGCCGCCGGAGATCACCCGGGCCCTGGAGCGCATCGCCGCCGAGTCGACCCGTATGGGCGCCATGGTCGACGACCTGCTCCTGCTGGCCCGCCTGGACGCGGGCCGCCCCCTGGAGGCCGCCCCCGTCGACCTCACCCGCCTGGTCCTCGACGCCCTCACGGACGCGCGGACCACCGGTTCCGGTCACCGCTGGGAGCTGGACCTCCCGGAGGACCCGGTCACGGTGACGGGCGACGAACACCGCCTCCACCAGGTCCTGGCCAATCTGCTGTCCAACGCCCGCCTGCACACCCCGGCCGGCACCAAGGTGACGGTGACCCTGGAGACCGACTCCACCGCCGTGCTGTTGAAGGTCCACGACGACGGCCCCGGCATCCCGGAGGACATCCAGCCGGGCGTCTTCGAGCGCTTCACCCGCGCCGACCGCAGCACCAAGCCGGAGACCGGCGGCGCGGGCCTGGGCCTGTCGATCGTGGCCGCGGTGGTGGAGGCGCACGGGGGCAGCGTGACGCTGGAGAGCGCGCCGGGGGCTACGACCTTCACCGTCCGGCTCGGCAAGGGGTGAGTCAGACCGCGGACGGCGGCAACGGCAACGGCAGCCCGGGCAGTCCGTCCAGGCTCGTGGCGATGTGGTCCTTCTTGGCGAAGTAGGCGCTCAGCGACTCGTCGTCCTCGCGCGCGAACCGCTTGCCGTGCAGCTCGCGGTCGCCTTCGTACGCCATGTACGGCACCGCGTAACCACAGGAATCACGGATCAGTTCGGCCGTCACGACGACGATCGCCCGCAGTCCGTGCAGGGACGGGTCGATGTCCGGGAAGTGCGCGAGCAGTTCCTTGAAGCGCGGATCGTCCCGGAAGACCGGCTCGCCGCGGCCGTGCACCCGGACGATGTTCGGCGGCCCCTGGAACGCGCACCACATGAGGGTGATCCGGCCGTTCTCCCGCAGATGCGCGACCGTCTCGGCGGTGGACCCGGCGAAGTCGAGGTAGGCCACGGTGAGTTCGTCGAGGACCGCGAAACAGCCGCGCAGCCCCTTGGGGGAGAGGTTGACCGTGCCGTCGCCCGACAGGGGAGCGGTCGCGGTGAAGAAGAGGGGCTGCGCCTCGATGAAGGAGCGGAGCCGGCCGTCTATGCGCTCATAAGTCTTTCCCATGTCTAAGGATTATGAGCGCAGACCTTTCGCCTGTCTAAGGAATTCGGGCGTCGACTTGCCTGACGACGCCCGTGGCCGCCCCGGTCGGCGCTCACACGGGGCGGCCACAGCGCCTGTCACGTCACTTGGTGAGCGTGCAGGCGGCCAGGGAGTCGAGGCCCTGCGGCTTCTCCGCGGTACGGCCGATGGAGGTGGCGATGCGGTCGATGGTCGACTTCCGCTTGTCGGCCAGCGGGCCGAGGATGGCGTTCTGGACGAAGTTGGGTCCGCCCTGGCCGACCGTGTCGACGAGCCGCTTGTTCGCCTCGGCGATCTGCGTGTTGAGCAGCGTCAGGTTGCGGTCGACCTCGGCCTGCGCGGTCGCGGGGATCGCGGGCAGCTGGGAGGCCACGTCGGGGCAGGAGATGGCGCCCGCGCCGGCGGCCTCACCCGCGTCGCCCGCGTTCCCCGCGTTCCCCGCGTTCCCGGTCTCCTCGGCGCCGGCCGTCTCGCCCGGTGTGGCCCCCGCCTCCGCGCCGGCCCCGGCCTCCTCGCCCGCGCCCGCACCGGTGTCGGCCGCGCCGCCGGCGTTGAGGGCGCAAGTGGCCAGCGAGTCGAGGCCCTGCGGCTTCTCCGCGGTACGGCCGATGGAGATGGCGATGCGGTCGATGGTCGACTTCCGCTTGTCGGCCAGCGGGCCGAGGATGGCGTTCTGGACGAAGTTGGGTCCGCCCTGGCCGACCGTGTCGACGAGGCGCTTGTTGGCCTCGGCGATCTGGGTCTGCAGCAGCGTCAGGTTGCGGTCGACCTCGGCCTGGGCGCTGGCGGGGATCGCGGGCAGCTGGGAGGCCACGTCCGGGCACGTGATGCTGCCGGCGTCGGCCAGCGTGCGGGCGGTGGCGGTGCTGCCCTTGGAGGTCTCCCCGGCGAGGGCGGTACCGGCGACGATCGCCCCGGTCAGTGCCACGGCGGCGGCGCCGCCGATGATCGCCACGCGGCGCTTGTTGTACTTCGGAAGAGCCCTGGACATGCGGATGCCTCACTCGGGGTCGGGAGTGGTCTTCTTGACAAACGCGGCGCCTGCGTTCGGCGGGAAGTACGGGCAAGCGGTTTCCCGTGTTCAAAGGGAGCGCAAATTCCTCGCCACCCGCACCCCGGATTGACGAATCATGCAGGACTCTGCATAATCATGCATGACGTTGAGTGCAGCGGTGAGGAGCAACGAAGTGAGCAGCAACAGCGGTGACGTCCGGCTCTGGGGCGGTCGTTTCGCCGACGGTCCCGCCGAGGCGCTGGCGAAGCTGTCCGCGTCCGTCCACTTCGACTGGCGGCTCGCGCCGTACGACATCGCCGGTTCGCGTGCCCACGCGCGCGTGCTGCACAAGGCGGGCCTGCTGAGCGAGGACGAGCTCCAGCGCATGCTCGCCGGGCTCGACCAGCTCGAAGCGGACGTGGCCGACGGTTCTTTCGTGGGCACGATCGCCGACGAGGACTGCCACACCGCCCTGGAGCGGGGCCTCCTGGAGCGCGTCGGCCCCGACCTCGGCGGCAAACTGCGCGCCGGCCGCTCCCGCAACGACCAGATCGCCACCCTCTTCCGCATGTACCTGCGGGACCACGCCCGGATCATCGGCGGTCTGATCGCCGAGCTCCAGGACGCGCTGGTCGGTCTGGCGGAGGCCCACCCGGACGTGGCGATGCCCGGCCGCACCCACCTCCAGCACGCCCAGCCGGTGCTGTTCGCCCATCACGTCCTGGCCCACGTCCAGTCCCTGTCCCGGGACGCGGAGCGGCTGCGCCAGTGGGACGAGCGCACGGCTGTGTCGCCGTACGGCTCGGGCGCCCTGGCCGGTTCCTCCCTGGGCCTTGACCCGGAGGCGGTCGCGAAGGAGCTCGGCTTCGAGCACGGCAGCGTCGGCAACTCCATCGACGGCACGGCCTCCCGCGACTTCGTCGCCGAGTTCGCCTTCATCACCGCGATGATCGGCGTCAACCTCTCCCGGATCGCCGAGGAGATCATCATCTGGAACACGAAGGAGTTCTCCTTCGTGACCCTGCACGACGCGTTCTCCACGGGCTCGTCGATCATGCCGCAGAAGAAGAACCCGGACATCGCGGAGCTGGCGCGCGGCAAGTCCGGCCGCCTGATCGGCAACCTGACGGGCCTGATGGCCACGCTCAAGGCCCTGCCCCTCGCCTACAACCGTGACCTCCAGGAGGACAAGGAGCCCGTCTTCGACTCCTGCGACCAGCTGGAGGTCCTGCTTCCCGCGTTCACCGGGATGATGGCGACCCTCACGGTCAACCGCGACCGCATGGAGGAACTGGCCCCGGCGGGCTTCTCCCTCGCCACCGACATCGCCGAGTGGCTGGTCAGGCAGGGCGTCCCCTTCCGCGTCGCCCACGAGGTCGCCGGCGAGTGCGTCAAGGCGGCGGAGGCCGAGGGCAAGGAACTGAACGACCTGACGGACGAGCAGTTCGCCAAGATCTCAGCCCACCTGACTCCGGAGGTCCGCACGGTCCTCAACGTCCCCGGCGCGCTCGCCTCCCGCAACGCCAGGGGCGGCACGGCCCCGAGCGCGGTGGCGGTCCAACTGGCAGAGGTGAAGGCGGACCTCGCTGCTCAACACCAGTGGGCAGAACGCCGTTAGGGGCGCGGGGCTGTACCGTTCTGCGGCTCCGCCGCGTGGGCGCGACCAGCCACGTCGCCGCCGCACCCGCCGACGCACCGTAGGACCCACCCCCTGAGGCGAACGGGCATCCCGAGCTACGTTGTCGGTATGCCCTTCGCTCGCCTTGCCACCGCCACCACCCCCACCTGCCACATCGGCCTCGGCCTCGCCGCAGTCGGACGCCCCGGCTACATCAACCTCGGCCGGGAGGAAGACCTCGGAGACGACCGCAGCGTAGAGACGCTGCGCACCCGCACCCACGAACTCCTCGACGCCGCCTACGTCCAGGGCGTCCGCTACTTCGACGTGGCCCGCTCCTACGGCCGCTCCGAGGAGTTCATCGCGGACTGGCTCGCCGGGAACCCGCACATCGACGACGTGGTCGTCGGCAGCAAGTGGGGCTACACCTACACCGCCGACTGGACCACCGACGCCGAGAAGCACGAGATCAAGGACCACAGCGTTCGGACGTACGACCGTCAGCGCGCCGAGACCGCCGAACTGCTCGGCGAGCGCCTGGACCTCTACCAGATCCACTCGGTGACCCCGGACAGCCCGGCCCTCACCGACAAGGACCTCCACGCGAGGCTCGCCGAGGCGGCCGCCCAGGGCACCACCATCGGCTTCTCGACCAGCGGCCCCGCCCAGGCGGAAGCGATCCGCTCCGCACTGGAGGTGACCGTCGACGGAGAGCCCCTCTTCCGCACCGTCCAGTCGACGTACAACGCCCTGGAGACCTCGGCCGCCCCCGCCCTCGCCGAGGCCCACGCCGCCGGCCTCACGGTGATCGTCAAGGAGGGCATGGCCAACGGCAGGCTCGCCGAACCGCACGCTCCGGACGCGCTGAAGGCCGTGGCAGCCGAGACGTCCCTGGGCTGTGACGCCGTAGCCCTCGGTCTGGTCCTCCGTCAGCCCTGGGCCGGCGTGGTCCTCTCGGGAGCCGCCACCACCAGCCAGCTCGCCTCCAACCTGCACGCGGCCGTCGTGGACCTGGACGACGAGCAGCTGTCCCGGCTCGCGGCGCTGGCGGAGGAGCCGGGCGCGTACTGGGAGCGCCGCGCCCAGCTGCCCTGGCACTGACAAAACCGCTGACCAACAGTCGCAGGTGAGACAGCCATGCGCGATATGAGACAAGAATGTCTCACGTGGCCTATAGTTGTCTCATGGCTGTCGACCGTGACCACGTGCTGCGCAGTGCCGCGGCCCTGCTGACCCGCAAATCCACCGCGACCATGGACGAGGTCGCCAAGGCCGCCGGGATCAGCCGGGCCACGCTGCACCGCCTCTTCGCCGGGCGCGACGCGCTGGTGCGGGCGCTGGAAGCGCTCGGCATCGAGGAGTGCGAGAAGGCGCTGGAGGCCGCCCGCCCGGAGGAGGGGCCGGCGAGCGAGGCCGTACGGCGCTTGGTCCGCGAGATCGAGTCCGCGGCCGGACTCCTCGCCTTCCTCTACACGGAGAACCAGCTGTTCGAGGGCGAGGAGCAGAACGACGGCTGGGCCCGGATCGACGCCCGCATCTCCGCACTGTTCCGCCGCGGCCAGCAGAACGGCGAGTTCCGTATCGACCTCACGCCCGCCTGGCTCACCGAGGCCCTGTTCGGCCTGCTCGCCTCCGCCGTCTGGATGCTCCAGAGCGGCAAGGGCGCCCCCAAGGACTTCCACCACATGACCGTTGAGCTGCTGCTCGGCGGCGCACTGCGTCATCCCGCACGACCGAGAGAGGAATCATGACCAGCACCCTGCAGCCGGCGACCACGACCGAGGCGGTGAAGCGCCCCGGCCGTTGGCTCGCGCTGTCCGTCCTGGTGCTCGCCGTGCTGCTGGTGGCCGTCGACGCGACCGTTCTCGGCCTCGCGACCCCGTACATCAGCGAGGACCTCAGGCCGACCGGTACCCAGCTCCTGTGGATCGGTGACGTCTACTCGTTCGTCATCGCCGGCCTGCTGGTGTCGATGGGCAGCCTCGGCGACCGCATCGGCCGCAAGCGGATCCTGCTGCTGGGCGCCACGGCGTTCGGCGCGATATCGGTCCTCAACGCCTATGCGACGACACCGGAGTTGATGATCCTGGCCCGGGCGCTGCTCGGTGTCGCCGGCGCGACGCTGATGCCCGCCACCCTGGCCCTGATCCGCAACCTCTTCCACGACCCGCGCGAGCGCAGCCTCGCCGTCGGCATCTGGGGCGCGACCGCCTCCGCCGGTACGGCGATCGGCCCGATCGTCGGCGGCTTCCTCCTGGAACACTTCTGGTGGGGCTCGGTCTTCCTGATCAACCTGCCGGTGATGGCGGTCCTGGTCCTCGTCGGGATCAAGTTCCTGCCCGAGTCCCGCGATCCGAACCCGGGGCCCTGGGACATGGCCAGTGTGGCGCTGTCCCTGGTCGGCGTGATCGCGGTGGTCTACGCCGTCAAGGAGGCCGCCGCACACGGCATCGGCTGGGAGCCGGTCGCCGCGGGCGTCCTGGGAGCAGCAGCCCTGTACAGCTTCGTTCGCCGCCAACTCACCCTGCCGGCCCCCCTCCTGGACATGCGCCTCTTCCGCAACGGCGGCTTCAGCGGCGCCGTCCTGGCCGACCTGCTGACCATCCTCGGCCTCTCAGGGCTGGTCTTCTTCCTCTCCCAGTACCTCCAACTCGTCCAGGGCAGGGGCCCGTTGGAGGCAGGCCTGGCGGAACTCCCGGCGGCGGTGGGAGCGGTGGCGGCGGGTCTGGTCGCGGGTACGGTGGCCCGCCGGTACTCGGTGCGGGCGGTGGTCTCCGGGGGGCTTGCCGCCATCGGCCTGGCCCTGGCCTCACTGACCCTGCTCGACCGGTCCACGGCCTACCCGATGCTGGGCGCCGCCCTGCTGGTGGTCGGCGTGGGCGCGGGCTTCTCGTTCACGGTGACGGCGGACGTGATCCTGTCCAGCGTCCCGAAGGAACAGGCGGGAGCCGCCTCGGCGGTCTCGGAGACGGCGTACGAACTGGGTGCGGCCCTCGGCATCGCCGTACTGGGCTCGATCGTGACGGGCGTGTACCGGCGCTTCGCAGCCCCGGCCGGAACCCCGACGGAGGCGCACGAGTCCCTGGGCGGCGCGGTGGAGGCGGCGCGGGGAATGTCGTCGGACGGGGCACAGGCCATGCTGACGTCGGCCCGGGAGTCCTTCGTCGAGGGCCTCACGATCGCGGCAGGCGCAGGCGCGGCGGTACTCCTGGCAACGGCGCTGGCGGCCTGGTTCATGCTGCGGGGCCAACGGCTGGACAAGGGCTTTTAGGAGAGCGGGCCCATACAGATGTGCGGCGCCGTGGGAGCGACAAGCCCCCACGGCGCCGCATCCGCCAACGAACCGCTACGCGGCCTTCGCCTTCGTCGCATACATGTCCACGTACTCCTGCCCCGACAGCCGCATGACCTCGCTCATCACGGAGTCCGTCACGGCCCGCAGCACATAGCGGTCCCGGCCCATCCCGTCGTACCGCGAGAACTCCATCGCCTCGCCGAACCGGACCGTGACCCGCCCGGGCCGCGGCATCCCCGACCCGCCCGGCTGCAGCTTGTCCGTGCCGATCATCGCGAAGGGGACGACCGGCGCACCCGTCATCAGCGTCAGACGGGCGATACCCGTACGCCCCCGGTACAGCCGGCCGTCGGGCGACCGCGTTCCCTCGGGGTAGATCCCGAAGACCTTGCCCTCCTCCAGGACCCGGCGCCCGGTCATCAGCGCGGCCACGCCGCCGCGGCCGCCGTCGCGGTCCACCGGGATCATGCCGACGCCGGTGAAGAACCAGGCCATGAGACGGCCCTTCAGGGACTTGCCGGTGACGTACTCGTCCTTGCCGATGAAGAACACCTGCCGGTCGCAGACCAGCGGAAGGATCATCGAGTCGATGAAGGTGAGGTGGTTGCCGGCCAGGATGACGGGACCGTCACCCGGGATGTGCTCCACGCCCTCCACCTGTGGGCGGAACATCAGGCGCATGATCGGTCCGAGCACTGCCTTGATGAGCGCGAAGCGGGACAACGGGCCCTCCGGAGTCAAGAGAACGGCCAGGGAAACTGTATGAGTCTGTGCAGGTGAGGACATTACTCGCGGCTCGGGGGATCGTGCACATCGGGCGCTCGGGGTTCACCGAGGTCTTACGCACTGTTGACACTCGTTTACCTGCGGATGGGCCCCGTTGCCTCCCGGAAACCCGGGCGGAACGATGTGACGGAGGTCGCCCGGGTGGACGCGTACCCCGGGTCTCCGCCATGAAGCCGACGAACCATCAGACATCTGTTCCCATGCGACATCCCCTGTCACCCGCGTGTTCCGCCGGAGGTCTCCCGCCCGTCATGGACCCGGACCTACGATCGGCCCGCAGCGAAGAGGCGACGGCAGGAGGGGTCCCCATGGGATCGCAGGACGAGCACACGGACGGCACCGGACGGCGCGCACTTCTCGGGGCCGCGATGTTCGGCGCCGGGGGAGCGGTCCTGGGTCTGTCCGGGACGGCGAGAGCCGCGACCGCCGGATCCGCCGGGCACGGTGGCGGCGGGCTGAAGAGCCTGCCGGTGCCGACCGTCATCGGCCATCGGGGTGCCAGCGGCTACCGCCCCGAGCACACCTTCGGCTCCTACCAGCTCGCCCTCGACCTGGGCGCCGACATCGTCGAGGCCGGCGACCTCGTCCCCACCAGGGACGGCCATCTCGTCTGCCGCCACGAACCGGAGATCGGCGGCACGACCGATGTCGCCGACCACAAGGAGTTCGCCGACCGCAGGAGGACCAAGCTCCTCGACGGCGTCTCCACCACCGGCTGGTTCACCGAGGACTTCACACTCGCCGAGCTCAAGACGCTCCGTGCGATCGAACGCATCCCGGCCAACCGCCCGCACAACACGCTCTACAACGGCCGCTGGGAGATCCCCACCTTCGAGGAAGTCCTGAAGTGGCAGGACGAGCAGACCCGCAAGCGCGGCAAGCAGGTCTGGATCTACCCCGAGACCAAGCACCCCACCTACTTCCGGGGACTCGGCCTGGGCCTGGAGGAGCGGGTCGCGAAGCTGCTGCGCAAGCACGGCAAGGACAGGCGCGACTCCCCGGTGATCCTCCAGTCCTTCGAGCCGACCAGCATCCAGCGCCTGAACAAGCTCGTCGACAACCCACTGGTCGTGCTCCTGTCCGCCGCCGCCAGCCGTCCCTGGGACTTCGTGGAGACCGGTGACCCGCGGACCGTCGCCGACCTGATCACCCCCAAGGGCCTCAGGGAGATCGCGGGCTACGCCCAGGGCATCGGCCCGACCCTCGACCTCGTCATCACGAAGAAGGCGGACGGCAGCCTCGACAAGGAGACCTCCCTGGTCGCCGACGCGCACAAGGTGGGGCTGGTCCTGCACCCCTACACCATGCGCAACGAGAACCCCTTCCTGCCGACGGAGTACCGCAAGGGCACCGACGCGGACGCCTACGGGGACGTCTTCGGCGCCTTCAAGCGGTACTTCGCCACCGGCATCGACGGCGTCTTCACCGACAACCCGGACACCGGCCACCTCGCCCGCGAGGACTTCGTCAACGCCTGAGCCGACAGACCCCGATGGGGTGACTTACGGCCGCCCGGGCAACCCACGGCCCGGGCGGCCGGGTCGTACCGCATATGACGCACGACTTGGTCGCCGCCCTGCGCCCGCTGCTCACCGCCGAGGCCTCCGCGGAGGCACATGCCTCCGGTACGGAACCGGCCGATCTGGAGCAGGCGGTCTGGCTCCGTCTCCTCGAGCACCTGGAGACCCAGGGGCCGCCCCTCGACCCGTCCGGCTGGCTCCGCCGCGCCGTCCGCTCCGAGTCCCGCCGCAGCCGTCGTACGACGCGTCGGGAGCAGCCGTACGTCACCGAACCCGCGGCCGAGGACGACCGCACGCCCGAGCAGCTCGCCCTCGCCGCCGCCCGGCGCCGGGCCCTGCACGACGCGGTGCGCCGGCTGCCCGGTCGCTGCCCCGCGCTCGTGGCGGCGCTCCTCTCCGCGAAGGACCTCACCTACCGGGAGATCGCGGGGGAGTTGGGTATCTCACAGGGCAGTCTGGGTCCGGAACGTTCCAGATGTCTGGGATGTCTTCGCCGATTGCTCCCACCGGAGGTTGCGGCCCGCCGGGTGCGGGGATAGGAGTGGGGGACAACAGGCGATCAGGTGAGCGGGAGGCGTGCGCACATGGGCATGAGCGTGACCATCTCTGCGGCGGCCGAGCAGGACGCGGAGCAGATCTTCAGGCTGCAGTACCTGTGCTTCCAGAGTGAGGCGGCGCTGTACGGCAACTACCGCATCGATCCGCTCGTCCAGAGCCTGGACTCGGTCCGCGCGGAGGTGACCTCGGACTGTGTCTTCGTGGCCCGCCTGGGAGACGAGGTGGTCGGCTCGGTCCGCGGCCGCGTCACCGAGGACGGCTCGGCCGCCATCGGCAAACTCTGCGTCCACCCCCGCCTCCAGGGCCACGGCATCGGGGCCCGCCTGCTCAGGGCGGCCGAGGCCGCCTTGGCGGACGAACGGGGCGCCACCAGCTTCCGCCTCTTCACCGGCCACCGCAGCGAGGGCAACCTCCGCCTCTACCGCAAGGTCGGCTACCAGACGGTGGGCACGTCGGAGGGTGCGGACGGGGTCCCGATGATCGTCCTGGAGAAGCCGGCCGGCACATACGCGGCAACGGCTTGAGGATTTTTGCCTTTAGGGGCGCGGGGAACTGCGCGACCAGCCACGGCTGACCGGATGCCGCCCGAAGACCTCAGGCGGCATCCCCCGTGGGCGCACCCTTCCGCAACCAGTAAATGGCGGAAAGCGGCAAGAGCACAGGGATGAACAAATACCCCATCCCGAAGTCCGACCACACGGTCGCATCCGGAAACGCAGAGGGCTCCACCAGCGTCCACGTGCCCACGGTCAGCACACCCAGCAGCTCCACCACACAGCACACCAGCGCCGCCTTGCGGGCCGTCTCTCCACCGCGCACCAGCGAGTACGTGATGAACCCGTACACGACGCCCGCAACGGCAGACAGCGAATAGGCCAGCGGTGCCCGGTCGAACTCGGTGGAGATCTGCACCGCCGACCGCGACACCGCCCCCACCACCATCACGCCGTACAACCACACCAGCAGCGTCCCCGGCCCGCTGGTCAACCGTCGGCTCACGTCAGCTTCCCCAGATGTCATAGAGCCGCACCTCCAGAACGGCCAGCACCACACCGCCGGCGGCAACCGTCACCGATCCCCACCGCGTCCGCTCCGCGAGCGACATGAACCCCGCCGCGGGCACACACGCGAACGCCCCCAGCAGATAGGCGACGAAGATCGTCGTCCCCTGCTCCGGCTTCTCGCCCCGCGCCAGCTGCACGATCCCGACCACCAGCTGGACCAGCGCCAGCGCCGACACCACGGCCATCCCGATGAAGTGCCAGTCCTTCGTCGGCTGATCACGGTAGGCGGCCCAGCCGCACCAGGCGGCCAGCAGCAGCGCGGCGACGCCGGTCACCAGCGTCAGGGCATCAAACATGCGGCGAGCCTATTACGGTCCAAAAGGCCTGATGCGGCCGCCCCCGCACGGCACCGTAGGGTCGGGGACATGAAGATCCATGCCGAAGCCCTCCTGTTCGACAACGACGGAACCCTCGTCTCCTCCCTCGCATCCGTCGACCGCTGCTGGACGCGCTGGGCCGAGGAGTACGGCATCACCGCAGAGGAGTTCGCCCGGGTCGAACTGCACGGACGCCCGGCCGTGGAGATAGCCGCCGACCTGCTCCCCGCCGACGTCGTGCCGCAGGCCCTCGCGCGGATCGAACAGCTGGAGGTGGAGGACGTACCCAACGGCGGCGTTCATCTGCTGCCCGGGACCACAGCTTTCCTCGGCTCCCTGCCGGCCGACCGCTGGGCCGTCGTCACCTCCGCCACCCGCAGGCTCGCCGAGGCCCGCCTCGAAGCGGTCGGCATCCTCCCCAAGACGATGGTCGCCGCCGACGACGTCACCCGCGGCAAGCCGGACCCCGAGCCCTATCTGCTCGCCGCCCGCGAACTCGGCGTCGACCCGGCCCGCTGTGTCGTCTTCGAGGACGCCCCCGCCGGCCTGCGCGCCGGCCGCGCCGCCGGTATGACCACCGTGGCGTTGACCACAACCCATCAGGCACACGAGCTCGACGCCGACTTGGTGGTCGAGAACCTGTCGGCCCTGTCGGCACTGGTGACCGCACGGAACGTGGAGATCTCCGTCCGGTCCTGAACCTGTCCACCGCTGTCCGTCATTCGGACAGGGAGTTCTTGGTCGCTCCCATACGTCTGCTTTACTGATCGCATGACCACGACGAGCTGCCGCACAGTTGCGACCGAGGCGACCATGACGCCCGGTGCTCGTTGTATGTGTCGAATGTGCTCCTGTTAGAGGGCCCCCGCACCACCTCCCGAGCCTCGCGCCCCGAAGCGAGCCGCCCCGGCACGTCCGTACGCCGTGAACTCCGTACGTGACCCATGTGCCCGCGCAGGACTTCTCTCCCGTACCAGGGCACACCCACGCCCGGGTACTCGACAGTGACGGAAACCCAGTGATCACGACAACAGGCCTGACCAAGGTCTACCGCTCGCGCGGCCGTGAGGTCACCGCCCTGGACGGCGTCGATCTGCACGTCCGCGAAGGCGAGGTGTACGGCGTCATCGGACAGTCCGGCGCCGGTAAGTCCTCGCTCATCCGCTGCGTCAACCTGCTGGAGCGCCCCACCGCCGGCACCGTGACCGTCGACGGGCAGGACCTCACCGCCCTCGCGGGCCGGGGTCCGCGCGCCGGCAAGGAGCTGCGGCAGGCGCGCAGCCGTATCGGCATGGTCTTCCAGCACTTCAACCTGCTCTCCACCCGCACGGTCCGGGACAACGTCGAGCTGCCGCTCGAAATCCTCGGCACCTCCGGCAAGGAGCGCTCCCGCAAGGCACTCGAGCTGCTGGACCTCGTCGGACTCGCCGACAAGGCCGGCGCCTACCCGGCCCAGCTCTCCGGCGGCCAGAAGCAGCGCGTCGGCATCGCCCGCGCCCTGGCCGGCGACCCCAAGGTGCTCCTGTCCGACGAGGCCACCAGCGCCCTCGACCCCGAGACCACCCGCTCGATCCTCCAGCTGCTGCGCGACCTGAACCGGCAGCTGGGGCTCACCGTCCTGCTCATCACCCACGAGATGGACGTCGTGAAGTCGATCTGCGACTCGGCGGCCCTTATGGAGAACGGCCGCATCGTCGAGTCAGGCACCGTCAGCGAACTGCTCGCGACCCCCGGCTCCGAACTGGCCTCCGCCCTCTTCCCCGTCGGCGGCGAGGCCACCGGCGAGGACCGGACCGTCCTCGACGTCACCTTCCAGGGCGAGGCGGCCACCCAGCCCGTCATCTCCCAGCTCTCGCGCACCTACAACATCGACATATCGATCCTCGGTGCCGCCATCGACACCGTCGGCGGCCTCCAGGTCGGCCGGATGCGCATCGAACTGCCCGGCCGCTACGAGGACAACGTCGTGCCCGTCGGCTTCCTGCGCGAAAAGGGCCTGCAGATCGACGTGGTCGGCGAGCCCCAGCTGGTGAAGGAAGGTGCCAAGTGACCTGGTCCGAGATGCGGCCCCTGCTGGAGCAGGCGTGTTGGGACACGCTCTACATGGTCGGCTGGTCCACGGTCATCGCCGTCGTGGGCGGCCTGCCGCTCGGTGTGCTGCTCGTCCTCACCGACCGGGGCGGGCTCCTCCAGAACGTCGTCGCGAACAAGGTCATCGGCCAGGTCGTGAACGTCGCCCGGTCGATGCCGTTCATCATCCTCATGGTCGCGCTGATGGGCTTCACCCGCTCGATCACCGGGACGACCATCGGCCGCGAGGCCGCCATCGTGCCGCTCGCCATCGGGGCGATCCCGTTCTTCGCGCGCCTCGTCGAGACCGCTGTCCGCGAGGTGGACGGCGGTCTGGTCGAGGCCGTGCAGTCGATGGGCGGCAACACATGGACGATCGTCCGCAAGGTCCTCGTCCCGGAGGCCCTGCCCTCGCTGATCGCCAGCACCACCACCACGATCGTCGCCCTCATCGGCTACTCCGCGATGGCCGGCACGGTCGGCGCCGGCGGCCTCGGCGACATCGCGATCCGCTACGGCTACCAGCGCTTCGAGACCCAGCTGATGTGGATCACCGTCGCGATCCTCGCCGTCGTCATCTCGCTCATCCAGTTCGCCGGCGACTACGCGGCCCGCTCGCTGCACCGCCGCGGCGGACGCTCCGGCCCCGCGCCGAAGCTGCGGCTGCTGAAGGCCTCCACGGCGGACACCAAGACCGTCTGAGACACCCCCCGATTTTCCCGTGCACCCGAACACGGGGTCGCTGCACCCAAAAGGAAAGGCACTTTTCGTGCGTAACGCCACAAAGCTCACCACCGCTGTCCTCGCCGCCGGAGCGCTCACCTTCGGGCTCAGTGCCTGCGGTTCGTCCGGCTCGGACTCGGCCTCCGACACCAGCGGACCCCTGGTCGTCGCCGCGAGCCCCACTCCGCACGCCGAGATCCTGAACTACGTCAAGGAGCACCTGGCGAAGAAGGCGGGCCTCGATCTGGAGGTCAAGGAGTTCCAGGACTACATCGTGCCGAACACGGCGACCGAGGACGGCTCGGTGGACGCCAACTACTTCCAGAACCAGCCCTACCTCGACGACTTCAACAAGAAGCGCGGCACGCACATCGTGCCCGTCGTCACCGTGCATCTGGAGCCGCTCGGCCTCTACTCCCACAAGGTCAAGAGCGCCGACGCCCTGAAGAGCGGCGCGACCGTCGCCGTCCCGAACGACGCCGTCAACGAGGCCCGCTCCCTGAAGCTGCTCGCCGCCAACGGGCTGATCACGCTCAAGGACGGCGCCGGCAGCGAGGCGACCCCGCAGGACATCGCCAAGAACCCGAAGAACCTGAAGTTCAAGGAGGTCGAGGCGGCCCAGACCGTGCGCTCCCTCGACGACGTGGACGCGGCGGTCGTCAACGGCAACTACGCCATCTCCGCCGACCTCAAGCCGGCCAAGGACGCCCTCGTCCTGGAGTCCGCGAAGAACAGCCCCTACGGCAACTTCCTCGCGGTCAAGGAGGGCAACGAGGACGACCCGCGCGTGAAGAAGCTCGCCAAGCTGCTCACCTCCCCCGAGGTCAAGAAGTTCATCCAGGACAAGTACGCCGGTTCCGTCATCCCGTCCTTCTGAACGGCGTAGGGCTACCGACGCGTATACGACGTATCGCCACGCACGGGGTCCACTCGCTCACCATGGGTGGGCCCCGTGATGCGGTTCGGTGCCTTCATGCTGCATGCTGGGCAGTTCAGCAGGCCCTGCTGGTTTTCCGACGGCTACGGAGTGGCGCATGACTGGCACCTTCCCCAACATCTCCATCAGCACGGAGCGGTTGGTGCTGCGCCCCCTCGACGAGGACGACGTGCCCGCGCTGGCCGAGATGATGAACGACGAGCAGGTCGGGGCCTGGACCGACGTGCCCCAGCCCTACAGCGAGGACCAGGCGCGCGGCTGGATCACGCGGTACGCGCCGGCCGAACGGGAGGCCGGCCGCGGAATCGCCTTCGCCGTCACGGAGTTCCTGACCCAGCGTCTGGTCGGCGTCGTCCAGCTCGCCAAAACCAACTGGCACGTCCGTTCCACGGAGTTGTCGTACATCATCGCCCCCTGGGCCCGCGGCGAGGGCTACGCCTCCGAGGCCGCGCTCGCCACCGCCCAGTGGCTGTTCACCGACCAGAAGTTCGAGCGGATCGAGCTGCGCACCGCGGCCGACAACACCGCCTCCCAGCAGGTCGCCCAGAAGATCGGCTGTATCAGCGAAGGTGTCCTGCGCGGCGCCTGTATAGCGCACGTCCGCGCCGACGACGGGACCTGGAGCGACGTCCGCACCGACTTCATCGTGTGGAGCCTGCTGCCCGAGGACCTCGACGGCGCGGACGATCAGCTGGCCGACACGGACGGCTTCACGACGTACTCCGACTGGAACTGAACCGGATCCGGACTCAGGGCGGCGAAAACGCTTCCGGGGCGCAGCGGGTACCCTCACCAAGCCGCCCGCGGGCTGCCCACCGACGACAACCTGCGCACACCTCTGGAGACTGAGAGACGATGGCCGACCGGGTCACGGTGATCGGCTGGGACGGCTCGCCGCTGACCGCAGCGGCACGCTCCGCCCTCGGCGCCGCCACGCTGGTCGCGGGTGCCGCCCACCACCTGGCACTCCCCGAGGTTCCGCCCGGCGCCGAACGCGTCCGCCTCGGCAGCGTCGCCCTCGCCGCCCGCCGTATCACCGGCCACCGCGGCACCGCGGTCGTGCTCGCCGACGGCGATCCCGGGTTCTTCGGAGTCGTACGCGCCCTGCGCGCACCCGAGTTCGGCCTGGAGGTCGAGGTCGTCCCCGGCGTGTCCTCGGTCGCCGCCGCCTTCGCGCGGGCCGGTATGACCTGGGACGACGCCCAGGTGGTCGTCGCACACCCGCGCACCCTGCGACGCGCGGTCAACGTGTGCCGGGCCCACACCAAGGTCGCCGTCCTCACCTCGCCCGGCGCCGGACCCGCCGAACTCGGCCTGCTGATGGAGGGCGTCCACCGCACCTTCGTCATCTGCGAGGAACTGGGCACCGACCGCGAACAGGTCACCGTCGTCACCTCCGACAAGGCCGCCGACCACACCTGGCGCGACCCCAACCTCGTCATCGTCATCGGCGGCACCGCGGCCGTGACGGAGGACGGCGGCTGGATCGCCGGCCGCGACCCGGCCGTCGGGCCGCGCGGCTGGACCCTGCCCGCCGAGTCCTACGGCGGTCTCATGGGCGAGGGTGAACTGGAACCGCTGCGCGCGGCCCAACTCGCCCGGCTGGGACCGCGCGTCGGCGACCTCGTGTGGGACATCGGCTGCGGCAGCGGCGCCTTCGCCACCGAGGCCGCCCGGGCCGGGGCCGCCGTCATCGCCGTCGACCGCGACCTGAGGGCCTGTGAGCGCACCGAGGCCAATGCCCGCGCCTTCGGAGTCCAGGTCCAGATCGTCGCGGGCACCGCCCCGCACGTCCTGGAGAACCTTCCCGAACCCGACGTCGTCCGCGTCGGCGGCGGGGGAGTGGCCGTGGTCTCCGCGGTCGCCGACCGGCGTCCGCAGCGCATCGTCGCCCACGCCGCCACCCGCGACGAAGCCGAACTCGTCGGCCGCGACCTCAGCGAACACGGCTACCGCGTCGAGTGCGCCCTCCTCCAGTCCGTCGAACTCGACACCCGGGCCTGGACGGAGACGGAGCGGAGTGTCGCGTTCCTGCTCAGCGGGGTGCTCCCGGACCGTACGGCCTGACACCGCCGGTCGTCGTCCCGCCGTCCCCGTGATCCTGTTGTCGTACTGCGCGCGGTAGGCTGGCCGACCGTTGTACCGCACCCGGTGGCCCGGCATTCGTTCGTCAATGTCCGGAAAGCGCGCCCGTTTTGGGGTGGGTGTGGTACGGCAGAACCGGAGGACGCGCAACGTGGCGCAGTCCACAGCGGGCTGTCGCGGATCAACCTGTCGCGACGGCGGAACGGCCGGGACAATGCCAGTTAATGGCTTTGTCGTCTTTCTCGGCGGGCCGTTCGTGCCGCTGGGCGCGCACGCTCGTTCTTCACGGGGGCGGTCGGTGCGCCGTCCCCGGTGAGCTGGTCGTAGAAGCACTAACCGATGGGCGAGGGGTACGCATGACCGACACCGGCCAGGTTCCGGGCGAGGGACTGCCGGAGAACGCAGGCATGGTGGAACAGCCCGGCGTTCCCGCGCCGGGTGCGTACACCTACCTCTCCGAGACCACCGCCGAGGACGAAGACCTGTTGCTGCTGCCGGGGGCCCAGAGCCCGTGGGGCAACGAGGTCGCCCCGCCCGCTCCCGAACCGGTCGTCGAGACCGTCCACGAGCCGGGCCCGCACGAGATGTCCGGCCGGGACAGCGGAGCGCACGATCTGAGCGCGGTCCGTACGCCCCAGGTCCAGGCTCCTACGGTGCCGATCCCGCCCATCACGCCCCGCCGGCCGCTGCACCTCGGCCCGCCGATCCCCGACGCCTCCGCGAGCCCGGTCCGCTCCCTCGCCGACCGCGGCCCCGCGGGCGCACCGGTACGGCAGCCGGCCGCGGCCGCACCCGGCCCCGAGTACTACGACACCCCGCAGCCGCAGGGCGCGGTCCCGTGGGGTGCCCCGGCCCAGGTCGCCGTCCAGACGCCGGTGAGCACGGTGGCCCCGGCTGCCGAAACGGTTGTTCCGGCGCCGGAACCGGCGGTCGCTGCACAGGCTGCGACAGCCGACCTCGCTCCTGAGGCGGAGATCGCCGAGTACGAGGTCCCGGTGGCGCCGGTGCCGGATGCCGTACCGGCCCCCGAGGCCGTGCACGCGCCGGAGCCGCTGCAGGCTCCGGTCCCCGAAGCGAATCAGGTCCTGGCCGACGTTTCGGGGTTCGAGGAAGCCCAGCCGGTGGAGGGCGAGCCGGCTGAGGTCGGTGGCGTCGAGGTGAGTGGGGAGCAGGTGCCGGTGGACGGCTCCTTGCCCTACGAGGTGCAGCCCGCGCTTGAGGTTCTGCCTGACGGACCCGTGCCCGACGTGGCCGACCGGACTCCTGACGCCGACACCGCTGTCGTTGCGGAGGCGGCCGAGGCCGAGGCCGAGCAGGTCCCGGGCCCCGGTCCCGCCGTCGTCGACGCCGCGGAGTACGCGGTCGCCGCCCCGGATGCCGCCGACGCCGCTGAAACCGCGCCGGTGATGGAGGAAGCCCAGGCGGACGCGGCGCCCGAGCAGGCGCCGATGCCCGCGCCAGAGGTCGTTGACGCCGGAGTCGCATCGGGCACTGATGCACAGGAGGCGGCAGTTGCCGTCGCCCCGCAGGTTGTTGCCGCACCGGAAACGGCCGCACCGGAAGCGATTGTCCCGGAAGCGGTGACCGAGGACGTGGACGTTGTCCCAGAGGCGGACGCGGTCCAGGAAGCGGACCCGGTGGAGGAAACCGCGGCCGCTCCGGACATCGCACCCCCCGCCGAGGAAGCCGTCGCCGCGGTCGCCGCGGTCGCCCCGGTCGCCCCCGAAGCCGTGACTCCGCAGGTTCCGCAGCCGGTGGACGTCGTCACCGCACCGGCCGAAGACCTCCCGACACCCGCGGAGGACGACGTCGCCGCGGAGGCCCCCGGGCCACTCCCGGCCGAGCAGCCCGCGCAGGAGCAGGAGCAGGAGCAGGAGCAGGAGCCCGCACCCGCAGTTCAGCCCGTCGACGACCAGCAGAGCCCCGTCCAGGAGGAGCCGGAGCCCCTCGCGGCGGACGCGGCCGAGACCGACGTACAGCCGACGGAGCCGGCCGCGCAGCCCGCCCCGGACCAGGCGCCGCAGGGTCCCCAGACTCCGGCGCCTCAGCCGCTCGCGGCGGAACTCCCCGGCGCGCAGCCCCCGTTCGAGGCGCCCGCCGTCCTGCCCGCCGGAGTTCCCTCGGAACCCCGACCCGGCCGGCCGCTGGGCGAGTTCGTGCCGGTGGACGGCTCCGTGCCGACCACCCCGCACCTCGCGCCGACCCCGCCCCACCCCCTGTCGCTGCCCACCCCGCGTGAGACGGGCGGTGACCCCCAACTCGCCCAGCAGGCGGACGACCTGGACACCCGGGCGGCCGATCAGGAAGACCAGGAAGACCAGGAAGACCAGGAAGCAGTGAGCACCGCCCCCGTGGCAGAGGCACCACGGTCCACGGGCCCCGCCGCGCCCGCCTACGACGACGCCGAACGCGAGGCCGTCCTCAAGGTCATGCGGGAGCGCCGTGACATCCGCAACGGCTTCCGCAGCGACCCGATCCCGCACGAGGTGCTGCTCCGTGTCCTCGAGGCCGCCCACACCGCGCCCTCCGTCGGCCACTCGCAGCCCTGGGACTTCGTCGTCATCCGCTCCGCCGAGACACGCGCGGCGATGCAGGACCTGGCCCAGCGCCAGCGCGAGGCGTACGCCAAGTCGCTGCCCAAGGGCCGGGCCAAGCAGTTCAAGGAACTGAAGATCGAGGCCATCCTCGAGACCCCGGTGAACATCGTCGTCACCGCCGACCCCACCCGCGGCGGCCGTCACACCCTCGGCCGGCACACCCAGCCGCAGATGGCCCCGTACTCCGCCGCGCTCGCCGTGGAGAACCTCTGGCTCGCCGCCCGCGCCGAGGGCCTCGGCGTCGGCTGGGTCAGCTTCTTCGACGAGCGCGAGATGGTCCGCGCGCTCGGGCTCCCCGAGCACCTGGAGGTCATCGCCTACCTGTGCGTCGGGTACGTCGACGAGTTCCCGGACGAGCCCGAGCTGATGCAGGCCGGCTGGTCCAAGCGCCGCCCGCTGTCCTGGGTCGTGCACGAGGAGACGTACGGCCGCCGCGCCCTGCCCGGCGAGGAGCCGCACGACCTGCTCGGGGAGACCGTCGCCCAGATCCGCCCACTGGACGCCAAGGCGCTCGGCGAGGCCTGGGAACGGCAGAAGCGGATGACCAAGCCGGCCGGCGCGCTCGGCATGCTGGAGATCATCTCCGCCCAGCTGTGCGGGCTGTCCCGGCAGTGCCCGCCGCCCATCCCGGAGCCCGCGGCCGTCGCGATCTTCGCCGGTGACCACGGCGTGCACGCCCAGGGCGTCACTCCCTGGCCGCAGGAGGTGACGGCCCAGATGGTCGCCAACTTCCTCGGCGGCGGGGCCGTTTGCAACGCGTTCGCCGCTCAGGTGGGCGCCGAGGTGTGTGTGGTGGATGTCGGCGTGGCGTCCGAACTCCCGGCCACCCCGGGCCTGTTGCCCCGCAAGGTCCGCGCGGGTACGTCCGACATGACCGCCGGCCCCGCGATGTCCCGCGAGGAGGCCAAGCAGGCCATCGAGGTCGGCATCGAGACCGCGCGCGACCTGGTCGCGGCCGGTAACAAGGCGCTCCTCACGGGCGAGATGGGCATCGCGAACACCACCGCGTCCGCCGCCCTGATCTCCGTCTTCACGGGCGCCGACGCCGCCGAGGTCACCGGCCGCGGCACCGGCATCAACGACGAGACGCTGGCCCGCAAGACCGAGGTCGTCCGCCGCGCGCTCGAACTCCACCAGCCGGACCCCGCCGACCCGATCGGGGTCCTGGCGGCGATCGGCGGCTTCGAGCACGCGGCGATGGTCGGGCTGCTGCTGGGCGGCGCGTCCTTGCGCACCCCGGTCATCCTCGACGGCGTCAGCGCGGGCGCCGCCGCCCTGGTGGCCCGCGCGATCGCCCCGGAGGTTCTCGCCGCCTGCATCGCGGGCCACCGCAGCGCCGAACCGGGCCACGTGGCCGCCCTCAACAAGCTGGGCCTGCGTCCCCTGGTCGACCTCGACCTGCGCCTCGGCGAGGGCACGGGCGCCCTGCTGGCGCTGCCGCTGGTCCAGAGCACGGCGCGGGCCATGCACGAGGTCGCCACGTTCGACTCGGCGGGCGTCACCGAGAAGTGACCCCGCGACCGGGGTGGGCCACGCGCTCCTGCGTGCACCCCACCCCGGCCGTACGCTGAACCCGTCTCTAAAATCTGCACGTCAGGGCTGCTCCAGCGCCGTAGCACCCATCGCCTTGCCAGCACGAGGAGCCGCACCTCATGGCCGAACATCCCGCCTACCCCGTAGGCCTCCGCCTCACCGGCCGCAGGGTCGTCGTCCTCGGCGGCGGCCAGGTCGCCCAGCGCCGCCTGCCCGCCCTCATCGCGGCGGGCGCGGACGTCCTCCTGGTGTCCCCAGAGGCCACCCCCTCGGTGGAGGCGATGGCGGACGCCGGCGAGATCACCTGGGAGAAGCGGCCCTACCGGGAGGGCGATCTGGCCGCGGCCTGGTACGCCCTGATCGCGACCGGTGACACCGAAGCCAACACCCTGGCGTCCGCCGAGGCCGAGCGGAACCGCGTGTGGTGCGTCCGCTCCGACGACGCCGATGCCGCCACCGCCTGGACCCCGGCGACGGGCCACAGCGAGGGCGTCACGGTCGCCGTGCTCACGACGAACGTGAAGGGCCGCGACCCCCGCCACACGGCGGCCGTCCGGGACGCGGTCGTGGAGGGCCTGCGCGACGGCACCCTCGTCGCCCCCCACCACCGCACCCGCACCCCGGGCGTCGCCCTCGTCGGCGGCGGCCCCGGCGACCCCGACCTGATCACGGTCCGCGGCCGGCGCCTCCTCGCCGAGGCCGACGTCGTCATCGCCGACCGCCTCGGCCCCCGCGACCTCCTCGCCGAACTCCCGCCGCACGTCGAGGTCATCGACGCCGCGAAGATCCCGTACGGCCGTTTCATGGCCCAGGAGGCCATCAACAACGCCCTGATCGAGCACGCCAAGCAGGGCAGGTCGGTGGTACGGCTGAAGGGCGGGGACCCCTATGTCTTCGGCCGCGGCATGGAGGAACTGCAGGCCCTCGCCGAGGCCGGCATTCCCTGCACGGTCGTCCCCGGTATCTCCAGTTCGATCTCGGTGCCGGGCGCGGCCGGCATCCCCGTCACCCACCGCGGCGTCGCCCACGAGTTCACCGTGGTCAGCGGCCATGTCGCCCCCGACGACGAGCGCTCGCTGGTCGACTGGCCTTCGCTCGCCAAGCTCACCGGCACCCTCGTGATCCTCATGGGCGTCGACAAGATCGGCCGGATCGCCGAGACCCTGGTCGCTCACGGCAAGTCGCCCGACACCCCGGTCGCCCTGGTCCAGGAGGGCACGACGGCCGCCCAGCGCCGGGTCGACGCCACCCTGGCGACGGTCGCCGACGTGGTCGTCGCCGAGGAAGTCAAGCCGCCGGCCGTCATCGTCGTCGGCGAGGTCGTCGCCGTAGGACCCCGGGTCTCCGAGCCCTCGGCGTAACCCGGGGTAACACAACCCGTTCCCAGCCGTTGGCACCGCACCCAGGACAAGGCAGTATCACCCTGTGGCCGATCTCATCACCGTCGAGGACCCCGACGACCCGCGCCTGCACGACTACACGGGCCTGACCGACGTCGAACTGCGGCGCAAACGCGAGCCGGCCGAGGGCCTGTTCATCGCCGAGGGCGAGAAGGTCATCCGCCGGGCGAAGGACGCGGGCTACGAGATGCGCTCCATGCTGCTGTCCGCGAAGTGGGTCGACGTCATGCGCGACGTCATCGACGAACTCCCCGCCCCTGTATACGCCGTCAGCCCGGAGCTCGCCGAGCAGGTCACCGGCTACCACGTGCACCGCGGCGCGCTTGCCTCCATGCAGCGCAAACCGCTGCCCACGGCGGCCGAATTGCTCCAGACCGCCCGCCGGGTGGTGGTCATGGAGTCGGTCAACGACCACACCAACATCGGCGCGATCTTCCGCTCGGCGGCGGCCCTGGGCATGGACGCCGTCCTGCTCTCCCCGGACTGCGCCGACCCGCTGTACCGCCGCAGCGTCAAGGTCTCGATGGGCGCGGTCTTCTCCGTCCCCTACGCCCGCCTCGACACCTGGCCCAAGGGCCTGGAGTCGGTCCGCGAGGCCGGCTTCACCCTCCTCGCCCTCACCCCGGACGCCAAGGCCAAGACCCTCGACGAGGCCGCCCCGCACAGGATGGACCGGGTCGCGCTGATGCTCGGCGCCGAGGGCGACGGCCTGACCACCCAGGCCCTGGTCGCCGCCGACGAGTGGGTCCGTATCCCGATGGCCCACGGCGTCGACTCCCTCAACGTGGGCGCGGCGGCCGCGGTCGCCTTCTACGCGGTGGCCACGGGACGACCGCAGGACTGATCAGCGGTCGTCCGCTGCTCCGGCACATCGCCTACGGCGGTCCCGGCGCCGTACTCAGCCCGTGCCGCCGCCCGACCGCCGCGGCGGTGCCTGGTCCGGCGACGCGTGCACCTGCCCCTGCCGCAGTTCCCGTACGACGCCGTCCTCGCCGCCGAGCCCGCGCGGCGGCCCCTGGCACCCCTGGGCCGCGGCGATGCCGAGCGCCACGAGCAGGGTCACGACGACGAACACGAACAGCCGCTGGCGCAGGAGGCGAGGGTTCGCGGGGCGCAGCCCCGTCTTGGTTTTCCTGGAGGCCGGGCGCCCGGCACCGCTGCGCGGCGCGGGCCGGCTGCCGCTGCCCGAGCGGGTCGTGTTCCGCGAGGAGGCCGGGGTGGGCCGCGGGCCCGGGCGGGAGGAAGGTACGCCGTTGCCGCGCGGGGTGCTGCCGCCACGTGACGGAACCCCGCCGCGGGCGGGGGCCTGGCCCCGGACCTGCCCGGAACCACGGGACTGGGGAGTTCCCTGGGAGCCGGACGTGCCCGGCTGCCCCTGAGGACGTCGCTGGGCGGTCCGCTCCGGGTAGGTGTCGGCGATGCGTCCGGTGGGCCGGTCCGCCTCGGCGGCGCGCGGGGCGGGCGGGCGCAGATCCGGCAGGCCCTGGGCCTCGCGGGCCGCGATCTCCTTGAGCCGCAGCGACAACTGGAGGGTGCTCGGCCGCTCCTCGGGGTCCTTCGCCAGACACGCGCGGATGAGGGGGGCGACCGCGTCGGGCACGCCGTGCAGCTGGGCCTCCTCGTGCACCACGCGGTACAGCATCACCTCGGAACTGCCGTGCCCGAAGGGCGAGTCGCCCATCGAGGCGTACGCCAGGGTCGCGCCCAGCGAGAACACGTCGGTGGCCGGCGTCACCGCGGCGCCGCGCACCTGCTCGGGCGCGAGGAAGCCGGGGGAGCCCACGGCGGTGCCGACATGGGTGAGGGTGGAGGCTCCGGTCGCCCAGGCGATACCGAAGTCGATGATCCGCGGACCCTTGGGCGACAGGAGAATGTTCGACGGCTTGAGATCCCGGTGCACCACCCCCGCCTCGTGCACGGCGACGAGCCCCTCCGACAGGGCGGCCCCGATGGAGGCGACCTCGGCGGCGCCGAGCGCGCCCTCGTCGGCGACCTTGTCGTGGAGGGAGGGGCCGGGCACGTACTGGGTGGCGAACCACGGACGGTCCGCCTCCAGATCGGCCGCGACGAGCCGGGCGGTGCAGCCGCCGCGGATCCGCCGGGCCGCGGAGACCTCGCGCGCGAACCGCGACCGGAACTCCTGGTCCTCGGCCAGATCCGGCCGGATGACCTTCAACGCGACCCGCTGCCCCTTGCGGTCGGAGCCCAGGTAGACGACTCCCATCCCCCCGGCGCCGAGCCGTCTGTGAAGCCTGAACGAGCCGACGACGCGCGGGTCCTCGCGCCTCAGGCGCATCATCGCCATGTTCATCCCCGCTGCCCGGTCCGTGTGACGAGCCACAGCTTACGTTTCCACGGGCCGCCGCGCGCAGAGGCCGCGCCCTCTCGGGCCGGTGGATTGTCAGTGCCGGGTGGGAGAATTGAGGGGTGGTCAGGGAGCCGCAGGGCGGGCGGACTTCGCTTCGGATGTGATCCCAACCACCCGTCGCAGAAGGGGGATTGAACCCGTGAAGGGTGATCGCGTGGAGATAGTCGTGGACGCAGGTGACACGACGCGCACCTACGAGGTGGTGGCGAGCAGGGCGGGCCGCCGAGTGGAGACGGCGGTACGACGAGGTGTCGTGGAAGTGAGCGAAGTCACGCGGAACGGCTCTGTGGTGCGGACGGCCCGGTTCATGGCGACCCGGGTGCTGGCTCTGGTGGAGCAGCCGGTGCCGCGCGAGGACATCTCGGAGAAAGCGGCGCAGACCGGACGACCCCTCCGGGAAGACCCGGAGACCTAGGTCCCCGTCTCCACCCATGGGAGTACTCCGCTGGTCATGGCTCATCCTCGGGGAGGCCCGGCAATCGGTACGAGGGCATGACGTGCGGGAAGCCCATGACGCCTAGATTTGAGGTCAAGCGGCGGGTGCAGCACTCGTCCCCCGAGGTCAGACACCCGCCGCTGCCAAACGACAACAGAACGGTCAGGAGAGGGACCATGGCTCTTACGGCACCGCGGACACTGTTCCGCACACGTCAGCCCCGCCGTACGGGCCGTCGCCACCCGCTGGTGGCGACGCTGATGGCCCTTCCTCTGGCGGTCCTGCTCCTCGTCGTCTTCGACGGCTGGGAGACAGTGGCCACACAGGCGTCGTCCGTGGGAGTGATGCTGGGGCGCTGAGCGGCGACCCCAGGCCCGGAAGAGCGGTCCGGGCGGGGACATCAACCCATGAAACCCCGTGGGGACGGGGGTGCGGCGGACGGCAAAATGCCGGCGCAGCTGGGGAGCTGCGCCGGCATTGCTTTGCCCTGTGGGCGTCTGTGGGCGTCTGTGGGGGCCTGGTCGGGTGCGGGTTCGGTGGGGGCGGGCGTTGTGCGCAGTTCCCCGCGCCCCTGAATGCCTGCGGCGGCCCGTGCGGCCCCGGTGGGGGCTCGTGCAGCGCGTGCGGTGTGTTTGGGGTCGGTGCCGGGGTGGGGGTATCCGTCCTCGGTCCGGCGGAAACTGTCCCTTCATAAGTGCTCTGTAACGGACGCCGGCCGCTGCGGGCGGAGACCCCCCACCCCGTCCCCTTCCCGCCGTACGCGGCCAACGGCCCGTGGTGGCGCGCGGTCCGGCGAACGGTTCCGTCCTGGCGCAGGTGACTGCACCCCCCAGGGGCGCGGGGAACTGCTCGACCAGCCACAACGCACCCGCACCCGCCCGACTGTCCGACCCGGCACCCCCTGAGGCGCGACGTGCGTACCCTCACGAGCAGACCACCCCGTCGCCCAGGGAGCCCCGTGACCACCCACCCCCTGCTCACCGAGCTCACCCTCAGAGCCAGGACCGAGGCTCACTCACGGAGCTCGTCGGCGTGCCCCTGCGGGGCGAACACCCTCGCCGACCGCCCCGACGCCACCGTCGTCCGTCACGCCGACACCGTCGCCAAGGCTCACGCCCCCGACACCGCCCCCGCCGACCTGGCCCCCCGCCTTGCCGCGGCCGCCCACCTCCCCGGCATCCTGCTGCCCCCACTCGCCGATACCCCCGTAGACCTGCACGGCCGGCTCGTCACCTTCTGGCCCTACGGCGAACCCGTGGACCCGCAGAACCCCGACGCCGCCCCCTGGCAGGCCGCCGCCATCCTCCTCGCCCACCTCCACCGCACCCCCGCCCCACCCGGCCTGCCCCCCATGCGCGGCCCCGCCAAAGCAGCCCTGGCCATGGCCCGGCTCCTCTCCACCAGCCGCCGAAGGCACGCCGTGCCCGTGCTCCGCGCCTGGCGAACCCTCCCGTCCTGGGCCCGCGCCGAGACCCCCATGTCCGACACCACGACCCTCTGTCACGGCGACCTCCACCTCGGCCAGCTGGTCCGTCACCCCGCCCCCGACGGTCCCTGGCGTCTCATCGACGTCGACGACCTCGGCGTGGGAGAACCCACCTGGGACCTCGCCCGCCCCGCCGCCTGGTACGCCTGCGGACTGCTCCCGCCCGACGACTGGTCCCGCTTTCTCGGCGCCTACCGGGCAGCCGGGGGCCCCGCGGTTCCCGCCGAGGGCGACCCCTGGCCGGCCCTGGACGTCGCCGCCCGCGCGCTCACCGTGCAGACCGCCGCCCGGGCGATCGCCAAGGCGACCGAGGCGGGCCGTGCGCTGGACGACGTGGAGCAGGCGGTCGTCGACGCCTGTGACCGAATGGGTTCCACCCCGCCGGAGTTGGCGGACGGTTTCGCGAAGTAGGGTGCAACCGACCAGAGCCGGACAGAGTCTGTCCTGGCGTAACGCTAAGCAGGACCGACCGGCGAGGAGTTGAGCCGACGATGCAGTGTCCGAAGTGCCACGCCCCCATGCACACGTACAACCGCAACGGTGTCCAGATCGAGCAGTGCAGCGGCTGCCGCGGGATCTTTCTCGACTACGGCGAGCTGGAGGCGCTGACCCGGCTGGAGGGTCAGTGGGGCGGCGGCCCCGCCGTTCCGCCGCCGCCGGCCGCTCCGCAGTACCCGGCCCAGCCCGGCGCACCGGCCTGGGGCGCTCCGCAGCACGGCGGCGGTCACTACGGGGGCCACGGCGGCCACGGCGGTCACCACCGCAACCGCGGCTTCGGCCACATGCTGTTCTCCAGCTGACCAGGAGACGAGGAAGCCCCCGGCCGCAGGGCCGGGGGCTTCGGTGTGTGCGCGATACTGGGATTGAACCAGTGACCTCTTCCGTGTCAGGGAAGCGCTCTCCCGCTGAGCTAATCGCGCGGGAACCACGATCGAGATCGTGCGTGCTGCGTGCGCGATACTGGGATTGAACCAGTGACCTCTTCCGTGTCAGGGAAGCGCTCTCCCGCTGAGCTAATCGCGCGGGTCAGACCTTCGATGATCTGCCGAAGATCCAGTGGACGATACTGGGATTGAACCAGTGACCTCTTCCGTGTCAGGGAAGCGCTCTCCCGCTGAGCTAATCGTCCTTGGAGGTGGAGACGGGATTTGAACCCGTGTAGACGGCTTTGCAGGCCGTTGCCTCGCCTCTCGGCCACTCCACCAGGAGTGCAGGGGCTCGGGAAGATCCCCTGGTTCCATCGAGCGGACGACCAGGTTCGAACTGGCGACCTCAACCTTGGCAAGGTTGCGCTCTACCAACTGAGCTACGTCCGCTTGTCGTTTCGTTCCGCTCTCGCGGCCCGGCGACGAGTTGAACTCTAGCGGATTCCGGGGCCATCACAAAAACGCGTTTGCGCAGCGTGCTGCGGTGCGCATGTCGACGTACGTGGTCAGGGCGCCTTCAAGGACATGGCCAGGTCACCCACAGGACACCCGCCATAGACTCGGCCACGTGCTCGACCTAGCTCCTCTCGCCCGTTTTGGCGACCGCGTCGCCACCGGTCTCCTCGATGTCACCAGCGATCCCGCGGCCCTGGACTCCAGCGGCTTCTGGGCCGTCGCCGCGGACTTCGAGGGCGGTCTGACGTGCGCCCGCTTCGCCGACGTACGCCGGGAGCCGGTGCCCGCGCCGCGGCCAGGGGCGTGGCGCGGGCCCGCGGCCGGTGACTGGACGTCGTCGCTGGATCGCGCCGCGTACACCGAGGGCGTACGGCGGATCCGCGCGCACATCGCCACCGGTGAGGTCTACCAGGCCAACCTCTGCCGTGTCCTGACCGCGCCCGTCGCGCCCGACGCCGACGTGGACGCGCTGACCGCGCTGCTGGCCCGCGGCAACCCGGCGCCGTACGCAGGAACGATTCGGCTGCCCGGACACGGGGTGGAGATCGCCACCGCGTCCCCCGAGCTGTTCCTGCGCAGGACGGGGCGGATCGTGGAGTCGGGGCCGATCAAGGGGACCGGGCGGACCGAGGACGACCTGCTGGCCAAGGACTACGCCGAGAACGTGATGATCGTCGACCTGGTCCGCAACGACCTGGGGCGGGTGTGCGCCACGGGCAGCGTCACCGTTCCCGACCTGTGTGCCGTGGAGAAGCATCCGGGGCTGGTCCATCTCGTGTCGACCGTGCGGGGCGAGCTGTCCGCGGGGGCCGGCTGGGCCGAGCTGTTCGGCGCCGCCTTCCCGCCCGGCTCGGTCACCGGTGCGCCCAAGTCCAGCGCCCTGCGGATCATCGACGCCCTGGAGACCGCGCCCCGGGGGCCGTACTGCGGAGGCGTCGGCTGGGTCGACGCGGACCGGGGTACCGGGGAGCTGGCCGTCGGCATCCGCACCTTCTGGATCGATCGCGCCGCAGGAGTGCTGCGCTTCGGGACCGGCGCCGGGATCACCTGGGGATCCGACCCCGAGGGGGAGTGGCGGGAGACCGAGCTGAAGGC
The DNA here is from genome assembly GCF_044766405.1 of Streptomyces sp. NPDC102270. Taxonomy (NCBI): domain Bacteria; kingdom Bacillati; phylum Actinomycetota; class Actinomycetes; order Kitasatosporales; family Streptomycetaceae; genus Streptomyces; species Streptomyces sp. NPDC102270. The sequence goes on along the minus strand of NZ_JBIWLX010000007.1, from coordinate 136,151 downwards.
GTCCCGGCTGCTCGCGGTAGCGTCGGGGACGTACGAGGCGAGTGGAGGGACCTTTACGTGAAGATCTGGCTCGACGGCGGGCTCCAGGACAGCGAGACCGCCCGCGTCTCCGTCTTCGACCACGGGCTGACCGTGGGCGACGGCATCTTCGAGACCGTCAAGGCGGTGGACGGCCGTCCCTTCGCCCTCACCCGCCATCTCGACCGGCTGACGCTGTCGGCGCGGGGCCTCGGGCTGCCCGACCCCGATCACGACGAGGTCCGCCGCGCCTGCGCCGCCGTACTCGAGGCGAATCCGATGCCGCTCGGACGACTGCGCATCACCTACACCGGCGGCCACGGCCCCCTCGGATCCGACCGGGGCGAGCACGGGCCGACGCTGGTGGTCGCCCTCGGCGAGTCCGCCCCGCGACCCGACTCCACGGCGGTGATCACGGTGCCGTGGACCCGTAACGAGCGAGGGGCCCTCACCGGGCTCAAGACCACCTCGTACGCCGAGAACGTCGTCGCACTCGCACGCGCGCGTGCGGCCGGTGCGTCCGAGGCGCTGTTCGCGAACACGGTCGGGCAGCTGTGCGAGGGCACCGGGTCGAACGTCTTCGTCGTGCTCGACGGCGAGATCCACACCCCGCCGCTCGCCTCCGGCTGCCTGGCGGGCATCACGCGCGCGTTGACCGTCGAATGGACCGGGGCCAAGGAGACCGACCTGCCGCTGGACGTCCTGGAGCGGGCCGACGAGATCTTCCTCACCTCGACCCTGCGGGACGTCCAGGCCGTCCACCGCGTCGACGCGCGCGAACTGCCGGGCGCGCCCGGCCCGGTGACCGCCAAGGCGCTGCGGATCTTCGAGGAGCGGGCCGGGGACGACCTCGATCCGTAAAGGCCCGGGATATTGGGCTGCTCCGGCGCGCGGCAGCGGGTAGAACTCCGGTGATGACCACCACCCTGCGGCCGACCGAGCCGCTGCAGCGCGGCTCCGACGGGGCGCTGTCCCGCCACTACACGGTGTGCGTGAACAGCCGTCCCGTCGGGGCGATACACCTGGCGACCCACCCGGCCTTCGGAGCGGCCGTCGCCCAGATCCGGGACCTGCGGATCGACGAGCCGGACCGCAGGCGCGGCCGGGGCACGGTCGCCGCGCTCGCCGCCGAGGAGGTGGCGCGGGGCTGGGGATGCGGGCAGCTGGAGATCACGGTCCCCGCCGACGCCGAGCCCGCGCTGCGGCTCGCCGCCATGCTCGGCTACGTCCACCGCAACCGCGGCATGCAGAAGACGCTCGGTGCCGACGCGCCCGAACTGCCCGCGGGCAGCCGGGGCAGGCCCATGACGGAGGCCGAGTTCGGGCGGTGGGCGGAGCGCGGTATCGAGGAGTACGCCAGGGACTGGGCCGACCGCGGGGTGCCCGAGACCGAGGCGAGGGCGAGGTCGGAGCGGGACAACACATGGTTGACGGAGCGCGGCCCCGCGACCGAGGACGCGCTGTTCAGCGTCCTGGAACACGACGGGGTCCGGGTCGGGATCCTGTGGGTGGAGTTCACCGGCGCCACCATGGCCTCCGTCTACGACGTCGAGACCGAGGAGCCCTTCCGCGGCCGCGGGCACGGCCGGTCCCTGATGCTGCTGGCCGAGGCCCAGACGATCGCCTCCGGCAGACGGGTCCTGGGCCTCAATGTCTTCGCGGGCAACACCCCGGCCGAGCGGCTGTACGAGTCGCTGGGGTACGTGACGGTGGGTTACTCGATGTACAAGAGCCTGCTCTGAGGCCGGCTCACTCCTGCCCGGCGAGCAGCCGGTCCACGATCTCCTCGATCCGCTCGCGCAGCCCCTCCTGGCTCTTGCCGCCGTCGAGACGCTCGCCGTCGATGACATACGTCGGTGTCCCGCTCACGCCGATCGCCTTGCCCTCGGCCTGGTCGGCGTCCACGATCAGGATGTGCCGGCCGTCGATCAGCGCGGTGTCGAACTCCTCGGCGTCGAGGCCCAGTTCACGGGCAACCTCGACGAGGAAGGGTTCTCCCTCACGGTCCAGCTTCTCGACGCGGCCGAGCACCGCCTCGACGAACTCCCAGCCCTTGCCCTGCTCCAGCGCCTCCTCGGCGGCCTGCGCGGCGGCGAAGGAGTGCTTGTGCTTCTCCAGCGGGAAGTGCCGCAGCCGCAGCTCGAGGCGGTCGCCGTAACGGGCACGCAGGGTCCGGACATCGTCCAGCGCGTCACGGCAGTCCGGGCACTGCAGCTCGCACCAGACATCGAGAACGGGCGCGGCGGGACGGACGGGGGAGGGGTCGCTCATGGGTCCAGTCTCCCAGCCCGTGCCCACCCGGCCCAATCGCCCCCGGCCGTCCGTGACGCCATCCGCCGGCCCGACCGGTACGGCCCCGACCGGCACCTGCGGAGGAGGTGACCCGGAGATGTCCCTGATGTCCTGCCGGGGCATGGCCCGGTGGGGGCCGGGAGGTGCAGGATGGAGAGGGACGAAGCGGCACCTTGCCGATCGAGCCCCGCCTGGAGGACCGGATGATTGCCGAGACCGTCTGTTCCGCCGTCGCCGCGGCCGGCCTGGGCATCGCGGCGGTCACCGCGTACCGGAAGCGTTTCCTCGCGGCGACCCGTATCGCCGCCTACTCCCTCGTCCCGCTGGGTCTGGTGATGACCGGCGTCGTCGACTGGCTCGCCGACACCGCCTTCAGCCCGACCGCGTGGGCGGGCTTCGGTGTGCTCGGCCTGTCATGGGTGCTGTTCTCGACCACGCGCGCGCTGGAGCGCCGCCGCGGCGGCACCCGCAAGGAGCGCAGGGCGGCGGCCCGTGGCGCCCGGCAGGAGGCGGTGGCCCCCACGGCCTCCGCGCCCTCCCTCGGCCCGGCCGCACGCACCCCGGCGACCCGCCCGGCGGGCAAGACCGGGGCCACCGGGTCCGCCGCGGACGACTTCAGCGACATCGAGGCCATCCTCAAGAAGCACGGCATATGACGGTCGCGTGGTGAACTGAAACGTTCGTAGACGGATCGGCGTCGGTCCGTAAGTGATCACGACCCGAAACGGACATCACGGAATCCGGCGAACTCCCGCCCATTTCGGGCGTGTTGATCGCGGCGGGGTCGAGGACTGCGCCATCATCGCCGCGAGATGCTGGACACGAAACAGAGCGATACCGCGCCGCCGCAGGACGAGCCGCGTGGATGCCTCTTCGCCCTTTCCCAGCCACCGCTGATGATCTTCCTTGCGGTGATCGGGTCTCTTCTGCTCATGGCTGCGCTGCACGACCTGCTGCTGCTCTGAGCCGTACCCGTGGGTCCCCGGCGTCACCCGCCGGGGCCCACGTCGACACCCCGCCCGGACTCCGTCCCCGCCCGGTCTCCTGTCCCCGTCCGGACCTCAGCCCGCGGCCTCCTTGCGCCGCGCCCGGTAGGCGGCCACATGCAGACGGTTTCCGCAGGTCCGGCTGTCGCAGTAGCGCCGCGAGCGGTTGCGGGACAGATCGACGAAGGCCCGCCGGCAGTCGGGGGCCTCGCAGCGCCTCAGCCGCTCCTGCTCCCCGGCCACCACGAAGAACGCCAGCGCCATCCCGCAGTCGGCCGCCAGGTGGTCGGCGACGGAGGCGCCCGGCGCGAAGTAGTGCACATGCCACTCGTAGCCGTCGTGGTCCGTGAGCTGGGGAGTGGTGCCCGCGGCGGCGACCAGTTCGTTGATCAGGGCGGCGGCGGCCCGGGCGTCCGGGGCGGCGAAGACCGAGGCGAACCGCCCGCGGATCTTGCGCACGGCCGACAGGTCGAACTCCGAGAGCACCCCGACCCCACTGATCTCGTGGTTTCGTACGAAATCCTCGAGCGCCCCCACATCCGGCAGCGCGTCCGGCGACGCGTCGTCCTCCGGTGCGGTGTTCACCAGATCGACCACGGTGTCGAGGGCGCACCGGGTGTCGTGGGTGATCAGCACGATTCGCTCCCTGGCCTGGGGGTCGGGCGAACGCCCGCCGATGCTGGCCGATGGTAGTGGCTCGCCGGGGCTCGGTGGCGGGCAGCACGACAGGCGCGCGGGGGGGGGGGGGGGGGGGGCCCCCCCCCCCCCCCCGGGCGGGGGGGGGGGGGGGGGCGGCCCCCCCCCCCCCCCCCCCCGCCCCGCGGCCGCGGGGGGGGGGGGGCGCCCCGGGGCGGCGGTGGGGGGGGGGGGGGGGGGGGGGGGGGGGGGGGGGGCCCCCCCCCCCGGGGGGGGGGGGGCCGCCCCCCCCCCCCCCCCCCCCCCGCCTGTCGTTCCTTATGCAGTTGTACCTGCCCGAGCCGTCTCCCCGAGTGGACGGCGCCGGGCGGCTCTGTGGGGCCTCGCCCTAGCTTTCCGCCAGGATGTGCGAGAGCTCCTGATCCAGATCGAAGTGGCGGTGCTCCGTGCCCGGGGGCACGGCGGCGTCCGTCCGCTTCAGGAACGACTCCAGGGCCCGCGCCGGGGCCTCGAGCAGTGCCTCGCCCTCAGGGGAGCTCAGGGCGATGCAGACGACGCCCTGACCGTGACTGCGCGACGGCCAGACTCGGACGTCGCCGGTCCCGGTGGGCCGGTGGAGGCCCTCCGCGAGGAGGTCGCGGGCGAACACCCACTCGACGGTCTCCTCGGCTCCGGTGTGGAAGGTGGCGTGCACGGCGTAGGGGTCGGCCGTGTCGTACCGCAGGCCTGCGGGGACAGGCAGGGAGGACTCGCTCGACACAACGAGGCGCAGGTGCAGCTCGCAGCTGACCGTGGTGTTCATAAGCGCCAGGGCCTTTCGCTCAGTGTGCGCTCGGGGATTCGCACGTCGGCGAAATCGACATGCCACCTACGGTGCCGTTGTAAACCCCTCTGAGTGTTTTGCGTGCCTTTACGTAACTCTTCCGGCCGAGGACCTCTTGGGGAGGTACGACCATTCCGGTGACCGGTTTCTCTCCGGTAGGGTTCGGCTGTATGAATACGGGGAGTGACGAGCCGCGCGAGGCCGCCGTGGCGCGTGATGAGCAGAGCGGCGAGAAGTCGGACAAGGTGCACGACGAGCAGGGGCTCGGCTCCAAGGCGCCGGAATTCATCAAGTCGCGGCGGCTGCTGCACCTGAGCTGGCAGGTCCTGGTCTTCGTCATCGGCCTGGCGGTCGTGGTGGCCGGCATCATCATGCTGCCGCTGCCGGGACCCGGCTGGGTCGTGATCTTCGGCGGTATGGCGATCTGGGCGACCGAGTTCGTCTGGGCCCAGCTCGTGCTCCGCTGGACCAAACGCAAGGTGACCGAGGCGGCCCAGCGCGCCCTCGATCCCAAGGTGCGCCGCCGCAACATCATCCTGACCTCGGTCGGTCTGGTGATCATCGCCGCGGTCCTCGGTGTCTACCTCTGGAAGTTCGGCTTCGAGATGCCCTGGAACATCAAGGACCAGTGAGCCGCGAGGGGGTGCCCGGGCTGTCACCGCTGGTCACAGGCACCCCCTGACATGGGGTAATGTTCTTCCTGCGTCCGGGCGATTAGCTCAGTGGGAGAGCGCTTCGTTCACACCGAAGAGGTCACTGGTTCGAACCCAGTATCGCCCACCCGGACCGACGGCCCGTCTGCGAGATCGCGGACGGGCCGTCGGCGTGTGCGCACACCGATCCGAAGGCCGGGGGCTGCCGGCTCCGCTTCGCGTGACGGTCCACGGAGGCCCGTGCCGACGCCCGCCCTTTTTCGGCCGCCCGTCGAGGTCGTAGGACGGCCTGCGTGGTGTTCGATCGGCCGGTCTCCCGTCTCTCACCTGGGGCATCGTCAGTTCCCCGGTGCCTCTCGGTGGTTGGAGGCGCTCCTGTCTCTCACCGCACTCACAATAAATTCCTGTCCGAATCATTGACGCGCCTCCGGGGCCTCCGTAGCTTGTGCCAGCAAGCGCTTACTTGAAACGATTCATGCGTGCGGCGACGCTGCGGGGAGGGGACCGACTGTGGGAACCAGCAGGAATGTTGAGAGGCGAACGATCCTGAAGGCGGCGGGGGCGACAGCGGCGACGCTGGGACTGGCCGCGACGACGGGATGCGGTGGCGACAGCGGCAGCTCCGGAGACGGGACGGTCACACTCCGTTACGCGTGGTGGGGTGGCGAGCCGCGCACCATCGCCATCAAGAAGACGATCGCGCTCTTCGAGAAGAAGTATCCGAAGATCAAGATCAAGCCTGAATTCACCGACTATCAGGCGTTCTGGGAGAAGTTCCAGACCCAGGCCTCCGGTGGGAATCCGCCGGACGTATTCCAGAATGCGATCGGCTTCCTGCGGAAGTACGACAAGCGCGGTGTTCTGCTCGATCTCAAGTCGCAGGCGGACTCCGGGAATCTGAGCCTGGACAACTTCCGCAACGGCGTTCTGGCGAACGGTCAGGTCGACGGCAAGCAGATCGGCATACCCGTCGGCGCCAACACCATGGCGCTCGTCATCGACCTCAAGGCCTTCAAGAAAGCGGGCGTGGAGCCGAAGTTCGGCTGGACCTGGGACGAGTACTTCGCCGCGCTCCAGACGATCCAGGACAAGCTGAAGATCGCCGGTGACACCGGTTACCACGCCATCATGTACCTGTACGACCTGTATCTGCGTCAGAACGGCAAGGCGTTCTTCACCGACTCCGATCTCGGTTTCACCGAGGACGATCTGACGCAGTGGTGGACGGACGCGTACAAGCGCGTGAAGTCCGGGCTCGTCGCCGACCCCAAGAAGATCGAGCAGGTCCAGCCCAAGTCGGGTCTGTCGGCCGGGCTCGCCGCGGCCGAGTTCACCTGGGACAACTTCTCCATCCGCTACGAGGGCGAGGGCGAGTCGGACTACGGGCTCGCGCCGATTCCCACCACGGACGGCAAGCACACCGGCCAGTACCTCGGTTCGCTGATGCTCAGCGCCTTCTCCGGGACCAAGCACCCCAAGGAAGCCGCCCAGTTCATCTCCTTCATGGTCCACGACCCCGAGGTCGGCAAGATCATGGGCTACGACCGCGGCATCCTCTCCACGACCGAGCAGTACGACGCGTTCACGCCCACCGACGCCCAGAACAAGGGCGTCAAGGCGTACGAGGAAGAGGTCGCCAAGGCAGGCGTGCTCGGGAAGATCACCCCGCACCCGTCCGGCGCCGACGTCATCGAGGCGGCGTTCCTGCGGATCGGCGGCGAGGTCTCCCAGGGCAAGACCAAGCCGGCCGACGCCGCCAAGGCGCTGTTCAGCGAGGCCAAGGCCGCGTTCGCGGGCTGAGGGGACGTACCACCATGACGCTCGTCAAGGAAGCGCCCGTGCGCCCGGCGAAGAAGCGGCCCGCCGCTCCCGCCGCCGGGCGGCGCGGGCGGCGCCGCGAGAACATCGCCGGCTATCTCTTCATGTCGCCGTGGATCGCGGGATTCCTGGTGCTCACGGCGGGGCCGATGATCGCGTCGCTGTACTACGCGTTCACCCGCTACAACCTGTTCACGCCGCCCGAGTGGGTGGGCTTCGACAACTTCACGACCATGTTCCAGGACCCGCGCTGGCAGAAGTCGGTCGAGGTCACCCTGAAGTACGTCGTCGTGGCCACACCGCTGAAGCTGCTGCTCGCGCTCGGTGTCGCGCTGCTGCTCGCGCAGAAGCGGCGCGGGCAGGGGATGTACCGGGCCGCGTTCTACATGCCCTCGCTCATCGGCGCCAGCGTCTCCGTCGGCTTCGTGTGGCGGGCGCTGTTCTCCGACGACGCGATCGTGGACCGCACGCAGAAGGTCTTCGGGCTGAACGTGGGCGGCTGGATCGGCAACCCGGACTACGTCCTCTACGCGCTGGTCGCGTTGAGCATCTGGCAGTTCGGCGCGCCGATGGTCATCTTCCTCGCCGGTCTCAAGCAGGTTCCGCAGGAGCTGTACGAGGCCGCCGAGATGGACGGGGCCGGTCCCCTGCGGCGGTTCTGGAACATCACGCTGCCGATGATCTCCCCGGTGCTGTTCTTCAACGTGCTGCTGGAGTCCATCCACGCGTTCCAGGTGTTCGGGTCCGCGTACGTGGTCTCCAACACCCAGTGCGGGCCGGCCGACGCCACCCTCGTCTACACCTGTTACCTCTACCAGAAGGGCTTCAAGGAGGCCCAGATGGGCTTCGCCTCCGCGATGGCCTGGTCGCTGGTGGTCGCGGTGGCGCTCGTCACGGCGGTCCTGTTCTGGTCGCAGAAGAAGTGGGTGCACTACGAGGAGGCCGCCAAGTGACCACTGTCAGCACCCCCGCGGCGCGCACCGCCAACGAGCGGCGGCGCACCGGTTCCCTCGCCTGGCACGTGGGCGCGCTCGCCGTCCTCGCGGTCGTCCTGTACCCGGTGATCTGGGTCCTCGGGGCCTCGTTCAAGCCGAGCAAGGACATCATCGCCAGCATCGACCTGCTGCCCGCCAAGCCGGTCTGGGCGAACTTCTCCGGGCTCGCCGACGGCATCTCCGGCATCTCCATCGGCACGTTCTTCACGAACTCCCTGATGTACGCGGGACTCGCCGTCGTCGGTGTCGTGCTGTCCAGCTCGCTGACCGCGTACGCCTTCGCCAAGATCCGCTTCGCCGGGCGGAACCTGCTGTTCACGCTGATGATCGGCACCCTGCTGCTGCCGTACCACGTGCTGCTCATCCCGCAGTACGTGATGTTCCGCAAGCTGGAGCTCACCGACACCCTGGTGCCGCTCGTGGCCGGCAAGTTCCTGGCGACGGAGGCGTTCTTCGTCTTCCTGATGGTGCAGTTCATGCGCGGGCTGCCGCGGGAGCTGGACGAGGCCGCCAAGCTCGACGGCTGCGGGCACTTCAGGACCTACTGGTCGATCGTGCTGCCGCTGTGCCGCCCGGCCCTCATCACCAGCGCGATCTTCACCTTCATCAACGCGTGGAACGACTTCATGGGCCCGTTGATCTACCTCAACACCCCTGACAAGTACACCGTCTCGCTCGGCCTGATGATGTTCCGCGACCAGGAGGGCATCTCCAACTACGGGAGCATGATCGCGATGTCGCTGGTGGCGCTGGTGCCGGTCATCGCCTTCTTCATGGCCTTCCAGCGCTACCTCATCGACGGCATGGCGACGTCCGGACTGAAGTGAGGCGGTCAGCATGGCGCAAGCACGTGTGAAGGCCCGCAGGGCGTCCGTCTTCGGCGGCGAGCGCTTCGCGCTCTTCGCCGAGTCCCTGCTCACCGGCGTGTGGATCGCGGTGGCCTGTCTCGGTCTCGTCACCTACCCCGCGGCCTTCGCCGCCGGCGCCCGGCACCTGCGGCGGCGCACGGGCCACGAGGGCGGCGGCTGGCGGGAGTTCGTCGCGGACTTCCGTACGGCCGTGCGCCGCGGGTGGCTCGTCGGGATCGCGGGGTGGGTCGCGGCAGCCGCGGTCTGGGTGGACGTCCAGGCCGCGCGGGCCGGGATCCCCGGCGGCCCGCTGGTCGGGGCCGTCGGACTGTTCGCGCTGATCGGCCTCGCGGTGGCCGGGCTGCGCGCGGCGGCGGTCTGGACACCGGGCGCCTCCTGGCGGGCGCTGCTCGCGGAGGCCGTACGCCGGACCCTGCGCGACCCCGCCGGGTCCTTCCTGATCGTCGCCGGCCTGGCCGTCGTGGCCCTGTCCGCGGGGTTCCTCGCGCCGCTGGCGGTCCCGGTCCTCGGGGCCGTCGCGGCGGCGGCCGTCGCCGTGGAGGAGCGCTACCGGCGCCGCTGACGGGCGGCGCCCTCGTCACCAGGTCGGCGCTCTCGGCGTCGTACCTCTCTCTGTCATGCCCCTGACCAGCCTGTCCATGGAAAGGAACGGTCATGTCCCCCATCCCCCGCAGGTCCATCCTCAAAGCAGCCGCCGTCGCCGGTGCCGCCGCGCAGTTCAGCTGGGCGCTAGGGACCAAGGCCGCGCAGGCCGCGCCCAGAGCCGCCGAGGCCGACGACTCTCCCGTGACCCTGGACTGGCTGGAGGACGGCGGTCTCGGTGCCGCACCCGGCTCCACCGTCGGTGTCCCCTGGCCCAGGGGCGTCTACCGGGAGGGCCAGAAGTTCGCGGTCCAGGACGCCGACGGCAAGGCCGTGCCGGTGCAGTCCTGGCCGATCGCCTACTGGCCCGACGGCTCGCTCAAGTGGACCGCCCACGCCGTCAGCTCCGGCAACGGCAAGCTGTCGCTGAGCGCCGGTGACGCCGCCGCACCCGACAAGAAGGTCACCGTCGACAAGAGCGGCGGCACGATCACCGTCTCCACCGGTGTCATCACCGCGAAGATCGGGAAGTCCGGCGCCACCCTCATCAAGTCCGTCACCCGCGGGTCGACGGAGATCGCCAAGAACGGGCGGCTCGTGCTGATCCGCCAGCCCGAGATCGAGGACGAGGACCAGGGCACGGTCAAGACCGAGCGCTTCGAAGGGGCCATCTCCGAGGTCACCGTCGAGCAGTCGGGGCCGGTCCGCGCGGTCGTCAAGATCGACGGCAAGCACCGCAAGGGCAGCCGGAGCTGGCTGCCGTTCTCCATCCGCCTCTACTTCTATGCGGGCGCCGACTCCTTCCGCATGGTGCACACCATCACCTACGACGGCACCCAGGAGCCCGGCAAGGCGAGCGGCGACTTCATCCGCGGCCTCGGCGTCCGCTTCACCGTGCCGATGCGCGACCAGTCCTACGACCGCCACATCCGCATCGGCGGCGAGGGCACCGGTCTGCTGCGCGAGGCCGTCAAGGGCATCACCGGGCTGCGCCGCGACCCCGGCATCGCCGTGCAGGAGGCGCAGTACGCCGGCAAGAAGCTGCCCGACCCCGCCACCTGGGACCAGCGGGTCACCACGCGGCTCCAGTACATCCCCGAGTGGGGCGACTACACCCTCTCCCAGCTCTCCGCCGACGGCTTCACCGTGCGCAAGCGCACGAAGAAGGGGCACGGCTGGATCGGCGCCGGCGGCGGCAGGCGGGCCTCCGGGTTCGGTTACGTCGGTGGCGCGAGCGGCGGATTCTCCTTCGGCCTCAGGGACTTCTGGGAGCGGCACCCCTCGCAGCTCGACATCCGCGACGCCCAGACCGACGAGGCCGAGGTCACCCTCTGGCTCTGGTCGCCCGAGGCCCAGCCCATGGACCTGCGCTTCTACCACGACGGCATGGGCCAGGACACCTTCGCCGAGCAGCTCGAGGGCCTCAACATCACCTACGAGGACTACGAGCCGGAGTTCGGCACGCCCTACGGCATCGCCCGCACCTCGGAACTGCTGTTCTGGGCCAACGAGTCGACGCCGTCCCCGGAGGCCCTGGCCCAACAGGTCGAAGCCGTACAGGTGTTGCCGCAGCTCGCCGCCCCGCCCAAGCAGCTCATCAAGGCGAAGGTCTTCGGGCCGGGCCTCTACTCCGAGCCCGACCGGTCCACGCCCGCCAAGGCGAAGATCGAGGACCACCTCGACTTCCTCTTCACCTACTACAAGGGCCAGGTGGAGCAGCGCCGTTGGTACGGCTTCTGGGACTACGGCGACATCATGCACACCTACGACACCGTCAGGCACCAGTGGCGGTACGACATCGGCGGCTACGCCTGGGACAACTCCGAACTGTCGCCGGACCTCTGGCTCTGGTTCGCGTACATCAGGTCGGGTCGCGCGGACATCTTCCGGTTCGCCGAGGCCATGACCCGGCACACCGGTGAAGTGGACGTGTACCACCTGGGCCAGTGGGCCGGACTCGGCACCCGGCACGGTGTGCAGCACTACGCCGACAGCGCCAAGCAACAGCGCATCGCCAACACGACGTACCGCCGCTACTACTACTTCCTCACCGCGGACGAGCGCGTCGGCGACCTCATGCACGCCAACGTCGACTCCGACGAGACGTTCCTCGTGCTCGACCCGCTGCGCAAGGTCCGCACCGACCCCTACACGCCCGACCGGCATGCCCTGTCGGTCGGCTTCGGCACCGACTGGAGCGGGCTGGTCTCGGCCTGGCTGACCGAGTGGGAGCGCAAGGGGCCGAAGTGGGAGAAGGCCAAGGCGCGCGTGCTGTCCACGATGGAGGGCATCGCCGCCCAGCCCAACGGGTTCGTGCAGGGCAGCGGGCTCTACGACCTCGACACCGGCAAGTTCGCGGTGGCCTCCACCCCGGTCGTCGGGGTCTCGCACCTGTCCGCCGTGTTCGGCCTCAACGAGCTGTGCGCCGAGCTCATCGACCTCGTCGACATGCCGAAGTTCAACGAGGCGTACTTCGACTACTGCCGCTACTTCAACGCGACCAAGGCCGAGCAGGCGGCGCGGTACGGCTCCAACTTCGGATCGCTGCTGCTGTTCCAGGGACACTCGCGGCTGGACGCGTACGCCGCCGTGAAGACCGGGGACGCGAAGCTGGCCGCTCGCGCGTGGGACAAGTTCTACAACTCCGACGGGTACAAGGAGTCGGCGCCCTGGAAGACGGAGGCGTTGACCGGGCCGGTGTCCTTGGTGGCGGGCAGCGAGGCGGCCTGGGTGGCGACCAATGACACCGCGCTGTATGGCTTGGCCGCCATCGAGAACCTGGCGCTTCTCGGGGACAAGATGCCGTAGCGCTTGTGTCGTGGGGAACTGCGCGTCCGTCGTGGCTGGTCGCGCCCGCGCGGCGGGGCCGCATATCCAATGCGGCCCCGCGCTCCTGGGTGTGTTCAGTGCAGGTTGGTCAAGAAGTGGCGCATCCTTCTGGCATCCCTGAGGCGGTGTTCGTAGGTGGCGCCCAGTGCGAGCAGGAGCAGGCCGACCAGGGCCGGGGGCACCCAGCGGGGGAGTGCGTCGGTCACCTGGACGAGGTACGGGGCCAGTTCGTGCAGGGCGTCCAGGAGCAGTACCGCACCGCCCAGCAGGAGCGGGGCCTGGAGGTGGTGACGGGCGCCCGCCAGGGTGACCACCAGGGCCGCCAGGCCGAGCAGCAGGGGGCGCGTCCAGTGGGGGTCGGCCCAGGCCGCGAAGAGGCTCGGCACGAGAGTGGCGGCCAGGCCGGGGGCGTACGCCGTCCAGGACGAGGTCCGCGGGTCGCGGCGGTAGCGCAGGGCGCCGACCAGCAGGGCGGGGATCGTGACCGGGAGCGTGTAGGCCTCCGGGGTGTCCACCTCCCAGGCCGCCAGGCGGACCCAGGCGGCCGCGAGGAACAGGGCGACGGCCGCGTAGCCGACCGGGCGGCGGTCCGTACGGATCGCCGTGCCCGCGGTGATCACTCCGCACAGGGCCAGGACCGTGGCGAGCAGGGGCAGGTCGGTGGCTGCCAGCGCGACGGCGAGCAGCCCGGCCGCCGCTCCGGCCGCCTCCACCGGCACGGTGGCCCTCGGGTCGCCGAGTCGCCCGGCGAGCAGAGCCGCGGCCGCGGGGACCACCAGGACCAGCAGGGCGGTGTGTGGCGGCGACCAGTTGGCGGCGGCGCCGGTCGCGACGCCGAGTGCGGCACCGTGGACGAGGGCGGCCGGGGCCGTGAAGGGGGCGAGACGCCAGGAGGCTGCCGTGAAGAGGGCGATCAGTCCGGAGAGCACGACCAGGGTCGCGGTCTGGGAGGCGAGGGCCAGGAAGGCCAGGCTCGCGGAAGTGACCAGCGCGAGGACGAGGGGCGTGACGTGCTGCCTCAGGAACATCGCAGCCGCCAGGGCCCCGGCGGTCGCGGCGCCCTGGATCAACAGGCCTGCGAAGTAGGGGAGTTCGAGCACGGCGGGGAGGGTGAGTGCCGTGGCCCAGGCCAGGCCCAGTGCGCCTGCCGTGGCCCTGGGGCGCCAAGCCGTGTCCCGTACCGCCAGGGCGAGCACGGCCGCGACCGCTGCCATGACCACCGGCACCGCCTCCGCGTGGGGCGGCCAGGCCACGTCCACGGTCACCGCCGTGCGGGCGTCCGACGGCGCACCGGTCCACGCCCGCGAGGCCCAGGCGAGCGGGCCCAGCACGACGACACCGACGACGGGCAGGGCCCACAGCAGGGCCAGCGCCTGTACGGCCCCGGAGGCCCAGGCCAGACCCCGTCGCACCGTCTCCGGCAGCCGGTCGAGTCGGAGTGCCGCCAACAGGGCGATACCGAAGGCCAGATGGGCCGGGGCGGTCCACAGCTCGGGCAGCAGGGACCGTGCCGTGCCGCCGAGCGCGACCACCACGAGGAGTCCGGAAATCAGGGCGAGCCCGAGCGCCTGCCCGTTCGCCCGCGCCGCCCTACGACCGCCCTGCCACGCGGCGGCCAGCGCGATCGCGCTCGCGAGGAGAAGGAGCGCCGCCGCACGGGCGGCGGCGCTCGGGCCGGAGGCTGTCCAGGACAGCCAGCCGGCGGCCAGTACGCCCAGGCCGCCCGCCCCGTACGCACCGATCGCGGCGACCACGCGCAAGGACCTGGACGCCGTCCGGAGTGCCATGAGCGTGTCGAACCCGGCCGTCACCAGGAGCGCGGCCGTGAGCCCGTACGAGCCCGCGTCGGCCGCGATCGCCCAGAAGAACAGCGGGAGTTGGGCCGCGACCAGGGCGGCGGGGAGGGGCAGGCGCAGCGCGGACACGGGTGGCAGGAGGCCGTACGCCGACCAGAGTCCCGCCAGCAGGGCCGAGACGACCGCCGTGTACGGCGCCCCCGGGGTCTCCGGGAACACGGCCCCGTGCAGCGCGACCGCGTCCAGGACCGTCAGTGCCAGCCCCAGGCCCGCCACCGACTCGGCCGTCGAGCGCAGCCCGCGCTTCAGCAGCGGGAGCGGCGCGGAGAGCGCGGCCACCGTGACCGCGCCGAGCACCAGGGCCCGGCCGGTGATCCCCAGGTGACCCCAGCTGACCAGCGTGAACACCATCGCCGCCACGGTGAGCAGGACACCGCCGAGCACCAGGAGCACGTTCTGCACGCTCGGTGCGCTCGCCTCGGGACGAGGAGATGCGGCGGGCGTCGGTGCGGTCGGCTGCGGCGGTTGCCACTTCGGCTGCCAGTTCTGCTGGAGCGCGGTGACCAGCCAGGCGCGTCGGGCCAGCAACTGGGCTCGGCGGGCGTCCAGTTGCCACAGCTCGGCGTCGAGGAGCCGTAGCTCCTCGGCCGGGGGCGGGGTGTGCGTCATGCCCTGAAGTGTGGGCTGGGTCACGCGGCGCGACATGAGTACGGGTACTCAGAGCGTACTCGGATCCGATGTCAGACTCTCCCCATGGACTGGACCCGATACCGCTTCCGCAGCCTGTGGTCCCTGCCCGCGAAGCCCGCCGTCGTCTACGACGCACTGGAACGCGCCGAGGACTATCCCCGCTGGTGGCCCCAGGTGCGCGAGGTGCGACGGCTCGACGACACCACCGGCGTGATCACGATCCGCGCCGTGCTGCCGTACGACCTCGTCTTCACCGCGCGCGAGGTGCGGCGCGACCCGGCGGCCGGGGTGCTGGAGATCGCGATGAACGGAGACCTCGACGGCTGGGCGCGCTGGACGATCACCGCGGACGGCGACGGCAGCCTCGCCCGCTACGACCAGTTCACCGAGGTGCGCAAGCCGCTGCTCCGGCGCTTCGCCGTGCCCGGACGGCCGGTCTTCCTGGCCAACCACCGGGTGATGATGCGCGCCGGGCGGCGGGGGCTGGCCGCCTACTTGGAAGGGGTTGAAGCTGCTCGCCGGTAAGTGTGCACGGGGTCGAGTTGGCTCGATCGTGTGATGGTCCGCTCGCGAGCTTGCGGTGCCCTGGGCCGATCGGGCCAACGTGATCCTGCGATCTGGGTCGCCGGACACGGCGCCAGCGTGCGGGGCCCCCGCTTCACCAGAGAAATGGTCCGGGGCCTCCCCGTCGCCCCTGGCCGTACCTACCTGGCCAGGTCGCGCCGGGCGGCGTCCGTCAGCGGCCTCCGGCCGCGGGGGCCTTCCGGGATCGGACCACGCACAGGATGCGTGTCGCCGCCCCGGGGTCGAGTAAGCCGCGGACCTGGGGGTACCCCCCACGCCCTTAAGGCAGTGGGGGAGCGCCCAAGACCGTTTGGGGCGTGCGGCTGATGGGCTCACTCCTGCTCAGTCTTCAGGAACGGTTTGAAGGAGACCCGCGGGGACCTGTATTGTTCAGTGCGTTCCCGGGCGATTAGCTCAGTGGGAGAGCGCTTCGTTCACACCGAAGAGGTCACTGGTTCGAACCCAGTATCGCCCACCGGGAAAAGCCGGTCCGTCTCAGACGGGCCGGCTTTCTTCATGCCCGGTCACGCCGCCGCCGGCAGATCGGGGCGCAGCGGCCACGCCGGATCCACCGATTCCTCCGAACCGCTGCGCGCGAACCAGGCCTGCAGGCCCCGCGCCTGGGCCGCGTGCCACACCGCCTGCAGGTTGTGCAGCTCCGGCGGTTCCAGCCGCTCCAGACGGGCGGCGAAACGGCGCCCGACCGCCCGTACGACATCCAGCGCGGCCTGTGCGTCGGCCGCCGCGTCGTGCGCGCCGTCCAGAGCGACACCGTAGTGCTCGCACAGGTCGGTGAGGGTGCGGCGGCCCTTGCGGTAGCGGTCCAGGTGCTTGTCGAGGACCCGCGGATCCAGCACCAGCAGCGGCGAGGAATCCAGCCAACGGTCCAGCGACGAGGCGCGGTGGCGGCGCAACTCCCGGTCCAGGATCGTCAGATCGAACGGCGCGTTCATCACCACCAGCGGACGGCCCGCGGCCGCCTGCTCCGCCAGCGTCTCGGCTATCTCGAACATCACCGGCGCCGGCCAGCGGCCGTTGAGCTGGAGGTGTTCCTCCGTCAGGCCGTGCACCTCCGTCGCCCCGGCGGGCACCGGCACGCCCGGGTTGACCAGCCACCGGCTCACCCGTGGCCGGGTGCCCGCCGCGTCCTGGACGACGACGGCGGCCGACACGATCCGGTCGGTCTCGACGTCCACGCCGGTGGTCTCGGTGTCGAAAGCGGCCAGGGGCCCTTCGTACCAGCACGTCATATCTACTCAACCCCTTGTTCACCCACGGCAGCTGACGCACCGTCTTCTGCCCCGTTTGGTGATACCCGGGCTGTTTGCGACGTACGCCGGAAGGACACAACAGGAGTGCGGGTCTTTGCAGTTCAGCGGCCCGGTGTGGGATTCATGGGGCCCTTGTGAGGGCATGTAACTTGGCTTGGAAGGCTGTTGGTCATGGCGATAGCGCAGCCCGAGCGGGGCGGGCTGTTGCCCGAACGCACGGGCCCCCTTCGCGGGACACTCGCCACCACCGCCTGCATGGAGACACTGCAGGTGGGCTATCTGCACGCCGTCGCGGCGGCGGCCGGCTGCTCGTTGTCGCAGCCCTTTCCGGACAACGGCATCGACTGGCACGTCAGCCACGGCTCGCCCGGACACACCGTCGACGACGAGGTCACCATCAAGGTGCAGCTCAAATGCACCTACCAGGTCGCGCCCAACCCTCCCGGCCGCTCCTTCTCCTTCACGCTCGACAACGACCACCTGCGCAAACTCGCCCGCACCCCGGTGTCGGTCCACAAGATCCTGGTGGTGATGCTCGTGCCGCGAGCCCAGGACGACTGGCTGCGCGCCGGCCACGACCGACTGGACCTCAGACACTGCTGCTACTGGGTCAACCTCGCCGGCCACCCCATCACCGGCCGGAACCGGACCACCGTGCGGATCCCCACCAACCGCATCTTCGACGACCGGGCGCTGTGCGAGATCATGACGCGCGTCGGGACGGGAGGCAGACCATGACCCACCGCCCGCTCCAGGAGCCACTGCGTGTGGTACGCCCCCACCCGGAGGCCCACTGGGACCGTTCACCGACGCCTGCCGAGGTCGACCCGGCCGTCCTGAGCGCCCTGCTGCGCCGCCACGGCTGGCAGCGACGCGGCGGCGCCCCCGGACGCTACGGCCGCTGGACGCCACCAGGACCGGGCGGCGGCGGAACGAGCCTGCTCGTGCCCGAGAGCCGCGCCTTCCCCGACAGCGAGGACCTCCTCGGCGAGGCCCTCGTCGCCCTGTCCCGCAGCGGCACGCCCTCCGCGCGCGAGGTGCTCGTCGGCCTCGCCGTGCCCAGCGACGAGATCCGCTGGTGGCGGGATGTCCCGACCGGCCCCGCCGACACCACGCCCTGGACCGTCGAGGAGCAACTGCGCGCCGCCGCCCGCCAGACCCTGCTCGCCGGCGCCCTCGCCACGCGCGCGCGTGCCGGCTACTACGGCGCCCGTTATCGCCGTACGGCAGCCGTGTCCCTGGAAAACGTCCTGGTCGGCTCCGCCGCCGGTGGCCGCCGGCTCACCGCCTTCGTGCCCGTCGGCACCGGCCGCCCCCTCGCCGTCCGGCTCCACCAGGCGCTCCACGCCACCCGCGAGGCCATCGACTACCGGCGGGCCACCGGGGGCATGGACGCCTTCGACGGCGCCGTGGAGGCAGGCGTCAGCCGTGAACTCACCGAGGCGCTGATCGCCCTCGTACGCGGTACCGAGGGCGCGCGCATCGCCGTCGAGTGGGCGCCCGCGGCCGGGGTCCCCGACGGATGCGCGGCCTCCGCCGAGGCCGTGGAGTTCTCGCCGGGCGACCTGTCCGTGCTGCGCGAGGCCGGGGCCCGCTTCTTGCGCGAGGAGCCCTCCGTCGCGGTGCGGATCACCGGCACGGTGGAGCGGATGCGCAGGTCGGGGCCGCGCGGCGACGGATCGGTACGGCTGCGGGTGATAGCCGGCGCCGAGATACCGCACGTCCGGCTGACCCTGGACGAGGAGGCGTACCGGATCGCCGGGCACGCCCACCTCGTCGGACTCCCGGTCCGGGTGCACGGCAGGCTGGAGAGCCGCGGCGGCTTCCGCCGGCTCACCGGGGCCACGGGCGTGGTGCCCGTGCAGGTGGACGAGGCCGAGCGGGACCGGCTGATGAAGTCCCTCCAGGAGAATCTCGACTTCTTCGAGGAGGCCTGCGAAGGGTCGGGCGAGGAGCCCTTCGAGGAGTCCCGCGCAGGGGACTGATTTCGCGCTGGTGGGTGCCGGGTCGGTACGATCCCCTATTGCGCGCGCTCCCGGTATGGCGCCGCACCCACCTTCAGTCAGGAGAGACCGGTGTCAGACGTCCGTGTGATCATCCATCGCGATTCCGAGCGGGAAGAGCGCGTGGTGACGACGGGCACTACGGCCGCCGAGCTCTTCGCCGGCGAACGCTCGATCGTCGCCGCGCGCGTGGGAGGCGAGCTCAGGGACCTCGCGTACGTCCTGTCCGAGGGCGAGGAGGTCGAGGGCGTCGAGATCTCCTCCGAGGACGGTCTCAACATCCTGCGCCACTCCACCGCGCACGTGATGGCGCAGGCCGTGCAGGAGCTCTTCCCCGAGGCCAAGCTGGGCATCGGTCCGCCGGTCAAGGACGGCTTCTACTACGACTTCGACGTCGAGAAGCCGTTCACGCCCGAGGATCTCAAGGCCATCGAGAAGAAGATGCAGGAGATCCAGAAGCGCGGTCAGCGTTTCAGCCGTCGTGTGGTGACCGACGAGGCAGCCCGTGAGGAGCTGTCGAACGAGCCGTACAAGCTGGAGCTGATCGGCCTCAAGGGCTCCGCGTCCTCCGATGACGGCGCGGACGTCGAGGTCGGCTCCGGCGAGCTGACGATCTACGACAACCTCGACGCCAAGACCGGCGATCTGTGCTGGAAGGACCTGTGCCGCGGTCCCCACCTGCCGTCGACCCGTGCGATCCCCGCGTTCAAGCTGATGCGCAACGCGGCCGCCTACTGGCGCGGCAGCGAGAAGAACCCGATGCTCCAGCGCATCTACGGCACCGCGTGGCCGACCAAGGACGAGCTGAAGGCGCACCTCGACTTCCTCGCCGAGGCCGAGAAGCGCGACCACCGCAAGCTGGGCAGCGAGCTCGACCTGTTCTCCATCCCCGAGCAGATCGGCTCCGGCCTCGCCGTCTTCCACCCCAAGGGCGGCATCATCCGCCGGGTGATGGAGGACTACTCGCGCCGCCGTCACGAGGAGGAGGGCTACGAGTTCGTCTACACCCCGCACGCGACGAAGGGGAAGCTCTTCGAGCAGTCGGGCCACCTGGACTGGTACGCCGACGGCATGTACCCGCCCATGCAGCTCGACGAGGGCGTGGACTACTACCTCAAGCCCATGAACTGCCCGATGCACAACCTGATCTTCGACGCGCGCGGCCGCTCCTACCGCGAACTGCCGCTGCGGCTCTTCGAGTTCGGGACCGTGTACCGGTACGAGAAGTCGGGCGTCGTGCACGGCCTCACTCGTGCGCGTGGCTTCACGCAGGACGACGCGCACATCTACTGCACCCGTGAGCAGATGTCGGAGGAGCTCGACAAGACGCTCACCTTCGTCCTCGGCCTGCTGCGCGACTACGGCCTGACCGACTTCTACCTGGAGCTGTCCACCAAGGACCCGGAGAAGTTCGTCGGCTCGGACGAGGCCTGGGACGAGGCCACGGAGACGCTGCGGCAGGTGGCGGAGAAGCAGGGCCTCCCGCTCGTGCCCGACCCGGGCGGCGCCGCCTTCTACGGACCGAAGATCTCCGTCCAGACCAAGGACGCGATCGGCCGGACCTGGCAGATGTCGACGATCCAGCTGGACTTCAACCTGCCGGAGCGGTTCGAGCTGGAGTACACCTCGCCGGACGGCTCCAAGCAGCGCCCGGTCATGATCCACCGGGCCCTGTTCGGCTCCATCGAGCGGTTCTTCGCGGTGCTCCTGGAGCACTACGCGGGCGCCTTCCCGGCGTGGCTGGCCCCGGTCCAGGGGGTCGGCATCCCGATCGGCGACGCGCACGTGGAGTACCTGGAGAAGTTCGCCGCGGCCGCCAAGAAGAAGGGGCTGCGCATCGAGGTGGACTCCTCCTCGGACCGGATGCAGAAGAAGATCCGCAACGCCCAGAAGCAGAAGGTGCCCTTCATGGTCATCGCGGGCGACGAGGACATGTCGGGCGGCTCGGTCTCCTTCCGCTACCGCGACGGCTCGCAGGAGAACGGCATCCCGTTCGACGAGGCCATCGCGAAGATCGTGAAGGTCGTGGAGGAGCGGGCCCAGGTCTGAGGCCTATTGCGCGAGAGGCCCCCGGGAACTCAGCTTCCCGGGGGCCTTTCGTCGTCCTCCCGCGCGAACACCTGGAGCAGCCAGGAGGCGAAGGTGCCCGTCACCGCGCCGAGCAGGGCCAGCCCGATGGCCATCACCCCGACCGCGATCAGGCGCCCGAGCGGGGTGACCGGTACGACATCGCCGTAGCCGACGGTGGCGAGGGTGGCGCAGGTCCACCAGACGGCGTCGCCGAAGGTGCGGATGGTCGCACCGGGCGCGTGGTGCTCCTGCTGGTAGACGGCGAGGGCACCGGTGAAGCCCAGCAGAAGGGCCGCCAGACCGGCGTACACGATCACCCGCGCGTGCAGGGCGAGCCGGGGCCGTCCGTGCCGGCGCTGCACGGCCTCGTACATCTTGACCACCCTGAGCGGCCGCAGCAGCGGCAGGAGCAGCACCACGGTGTCCAGCACATGCGTCCGTACGAAGCGCAGCCGCTGCCCGCTGAGGCGCCAGCGCACCGCGTAGTCGACGGCGAACAGCGCCCAGGCGGCCAGCGTCACCCCGAGGCAGAGGTCGAGCGCGGCATCCGGGAGAGAGCCGGCCAGGACCTGGAGCGCGTACGCGGCGAGGAAGGCCAGGGAGGCGACGGCGAGGGGGATCTCGGTGCGCTGCTCCCAGCGGGCCGCTCGGTAGGCGGTGTCGCGGGGCGGGCGGTCCGGTGGGCCGTGGGTGTGCTGGGATCGGGTGCCGTGGGTGTCGGGTTCGTCGGTGCCGTGGGTCTCGTGACCTGGTGGGCCGTGGCCCTGGTGATCGCCGGTGCTGTGGGTCTTGCGCGCGTCGGTGTCGTGGCCTTCGTTCTCGCCGGTGCCGTGGGCCCCGCTTGCGTCGGAACCGTGCGCCTCGCGCGCGTCGGAGCCGCCGGCCCTGCGCGCGTCGTTTCCGTCGGTCTCGTGCCCGTTGCCGTCGGGGCGCGTGCCGCTGTCGTCGTCCACCTGCTCAGCTTGGCCCGGGCTGCTTTTCGCACAACCCCGCCGACACGGCGCGAACGGGCGAAGCAATATGCTGCTTTGCATGACGAGTGAGCCGGAGCAGCAGTTGGGAGTGGGGACGCAGGACGCGTTCCAGCGTCTGTGGACCCCCCACCGGATGGCCTACATCCAGGGCGAGAACAAGCCGACCGGCCCGGGTGCCGACGACGGCTGCCCCTTCTGCTCGATTCCGGCCAAGTCCGACGAGGACGGTCTGATCGTCCGGCGCGGCCGGCTGGTGTACGCGGTGCTCAACCTCTACCCCTACACCGGCGGCCATCTGATGGTCGTGCCCTACCGCCATGTGGCCGACTACACCGACCTCACCGAGCCGGAGACCGCCGAGCTGGCCGCGCTGACCAAGCAGGCGATGACGGCCCTGCGGGCGGCCTCCGGGGCGCACGGCTTCAACATCGGCATGAACCAGGGGACCGTCGCCGGCGCCGGTATCGCCGCTCATCTCCACCAGCACATCGTCCCGCGCTGGGGCGGCGACACGAACTTCATGCCGGTCGTCGGCCACACGAAGGTGCTGCCGCAGCTGCTGGGCGACACCCGCAAGATGCTGGCGGAGGCCTGGCCGGCCGAGTAGTGACACGGGGGCCGCCGGTCCGCGGCCCCCTCAACTCTGTGCGCCCCTACGCGTCGTAGAGATCCGCCTTCTGCGGCGCGACGTCCTGCACCTGCGTGCTCAGGAAGCCCGCCCGCGTGCCGAACTTCTCGGTGTCCACGCCGTTGTCCCGCAGGACCCGGATCGCCGCCGCGTGCACGACCCGCAGGACCGGGGTCGCGGCGCGCAGCGCGTCGTCGGCCATGAAGCGGTGCCGCCACGGCTTGTCCGCCCAGGCGTGCCGCAGACCGAACGGCTCGGGCAGGGCCAGCGAGCCGCCGAGCCAGTTGAGCAGCGGTGGAAACCGGGTCAGGGGCGCCCGGGCGGTGAGCCGGACCACCTCGTCCGCGTCGACCAGCGGCAGCTTGATCTTCTTGGTCTCCCAGAACTTGACCTGCTTGGCGACTTCTTTCTCCTTGGCCGCCGGCTTCGTGGTGAACAGTCCGTGCACCGGCCCCAGGGCGTGCCCGGTGACCTCGATGCGCAGCGTCTCGTGCAGCACGGTCACCGTGATCAGCATGGTCAGGACCAGCTGCCCCTCCCACAGGGTCCACTGGACGCCCAGGTAGTGCCGGTCGCCGCCGCCGAACTGCTGCTTGTTGCAGATGTCCTGTATCGCGTGGGTCTTGACCTGGTAGGCGTCCACGTCCGTGCCTCCCGGCCGGGACACCTCCTTCGCGCCCTCCGCGATCGGCGTGACGATCCAGTGGCGCACGGACGGCTTCGGGAAGCCGCCGGTGTTGATCGTGTTGCGTTCCAGCATGCGCAACTGGTCGTGGATGGAGCGGATGACGTCCCAGCTGCGGAAGGGGTGGATCTCCCGGGTCGGGTCGGCGGACACCAGGTCCTCGGCCAACTGCCAGCTGCCCCACCGGGTGCCCATGCCGAGTATCCCCTTGGGACCGGCGTAGAAGACCGAGTTGGACTGCTGTTCGGCGCTGAGCGTGGCCAGGGACTGGCGCAACTGCTCGGCCGCGGTCTCGCCGGGGTTGCTCGGCACCGCCTCGGGCACCTTCGCGCCGACGCTGCTGCCCGCCAGCAGACTGGCCCAGCGCTCCCGCAGATCCCTCGCGGTGCGCTCGCAGATCTGCTTGGCCCAGAACCAGCCGACCACGGGCAGGGCCACGCAGGCGCGTGCGTACAAGCCCCAGAAGCCGGAGAACGGCATCTTGATCAGGAAGAGCACCGCGAGCGCGCCCATCGCGACGAGCAGCGCCGTGGCGAACGCGCCGGCCTGCTTGTCCTCACGCCTGGTGATGTTGGTGCGCAGTATGAAGACCATCAGCCAGACGAGGAGCCCCGGCAGGAAGAGCACACCGCACAGCACCATCACGGCGGTCAGCCAGTTGTCGCGGTCCCGCCGGATGTTGTTCGCCGCGAGACAGTGCTCGACCACGACCTGCGGCTCGGCGCCGAAGGACTGGATGAGGGGCTTGCGGCCCGCGCCGAGCATGCGGGTGATCACGGCCGTGGAGAACGCCTCACCCAGGTTGGGGCGGAAGATCTTCGCCCACCTGCGGCCGCCCGTGACGGCCGACTGGTGCCATTCGTTGTTGGCCTTGAGGACCTCCTCCACCGGATTGTCCCGATAGGCCGCCGAGGCCAGGGCGAACGTCGCCGTCTGCGCCTCGTCGCCCGTGCGCGGCACCTGCGGACCGAAGATGTCCGCGTAACCGCCGTCAACGGTCATTCCCGCCCCCGATCGCCGCCGGACTCACCCACTGCGGCTTTCCCGACTTCCTTGCTTCGCACACCTGTTGATCAGGTCATCAGCGTATCCGTACGCGCTGACATTAATCGGCGGACGGCCGAAGCCGCCCGCCGATTCGGAGGGGAGCGTTCCATAAACGTCACCCGAGGGGCCCCGGACGCCACTTGTGCGCCGTCCGGACCCAACTACGAGGCGGCCCGCGCCTCTTCACGGATCCTCTCGGCGATCTGCGGCGGCATGGGTTCGTGCCGGGCGTAGGAGCGGCTGAAACGCGCGGTGCCGTGCGACAGGGACCGGAGGTCGACCGCGTACCGGCCGATCTCGATCTCGGGCACCTCGGCCTTGATGAGCGTGCGCCCGCCGTTGGTCTGCTCGGTGCCCTGCACCCGGCCGCGCCGCCCGGACAGGTCGCTCATCACGGCGCCCACGTAGTCGTCGCCGACCAGCACGGACACCTCGGCGACCGGCTCCAGCAGATGGATCCTCGCGTCGGCCGCCGCCTCCCTGAGGGCCAGCGCCCCGGCCGTCTGGAACGCGGCGTCCGAGGAGTCCACGGAGTGCGCCTTGCCGTCCAGCAGTGTCACCCGGACATCGATGAGCTGATGGCCGGTGGCGACCCCCTTGGCCGCCTGCGCCCGTATGCCCTTCTCGACGGACGGGATGAACTGCCGCGGTACCGCGCCGCCGACGACCTTGTCCACGAACTCGATGCCCGAGCCGCCGGGCAGCGGCTCCACCTCGATCTCGCAGATGGCGAACTGCCCGTGCCCGCCGGACTGCTTCACATGGCGCCCGCGCCCGGTCGAGCTGTCGGCGAAGGTCTCGCGCAGGGAGACCCGGTGCGGTACGACGTCCACCTGCACGCCGTAGCGGCTGCGCAGCCGCTCCAGTGCCACATCGGCGTGCGCCTCGCCCAGGCACCACAGGACGACCTGGTGGGTGTCCTGGCTCTGTTCGAGCCGCATGGTCGGATCCTCGGCGACCAGCCGGGCCAGGCCCTGCGAGAGCTTGTCCTCGTCCGCCTTGCTGTGCGCCTGGATGGCGAGCGGCAGCAGCGGGTCCGGCATCTCCCACGGTTCCATGAGCAGCGGGTCGTCCTTGGCGGAGAGGGTGTCGCCGGTCTCCGCGCGGCTGAGCTTGGCCACGCACGCGAGGTCGCCCGCGATGCAGTGCGACAGCGAGCGCTGCTGCTTGCCGAAGGGAGCGGACAGCGCGCCGATGCGTTCGTCGACGTCGTGGTCCTCGTGCCCGCGGTCGGCGAGCCCGTGCCCGGAGACATGGACCGTCACGTCCGGACGCAGCGTCCCGGAGAAGACCCGCACCAGCGAGATCCGGCCGACGTACGGGTCGGACGCCGTCTTCACGACCTCCGCGACCAGCGGCCCCTCGGTGTCGCACGCCTTGATCTCACGCAGCTTGCCGTCGATGGTCGTGACGCCCGGCGTGGGGTGCTCGAACGGTGTCGGGAAGCCGCCCGTGATCAGCTCCAGCAGCTCGACCGTGCCGAGCCCCTGCCTGGCGCCGTCGGCCGCGGGGGCGGCGGCCAGGACCGGATGGAACACCCCGCGTGCGACGGCCCGCTCCAGGTCCTGCACGAGCGTCTTGAAGTCGATCTCCTCGCCGCCCAGATAGCGGTCCATGAGGGTCTCGTCCTCGCTCTCCGAGATGATTCCCTCGATCAGCCGGTTGCGGGCCTCCTCGATCCCCGGCAGCAGGTCCTCGCCCGGCTCGGACTCCTTGCGCTCCCCGGACGAGTAGTCGAACAGCTTCTGCGACAGCAGTCCGGTCAGCCCGGTCACGGGCGCGTGCCCGTCGGGCCCCTGCGGGCCGCGCAGCGGGAGGTAGAGCGGCAGTACGGCGTCGGGGTCGTCGCCGCCGAAGGCCTGCGCGCAGATCCGCGTCATCTCCTCGAAGTCGGCCCTCGCGGCCTCCAGATGCGTGATGACGATCGCCCGGGGCATCCCGACGGCCGCGCACTCCTCCCACACCATGCGCGTGGAGCCGTCCACCCCGTCCGAGGCCGAGACGACGAAAAGGGCCGCGTCCGCCGCTCGCAGACCGGCCCTGAGTTCCCCGACGAAGTCGGCGTATCCGGGGGTGTCCAGAAGATTGATCTTGTACCCGTCCCATTCGACGGGCACCAGGGAGAGCTGTACCGAGCGTTGTTGCCGGTGCTCGATCTCGTCGTAGTCCGAGACGGTGCCGCCGTCCTCCACGCGGCCCGCCCGGTTCAGTGCTCCCGCGGTGAGCGCGAGAGCTTCCACCAATGTCGTCTTGCCCGATCCGGAGTGGCCGACCAGCACCACATTCCGTACGGACGCGGGGTGGTCGGCCGCTGTTGCCCTGCCGGCGGCTCCGGGGTGTGCGTTCGCCTTGTCGCCCATGGCCTTGCCTCCCGTGCACGGTGAGGTCTCTGTGGGCGCGGACATGCGGACCCGCGTGCGGTGCGGCTCCGGTGACGCCCGCGGTCCTTCGAGCTTTCCACTCCCGTCACGGTGCGTCCATACGACGGACGCGATCGCCCGGTGACCTGGAGGCCGCGAGCGCGTGACACGGCTACGGGTGCCCGGCCGTCACCCACGCGCGCGCGTGGCTACGATGGGCCAGCCGGTGGCCAGCAGGGGCCGCGCGGCGAAACCGACCCTCGGGAAGGCCATGCTGAACAAGTACGCGCGTGCTTTCTTCACGCGTGTTCTCACGCCGTTCGCCTCGTTTCTGATCAGAAGGGGCGTCAGCCCCGACACGGTCACACTCCTCGGCACCGCCGGAGTGGTCGCGGGCGCGCTGGTCTTCTACCCCATGGGCGAGTTCTTCTGGGGCACGGTCGTGATCACGCTGTTCGTGTTCTCCGACCTCGTCGACGGCAACATGGCCCGCCAGCTCGGCCGCTCCAGCCGCTGGGGCGCCTTCCTGGACTCCACGCTCGACCGCGTCGCCGACGGCGCGATCTTCGGCGGCTTCGCCCTCTGGTACGCCGGGGGCGGCGACGACATCACCCTGTGCGCGGTCTCCATCTTCTGCCTGGCCAGCGGCCAGGTGGTGTCGTACACGAAGGCCCGCGGCGAGTCGATCGGGCTGCCGGTCGCCGTCAACGGCCTCGTCGAGCGCGCCGAACGCCTGGTGATCGCCCTGACCCTGGCGGGACTCGCGGGCCTGCACAAGTTCGGCGTACCCGGCATCCAGTACCTGCTGCCGATCGCCCTGTGGATCGTGGCCGTCGGCAGCCTGATCACGCTGATCCAGCGGGTCGTCACGGTCCGCCGGGAGTCCGCGGAGGCCGAGCAGGCCGAGCAGGCCGAGCAGGTCGCGGAGGCCGTGCAGGCCTCGGACGAGCCCTCCGCCACCGGTCCGGCTGCCGGGGAGTCCCGGGAGCAGGGGAGCGAGGCCGCGAAGTGAGCGCCCAGGACCGGCTGACGGACTCGCTGTACGGCCTCGGCTGGGGCGTGGTGAAGAAGCTCCCCGAGCCGGTCGCCGTGCGCCTCGGCCGGAGCATCGCCGACCTGGCCTGGAAACGGCGCGGCAAGGGCGTGCTCCGGCTGGAGAGCAACTACGCGCGCGTGCTCCCCGACGCGAGCCCGGCGCGCCTCGCCGAGCTCTCGCGCGCGGGCATGCGCTCGTACCTGCGCTACTGGATGGAGTCCTTCCGGCTGCCCGCCTGGAGCAAGGACCGCATCAAGAGCGGCTTCGATCCCAAGGGCCTGCACCACCTCACCGACGGGCTCGCCGCCGGCAAGGGCGTCGTCCTCGCGCTGCCGCACATGGCCAACTGGGACCTCGCCGGCGCCTGGGTCACCACCAAACTGGAGACACCGTTCACCACGGTCGCCGAACGGCTCAGGCCGGAGACGCTCTACGACCGTTTCGTCGCCTACCGCGAGGGCCTGGGCATGGAGGTGCTCCCGCACAGCGGCGGCACCGCCTTCGGCACGCTGGCCAGGCGGCTGCGTGACGGCGGCCTGGTCTGCCTGGTCGCCGAGCGCGATCTGTCGTCGTCCGGGGTCGAGGTCCGGTTCTTCGGCGAGGCGACCCGTATCCCCGCGGGCCCGGCCCTGCTGGCCCAGCAGACGGGCGCACTGCTGCTGCCGGTGACCCTCTGGTACGACGACTCGCCCGTCATGCAGGGCCGGGTGCATCCCCCGGTCGAGGTGCCCGAGACAGGTACGCGGGCCGAAAAGACGTCTGTCATGGCACAGGCGCTGGCCGATGCCTTCGCCACCGGGATCGCCGACCATCCGGAGGACTGGCACATGCTGCAGCGCTTGTGGCTGAAGGACCTCGAGCCCCGGCCGTCGGACGGGGCGCGCTCGTGAGAATCGGCATCGTCTGCCCGTACTCCTGGGACGTACCGGGTGGCGTCCAGTTCCACATCCGCGATCTCGCCGAGTACTTCATCCGCCTCGGCCACGAGGTGTCCGTCCTCGCCCCGGCCGACGACGACACCCCGCTGCCGCCGTACGTCGTCTCGGCCGGCCGCGCGGTCCCGGTGCCGTACAACGGCTCGGTGGCCCGTCTGAGCTTCGGTTTCCTGTCGGCGGCACGGGTGCGCCGCTGGTTGCACGACGGCGAGTTCGACGTGGTGCACATCCATGAGCCGTCCTCGCCGTCGCTCGGCCTGCTGACCTGCTGGATCGCTTCGGGACCGATCGTCGCGACCTTCCACACCTCGAACCCGCGCTCCCGGGTCATGGTCGCCGCGTACTCGATCCTCCAGGCCGCCCTGGAGAAGATCAGCGCCCGGATCGCCGTCAGCGAGTACGCCCGCCGCACGCTCGTCGAACATCTCGGGGGCGACGCGGTGGTGATCCCCAACGGTGTGGACGTCGAATTCTTCGCCAGGGCGGAGCCGAAGCCCGAGTGGCAGGGCGACACGATCGGCTTCATGGGCCGCATCGACGAACCCCGCAAGGGCCTGCCGGTGCTGATGAAGGCCCTGCCGAAGATCCTCGCCGCGCGCCCGGGGACGCGGCTGCTGGTCGCCGGGCGCGGCGACGAGGAGGAGGCGGTGGAGTCGCTTCCCGAGGAACTGCGCGCGCGCGTGGAGTTCCTCGGCATGGTCAGCGACGAGGACAAGGCCCGCTTCCTGCGCAGCGTCGACCTGTACGTCGCCCCCAACACCGGCGGCGAGAGCTTCGGGATCATCCTGGTCGAGGCCATGTCGGCGGGCGCCCCGGTGCTCGCCTCCGACCTCGACGCCTTCGCCCAGGTTCTGGACCAGGGCGCGGCGGGCGAGCTCTTCGCCAACGAGGACGCGGACGCGCTCGCCGAGGCGGCGGTACGGCTGCTCGGCGACCCGGCGCGGCTGTCCGAACTGCGCGAGCGCGGCAGCGCGCACGTCCGCCAGTTCGACTGGTCGACCGTCGGGGCGGACATCCTGTCGGTCTACGAGACGGTGACGTCGGGCGCGGCGGCGGTGGCGGCGGCGGACGACGACCGGGGGTGGGGGCTGCGGGCACGGCTGAGGCTCGCCCGCGACTGATCGCCGACCTCGGGGTCGGGCTGGGCCGGAGTCGGTGAGCGGATCACGGCACCGGTTCACCCGCCCTCGGCAGCGCGGACCGGCCGGACACCCGGGCACGGCTCCGCGTCGGCTGCCGCTTCCCGCGCCGACCCGCCCCGATAGCCTTGCTGCCCGTGACTCCCACCCTCATCTGGATTCTCGTCGCGCTGGTCGCGATCGGCCTTTATCTGAGCTGGACCGCGGGCCGTCTCGACCGGCTGCACGCGAGGATCGACGCCACGCGCGCGGGCTTGGACGCGCAGTTGCTCCGCCGGGCCTCCGTGACCCAGGAGCTGGCCACCTCGGGCGTGCTCGATCCGGCCGCGTCGATCGTCCTGTACGAGGCCGCGCACGCCGCGCGGCAGGCCGAGGAGGAGCAGCGGGAGGTCGCCGAGAGCGACCTGAGCCAGGCGCTGAGGGCCGTGTTCGCGGAGCCCGCCCAGGTGGAGGCGGTGCGCGAGGCGCCCGGGGGAGAGGCGGCCGCCCATGAGCTCACCGAGGCGGTACGCCGGGTCCCCATGGCCCGCCGCTTCCACAACGACGCCGTGGGCGCCGCCCGCCGCCTGCGCCAGCACCGCAAGGTCCGCTGGTTCCGCCTGGCCGGCCACGCCCCCTTCCCAATGGCCTTCGAAATGGACGACGAGCCACCTGCGGCCTTGGTGGACCGGGCCGGGTAGGGGCGATCAGACCCAGCTTTCGGCCGGGAAGCGCTGGTGCGGGGCAACGGTTGGGCAGCGGGGTCCGACTCACCGGCGGCCCTGGTGGACTGGGGCGGGTAGGACTGAGGCCGACGTCGGCCGCCAGGGTCCTTGCGTGGCTGGAGGGCAACCAGATGCAGCTTTCGGCTGGGAAGCGCTGGTGCGGGGCAACGGTTGGGCAGCGGGGTCCGACTCGCCGGCGGCCCTGGTGGACTGGGCCGGGCCGGGCCTGACCGATGTCGGCTGCCAGCGTGGTTGCGTGGCTGGAGGGCAACCAGATCCAGCTTTCGGCTGGGAAGCGCTGGTGCGGTGTGGGGCACCGGTTGGGCGGCGGGGCACGAGCCGCCGACGGCCTTGGTGGACCGGGCCGGGCCGGGCCTGACCGATGTCGGCTGCCAGCGTGGTTGCGTGGCTGGAGGGCAACCAGATGCAGCTTTCGGCTGGGAAGCGGTGGTGCGGTGTGGGGCACCGGTTGGGCGGCGGGGTCCGACTCGCCGGCGGCCCTGGTGGACTGGGCCGGGCCGGGCCTGACCGATGTCGGCTGCCAGCGTGGTTGCGTGGCCGAAGGGCAACCAGATCCAGCTTTCGGCCGGGAAGCGCTGGAGCCCTGCGGGGCAACGGTTCGGCGGACGGCACGAGTCGCCCCTGGCCCCGGGTAGGACAGTGACCGGCGTCAGCTGTCGAGTCTTCCGTGGCCCGGAGGGCGATCAGGACAAGCCCCCGGCCGGGAAGCGTCGGCGTACTGCGGCGCAACGGCTCAGCCGATCGGCCGCCGCGTCCTCCGTGGCCCGGAGGGCAACCAGATCCGGCCACCGATTGCGCAGCGCCCCGCACTGCCCATCCGCGGCCTCGCCGACCGGCGCGGCCCGCCCCCGGAACCCCACAGCGGCAAAAACGATCCACCGCCTCCCCATTGGCCCTTGCTGTGGCCTGGTCCGGTGGCGTTTCCTCGGTGCTGCAGCAGTCCCTTTCACTTCAGCGAGGTCAACCCGTGTCCAGCATCGAGAACCAGGCTCCCGAGACCGGCACCGCGCGCGTGAAGCGCGGTATGGCGGAGCAGCTCAAGGGCGGCGTGATCATGGACGTCGTCACGCCGGAGCAGGCGAAGATCGCGGAGGACGCGGGCGCCGTCGCCGTCATGGCCCTGGAGCGGGTCCCGGCCGACATCCGCAAGGACGGCGGCGTGGCGCGCATGTCCGACCCGGACATGATCGAGGGCATCATCGAAGCCGTCTCGATCCCGGTCATGGCCAAGTCCCGCATCGGCCACTTCGTCGAGGCCCAGGTCCTGCAGTCCCTCGGCGTCGACTACATCGACGAGTCCGAGGTCCTCACCCCGGCCGACGAGGTCAACCACTCCGACAAGTGGTCCTTCACGACCCCCTTCGTCTGCGGTGCCACCAACCTGGGCGAGGCCCTGCGCCGCATCGCCGAGGGCGCGGCGATGATCCGCTCCAAGGGCGAGGCCGGCACCGGAAACGTCGTGGAGGCCGTCCGCCACCTGCGCCAGATCAAGAACGAGATCGCCAGGCTCCGCGGCTACGACAACCACGAGCTGTACGCCGCCGCCAAGGAGCTGCGCGCCCCGTACGAGCTGGTCAAGGAGGTCGCCGAGCTCGGCAAGCTCCCCGTGGTGCTGTTCTCCGCCGGTGGCGTCGCCACCCCCGCCGACGCCGCGCTGATGCGCCAGCTCGGTGCCGAGGGCGTCTTCGTCGGCTCCGGCATCTTCAAGTCCGGTGACCCGGCCAAGCGTGCCGCCGCCATCGTGAAGGCGACCACCTTCTACGACGACCCGAAGATCATCGCGGACGCGTCCCGCAACCTCGGCGAGGCCATGGTCGGCATCAACTGCGACACCCTCCCCGAGACCGAGCGCTACGCCAACCGCGGCTGGTAACCACTCATGAGCACTCCTGTCATAGGCGTCCTGGCCCTCCAGGGCGACGTCCGGGAGCACCTCGTGGCCCTGGCCGCGGCCGACGCCGTGGCCAGGCCGGTGCGGCGCCCCGACGAACTCGCCGAGGTGGACGGCCTCGTCATCCCCGGCGGCGAGTCCACCACCATCTCCAAGCTGGCCGTCCTGTTCGGCGTGATGGAGCCCCTTCGCGCGCGCGTGCGCGACGGCCTGCCGGTCTACGGCACCTGCGCGGGACTGATCATGCTGGCCGACAAGATCCTCGACCCGCGCTCGGGCCAGGAGACGATCGGCGGCATCGACATGATCGTGCGGCGCAACGCCTTCGGACGTCAGAACGAGTCCTTCGAGGCGGCGGTCGACGTGAAGGGCGTTCCGGGCGCCCCTGTGGAGGGCGTCTTCATCCGCGCTCCCTGGGTGGAGTCCGTCGGCGCCGAGGCCGAGGTGCTCGCCGAGCACGGCGGCCACATCGTCGCGGTCCGTCAGGGCAACGCGCTCGCCACGTCGTTCCACCCGGAACTGACCGGCGACCACCGCGTGCACTCTCTCTTTGTCGACATGGTGCGCGCGTACCGGACGCGGGAGTCCTTGTAGGATCTCAGGCGTTGGTTGCAGAGATGGGTTACGCGAAGGAGACAGGCAGATGTCCGGCCACTCTAAATGGGCCACGACGAAGCACAAGAAGGCCGTGATCGACGCCAAGCGCGGCAAGCTCTTCGCGAAGCTGATCAAGAACATCGAGGTCGCGGCGCGTATGGGCGGCGTGGACCTGGACGGCAATCCGACGCTGTACGACGCCGTGCAGAAGGCGAAGAAGTCGTCGGTTCCGAACAAGAACATCGACTCCGCGATCAAGCGTGGCGGCGGTCTCGAGGCCGGCGGCGCCGACTACGAGACGATCATGTACGAGGGCTACGGCCCCAACGGTGTCGCGGTGCTCATCGAGTGCCTGACCGACAACCGCAACCGCGCCGCCTCCGACGTGCGTGTCGCCATGACCCGCAACGGCGGCAACATGGCCGACCCCGGTTCGGTGTCGTACCTCTTCAACCGCAAGGGCGTCGTCATCGTCCCCAAGGGCGAGCTCACCGAGGACGACGTGCTCGGCGCGGTCCTGGACGCGGGCGCCGAGGAGGTCAACGACCTGGGCGAGTCCTTCGAGATCCTCAGCGAGGCCACCGACCTGGTCGCCGTCCGCACCGCTCTCCAGGACGCCGGGATCGACTACGACTCCGCCGACGCCAACTTCGTCCCGACCATGCAGGTCGAGCTGGACGAGGAGGGCGCCAGGAAGATCTTCCGGCTGATCGACGCCCTCGAGGACAGCGACGACGTCCAGAACGTCTTCGCCAACTTCGACGTCAGCGACGAGGTCATGGAAAAGGTCGACGCCTGAGCCGACGCTCAGCTTCCAACGGGCCGACGGGACGCACCCGTCGGCCCGTCGCTTTGTCGGTGGCACCCGATAGCCTGCACAAACAGGCGAATCGAAGAGAGGGGGGCGCGTGCGCGTACTCGGGGTGGACCCCGGTCTCACGCGATGCGGCGTCGGCGTGGTCGAGGGGGTCGCGGGCCGCCCGCTCACGATGATCGGCGTCGGGGTCGTCCGCACGCCCGTGGACGCCGAGTTGGGGCAGCGGCTCGTCGCCGTCGAGCAGGGCATCGAGCAGTGGCTGGACGAGTACCGGCCCGAATGCGTCGCCGTGGAGCGGGTGTTCAGCCAGCACAACGTCCGTACGGTGATGGGCACCGCCCAGGCCAGCGCCGTCGCCATGCTGTGCGCCGCCCGCCGCGGCATCCCCGTCGCCCTGCACACCCCGAGCGAGGTCAAGGCCGCCGTCACCGGCAGCGGCCGCGCCGACAAGGCCCAGGTCGGCGCGATGGTCACCCGCCTGCTGCGGCTCGACGCGCCGCCCAAGCCGGCCGACGCCGCCGACGCCCTCGCACTCGCCATCTGCCACATCTGGCGCGCGCCTGCCCAGAACCGACTCCAGCAGGCCGTCGCCCTGCACGCAGCCACAGCACGGAAAGGCCGTACGGCATGATCGCCTTTGTGAGCGGCACGGTCGCCGCACTCGCTCCCGACACCGCGGTGGTCGAGGTCGGTGGTGTCGGCCTGGCGGTGCACTGCACGCCGAACACGCTGTCGACCCTCCGTCTCGGTCAGCCGGCCAAGCTCGCCACCTCCCTGGTCGTACGCGAGGACTCCCTCACCCTCTACGGCTTCGTCGACGACGACGAGCGCCAGGTCTTCGAGCTGCTCCAGACCGCCAGCGGAGTCGGCCCGCGGCTGGCCCAGGCCATGCTGGCCGTGCACGCCCCGGACGCCCTGCGCCGGGCGGTGGCCACGGGTGACGAGAAGGCGCTCATCGCCGTGCCCGGCATCGGCAAGAAGGGCGCCCAGAAGCTGCTCCTGGAGCTCAAGGACCGGCTCGGCGAGCCGCTCGGCGCCCCCGCGATCGGCGCTCCGGTCAGCCGGGGCTGGCGCGACCAGCTGCACGCCGCCCTGATCGGCCTCGGCTACGCCACCCGCGAGGCCGACGAGGCCGTCACCGCCGTCACCCCGCAGGCAGAGGCGGCCGAGGGCACGCCTCAGGTCGGCCAACTGCTGAAGGCCGCCCTGCAGACCCTGAACCGCGCCCGCTAGGAGAACGTCAGTGAACTGGGACGACACCACCGACGAGACCGCCACCGAGCGGCTCGTCGGTGCGTCCGCCGACCGTGAGGACCAGGCCGTCGAGGCCGCCCTGCGCCCCAAGGACCTCGATGAGTTCATCGGCCAGGAGAAGGTCCGCGAACAGCTCGACCTCGTCCTGCGGGCCGCACGCGCGCGGGGTGCCACCGCCGACCACGTGCTGCTCTCCGGCGCCCCCGGCCTCGGCAAGACCACCCTCTCGATGATCATCGCGGCCGAGATGAACGCCCCGATCCGGATCACCAGCGGCCCCGCCATCCAGCACGCCGGCGACCTCGCGGCGATCCTCTCCTCCCTCCAGGAGGGAGAGGTCCTCTTCCTCGACGAGATCCACCGCATGTCGCGGCCCGCCGAGGAGATGCTCTACATGGCGATGGAGGACTTCCGCGTCGACGTCATCGTCGGCAAGGGCCCCGGCGCCACCGCCATCCCGCTGGAGCTGCCTCCCTTCACCCTGGTCGGTGCCACCACCCGCGCGGGTCTGCTGCCGCCCCCGCTGCGCGACCGCTTCGGCTTCACCGCGCACATGGAGTTCTACGAACCCGCCGAGTTGGAGCGCGTCATCCACCGCTCGGCCCACCTGCTCGACGTCGAGATCGGCTCCGACGGCGCCGCCGAGATCGCGGGCCGCTCCCGCGGCACGCCCCGTATCGCCAACCGTCTGCTGCGCCGGGTCCGCGACTACGCCCAGGTCAAGGCCGACGGAGTCATCACGCGGGACATCGCCGCGGCGGCGCTCAAGGTCTACGAGGTCGACGCCCGCGGCCTCGACCGCCTCGACCGCGGAGTCCTGGAGGCCCTGCTCAAGCTCTTCGGCGGCGGCCCGGTCGGCCTGTCCACGCTCGCCGTCGCGGTGGGGGAGGAGCGCGAGACCGTCGAAGAAGTGGCCGAGCCCTTCCTCGTCCGGGAGGGTCTGCTCGCCCGCACCCCGCGCGGGCGGGTCGCCACTCCCGCCGCATGGGCACATCTCGGCCTCACGCCGCCCCGCTCGGCAGCCACGGGAAACGGACAACAGGACCTGTTCGGGACGTGACGCGATCGTGACGGCGCGGGCATTGGCC
The DNA here is from genome assembly GCF_044766405.1 of Streptomyces sp. NPDC102270. Classification (NCBI taxonomy): domain Bacteria; kingdom Bacillati; phylum Actinomycetota; class Actinomycetes; order Kitasatosporales; family Streptomycetaceae; genus Streptomyces; species Streptomyces sp. NPDC102270. Next base: position 100,080 of record NZ_JBIWLX010000007.1, on the reverse strand, counting down.
GGGTCAGGAACCCTGGTGCCATGCTGAGCGTTGTTCACTGCGCGCGGACTCGCTTAGACTCCGCCGATGCCGCCCTTGTCGGCGGCAGACATACCCCCAACCATCAGGCCGCTCACCTCGCGGTCGCGTGAAGGAAGTACCGACCCGTGAGTCTCGTGACCCTCCTCCCGTTCATCGTGCTCATCGGGGCCATGTTCCTGATGACCCGCTCGGCCAAGAAGAAGCAGCAGCAGGCCGCGAGCATGCGGAACGACATGCAGCCCGGCAGCGGCGTCCGCACCATCGGGGGCATGTACGCCACGGTCAAGGAGGTCAACGAGGACACGGTCCTCCTCGACGCCGCTCCCGGCGTCGATCTTCTCTTCGCGAAGAACGCCATCGGTGCCGTCCTGACCGACGACGAGTACAACCGCATCGTCCACGGCATCGAGCACGACCTGAAGTCCGACTCCGACGTCGTCCCCGACGACGCCTCCTCCCTCACCGACACCGAGACCGACGAGTCCGCCGACGAAGCTGCCGCCGCCTCCGACGAGAAGTCCGTCGACCTCGGTAAGAAGGACACGGCAGAGGAGCCCGCCGACGACGCGCCCGCCAAGGCCGACGCCGAGACCGAGGCCGCCGAGGCGAAGTCGGACGACGAGCCGAAGAAGACCGACGGCGACTCCGACGCGAAGTAGTCGCACTCCGGGGCGCGCGGACCAGCTCCGCGCGCCCCGGATCTGCGCGGCTCGCACGGAATCCCGACACCAGTCATGGCCGCCCGCCCGCCGACCCGGCGCGAGAGCGGCCCGAGAGGGAGTACGAGAAGGTGGCAGCACCCAAAAGGGGCCGGAGCGCGAGTGCCCAGAGCAAGCCAGGGCGCACGCTGGCCCTGATCCTGATCGCCATCGTGGCGCTCACCGGTGGAATGTTCCTCTCCGGACACACCACCCCGCGTCTCGGCATCGACCTGGCCGGAGGCACCAGCATCACGCTGGAGGCCAAGGCCGACCAGGGGGCCGCGATCAACAAGGCCAACATGGACACCGCGGTCGACATCATGAACCGCCGTGTCAACGGCCTGGGCGTCTCCGAGGCGGAGGTGCAGACCCAGGGTGATCGCAACATCATCGTGAACATCCCCAAGGGCACCAACTCCAAGGAGGCCCGCGACCAGGTCGGCACCACCGCCAAGCTGTACTTCCGTCCGGTCCTGGCCCAGGAGGCCACCGGCGGCGCCGCGGCCACCTCGCCGAGCCCGTCCGCCAGCGGCTCCTCGACCGCCTCGCCGAGCCCCTCCGCGAGCAAGTCCGGCTCCACCGGAGAGAAGGCGACCTCGTCGTCCTCCCCGTCGGCCTCCGCCACCTCGCAGGGCCGCGCCGTCACCGACGCGCTGAAGGCCGACTCCACGCCGTCGGCGTCCGCGAAGGCGTCGAGCTCCGCGTCCCCGTCGGCCTCCGCGAGCACCGCTCCCTCCGCCGCCGACGCCAAGCTCCAGGCCCAGTACACCGCCCTGGACTGTTCCAAGAAGGCGCAGCGCAACAAAGCGGGCGACGGCGCCAAGCCGGGCGAGACCACCGTGGGCTGCGGCGAGAGCTCCGGCGTCTGGTACAAGTACCTGCTCGGCCCGGCCGCCGTCGACGGCACCGAGGTCAAGAAGGCCCAGGCGGTCTTCGACACGCAGACCGCCGCCGGCTGGCAGGTCACCATGGCCTTCAACGGCAAGGGTGCCAAGAAGTTCGCGGACATCACGGGCCAGCTCGCGAAGAACACCCAGCCGCAGAACGAGTTCGGCATCGTCCTCGACGGCGAGGTCGTCTCCAGCCCCTACGTCAGCTCCTCGATCACCGGCGGCAGCGCCCAGATCTCCGGCAGCTTCACGCAGGACGAGGCCCAGAACCTCGCCAACATGCTGTCGTACGGCGCTCTCCCGCTCTCCTTCCAGGAGCAGAGCGTGACCACGGTGACCGCCGCGCTCGGCGGTGACCAGCTGCACGCCGGTCTCCTCGCCGGTGCCATCGGCCTCCTGCTGGTCGTGATCTACCTGGTGGCCTACTACCGGGGCCTGTCGCTCGTCGCGATGGCCTCGCTGCTGGTCTCCGGAATGCTCACCTATGTGCTCATGGCGCTGCTCGGCCCGGCCATCGGCTTCGCGCTGAACCTGCCGGCCGTGTGCGGTGCCATCGTCGCGATCGGTATCACCGCGGACTCGTTCATCGTGTACTTCGAACGCATAAGGGACGAGATCCGGGAGGGCCGCTCGCTGCGCCCCGCCGTCGAGCGGGCCTGGCCGCGTGCCCGGCGCACCATCCTGGTCTCCGACTTCGTGTCGTTCCTCGCCGCCGCGGTGCTGTTCATCGTGACGGTCGGCAAGGTCCAGGGCTTCGCGTTCACGCTCGGTCTGACCACCGTGCTCGACGTGGTCGTGGTCTTCTTCTTCACCAAGCCGCTGATGACGCTGCTGGCCCGCCGGAAGTTCTTCGCGAGCGGCAGCAAGTGGTCCGGCCTCGACCCGAAGAGCCTGGGCGCCAAGCCACCGCTGCGCCGCACCCGCCGCCCCGCCCCCGCCCACACGAAGGAGGCGTGAGCATGTCGAAACTCGGCAACCTCGGCGCCCGACTGCACCGTGGCGAGATCAGCTACGACTTCATCGGTCATCGCAAGCTCTGGTACGGCATCTCGATCCTGATCACCATCACGGCGATCCTGGGCCTCGCGGTACGCGGCCTCAACATGGGCATCGACTTCCAGGGCGGCGCGGTCTTCACCACCGAGAAGACCAGCGTCTCGGTGTCCCAGGCCGAGAACTTCGCGAAGGAGGCCTCCGGCCACGACGCCGTCGTGCAGAAGCTCGGCAACGGCACGCTGCGCATCCAGATCGCCGGCATGGACACCAAGCAGTCCGACCAGATCAAGACGGACCTGGCCAAGGACTTCAAGGTCGACCCGGAGACCATCGCCGCCGACCTGGTCGGCCCCAGCTGGGGCGACCAGATCGCCAAGAAGGCCTGGCAGGGTCTGGCGATCTTCATGGTCCTCGTCGTGATCTATCTAGCGATCGCCTTCGAGTGGCGCATGGCCATCGCGGCGCTCGTCGCCCTGATCCACGACATCACCATCACCGTCGGCATCTACGCCCTCGTGGGCTTCGAGGTCACGCCGGGCACGGTGATCGGTCTGCTGACCATCCTCGGTTACTCGCTCTACGACACGGTGGTCGTCTTCGACTCCCTCAAGGAGCAGACGAGGGACATCACCAAGCAGAGCCGCTGGACCTACAGCGACATCGCCAACCGTTCGATCAACGGCACCCTGGTCCGCTCGATCAACACCACGGTGGTCGCGCTGCTGCCGGTGGCGGGCCTGCTGTTCATCGGTGGCGGTTTCCTCGGCGCGGGCACGCTCAACGACATCTCGCTGTCGCTGTTCGTCGGTCTCGCCGCCGGTGCGTACTCCTCGATCTTCATCGCCACCCCGCTCGTCGCCGACCTCAAGGAGCGCGAGCCGGCGATGAAGGCCCTGAAGAAGCGGGTCCTGGCCAAGCGCGCCCAGGGGGCGTCCGTCGAGGAGGAGATGGCCGACGACGCGTCTTCCGTCCGCGACGACGAGCCGGACGACGACACCGCCCACGCGGTCGTCGGTCCGCGCACTCAGCCCGCGTCCCGGGGCCGGGGCCGTGGCCGTCCCTCGGGGAAGCGCCGATGACCGACGTCGAGGAGTTGCTGCTCAGCCGTATCCGCGATGTCGCCGACTACCCGGAGCCGGGGGTGATGTTCAAGGACATCACCCCGCTCCTGGCGGACCCGGCGGCGTTCACGGCCCTCACCGACGCGCTGGCCGCGGTCGCCGCGAACACCGGTGCCACGAAGGTCGTCGGTCTGGAGGCCCGGGGCTTCATCCTCGGTGCCCCGGTCGCGATCCGCGCGGGACTCGGCTTCATCCCCGTGCGCAAGGCAGGCAAGCTCCCCGGGGCGACCCTGAGCCAGGCGTACGACCTGGAGTACGGCTCGGCGGAGATCGAGGTGCACGCGGAGGACCTGTCCGCCGACGACCGTGTCCTGATCGTCGACGACGTGCTGGCCACGGGCGGCACCGCCGAGGCGTCCATCGAGCTGATCCGCCGCGCGGGCGCCGAAGTCGCCGGCCTCGCGGTCCTGATGGAACTGGGCTTCCTGGGCGGGCGAGCCCGCCTGGAGCCGGCCCTGGCCGGAGCCCCGCTGGAAGCACTGCTGGTGGTCTGATCCGCCGACAGCAGCACGCACGCACTGCGCAACGGCCGTTCCGGGAGACCGGGACGGCCGTTCCGTGTGAGGGCGCGCGGATCACTTCCCGAACCCCGCAAAGCCGGCCCCCAGTCCCTCGCGTTCCAGAGGTAGACGTCCCTCACATCGGTCCGAAGGCGATCCCGGGGCGCAGGATCGCTACCATGGGTTCTCCGGAGCCTGACCTGGGGACCCGGATCGCGCACGAGGAGTCCTCTTGCCAGACGAGGCCCAGCCACTCGCCCCCGGTGCTGAACGCCTGGGGGGACCTCCAGCCGCCAAGCCCGAGCCCGCCTCGGCGCCCGCGGCGAAGCCCGCGCCGGACGCGAAGAACGCGACGAGCGACGCCCGCGGGCCTGTCGAGCACGCCCAGTCCGCGCCCGTCGACAAGCCGGCCGAGCCGCCCCGGCCCAAGCCCGCCTCTGCCGAGCCCGCCGCACCGGCCACCCCGGCGGCCCGCCCGAACACCGGCCAGCCCGCCCGCACCGGCTCCTCCAACCGCGTCCGCGCCCGCCTGGCCCGTCTCGGCGTCCAGCGCTCCAACCCGTACAACCCGGTCCTGGAGCCCCTGCTGCGGATAGTGCGCAGCAACGACCCGAAGATCGAGACGGCGACGCTGCGCCAGATCGAGAAGGCCTACCAGGTCGCCGAGCGCTGGCACCGCGGCCAGAAGCGCAAGAGCGGCGACCCGTACATCACCCACCCCCTCGCGGTGACCACCATCCTCGCCGAGCTCGGCATGGACCCGGCGACCCTGATGGCCGGGCTGCTGCACGACACCGTCGAGGACACCGAGTACGGCCTCGACCAGCTCCGCCGCGACTTCGGCGACTCGGTCGCGCTGCTCGTCGACGGCGTCACCAAGCTGGACAAGGTCAAGTTCGGCGAGGCCGCGCAGGCGGAGACCGTGCGCAAGATGGTCGTCGCCATGGCCAAGGACCCGCGCGTCCTGGTCATCAAGCTCGCCGACCGCCTCCACAACATGCGCACCATGCGCTACCTCAAGCGCGAGAAGCAGGAGAAGAAGGCGCGCGAGACGCTGGAGATCTACGCGCCGCTCGCCCACCGCCTCGGCATGAACACCATCAAGTGGGAGCTGGAGGACCTCGCGTTCGCGATCCTCTACCCCAAGATGTACGACGAGATCGTACGGCTGGTGGCCGAGCGGGCGCCCAAGCGGGACGAGTACCTGGCCATAGTGACCGACGAGGTGCAGTCCGACCTGCGCGCGGCCCGGATCAAGGCCACCGTCACCGGCCGCCCCAAGCACTACTACAGCGTCTACCAGAAGATGATCGTCCGAGGCCGCGACTTCGCGGAGATCTACGACCTGGTCGGCATCCGAGTCCTCGTCGACACCGTCCGCGACTGCTACGCCGCCCTCGGCACCGTGCACGCGCGATGGAACCCGGTCCCCGGCCGGTTCAAGGACTACATCGCGATGCCCAAGTTCAACATGTACCAGTCGCTGCACACGACAGTCATCGGGCCGAACGGCAAGCCGGTCGAACTGCAGATCCGCACGTTCGACATGCACCGCCGTGCCGAGTACGGCATCGCCGCGCACTGGAAGTACAAGCAGGAGGCCGTCGCCGGCACCTCCAAGGTCCGCTCGGACCAGCCGAGGACCACCGGCAAGGACGACCACCTCAACGACATGGCGTGGCTGCGTCAGCTCCTCGACTGGCAGAAGGAGACCGAGGACCCCGGCGAGTTCCTGGAGTCCCTGCGCTTCGACCTCTCGCGCAACGAGGTCTTCGTCTTCACGCCCAAGGGCGACGTGATAGCGCTGCCGGCCGGTTCCACTCCGGTGGACTTCTCGTACGCGGTGCACACCGAGGTGGGCCACCGCACCATAGGAGCCCGGGTCAACGGCCGTCTCGTACCGCTGGAGTCGACCCTGGACAACGGCGACCTCGTCGAGGTCTTCACGTCCAAGGCGGCCGGGGCCGGACCGTCCCGCGACTGGCTGAACTTCGTGAAGTCGCCGCGGGCCCGCAACAAGATCCGCGCCTGGTTCTCCAAGGAGCGCCGTGACGAGGCGATCGAGCAGGGCAAGGACGCCATCGTCCGCGCGATGCGCAAACAGAACCTGCCGATCCAGCGCATCCTCACCGGGGACTCCCTCGTCACGCTCGCGCACGAGATGCGGTACTCCGACATCTCCGCGCTGTACGCGGCGATCGGCGAGGGGCATGTCTCCGCGCAGAACATCGTGCAGAAACTCGTCTCCGCGCTCGGCGGCGAGGAGGCGGCCACCGAGGAGATCGACGAGTCGGTCCCGCCGTCCCACGGCCGCGGGCGCAAGCGCCGCACCAGCACAGACCCGGGCGTCGTCGTCAAGGGCGTCGACGACGTGTGGGTCAAGCTGGCCCGCTGTTGCACCCCCGTCCCGGGCGACCCGATCATCGGTTTCGTCACCCGCGGTAGTGGCGTATCGGTTCACCGCAGCGACTGCGTCAACGTGGAGTCATTGTCCCGGGAGCCCGAGCGCATCCTCGAGGTCGAGTGGGCGCCCACGCAGTCCTCGGTCTTCCTGGTCGCCATCCAGGTCGAGGCCCTGGACCGCTCCCGGCTCCTCTCGGACGTCACCCGCGTCCTGTCCGACCAGCACGTCAACATCCTCTCCGCGGCCGTCCAGACCTCCCGCGACCGCGTCGCCACCTCCCGCTTCACCTTCGAGATGGGCGACCCGAAGCACCTCGGACACGTTTTGAAGGCGGTCAGGGGCGTGGAGGGCGTGTACGACGTGTACCGCGTGACGTCGGCGCGGAACCGGTCGTAGAAGACATGGGAAGGGGCCCCGCACCAAGGTGCGGGGCCCCTTCCCATACGGTCACACGCGGCCTCAGCCGCCGAACTCCTCAAGACCCTTGAGCGCCTGGTCCAGGAGCGCCTGGCGGCCCTCCAGCTCCCGCTCCAGCTTGTCGGCCCTGGAGTTGTTGCCCTGGGCGCGCGCCTGGTCGATCTGGCCCCTGAGCTTGTCCACGGCGGCCTGCAGCTGGCCGGTCAGACCCGCGGCACGCGCGCGTGCCTCCGGGTTGGTCCGGCGCCACTCGGTCTCCTCGGCCTCCTGCAGGGCGCGCTCGACGGCGTGCATCCGGCCCTCGACCTTCGGCCGGGCGTCCCGCGGGACGTGACCGATGGCCTCCCAGCGCTCGTTGAGCGTGCGGAAGGCGGCGCGGGCGCTCTTCAGGTCGCCGATCGGCAGGAGCTTCTCGGCCTCCTCGGCCAGCTCCTCCTTCAGCTTGAGGTTCTCGGTCTGTTCGGCGTCCCGCTCGGCGAACACCGAGCTGCGGGCGGCGAAGAACACGTCCTGGGCGCCGCGGAAGCGGTTCCACAGGTCGTCCTCGTGCTCGCGCTGCGCGCGGCCCGCCGCCTTCCACTCGGCCATCAGCTCGCGGTAGCGCGCGGCCGTCGGACCCCAGTCCGTCGACCCGGACAGCGCCTCGGCCTCGCCGACCAGCCGCTCCTTGGTCCTGCGGGCCTCCTCGCGCTGGGCGTCCAGCGACGCGAAGTGGGCCTTGCGACGCTTGGAGAACGCCGAGCGGGCGTGCGAGAAGCGGTGCCACAGCTCGTCGTCGGACTTGCGGTCCAGGCGCGGCAGACCCTTCCAGGTGTCCACCAGCGCGCGCAGTCGCTCACCGGCGGCCCGCCACTGGTCGGACTGGGCCAGCTCCTCCGCCTCGACGACCAGCGCCTCCTTGGCGTGCCGGGCCTCGTCGGACTGCTTCGCGCGCTGCTGCTTGCGCTCCTCGCGGCGCTTGTCGACGGTCTCCACGAGCTTGTCCAGCCGCACCTTGAGCGCTTCCAGGTCGCCGACCGCGTGATGCGCGTCGACCTGCTCGCGGATGTGGTCGATGGCCGCCTGAGCGTCCTTCGCCGACAGGTCGGTGGTCTTCACACGCTTCTCGAGGAGGCCGATCTCGACAACCAGGCCCTCGTACTTGCGCTCGAAGTAGGCCAGGGCTTCCTCGGGGGAGCCGGCCTGCCAGGAACCGACGACCTGCTCACCGTCGGCCGTTCGCACGTACACGGTCCCCGTCTCGTCGACGCGGCCCCACGGGTCGCTGCTCACAGCGCCTCCTCCACATGATGCCTGCGGGAGGCTTCCTCGCCCCCGGACATCGTCCACAGTTTCGTCACGGCCAACATAGGCGACCGGCGGGTTGCCTGTCCGCATCCCGCGCGACCGAAATTCCGCACTTGACGGTCAGGATTTGGTGACCGTCGCCTTGTTGATCACGACGGTCGCGTTCGGTGCGCCGTCGCCCGCGCCGGTGCTCTCACCGGCCGCGGCGATCTTCTTCAGCACCTTCATACCGGATGCCGAGATGGTGCCGAACGGCGTGTAGCTCGGCGGCAGCTGGCTGTCCTGGTAGACGAGGAAGAACTGGCTGCCGCCGGTGTGCGCCTGCCCGGTGTTCGCCATCGCGACGGTGCCCGCCGGGTAGACGTTGGACTTGAGGCTCTTGTCCTTCAGGTTCTCGTCCGGGATGGTGTAGCCCGGTCCGCCGCTGCCGGAGCCCGTCGGGTCGCCGCACTGCAGGACGTAGATGCCGTTGGTGGTGAGCCGGTGGCACTTGGTGTGGTCGAAGAAGCCCTTGTTCGCCAGGAAGTCGAACGAGTTCACGGTGTGCGGGGCCGCCGACGTCTTCAGCGCGATGTCGACCTTCCCGCAGGTCGTCGCGAGGTCAAGGGTGTACTTCGCCGACTTGTCGATGGACATCGCCGGCTCCTTCTTCCAGGTCTGCGTCTTGACCTTGCCCGCTGCCGGCTTCTCGCACGGGTCCGGCGCCTTGCTGGTCGGCGCCGCGCTGGGAGTGGTCTGCGCGCTCGCGCTGGCCTTGTCGTCGTCCTTCATGACTCCGGACGTGTAGAGCGCCAGGCTGCCCACCAGTATCACGCCGAGCACCGACGCGATCACAGAGTTGCGTACACGGGCCTTGCGGCGCGCGGCCGTGCGCCGCTGCTGCTGCCGCAAGAACTTCTCCCGCGCGAGCTGCCGCTTCCGCTGTTCCTGGGTGACCACGGGGTTCTCTCCTCATGCGTCTCGTACGCCGACCGGTACGCATGCGTCCTATGAACCGACCGCCTGCGTGTGCCCCGTACCGTATATGGGTTCGCTGAGGAATCGGCAGCGCCGGTAGGCTCTGACCACTGGGGCAGCCGCCCGGAAGACCGCCCGTACCCACACAAAACGAGGACGATCGTGCTCATTGCCGGGTTCCCCGCCGGGGCCTGGGGGACGAACTGTTATCTCGTCGCCCCCGCCGCCGGTGAGGAGTGCGTGATCATCGACCCCGGCCACCAGGCCGCCGAAGGCGTCGAGGAGACGCTGAGGAAGCATCGGCTCAAGCCCGTCGCCGTCGTCCTCACGCACGGCCACATCGACCACGTGGCCTCGGTCGTCCCGGTGTGCGGCGCGCACGGTGTACCGGCGTGGATCCACCCCGAGGACCGCTACATGATGAAGGATCCGTCGATGGGTCTCGGGCGTTCCATCGGGATGCCGCTCATGGGCGAGATCACCGTGGGAGAGCCGGACGACGTCAAGGAGCTGACCGACGGCGTGAAGCTGGAGCTCGCGGGCCTGGAGCTGTCCGTCGCGCACGCGCCGGGCCATACCAAGGGGTCGGTGACATTCCGGATGCCCGAGACCGCGGAGATCCCCTCCGTGTTCTTCTCCGGGGATCTGCTCTTCGCCGGCTCCATCGGACGCACCGACCTGCCCGGCGGCGACATGGCCGAGATGCTCGACTCGCTGGCCCGCGTGTGCCTGCCGCTCGACGACTCGACCGTGGTGCTGTCCGGCCACGGTCCCCAGACGACCATCGGCCAGGAGCGCGCCACCAACCCGTATCTGCGGGAAGTGGCCGCAGGCCGCCGAGATCTCGGCGAGGGTGCGAGCACCCCTCCCCGACGAGGAATGTGACGAGAGACTTCGTGAGCACCTTTCAGGCCCCCAAGGGCACGTACGACCTTCTGCCCCCCGACTCGGCCACGTACCTGGCCGTCCGCGAGGCGATCGCCGCGCCCCTGCGCACCTCCGGCTACGGCTACATCGAGACCCCCGGCTTCGAGAGCGTCGAGCTGTTCGCGCGCGGGGTCGGTGAGTCCACCGACATCGTGACCAAGGAGATGTACGCCTTCGAGACCAAGGGCGGCGACAAGCTGGCCCTGCGCCCCGAGGGCACGGCGTCCGTGCTGCGCGCGGCGCTGGAGGCCAACCTGCACAAGACGGGCAACCTGCCGGTCAAGCTCTGGTACTCCGGCTCGTACTACCGCTACGAGCGTCCGCAGAAGGGCCGCTACCGGCACTTCTCGCAGGTCGGCGCCGAGGCGATCGGCGCGGAGGACCCGGCGCTCGACGCCGAGCTGATCATCCTGGCCGACCAGGCGTACCGCTCGCTGGGCCTCAGGACCTTCCGGATCCTGTTGAACTCCCTGGGCGACAAGGAGTGCCGTCCGGTGTACCGGGAGGCACTGCAGAACTTCCTGCGGAGCCTGGACCTCGACGAGGACACCCTGCGCCGGGCGGACATCAACCCGCTGCGCGTCCTGGACGACAAGCGCGAGTCGGTGCAGAAGCAGCTCGGGGACGCCCCGCTGCTTCGGGACTACCTGTGCGACGCCTGCAAGGCGTACCACGAGGAGGTCCGTGAGCTGATCACCGCGGCGGGCGTGGCCTTCGAGGACGACCCGAAGCTGGTGCGTGGCCTCGACTACTACACCCGTACGACCTTCGAGTTCGTCCACGACGGTCTGGGCTCCCAGTCCGCGGTGGGCGGCGGCGGCCGGTACGACGGTTTGTCGGAGATGATCGGCGGCCCCGCGCTCCCGTCCGTCGGCTGGGCCCTCGGCGTCGACCGCACGGTCCTCGCCCTGGAGGCGGAGGGCATCGAGCTCGAACTCCCCTCCGCGACCAGCGTGTTCGCGGTGCCGCTGGGGGAGGAGGCCCGCCGGATCCTGTTCGCCAAGGTCACCGAACTGCGCAAGGTGGGCATCGCGGCGGACTTCTCGTACGGCGGCAAGGGCCTCAAGGGCGCCATGAAGAACGCCAACCGCAGCGGCGCCCGCTACACGATCGTGGCCGGCGAACGCGACCTCGCCGAGGGCGTCGTACAGCTGAAGGACATGGAGTCCGGGGAGCAGTCGGCGATCGGGGTCAACGAGATCGTGGCGGAGCTGGAATCCAGGCTCGGCTGACGGATCCGCGCGGGAGGGGCGCCGGTCGTGAGGCCGGCGCCCTTGTCGTCCGACGGCTCGGCAGGTCCGCCGAGGGAGAGACGGGGTACGCGGCCGTCGCCCGGGCCCCGGGCCAGCCACAGGGCCGGACCGGCAGCGCATGCCGGCCCAGCGGCTCTGCCTGGCACGCAGGCTCAACGGCCGCCTCCCAGGGAGTGACCCGACCGCGTCGACGGCGCCCGACACGACGCCTCACTGGTCCAGCAGCCCGTGCCGCATCGCGCTGGTGACCGCGGCCGTCCGGTCGTCCACTCCCAACTTGGCGAAGACGCGCAGGAGATGGGTCTTCACCGTCGACTCGCCGATGAACAGCCTGCGGCCGATCTCCGCGTTCGTGCAGCCCTCCGCGACCAGGCGCAGCACCGCCGTCTCGCGCACCGAGAGCCGCGGCCGTGCCGGCCGGGTGCGCAACTGGTCGACCAGGCGGGCGGCGACCGTGGGCGCCAGGACCGTCTCGCCGCGCGCGGCGGCCCGTACGGACTCCGCCAGTTCGGCGCGGGGCAGGTCCTTGAGGAGATAGCCGGCCGCCCCGGCCTCCACGGCCCGCAGGATGTCCCGGTCCGTCTCGTACGTCGTCAGGACGATCACCCGGCACGGCAGCCCCGCCTCCGTCATCCGCATGATCGACTCCACGCCCGAGCCGCCCGGCATCCGGAGGTCCATCAGCACGATGTCGGGCCGCAGTTCCGCGGCCAGTGCCTCCGCCTGCGGCCCGCTGGACGCGTCGGCGATCACCTCCAGGTCCGGCTCCGCCGTCAGCATGGCCCGCAGGCCCTCCCGTACGACGGGGTGGTCGTCGGCCAGGATGATCCGGATCATGAACAGCTCCTCGGGGGCGGTACGGGCAGGCGGACGGTGACCGTGGTGCCGCCGCCGGGCGCGCTGCGCACCCGGACCGTCCCGCCGACCTCGGAGGCACGGGCGCGGAGCCCCGCGAGACCGTAACCGTCACGGACGGCCCCCGGGTCGAAGCCGTGACCGTCGTCCCGTACGAAGAGGGTGAGGCTGTCGTCGGTGTAGGCCAGGGCGACACCTATCCTCGCCGAACTCCCCGCGTGCTTACGGCAGTTCGTGAGCGCCTCCTGGCATGAGCGCAGGGCGACGACCTCGGGCCCCGTGGGCAGCGGACGGACCTGTCCGGTCACCGCGAGTTTCGCGGAGTGCCGGGCCGCCAGCCGGTCCAGGGCGTCCGGCAGCGTCGCGCCGTCCAGGTCGGCTGGAGTGCCGTCGGCGACCAGGGCCCGTGCCTCGGCAAGGTTCAGCCGGGCCGTCTCGTCCATCAGGGCCAGATGACGGCGGGCCTGTGGCACGTCGTGGTCGAGCTCGGCCTCCACGGCCTGGATCAGCATCAGCAGGCTGGTGAAGCCCTGGGCGAGGGTGTCGTGGATCTCTCGGGCCATCCGCTCCCGCTCGGCCAGCGCCCCGTGCGCCGCCGACAGCCGCGAGACCGCGTGCCGACTGGTGTCCAACTCGGCGATCAGCGCCGCCCGTTCCTGGCTCTGCTCGATGATCCGGATGACATAGCTGCCGACGGCGACCGAGAAGACCAGGGTGACGACGGCGAACAGGCCGTTGAAGAAGACGTCCTGGTCGCTCGGCCACCACAGCAGGGCCCAGCCCAGCACGGGCGCCAGATTGATCACGGCCACGGCGGTCAGTGCCCACCGCATCCGCAGCGTCATGAAGCACTGGGGCACGAGGGCGAACGTCATCAGCCGGGTCTCGCCGACCAGGATCGCCGAGGGCAGGAACAGCGCCATCATCGCGCCGAGATAGGTGAGCGCTTCGCGTGCGCCGGGCGGATCCTGCCGGAGCAGCGGACGCCCGACCCGGACGAAGAGGGGGACCAGCGGCACGAGCAGGGCCGCCGCGGTGACGCGGACCGGCCACCCGGGCTGTGCCGTGCCCAGCACGAACACCAGGGTGGCCAGCCAGATCAGCGCGAAGTAGGTGTCCCAGAGCCGGAACGACCGGTCCCACGAGTACGCGCCCCCGGCGTCCGCCGGACCGTTCATCCGTCGCGCCGGTTCTTCCACCGGAAGGTCAGCAGACACAGCAGTAATCCTCCGACGCACCAGGCCCCCAGCACCAGGGCGGTGCGCCCGAACTCCCAGCCGCCGGCCTGTTCCAGGACCTGCGCCGAGTCCGGCAGGAACACCCCACGCAGCCCCTGACACATCCACTTCAGCGGGAACAGCGCGCCGATGTTCAGCATCCAGTCCGGGATCGTGTCGATCGCGATGTACACCCCGGAGATGAACTGGAGGACCAGAAAGGGCAGGACGACCACGGAACTCGCGCTCTTGCTGGACTTGGGCACCGAACCGATCGCGATGCCGAGCAGCGTGCACGCCGTCAGGCCGAGCACGAAGATCCAGGCGAAGGCGAACCATTTGCCGGCGTCCGCGGGCAGGTCGACGTCGTACAGCGTGGTGCCGACGAAGAGCAGGATCGCCGTCTCCAGGACGCCGGTGACCAGAACCAGCCAGATCTTGCCGAGGAAGTACGCCGCCGGCGGCATCGGCGTCCCGCGCAGCCTTCTCAGCACCTTCTCGTCCCGCTCGACGGCGATCGAGATGCCGAGCGACTGGAAGCTCGTCGACATGATGCCGGCGGCCATCATCGCCGGAACGTAGAGCTGCGAGGCCTTGATGCCGGCCCCTTCCACGTCGTCGCTGAAGATCGACGCGAACAGGAACAGGAAGACCACCGGGAAGGCGAAGGTGAACACCACCTGGTCGCGCTGGCGGAAGAACTGCTTGATCTCCAGAGCACCCCGTCGCAGCCCGAGCCCCCAGACACCGGGCAGCCCTGCCCGGACATGACTGCGGTTTTCCCGCACGGCGGCCGTGGTCATCGCGCGTCCTCCTGTCCGGTGAGCCGGAGGTAGACGTCCTCCAGCGTGGGGCGGCTGACCTGGAGCCCCGGGATCTCGCCGTCGAAGCGGCGCATCAGCGCGGCGACCGTCCCGGTCGGGGTGTCCGTGCGCTCGGCGCGCGGGGTGCCGTCCGGCTCGGTCCACTCGACGGTCGCGCCGGAGCCGTACCGCTCCCGCAGAGCGGCCGGCTCGCCCTCGGCGACGACCGTGCCGCGGGAGACCACGGCCAGCCGGTCGGCGAGCGCCTCGGCCTCCTCCAGGTAGTGCGTGGTGAGCAGGATCGTGGTGCCCTCGACGGACAGCTTGCGGATCAGGTCCCAGAACTGGCGCCGGGCCGCGGGGTCGAAGCCCGTCGTCGGCTCGTCCAGGAGCAGCAGCTCGGGGCCCCCGATCACGCCCAGCGCCACGTCGAGGCGCCGGCGCTGACCGCCGGACAGGGCCTTGATCCGGCTGCCCGACTTCGCCTCCAGACCCACCAGCCCGATGACCTCCTCGGGGTCCCGCGGCCGCGGGTAGTAGTGGGCGAAATGCCGGACGGTCTCCGCGACCGTCAACTCGGCGGGCGCGGATTCGTCCTGCCAGACGATTCCGACTTTTGAGCGCCACGCGCGTGTGCCGTGCGCCGGGTCCGCGCCGAGCACGGACACCTCACCCGCGTCCCGGTCCCGGTTGCCCTGGAGGATCTCCACCGTGGTGCTCTTGCCCGCGCCATTGGGTCCGAGCAGGCCGAAGACCTCGCCCGTGCGGATGCCGAGATCGATCCCGTCGAGCGCGGTCACGTCACCGTACTGCTTGCGCAGCCCCCGAACGTCCACCGCGAGTTCGTTCGCGTGTGTGGTCATGCCTGTGAGCATCGGCCGGAACCGAACGCTCAGGGACGACCGTGCGTACTTCCTTATGTCCACCGAACGGTGGACAAGCCTCCAGGTGCGGCACAATGGCCCCTGCCCGAAGAAGGTCCAACTCTCAAGCAGACGGATCGGCGTGATGAGCAAGACCACAGTGAAAGACGTCTCCACGGATCCCGAGCCCTCGTCGGCGAGCGCCGACGCCGCGCCCCGGACGGTGGGCGGCAGCCGTGCCTTCGCGCTGCTGATGGTGATCACCGGTGCCGCCGGACTGCTCGCCGCGTGGGTCATCACGATCGACAAGTTCAAGATCCTCGAGGGAAAGGTCAGCGGCAAGACGTTCACGCCGAGCTGCTCCCTCAACCCGATCGTCTCCTGCGGCAGCGTGATGGAGAGCAAGCAGGCCGCCGCCTTCGGGTTCCCCAACCCGATGCTCGGCCTCGTCTGCTACGGCATCGTCATCTGCGTCGGCATGAGCCTGCTGGCCCGCGCCACCTTCCCGCGCTGGTACTGGCTCACCTTCAACTTCGGCACGCTCTTCGGCGTGGCCTTCTGCACCTGGCTTCAGTTCCAGTCGCTGTACCGCATCAACGCGCTGTGCCTGTGGTGCTCGCTGGCCTGGGTCGCCACGATCACGATGTTCTGGTACGTGACCTCGTTCAACATCCGCAACGACCTGCTGCCGTCCCCGGGCTGGCTCAAGCGCTTCCTCGCCGAGTTCACCTGGGTCCTGCCGGTCACCCACTGCGGCATCATCGCCATGCTGATCCTGACCCGCTGGGGCGACAGGCTCTGGGCCTGACCGACGGCCGACGGCGTTGTCAGTGCCGTGAACTAGGGTTTCCGTGTGGAGCCCGATCTGTTCACCGCCGCGGCGGAAGAGCGCCAGGAGAAGGACCCGGCCGGCAGTCCCCTGGCGGTCCGGATGCGCCCGCGCACCCTCGACGAGGTGGTGGGCCAGCAGCACCTGCTCAAGCCGGGCTCGCCGCTGCGCCGGCTGGTCGGTGAGGGCAGCGGCGGTCCCGCGGGACCCTCCTCGGTGATCCTCTGGGGCCCGCCCGGCACCGGCAAGACGACCCTGGCGTACGTCGTCTCCAAGGCGACCAACAAGCGTTTCGTGGAGCTCTCCGCGATCACCGCCGGGGTCAAGGAGGTCCGCGCGGTCATCGACGGCGCCCGCCGCGCCACCGGCGGCTTCGGCAAGGAGACCGTCCTCTTCCTCGACGAGATCCACCGCTTCAGCAAGGCCCAGCAGGACTCCCTGCTCCCCGCGGTGGAGAACCGCTGGGTGACCCTGATCGCGGCGACCACCGAGAACCCGTACTTCTCGATCATCTCCCCGCTGCTGTCCCGGTCCCTGCTGCTGACCCTCGAACCCCTCTCGGACGACGACCTCAGAGGGCTCCTGAAGCGGGCGCTGAGCGACGAGCGCGGTCTGAAGGACGCCGTCACCCTCCCCGAGGACACCGAGGACCACCTCCTGCGCATCGCCGGCGGCGACGCCCGCCGCGCCCTGACCGCGCTGGAGGCCGCCGCCGGGGCCGCCCTCGACAAGGGTGAGCCGGAGGTCTCCCTCACCACGCTGGAGGAGACGGTCGACCGCGCGGCCGTGAAGTACGACCGCGACGGCGACCAGCACTACGACGTGGCCAGCGCCCTCATCAAGTCCATCAGGGGCTCCGACGTGGACGCGGCCCTGCACTACCTGGCCCGCATGATCGAGGCCGGCGAGGACCCCCGCTTCATCGCCCGCCGCCTGATGATCTCCGCCAGCGAGGACATCGGCCTGGCCGATCCGAACGCCCTGCCCATAGCCGTGGCCGCCGCCCAGGCCGTCGCCATGATCGGCTTCCCCGAGGCAGCGCTGACGTTGAGCCACGCCACCATCGCCCTCGCGCTGGCCCCGAAGTCCAACGCCGCGACCACGGCGATCGGCGCGGCCATGGAGGACGTACGCAAGGGTCTGGCCGGGCCGGTGCCGCCGCATCTGCGCGACGGGCACTACAAGGGCGCCGCCAAACTCGGGCACGCGCAGGGGTACGTCTACCCGCACGACCTGCCCGAGGGGATCGCCGAGCAGCAGTACGCCCCGGACGCCATCAAGGACCGCGAGTACTACGAACCCACCCGGCACGGCGCCGAGGCCCGGTACGCGGACGCCGTGGAGTGGACCCGCAGACACCTCGGTCGCAAGCGGTCCTGAGCACCCTGTAGAATCCCTCGAAGTGCTGTGTCCCGTGCAGTCAGAACGGGACGGTCAGCCGGAACCCCCCAGTGGGGTTCCCGGAGCGTCGCGCACCGTTCGAATGGTGTCGCGGGCAGCCCACCACCGCTCGCGGTAGGTGGGCCACTCGCGTGCTGCACGTATGTGCCCAGACCAGGGAGCGGCTGCCCTCCAGGTCCTTCGAGGACCCGGTGGGTTTCCCCGGCTGCGGATGCGACCTCCCTCAACCCTGACAAGCCGAAACCAGGAAATGAGAGACAGTGGCGAACCAGCCCCGCCCGAAGGTCAAGAAGTCGCGTGCCCTCGGCATCGCGCTGACCCCGAAGGCCGTCAAGTACTTCGAGGCCCGTCCCTACCCCCCGGGTGAGCACGGCCGTGGTCGCAAGCAGAACTCGGACTACAAGGTCCGTCTGCTCGAGAAGCAGCGTCTGCGCGCGCAGTACGACGTGTCCGAGCGTCAGCTCGTCCGCGCCTACGAGCGTGCCGCCAAGACCCAGGGCAAGACCGGTGAGGCCCTGGTCATCGAGCTCGAGCGCCGTCTCGACGCCCTGGTCCTGCGTTCGGGCATCGCCCGCACCATCTACCAGGCCCGCCAGATGGTCGTTCACGGCCACATCGAGGTCAACGGCCAGAAGGTCGACAAGCCGTCCTTCCGCGTCCGTCCCGACGACGTCGTGATGGTCCGCGAGCGCAGCCGTGAGAAGACCCTCTTCTCGATCGCCCGTGAGGGCGGCTTCGCCCCCGACGGCGAGACCCCGCGCTACCTCCAGGTGAACCTCCGCGCCCTGGCCTTCCGCCTGGACCGCGAGCCGAACCGCAAGGAGATCCCGGTGATCTGCGACGAGCAGCTCGTCGTCGAGTACTACGCCCGCTGATCACCGGCAGGCCGTAGCACCCGCATCACGTCAGCCCGCCGTCTCCCCGCCCTTCCGGGCGGGCGAGGCGGCGGGTTGCTGCATGCCGAGGCTCCCTTCGGCGTGCAGCACGCGCCCCCGTGGTGCCGGCAGCCCGTCGAGCGGACGTGCGCCGCCCAGCGCCCGGGACACCGCGGCCTCCCGCCCCAGCGCCCGGCCCTGTCCCAGGCACCGCTGGTACCGCTCGTCGTCCAGCCGCTCCCGGACCATCGCCTCGCACAGCTCGCGCGGGGCGTTGTAGTAGGCCGAGCCGAACAGGGGCAGGCCCACCGAAGGCCACAGCGAGGCCGCCGCACCCTGGAGGACGGCGGCCTCGGCCGCGTCGCCCTGGGCCACCGTGACCAGGGCGAGGAGTTCGATCGACAGCACCGAGCCCAGCAGGTCGTGGAAGGTGTGCGCGCAGGTCAGACAGTCGGTGAGCAGCTCACGCGCGCGTGCCGCGTCCCCCTCGCTCCAGGCCGCGTACGCCAGGACGTACAGCGCGTACGACCGCGCCCACCGCTCGCCGTGGTCCTCGCACACCCGGCGCACCTCCTCGCACAGCCGCACCGCGTCCGGCAGGTCGCCCAGGAAGGCCCGGGCCATCGCCAGCTCGACCTGAGCCATCAGCACGTTGCTGTTGAGTTCGCCGATCTCCAGGTACCGCTCCAGTGCCGAGCGCAGCAGCCGCTCCGCGCGGGGCATGTCGTCCGAGACGAGCGCCAGGCAGCCGGTGCGGTGTTCGGCGTACGCCACCGCTGTCGCGTTCGCGGAGCGCTCCGCCTCCTGGCGGCACTCCTGGAGCGCCGCCAGCGCCGGCACGGTGTCGCCCTGGAGGATCGACACATAGCCGAGTACCCACAGGGCCTTCAGCCGGGTGTGCTCATGGCCCGGCTCCAGATCGACGCTGCGCTCCAGCCAGTGCCGCCCCTCGGAGAGCCGGCCGCAGCCGACCCAGCAGAACCAGAGGGAGCCCGCCAGAAGCCGGGCCAGCTCCGCCCCGTCCGGCTCGGTCAGGGAGTACTCCAGGGCACCGCGGAGGTTCGGCAGCTCGGCCTCGATCCGCGCCGCCACCTCGTTCTGGCGCGGGGAGAACCAGTCCAGCTCGCACCAGGTCGCCAGGCCCACATACCAGTCGCGGTGCCGTCTGCGCAGCCGGACCGCGTCGCCGGTCGCCTCCAGCCACTCGGCGCCGTATGCCCGGACCGTGTCGAGCATCCGGTAGCGCACGCCGGTCGCGGTCTCCTCGCGGGCCACCACCGACTGGGCGAGCAGCGCGGACAGGACGTCGAGGACGTCGTCGCAGTGCAGGCCGCCGCCGCTGCACACGTACTCCGCGGCCTCCAGGTCGAACTGCCCCGCGAACACCGAGAGCCGTGACCACAGCAACCGCTCCTCGGGCGTGCACAGTTCATGGCTCCAGCCGATCGCCGTGCGCAGTGTCCGATGGCGGGGCAGAGCGTCCCGGCCGCCGCCGGTCAGCAGCCGGAACCGGTCGTCGAGCCGCTCCAGCACCTGCCCGGGGGACAGTGCCCCCAGCCGGCCCGCGGCCAGCTCGATCGCCAGCGGAATGCCGTCCAGGCGCCGGCACAGTTCCCGTACGTGCGGATCGTCGCCGACCGTCACCCCCAGCCGTCCGGCCCGCTGTGCGAACAGTTCCACCGCCTCGTCCTCGCCCAACGGCCCCAGCGCGAAGACCTGCTCGCCGGCGACGGCCATCGGCCGGCGTCCCACGGCGAGCACGGCCAGCGTCGGCAGCTGCCCCAGCAGATCGACGACCAGGGCCGCGCACGCGTCCACCAGATGCTCGAAACCGTCCAGAACCAGCAGGAGTTGACGCCCGGTCAGATGAGCCAGCAGCGCCTCGCGCGGTGGCCGCGCGGTGTGGTCCGTCAGCCCCAGCGACTCCACGACGGCGTAGTCGACGAACTCCGGATCGCGTACGGCGGCCAGCTCGACGTGCCACACCCCGTCGGCCGGCGCGCACCGGCCGCCCGCCACCCGTGCCGCGAGCCGTGACTTGCCGATACCGCCGGGACCCGTCACCGTCACCAGCCGCGAGGTGTCCAGCGCCCGTGCCAGCTCCGGGAGTTCCGCGCGCCGGCCCACGAAGCCGTCGAGTTCCGGCGGGAGATTGCCGTTCACCTCGGAGCCGTCGGGCTGATCACTGCGCATGGAACACGGAGCGTACTGAAGTGTATGCACTGCGTACAATCGGCACGGGCAACCCGGGTGCGGGTGAGGGGTGATCCGGTGCGGACCGCCGTCCCCGGCGCGATAGGCTCGGCGGAGACTTTTTCCATAGACAGCACGTATCAGGGAGCGGGTGCACACAGTGTCCGGTGGAGAGGTTGCCGGGATCCTGGTGGCCGTCTTCTGGGCGATCCTGGTCTCCTTCCTCGCCGTCGCGCTGGCGAGGCTGGCCCAGACGCTCAAGGCGACCACCAAACTCGTGGCGGACGTGACCGACCAGGCCGTCCCGCTGCTGGCCGACGCCTCCACCGCGGTGCGCTCCGCGCAGACCCAGATCGAGCGCGTCGACGCGATCGCCTCGGACGTCCAGGAGGTCACGTCGAACGCCTCCGCGCTGTCCACCACCGTCGCCTCCACCTTCGGCGGCCCGCTGGTCAAGGTCGCGGCCTTCGGCTACGGCGTGCGCCGCGCGATCAGCGGCCGCAAGGACGACGACGTGCCCGCGAAATCCTCCCGGCGTACCGTGATCGTGGGCCGGGCGGTTTCCCGGGGCCGAGGCAAGAAGGACTGAGGCTCAAGAGATGTTCCGCCGTACTTTCTGGTTCTCCTCGGGGGTGGCCGCCGGTGTCTGGGCCACCACCAAGGTGAACCGCAAGCTGAAGCAGCTGACCCCCGAGAACCTCGCCGTGACGGCGGCCAACAAGGCGATCGAGACGGGCGCCCGGCTCAAGGACCGCGCGGTCGGTTTCGCGCTCGACGTCCGCGACAACATGGCCCAGCGGGAGGCCGAGCTGACGGACGCCCTGGGCATCCGGGAGGATCCCGAACTTCCCGCCCCCAGGCGCATCGCCGCCATCGAGAACACGACGTACCCCAAGCATTCGTACAACCGGAATGAGGACCACTGATGGAGTCGGCCGAGATTCGCCGCCGCTGGCTGAGCTTCTTCGAGGAGCGCGGGCACACCGTCGTCCCTTCGGCGTCGCTCATCGCGGACGACCCGACTCTGCTCCTCGTCCCGGCCGGCATGGTGCCCTTCAAGCCCTACTTCCTGGGCGAGGTCAAGCCGCCCTTCGCGCGTGCCACCAGCGTGCAGAAATGCGTGCGCACGCCGGACATCGAAGAGGTCGGCAAGACCACCCGGCACGGCACGTTCTTCCAGATGTGCGGCAACTTCTCCTTCGGCGACTACTTCAAGGAAGGCGCCATCAAGTACGCCTGGGAGCTGCTCACCAGCCCCCAGGACAAGGGTGGTTACGGCCTTGAGGCCGATCGTCTGTGGATCACCGTCTACAAGGACGACGACGAGGCCGAGCGCATCTGGCACGAGGTCGTCGGTGTGCCCAAGGAGCGCATCCAGCGCCTCGGCATGAAGGACAACTACTGGTCCATGGGCGTCCCCGGACCCTGTGGCCCCTGTTCCGAGATCAACTACGACCGCGGCCCCGAGTTCGGCGTCGAGGGCGGCCCCGCCGTCAACGACGAGCGGTACGTGGAGATCTGGAACCTCGTCTTCATGCAGTACGAGCGCGGCGAGGGCATCGGCAAGGACAACTTCGAGATCCTCGGCGAACTCCCCAGCAAGAACATCGACACCGGCCTCGGACTCGAGCGCCTGGCGATGATCCTGCAGGGTGTGCAGAACATGTACGAGATCGACACCTCCATGGCCGTCATCAAGAAGGCCACCGAGCTGACCGGCGTGGCCTACGGCGAAGCCCACGCGTCGGACGTCTCGCTGCGCGTGGTCACCGACCACATGCGCACGTCCGTGATGCTCATCGGCGACGGTGTCACCCCCGGCAACGAGGGCCGCGGCTACGTCCTGCGCCGCATCATGCGCCGCGCCATCCGCAACATGCGCCTGCTCGGTGCCACCGGTCCGGTCGTGCTCGACCTGATCGACACCGTGATCGCCATGATGGGCCAGCAGTACCCCGAGCTCGTCACCGATCGCGAGCGCATCGAGAAGGTCGCCGTCGCCGAGGAGAACGCGTTCCTCAAGGCCCTCAAGGGCGGCACGAACATCCTCGACACCGCCGTCACCGAGACCAAGCAGGCCGGTGGCACGGTCCTGTCGGGCGACAAGGCGTTCCTGCTCCACGACACCTGGGGCTTCCCGATCGACCTCACCCTGGAGATGGCCGCCGAGCAGGGGCTGTCCGTGGACGAGGACGGCTTCCGCCGCCTGATGAAGGAGCAGCGGGAGCGCGCCAAGGCCGACGCCCAGGCGAAGAAGACCGGTCACGCCGGCGCCGGCGCCTACCGTGAGATCGCCGACCAGGCCGGCGAGACCGACTTCGTCGGGTACACGGACACCGAGGCCGAGTCGACGATCGTCGGCATCCTCGTCGACGGCGCCTCCTCGCCGGCCGCCACCGAGGGCGACGAGGTCGAGATCGTCCTGGACCGCACCCCCTTCTACGCCGAGGGCGGCGGTCAGATCGGCGACACCGGCAGGATCAGGGTCGACTCCGGTGCCGTCATCGAGATCCGCGACTGCCAGAAGCCGGTCCCGGGTGTCTACGTCCACAAGGGCGTCGTCCAGTTCGGCGAGGTGACCGTCGGAGCCAAGGCCCAGGCCTCGATCGACAACCGCCGGCGTACGGCCATCGCCCGCGCCCACTCGGCCACCCACCTCACTCACCAGGCCCTGCGGGACGCGCTAGGCCCGACGGCCGCCCAGGCCGGGTCGGAGAACCAGCCCGGCCGCTTCCGCTTCGACTTCGGCTCCCCGTCGGCGGTGCCCACGGCCGTGATGACCGACGTCGAGCAGAAGATCAACGAGGTGCTCGCCCGTGACCTCGACGTCCGCGCCGACGTCATGGGCATCGACGAGGCCAAGAAGCAGGGCGCCATCGCCGAGTTCGGCGAGAAGTACGGCGAGCGGGTCCGCGTGGTGACCATCGGCGACTTCTCCAAGGAGCTGTGCGGCGGCACCCATGTGCACAACACCTCGCAGCTCGGCCTGGTCAAGCTGCTCGGCGAGTCGTCCATCGGCTCCGGGGTCCGGCGCATCGAGGCGCTCGTCGGTGTCGACGCGTACAACTTCCTCGCCCGCGAGCACACCGTCGTCGCCCAGCTCCAGGAGCTGATCAAGGGCCGTCCGGAGGAGCTCCCGGAGAAGGTCTCCGCCATGCTCGGCAAGCTGAAGGACGCCGAGAAGGAGATCGAGAAGTTCCGCGCCGAGAAGGTCCTGCAGGCCGCCGCCGGTCTCGCCGAGTCCGCCAAGGACGTCCGCGGGATCGCCGTCGTCACCGGGCAGGTCCCGGACGGCACCACCCCCGACGACCTGCGCAAGCTGGTCCTCGACGTACGCGGCCGCATCCAGGGCGGCCGGGCCGCCGTGGTGGCCCTCTTCACCGTCAGCAACGGCAAGCCGCTGACGGTCATCGCCACCAACGAGCCCGCCCGCGAGCGCGGTCTCAAGGCCGGTGACCTGGTCCGCACGGCCGCCAAGACCCTCGGCGGCGGCGGTGGCGGCAAGCCGGACGTGGCGCAGGGCGGCGGCCAGAACCCGGCCGCGATCGGTGAGGCCGTGGACGCCGTGGAGCGCATGGTCGGGGAGACGGCCAAGTAATGCGCCGAGGCCGCAGACTCGCGATCGACGTCGGGGACGCCCGCATCGGGGTCGCCTCGTGCGACCCCGACGGGATCCTGGCCACCCCGGTGGAGACGGTCCCGGGCCGGGACGTCCCGGCGGCCCACCGCCGGCTGAAGCAGCTGGTCGAGGAGTACGAACCGATCGAGGTCGTCGTCGGTCTCCCTCGCTCCCTCAAGGGGGGCGAGGGCCCGGCCGCTGTGAAGGTCCGCGGCTTCGTCCAAGAGCTCGCCCGGGCCATCGCCCCCGTTCCGGTCAGGCTCGTCGACGAGCGGATGACCACGGTGACGGCCAGTCAGGGACTGCGCGCATCCGGAGTGAAATCCAAAAAGGGCAGATCGGTCATCGACCAGGCGGCAGCCGTGATCATTCTTCAGCAGGCCCTGGAATCCGAACGGGTGTCAGGTAAAGCACCCGGCGAGGGCGTCGAAGTGGTCATCTGATCGCGATACGGTAACGTTCCGCGCGATGCGGCGACATTCGAACAGTCACCGCACAGAAAGAGGCGGATCGGTAGCCGGATCGTGGACGAGGGAGACCGCCGCCTCGCGGCTCTAGGGGATCGATGACTGAGTATGGCCGGGGCCAAGGCTCCGAACCGTGGCATCCGGAGGACCCGTTGTACGGGGACGACGGATGGGGTGGACAGCAGGCCCAGGCGGGCCAGCAGTCCCCCTACGGCGGCCAGCCGCAGCACTATCCGGAGCAGCCGCCCCAGCCGCAGTACGACAACGGCGGCTGGGGCGACGGCCAGCAGGCCTCCTATGGTCAGGCGCAGCAGCAGTACCCGCAGCACGACGGCCAGTACGACCAGCACCAGCAGTACGACCAGCAGCAACAGTACGGTCAGCAGCAGTACGACCAGCAGGCGTATCAGGACCAGCAGCAGCAGTCGTACGACAACAACGGCTGGCCGGCCGGCACCCAGGCGCAGATCCCGTACCCCGCCGACCCGTCGGATCCCTACGGGCAGCAGCAGGCCGCCGCGTACGGCGCTGAGCAGCAGGACTACTACGGCAGCCCGGACGCCTACCCGCCGCCGGAGCCGCCGAGCCGTCGGCGGGCCGAGCCGGAGCCGCAGATCGACTGGGATCCGGGACCCGACCAGGGCGAACACGCCTTCTTCGCCGGCGACGACAGCGGCGAGGACGAGTCCGACGACCCGAAAGGCGGCCGCGGCGACCGGCGCGGGCGCGGCGGCAAGGGCGCCAAGAAACGCAAGAGCGGTTGCGCCTGTCTGGTGGTCCTGCTGGTGTTCGGCGGCGGCACCGCGGGCGTCGGCTATTTCGGCTACCAGTTCTACCAAAATCGTTTCGGCGCGGCTCCGGACTATGCGGGGGACGGGACGAGCGAGGTGGTCACCGTCCAGATCCCCAAGGGCGCGGGCGGGTACGCGATCGGCCGGCTGCTGAAGGATGCGGGTGTCGTCAAAAGCGTCGACGCATTTGTGTCCGCCCAGGAGCAGAACCCCAAGGGGAAGGCCATCCAGGCCGGTGCCTATCTGCTGAAGAAGGAAATGTCCGCCAAGAGCGCCGTCGTGATGATGCTCGACCCGGACAGCCAGAACAACGTGCAGGTTGTTCCGGGAGCGAGGAACCTCAACGTCTACAAGGCCATCGACGGAAAACTCGATCTTGCTTCCGGCACCACGAAGAAGATCGCCGAGAAGGAATACAAGAGCTTCGGTCTGCCGAGCTGGGCGAACGGCAACAAGGAGATCAAGGACCCGCTGGAGGGCTTCCTCTACCCGGGTACCTATCCCGCCGCGAAGGGCATGAAGCCCGAGACGGTACTGAAGGACATGGTCACCCAGGCCGCCGAGACGTACGGCAAGTACGACCTGGAGGCGAAGGCCAAGGCGCTCAAGCTGGACAGTCCGCTGCAGGTCATCACGGTCGCCAGCCTCGTCCAGGCCGAGGGCAAGACCGAGGAGGACTACCGCAGGATGGCGGAGGTGGTCTACAACCGCCTCAACCTCGCGAACCCCGAGACCTATGGCCTGCTCCAGTTCGACTCGACCTTCAATTACCTGAAGAACGAGAGCAATATCCGCATCTCCGAGTCCGAGATCAAGAGCAACAAGGACCCGTACAACACGTACACGAACAAGGGTCTGCCGCCCGGACCGATCGACAACCCGGGTGATGTCGCGCTGAAGGCGGCGCTGAACCCGACCGATCAGGGCTGGTACTACTTCGTCGCGACCGACGGAGTGAAGACCACCGAATTCGCCAAGACCCACGCTGAATTCCTGAGGCTCAAGGACAAGTTCGATGCAAGCACGGGCAGCTGACGCCCGCCGGGCCGCCGTTCTCGGCAAGCCCATCGCCCACTCCCTCTCGCCGGTCCTGCACCGGGCCGCCTACGAGGAACTGGGCCTCACGGGCTGGTCCTACGACCGGTTCGAGCTCGACGAGGCCGCACTGCCCCGGTTCGTCGAGGAACTCGGGCCGGAGTGGGCCGGGCTGTCGGTGACCATGCCGCTCAAGCGGGCGGTCATCCCGCTGCTCGACGGGATCAGCGACACGGCCGCCTCGGTGGAGGCGGTCAACACGGTCGTGTTCACCGAGGACGGCCGCCGCCTCGGCGACAACACCGACATCCCGGGGATGGTCGCCGCCCTCAGGGAGCGGGGTATCGAGCAGGTCGACTCGGCGGCGATCCTCGGCGCCGGCGCCACCGCCTCCTCCGCGCTCGCCGCGCTGGCCCGGATCTGCACCGGCGAGGTCGTCGCCTATGTGCGCAGCGAGGCCCGGGCCGCCGAGATGCGGCAGTGGGGCGAGCGACTCGACGTCGAGGTCCGCACCGCGGACTGGGCGGACGCGGCCCAGGCCCTGCGCGCCCCCCTGGTGATCGCGACCACTCCCGCCGGGGCGACGGACGCCCTCGCCCACGCCGTACCGGAGCGCCCCGCGGCCCTCTTCGACGTGCTCTACGACCCCTGGCCGACCGAGTTGGCGGCCCGCTGGTCGATGATCGGCGGAGCCGTGGTCGGCGGCCTCGACCTGCTCGTGCACCAGGCGGTGCTCCAGGTCGAGCAGATGACCGGCCTGCGGCCCGCGCCCGTGGAGGCCATACGCAAGGCGGGCGAGCACGCGCTGGCGGGCCGCTGAGACCCGTCCACGTCCGTCTGCTGGACCTGTGACCGGCTCCCGGCGCCGGACGTGGGAGGATCGGAGGCGGCGGGCCGGGGCCGCGCACCTGGTCGCGCCGTTGGCTTACGCGAGGACGCGCGTAAGCAGGGCAGTACCAGGGCGCGAGCACTGAGGAGCACCGTTGAGCAGGTTGCGCTGGCTGACCGCGGGGGAGTCCCACGGTCCCGCACTCGTGGCGACGCTGGAGGGCCTTCCCGCCGGTGTGCCGATCACCACGGAGCTGGTGGCGGACCACTTGGCGAGGCGTCGGCTGGGCTATGGCCGCGGTGCCCGGATGAAGTTCGAGCAGGACCAGGTCACCTTCCTCGGCGGTGTCCGTCATGGTCTGTCCCTGGGTTCCCCGGTCGCGATCATGGTGGGCAACACCGAGTGGCCGAAGTGGGAGCAGGTCATGTCGGCCGACCCCATCGACCCGGAGATCCTGGCGGGCCTGGCGCGCAACGCCCCCCTGACCCGGCCGCGCCCTGGCCACGCCGACCTGGCGGGCATGCAGAAGTACGGCTTCGACGAGGCCCGGCCGATCCTGGAGCGGGCCTCGGCGCGGGAGACGGCGGCCCGGGTGGCGCTGGGCGCGGTGGCCAGGTCGTACCTGAAGGAGACGGCCGGCATCGAGATCGTCAGCCATGTCGTGGAGCTGTGCTCGGTGAAGGCCCCGGCCGGGGTGTACCCGACGCCGGACGACGTGGAGAGGCTGGACGCCGATCCGCTGCGCTGCCTGGACGCGGACACGTCGAAGGCGATGGTGGCCGAGGTCGACCAGGCCCACAAGGACGGCGACACCCTGGGCGGCGTGGTGGAGATCCTGGCGTACGGCGTGCCGGTGGGCCTGGGCTCGCATGTGCACTGGGACCGCAAGCTGGACGCCCGGCTGGCCGGTGCCCTGATGGGCATCCAGGCGATCAAGGGGGTCGAACTCGGTGACGGGTTCGAACTGGCGCGGGTGCCGGGTTCGAAGGCGCACGACGAGATCGTGAACACCCCTGAGGGCATCCGGCGTGTCTCGGGCCGTTCCGGTGGGACCGAGGGCGGGCTGTCCACGGGTGAGCTGCTCCGGGTGCGGGCGGCGATGAAGCCGATCGCGACCGTGCCGCGGGCCCTGCAGACCGTGGACGTGACCACCGGCGAGGCCGCGCAGGCCCACCACCAGCGCTCGGACGTGTCCGCGGTTCCGGCCGCCGGGATCGTGGCCGAGGCGATGGTGGCCCTGGTGCTGGCGGACGCGGTGGCGGAGAAGTTCGGCGGCGACAGCGTGCCCGAGACCCGCCGCAACGTGCAGTCCTACCTCGACAACCTGGCCATCCGGTGAGCCCTCTGGTGGTGCTCGTCGGTCCGATGGGCGTGGGCAAGTCCACCGTCGGGCGGCTGCTGGCCGACCGGCTCGGCACGAGCTACCGGGACACCGACGAGGACATCGTCACCGAGCAGGGCCGCTCGATCGCGGAGATCTTCGTCGACGAGGGTGAGCCGGTCTTCCGGGCGATCGAGAAGGCCGCGGTGGCGCGGGCGCTGGCCGAGCACGACGGCGTTCTCGCGCTGGGCGGCGGCTCCATCCTCGATGAGGACACCCGCTCCCTGCTGGCCGGGCAGCGGGTGCTGTACCTCTCGATGGACGTCGAGGAGGCGGTCAAGCGCACCGGCCTGAACGCCGCGCGGCCACTGCTCGCGGTCAACCCGCGCAAGCAGTGGCGCGAGCTGATGGAGGCCCGGCGCTCGCTGTACGAGTCGATCGCCACCGCGGTCGTCGCCACCGACGGCCGTACGCCCGAAGAAGTCACCCGAATCGCGCTGGACGCACTGGAGTTGAAGGAAGCATGAGCGAGGCAGTGACGCGCATCCAGGTCGGCGGCACCGCGGGCAGCGAGCCGTACGAGGTCCTGGTGGGACGTCAACTCCTGGGTGAGCTCGGTTCGTTGATCGGGGAGAAGGCCCAGCGGGTCGCGATCATCCACCCCGAGGCGCTCGCGGACACCGGTGAGGCGCTGCGTGCCGACCTGGCCGGGCAGGGGTACGAGGCCGTCGCCATCCAGGTGCCGAACGCGGAGGAGGCCAAGACCGCCGAGGTCGCCGCCTACTGCTGGAAGGCGCTCGGACAGTCCGGCTTCACCCGCACCGACGTCGTGGTCGGCGTCGGCGGCGGCGCCACCACCGACCTCGCCGGGTTCGTGGCCGCGACCTGGCTGCGCGGGGTGCGCTGGATCGCCATCCCGACCACCGTGCTCGCCATGGTCGACGCGGCGGTCGGCGGCAAGACCGGCATCAACACCGCCGAGGGCAAGAACCTCGTCGGTGCCTTCCACCCGCCCGCCGGTGTCCTGTGCGACCTGGCCGCGCTGGACTCCCTGCCCGTCAACGACTACGTGTCCGGGCTCGCCGAGATCATCAAGGCCGGCTTCATCGCCGATCCGGTGATCCTGGAGCTCATCGAGTCCGACCCCGAGGCCGCGCGCACCCCGGCGGGGCCGCACACCGCCGAGCTCATCGAGCGCTCCATCCGGGTCAAGGCCGAGGTCGTCTCCTCCGACCTCAAGGAGTCGGGCCTCAGGGAGATCCTCAACTACGGGCACACGCTGGCCCATGCCATCGAGAAGAACGAGCGGTACAAGTGGCGGCACGGCGCCGCGGTCGCCGTGGGCATGCACTTCGCCGCCGAACTGGGCCGCCTGGCGGGCCGGTTGGACGACGCGACGGCCGACCGCCACCGCACCGTCCTCGAATCGGTGGGCCTGCCGCTGCACTACCGCTACGACCAGTGGCCGAAGTTGCTGGAGACCATGAAGGTCGACAAGAAGTCCCGCGGCAATCTGCTGCGGTTCATCGTCCTCGACGGACTGGGCAAGCCCACGGTCCTGGAGGGCCCGGACCCGGCGGTCCTGCTCGCCGCCTACGGCGAGGTCGGCCAGTAGGTCCCGCGACGGCGGGTTCCGCCGATTCGCCTTCCCCCAGGGGCACTTCCGGCCGCCCCCGGCCGTTTCACCAAATGACGGCCGGGGGCGGTACCGTTCGGTGACGAACGGGGTACGCACCACCCCGTAACCAGCGCCGATCAGCCTGACGCGAGTGAGCCGGAGGGGCGCGTCGGAGACGAGAGGACGAGCGGGCGGGGGCCTTCGGGCCGCGCACGGTCGCACTCCCGGCACCGATGCGAGCGCCCCGTGGGCGAGCGAGCCGAAAAAGACGAGACGGAGTGGCACCGGATGCAGCACGCAGTGGGTTCTCCGCTGCCGCCGCCCCATCAGCCGGGGCACGGACCGGCCGCCGGCTGGTCGCCGGCCGCACACCACCCGGGACCGCATCACCCAGGTGCGCAACCGGGCCCCGCCCCGGCGCCCCCACCGCCGTCGGCACCGGGCTTCTCCCCGGCTCCGGTACCGCCGACGCCACCGCACTCCCAGGTACCGCCGGCGCCGCAACACGCACCGGTCCCGCCTGCGCCGCAGCACTCACCGGGGCCGGTACCGGACACCACCGGCCATGTGCCGCTGCCGCCCGGCGCCCCCATGGGCGCCTACAGCACCCCGCCCGTCGCCGCGCCCGACCCCGCGGGCACGACCCTCGCGGTGCTGCTCATCGGTCCGGCGGGCGCCGGGAAGACGAGCGTCGCCAAGTACTGGGCCGACCATCGCCGGGTCCCCACCGCCCACATCAGCCTCGACGACGTACGCGAGTGGGTCCGCTCCGGCTTCGCCGACCCGCAGTCCGGCTGGAACGACCACTCCGAGGCCCAGTACCGGCTCGCCCGCCGCACCTGCGGCTTCGCCGCCCGCAACTTCCTCGCCAACGGCATCTCCTGCATCCTCGACGACGCGGTCTTCCCGGACCGGCCGGTGGTCGGTCTCGGCGGCTGGAAGCGGCACGTGGGCCCGGGACTGCTCCCGGTGGTCCTGCTGCCCGGACTGGAGATCGTCCTGGAGCGCAACGCCGAACGCTCGGGCAACCGCCGCCTGACCGACGAAGAGGTCGCGCGGATCCACGGCCGGATGGCCGGCTGGTACGGCTCCGGCCTGCCGATCATCGACAACTCGCAGCTGGACGTCCCGCAGACGGCGAGGCTGCTGGACGACGTGCTGGCGAGGTCGATCGCGAGCCCGCCGAGCTGGTAGTCGAGCGTGGCGCTGCCCCACTCGGCTCTCTCGAACGGCGCCGAGCCCGCAGCGCTCCTACGCTCAAAACATGTCAGAGGTGTACGCCACTCGCAGAGCCCGCCTGCGCGACCGCTGCCGAGCCGGCGGCAGCCAGTCCGCGCTGATCTCCCGCCCCGCCAACGTCCGCTATCTCGCGGGCGCGGCCCCCAGGGGCGCCGTACTGCTGCTCGGCGGGGCCGAGGACCTGCTGCTGTGCCCCGGCCCGCCCGACGACCGCGTCGACGGCCGTCCCGACGAGGCGCTGCGCGTCCGGACCCTGCCCGGACCCGGCGGCGACCCCGCCGTGGCCGCGGCCGGTCTCGCGGCAGCGCACGGCGGCGGCTCCCTCGCCGTCGAGGAACACCACCTCACCATGGCCCGCCACCGTGCCATCCGCTCGGTCGTCCCGCAGCTGCGCCTCGCCGACCTCGGTGGCGCGGTCGAACAGCTCCGCGTCATCAAGGACGAGGAGGAGATCTCCTGCCTGCGCATCGGCGCCGAGATCGCCGACCAGGCACTGGGCGAGCTGCTGGAGTCCATCCTGGTCGGCCGCACCGAGCGGCACCTGGCCCTCGAACTGGAGCGCCGCCTCGTCGACCACGGCGCCGACGGCCCGGCCTTCGCCACCTCCGTCGGCACCGGTCCGAACTCCGGCCGCCCCGCCCACCGCCCCACCGACCGCCGCGTCGAGGAGGGCGACTTCCTCTCCGTCTGCCTGGGCGCCAGCTACCGCGGCTACCGGTGTGAGATCGGCCGTACCTTCGTCATCGGTACGTCTCCCGCCGACTGGCAGATCGATCTCTACGACCTCGTCTTCGCCGCTCAGCGGGCCGGACGGGAGTCGCTGGCACCCGGCGCCGCCTACCGTGACGTGGACCGGGCGGCCCGCCAGGTACTGGAGTCCGCGGGCCACCACGAGGGGCTCCCGACCCTCACCGGACACGGTGTGGGACTCGAAATCGACGAGGACCCGCAGTTGGCCCCCGCGGCCATGGGTAAACTGGACGCTTGCGTGCCGGTCACCGTCGAACCGGGGGTCCACCTCCCGGGACGGGGCGGCGTCCGGATCGATGACACGCTCGTCGTACGCCCCGAGGCGGACGGCGGACCCGAGCTACTCACCATCACGACCAAGGAGCTGCTCGCACTATAGGCAACGTGCGTGCGCCGGGGTCGTCCACGTCAGTCCAGGAGATTCCGCAACCGTGGCTTCCACGAACGACCTCAAGAACGGCCTGGTGCTCAAGCTCGAAGGCGGCCAGCTCTGGTCCGTCGTCGAGTTCCAGCACGTCAAGCCCGGCAAGGGCCCCGCATTCGTGCGCACCAAGCTCAAGAACGTGCTGTCCGGCAAGGTCGTCGACAAGACCTTCAACGCCGGCGTCAAGGTCGAGACGGCCACTGTCGACAAGCGCGACATGCAGTTCTCGTACATGGACGGCGAGTACTTCGTCTTCATGGACATGGAGACCTACGACCAGCTCATGGTCGACCGCAAGGCTGTCGGCGACGCCGCCAACTTCCTGATCGAGGGCTTCACGGCCACCGTCGCCCAGCACGAGGGCGAGGTGCTCTTCGTCGAGCTGCCGGCCGCCGTCGAGCTGACCATCCAGGAGACCGAGCCGGGTGTCCAGGGCGACCGCTCCACGGGCGGCACCAAGCCCGCCATCCTGGAGACCGGCCACCAGATCCAGGTCCCGCTCTTCATCACCACCGGTGAGAAGATCAAGGTCGACACCCGCACGAGCGACTACCTCGGCCGGGTGAACAGCTAACCGTGGCTGCCCGCAACACGGCCCGCAAGCGCGCCTTCCAGATCCTCTTCGAGGGCGACCAGCGCGGCGTCGATGTCCTGACGGTCCTGGCGGACTGGATCCGGCTTTCCCGGGAAGACACCCGGCAGCCGCCGGTGAGCGAGTACACGATGCAGCTGGTCGAGGGCTACGCGGAGCACGCGCAGCGCATCGACGAGCTGATCGCGCAGTACTCGGTCGGCTGGACGCTGGACCGGATGCCGGTCGTCGACCGCAACATCCTGCGTCTGGGCGCCCACGAGCTGATCTGGGCCGACGAGACCCCGGACGCGGTGGTCCTCGACGAGATGGTGCAGCTGGCCAAGGAGTTCTCCACGGACGAGTCGCCCTCGTTCGTGAACGGCCTGCTGGGCCGGCTCAAGGACCTGAAGCCGTCGCTGCGCCGGGAGTAGCCCCACCGCACCGCGCCCTTCGGGGCAGGAACTTGCCTGAGGGCCCACAGCGAACCGCTGTGGGCCCTCAGGCATCCCCCCGGGCCCCGCGGCTCCTCCAGGCCCGCAGAAAGCCGCCGGGGGGGGGGGGGGGCGGCCGGCGCGGCCGCCCCCCCCCCCCCCCGCGGGCCGGGGGGGGGGGGGCGGGCCCCCGCGCCCCGGGCCGGCGCCCCCCGCCCCCGCGCCCGCCCCCCCCCCCCCCCCCCCCCCCCCCCCCCCCCCCCCCCCCCGCCCGGGGCGGGCGGGGCCCCCCCCCCCCCCCCCCCCCCCCCCCCCCCCCCCCCCCACGTTTCTGCTGAGGCTGGGAGCGGCTCAGCTCTCCTCGTGGGACACCGCGCGACGCGCGTCCGCGTCCAGCACGCCCCAGCTGATCAGCTGCTCGGTGAGGACCGAGGGCGACTGGTCGTAGATGACGGCGAGTGTGCGCAGGTCGTCCTGGCGGATCGAGAGCACCTTGCCGTTGTAGTCACCGCGCTGGGACTGGATCGTCGCGGCGTAGCGCTGCAAGGGGCCGGCCTTCTCGGCCGGGACGTGGGCCAGCCGCTCCAGGTCCAGAACCAGCTTCGGCGGGGGCTCGGCGGCCCCGCCCGGAGTGGTGCCGGGCAGCAGCTCCTGCACCGGAACGCCGTAGAAATCCGCCAACTCGGCAAGACGCTGCACGGTCACCGCGCGGTCGCCGCGCTCGTACGAACCGACCACGACCGCCTTCCAGCGTCCCTGGGACTTCTCCTCGACGCCGTGGAGGGAAAGGCCCTGCTGGGTGCGGATGGCCCGGAGCTTGGCCCCGAGCTGTTTGGCGTATTCGCTGGACATATAGCTCCCCGGACACTGGATCGACGCGGCCGCAATGGTTTCGAGCCGCGCGTCTGGTAACTCACTGTGAGGTTACGCAGCGTGACTCTTGTGCGTCAAGCCGAATGGTCCACACCGACTCTTCCGTGAGAGTGGTGGCCGATTGGGCCAAGGGGGTGATCCGGGGCCTCCTGCGGGCCTGGTACCGTGGTTGGCGCAAATCCGACGTCCTTTAAGGTCCGTCCCGTGAGGCGGAGAAGGAGGTCCGTTTCGTATGGACAAGCAGGACACTTCCGATATCCAGGCGTCCGATGCCCGGCCCGTTCTCGAAGGCCCCGACATCGCACGCGTGCTGACCCGCATCGCCCACGAGATCGTCGAACGCGCCAAGGGCGCCGACGACGTGGTACTCCTCGGCATCCCCACCCGAGGCGTCTTCCTCGCCCAGCGGCTCGCCGCGAAGCTGGAGGAGATCACCGGCCGCGGCATCCCGGTCGGTTCACTCGACATCACCATGTACCGCGACGATCTGCGCATGCACCCGCCGCGTGCGCTGGCCCGCACCGAGATCCCCGGTGACGGCATCGACGGCCGCCTGGTCGTCCTCGTCGACGACGTGCTCTTCTCCGGCCGCACCATCCGCGCAGCCCTGGACGCCCTGAACGACATCGGGCGCCCCCGCGCGGTCCAGCTCGCGGTCCTCGTCGACCGAGGCCACCGCGAACTGCCCATCCGCGCCGACTACGTCGGCAAGAACCTCCCCACGTCGTTGCGGGAGACGGTCAAGGTCCAGCTCGTCGAGGAGGACGGTCGCGACACCGTTCTGCTCGGTGTGAAGCAGACCTAGCAGCAGGTGTACGAGGGCACTTGTTGGTGCGCCCTCGCCTGCCCGGATCCTCCCGATACCTGAACTGCCTTACGGAGCCTGACAGATGCAGCGTCATCTCATCTCGGCCGCCGACCTCACCCGCGACGACGCCGTCCTGATCCTCGACACCGCCGAGGAGATGGCCCGGGTCGCCGACCGGCCGATCAAGAAGCTGCCGACCCTGCGCGGCCGCACGATCGTCAACCTGTTCTTCGAGGACTCCACGCGTACGCGTATCTCCTTCGAGGCCGCCGAGAAGCGCCTGTCGGCGGACGTCATCAACTTCACCGCCAAGGGCTCCAGCGTGTCCAAGGGCGAGTCCCTCAAGGACACCGCCCAGACCCTGGAGGCCATGGGCGTCGACGCCGTCGTCATCCGGCACGGAGCCTCGGGGGCGCCGTACCGCCTCGCCAACTCGGGCTGGATCGACGCCGCCGTCATCAACGCCGGTGACGGCACCCACCAGCACCCGACCCAGGCCCTGCTGGACGCGTTCACCATGCGCCGCCGGCTCGTCGGGCGGGACGCCGGGATCGGCCAGGACCTCTCCGGCAAGCGCATCACGCTCGTCGGCGACATCCTGCACAGCCGCGTCGCCCGCTCCAACGTCGACCTGCTGCACACCCTCGGCGCCGAGGTCACCCTCGTCGCCCCGCCCACCCTGGTGCCGGTCGGCGTCGAGACCTGGCCCTGCCAGGTGGCGTACGACCTCGACAGCACGCTCGCCAAGTCCGACGCCGTGATGATGCTGCGCGTCCAGCGCGAGCGGATGAACGCCGCGTTCTTCCCGACCGAGCGCGAGTACTCGCGGCGCTACGGCCTGGACGGCGACCGCATGGCGCGGATGCCGCAACACGCCATCGTCATGCACCCCGGCCCGATGGTCCGCGGCATGGAGATCACCGCCGAGGTCGCCGACTCCGACCGCTGCACCGTCGTCGAGCAGGTCGCAAACGGAGTCTCCATCCGGATGGCCGTTCTGTACCTGCTTCTGGGCGGCAACGAACCCGCCGTGAGCCACACCCGTATCGAGGAGAAGTAAGACACATGAGCAAGATCCTGATCCGTGGTGCGAAGGTGCTCGGCGGCGAGCCGCAGGACGTGCTGATCGACGGCCCGGTCGTCGAGGCGGTCGGCAGCGGGCTCCCGGACGAGGGCGCCGAGGTCGTCGAGGCGGCCGGCAAGCTGCTCCTGCCGGGCCTGGTCGACCTGCACACCCATCTGCGCGAGCCGGGCCGCGAGGACTCCGAGACCGTCCTGACCGGCACCCGCGCGGCGGCCTCCGGCGGCTACACGGCCGTGTTCGCCATGGCCAACACCTTCCCGGTCGCCGACACCGCCGGTGTGGTCGAGCAGGTGTACCGGCTCGGCCAGGAGCACGGCTACTGCGACGTGCAGCCCATCGGAGCCGTCACCGTCGGCCTGGAGGGCAAGAAGCTCGCCGAACTGGGTGCCATGCACGAGTCGGCCGCCGGTGTCACCGTCTTCTCCGACGACGGCAAGTGCGTCGACGACGCCGTGATGATGCGGCGGGCGCTGGAGTACGTGAAGGCCTTCGGCGGGGTCGTCGCCCAGCACGCGCAGGAGCCGCGGCTGACCGAGGGCGCCCAGATGAACGAGGGCGTCGTCTCCGCCGAGCTGGGGCTCGGGGGCTGGCCCGCGGTGGCCGAGGAATCGATCATCGCCCGGGACGTCCTGCTCGCCGAGCACGTCGGCTCCCGCGTCCACATCTGCCACCTGTCGACCGCCGGGTCCGTCGAGATCGTGCGCTGGGCCAAGTCCCGCGGCATCGACGTCACCGCCGAGGTCACCCCGCACCACCTGCTCCTCACCGACGAGCTGGTGCGGTCGTACAACCCGGTCTACAAGGTGAACCCGCCGCTGCGCACCGAGCGGGACGTGCTCGCCCTGCGCGAGGCGCTCGCCGACGGCACGATCGACATCGTCGCCACCGACCACGCCCCGCACCCGCACGAGGACAAGGACTGCGAGTGGGCCGCCGCCGCCATGGGCATGGTGGGCCTGGAGACCGCGTTGTCCGTGGTGCAGGAGACCATGGTGGACACCGGGCTCCTCGACTGGGCCGGGGTCGCCGAGCGCATGTCCTTCGCGCCCGCCCGCATCGGGCGGGCCACGGGACACGGCCGTCCCGTCTCGGCTGGTGAGCCCGCCAACCTCACGCTGGTCGACACGGAATACCGTGGGTCGGTGGACCCCGCGGGCTTCGCCTCGCGCAGCCGCAACACTCCGTACGAGGGGCGTGAGCTGCCGGGCCGTGTCACGCACACGTGGCTCCGGGGCAGGGCCACGCTCGTCGACGGGAAGCTCACGTGACATCTGAAATCCTGCTGGCCGCCGGTCTCGCAGCCGAGAAGAAGTCGGCCGAGGTCACCGACTGGGCCGCCCGCATCGGCTGGCTCGTCGGCCTCGCCCTCTTCGTCGCGCTCGTCTACTGGCTGATGCGCGAGGGCTGGAAGTGGCGCGGCACGCTCCAGGGCGACCTGCCCGAGCTCCCCACCGTGCCGGACGACCCCGGCCCGGCGAGACTGAGCATGAGCGGCCGCTACCACGGCTCCACCACCGCGGGGCAGTGGCTCGACCGGATCGTGGCGCACGGCCTGGGCACCCGCAGCCGGGTCGAGCTCACGCTCACCGACAAGGGACTGGACGTCGTACGACCCGGAGCCACCGACTTCTTCGTTCCGCGCGAGGCCCTGCGGGAGGCCGTGCTCGGCAAGGGCATCGCCGGCAAGGTCCTGACCGAAGGCGGGCTGCTCCTGGTGACCTGGGCGCACGGCGAGCGGCTGATCGACTCGGGGTTCCGCTCGGACCACGCGGCCGAGCACACCGAGTGGGTCGACGCCATTAACTCCATGATCAACAAGACGGAAACGGAAGGCGCACGATGACCACCTCCACTAGGGGAGCCTCGAAGGCTCCCGCGGTACTCGTCCTGGAGGACGGCCGGATCTTCCGCGGCCGTGCCTACGGGGCCGTGGGGGAGACCTTCGGCGAGGCCGTGTTCTCCACCGGCATGACCGGCTACCAGGAGACCCTGACCGACCCGTCGTACGCCCGCCAGATCGTCGTCGCGACCGCCCCGCAGATCGGCAACACCGGCTGGAACGACGAGGACGACGAGTCGCGGCGCATCTGGGTGTCCGGGTATGTCGTGCGCGACCCCGCGCGGGTGCCGTCCAACTGGCGCTCCCAGCGCTCCCTGGACGACGAGCTGGTCGCGCAGGGCGTCGTCGGCATCAGCGGCATCGACACCCGCGCGCTCACCCGCCACCTGCGCGAGCGCGGTTCCATGCGCGCCGGGGTCTTCTCCGGCGAGGCGATCGCCGCCGAGTCGGAGCTCGTCGCGCGCGTGCAGGCCCAGCCGCACATGAAGGGCGCCTCGCTGTACGAGGAGGTCGCCACCAAGGAGGCGTACGTCGTCCCCGCGGTCGGCGAGAAGAAGTTCACGGTCGCCGCGATCGACCTCGGCATCAAGGGCATGACTCCCCACCGCATGGCCGAGCGCGGTATCGAGGTGCACGTACTGCCGGCCACGGCCACCCCGGAGGAGGTCTACGCCGTCGCTCCCGACGGGGTCTTCTTCTCCAACGGCCCCGGCGACCCGGCCAACGCCGACGGCCCGGTCGCGCTCATGACCGCCGTTCTGGAGCGCCGGACGCCGTTGTTCGGCATCTGCTTCGGCAACCAGATCCTCGGCCGCGCGCTCGGCTTCGGCACCTACAAGCTGAAGTACGGCCACCGGGGCATCAACCAGCCCGTGCAGGACCGGACCACCGGCAAGGTCGAGGTCACCGCCCACAACCACGGCTTCGCCGTGGACGCGCCGCTCGACAAGGTCAGCGAGACCAGGTTCGGACGCGTCGAGGTCTCGCACGTCTGCCTGAACGACAACGTCGTGGAGGGACTCCAGCTGCTCGACCAGCCGGCCTTCTCCGTCCAGTACCACCCCGAAGCGGCAGCGGGCCCGCACGACGCCGCCTATCTGTTCGACCGCTTCACGTCTTTGATGAGCACAGCTCCGATGGAGGGCCAGCGTGCCTAAGCGCACCGATATCCAGTCCGTCCTGGTCATCGGCTCCGGCCCGATCGTCATCGGCCAGGCCGCCGAGTTCGACTACTCAGGTACCCAGGCATGCCGCGTGCTCAAGGCCGAGGGCCTGCGCGTCATCCTCGTCAACTCCAACCCGGCGACGATCATGACCGACCCGGAGATCGCCGACGCCACCTACGTCGAGCCGATCACCCCGGAGTTCGTCGAGAAGATCATCGCCAAGGAGCGCCCCGACGCCCTGCTGCCCACCCTGGGCGGCCAGACGGCCCTCAACACGGCGATCTCCATGCACGAGCAGGGTGTGCTGGAGAAGTACGGCGTCGAGCTGATCGGCGCCAACGTCGAGGCGATCAACAAGGGCGAGGACCGCGACCTGTTCAAGGGTGTCGTCGAGGCCGTCCGCGAGAAGATCGGGCACGGCGAGTCCGCCCGGTCCTACATCTGCCACTCCATGGACGACGTACTGAAGGGCGTCGAGCAGCTCGGCGGCTACCCCGTCGTCGTCCGCCCGTCCTTCACCATGGGCGGCGCCGGCTCCGGTTTCGCGCACGACGAGGAGGAGCTGCGCCGCATCGCGGGACAGGGACTCACGCTCTCGCCGACCACCGAGGTGCTCCTGGAGGAGTCCATCCTCGGCTGGAAGGAGTACGAACTGGAGCTGATGCGCGACAAGAACGACAACGTCGTGGTCGTCTGCTCCATCGAGAACTTCGACCCGATGGGCGTGCACACCGGTGACTCGATCACCGTCGCGCCGGCCATGACGCTCACCGACCGCGAGTACCAGGTACTGCGCGACGTCGGGATCGCGATCATCCGCGAGGTCGGCGTCGACACCGGCGGCTGCAACATCCAGTTCGCGGTGAACCCCGAGGACGGCCGCGTGATCGTCATCGAGATGAACCCGCGCGTGTCGCGTTCCTCGGCGCTCGCCTCCAAGGCGACCGGCTTCCCGATCGCCAAGATCGCCGCGAAGCTCGCCGTCGGCTACACGCTGGACGAGATCCCGAACGACATCACCGAGCAGACCCCGGCCTCCTTCGAGCCGACGCTCGACTACGTGGTGGTCAAGGCCCCGCGGTTCGCGTTCGAGAAGTTCCCGTCCGCCGACTCCACCCTCACGACCACCATGAAGTCGGTCGGCGAGGCCATGGCGATCGGCCGGAACTTCACCGAGGCCTTCCAGAAGGCACTGCGCTCGCTGGAGAAGAAGGGCTCCCAGTTCACCTTCGTGGGCGAGCCCGGCGACAAGGCCGCCCTCCTGACGGAGGCCGTGCGCCCCACCGACGGCCGTATCAACACCGTCATGCAGGCCATCCGCGCGGGTGCCACGCCCGAGGAGGTCTTCGAGTACACGAAGATCGACCCCTGGTTCGTCGACCAGCTCTTCCTGATCAAGGAGATCGCGGACGAGCTGGCCGCCGCCGACCGCCTCGACGCCGACCTGCTCGCCGAGGCCAAGCGGCACGGCTTCTCCGACCAGCAGATCGGCGAGATCCGCGGCCTGCGCGAGGACGTGGTGCGCGAGGTGCGGCACGCGCTGGGCGTCCGCCCGGTCTACAAGACGGTCGACACCTGCGCGGCCGAGTTCGCCGCCAAGACGCCGTACTTCTACTCCTCCTACGACGAGGAGAGCGAGGTCGCGCCCCGGACCAAGCCCGCGGTGATCATCCTGGGCTCCGGTCCGAACCGCATCGGCCAGGGCATCGAGTTCGACTACTCCTGCGTGCACGCGTCCTTCGCGCTGTCGGACGCCGGGTACGAGACGGTGATGGTCAACTGCAACCCGGAGACCGTCTCCACCGACTACGACACCTCCGACCGGCTGTACTTCGAGCCGCTCACCCTGGAGGACGTCCTGGAGATCGTCCACGCGGAGCAGCAGGCCGGCCCGGTCGCGGGCGTGATCGTGCAGCTCGGCGGCCAGACCCCGCTGGGCCTGGCGCAGGCGCTCAAGGACAACGGCGTGCCGGTCGTGGGCACCTCGCCCGAGGCGATCCACGCCGCCGAGGACCGCGGCGCCTTCGGCCGTGTCCTCGCCGAGGCGGGCCTTCCGGCCCCCAAGCACGGCACCGCCACCACCTTCGCCGGCGCCAAGGCCATCGCGGACGAGATCGGCTACCCGGTCCTCGTGCGGCCGTCGTACGTCCTCGGCGGCCGGGGCATGGAGATCGTCTACGACGAGACCCGCCTGGAGTCCTACATCGCCGAGTCGACCGAGATCAGCCCCTCGCGGCCGGTCCTGGTCGACCGTTTCCTGGACGACGCCATCGAGATCGACGTCGACGCCCTCTACGACGGCCAGGAGCTCTACCTGGGCGGCGTGATGGAGCACATCGAGGAGGCCGGCATCCACTCCGGCGACTCGGCGTGCGCGCTGCCGCCGATCACCCTGGGCGGCTTCGACATCAAGCGGCTGCGGGCCTCCACGGAGGCCATCGCGCGCGGAGTGGGCGTCCGGGGCCTGATCAACATCCAGTTCGCGATGGCCGGGGACATCCTCTACGTCCTCGAAGCCAACCCGCGCGCGTCCCGCACCGTCCCCTTCACCTCGAAGGCGACCGCGGTGCCGCTCGCCAAGGCCGCCGCCCGGATCTCGCTGGGCGCGACCGTCGCCGAACTGCGCGCCGAGGGCCTGCTGCCCGCCAAGGGCGACGGCGGCGAACTCCCGCTGGACGCGCCGATCTCCGTCAAGGAGGCCGTCATGCCGTGGTCGCGGTTCCGCGACATCCACGGCCGCGGCGTCGACACGGTCCTCGGCCCGGAGATGCGCTCCACCGGCGAGGTCATGGGCATCGACTCCGTCTTCGGCACGGCGTACGCCAAGTCGCAGGCGGGTGCCTACGGTCCGCTGCCCACCAAGGGGCGCGCGTTCATCTCGGTCGCCAACCGTGACAAGCGCTCGATGATCTTCCCGGCGCGCGAGCTCGTCGCCCACGGCTTCGAACTGCTCGCCACCTCCGGCACGGCCGAGGTCCTCAAGCGCAACGGCATCAACGCCACCGTCGTGCGCAAGCAGTCCGAGGGCACCGGTCCCAACGGTGAGAAGACCATCGTCCAGCTCATCCACGACGGCGAGGTCGACCTGATCGTCAACACCCCGTACGGCACCGGCGGCCGCCTCGACGGCTACGAGATCCGTACGGCGGCCGTGGCGCGGTCGGTCCCGTGTCTGACGACGGTCCAGGCGCTCGCCGCCGCCGTCCAGGGCATCGACGCCCTCAACCACGGTGACGTGGGCGTCCGTTCGCTTCAGGAACATGCGCAGCACCTGACCGCGGCCCGCGACTAGCAGCCCCGAGGGGGACACCGGAAACGGTGTCCCCCTCTTGGTGAGGACACCATGTACAAGATCTTCTTCAATCTCGTCTTCAAGCGCCTGGACCCCGAGCAGGCCCATCACCTGGCCTTCGGGTGGATCCGCCTCGCCGTCCGCGTCCCCGTGCTGCGCACCTTCCTTGCGGCCGCCCTCGCGCCCCGCCACAAGGAGCTGCGCACCGAGGCCTTCGGGCTGCGCATGCACGGCCCCTTCGGTCTCGCCGCGGGCTTCGACAAGAACGCGGTCGCGATCGACGGCATGGCGATGCTGGGCTTCGACCACATCGAGATCGGCACGGTGACGGGGGAGGCCCAGCCCGGCAACCCCAGAAAGCGGCTGTTCCGCCTGGTGCCGGACCGCGCGCTCATCAACCGGATGGGCTTCAACAACGAGGGCTCGCTGGCCGTGGCGGCCCGTCTGGCGTCCCGTGAGCCGGTCTTCAAGACCGTCGTGGGCGTCAACATCGGCAAGACCAAGGTCGTCCCCGAGGCCCAGGCGGTCGGCGACTACGTGAAGTCGGCCGAGCGCCTCGCGCCCTTCGCGGACTACCTCGTCGTG
Source organism: Streptomyces sp. NPDC102270 (assembly GCF_044766405.1). Lineage (NCBI taxonomy): Bacteria > Bacillati > Actinomycetota > Actinomycetes > Kitasatosporales > Streptomycetaceae > Streptomyces > Streptomyces sp. NPDC102270. The sequence continues at coordinate 56,824 of NZ_JBIWLX010000007.1, read as the reverse complement.
AACGTGTCGTCGCCCAACACACCAGGCCTGCGCAACCTCCAGGCCACGGAGGTGCTGCGTCCGCTCCTGACCGCCGTCCGTGAGGCCGCCGACCGGATCGTCGCGCACCGGCATGTCCCGCTCCTGGTGAAGATCGCGCCCGACCTGGCCGACGAGGACGTCGACGCGGTCGCCGACCTGGCCGTCGAGCTCGGCCTGGACGGCATCATCGCCACCAACACCACCATCGCGCGCGAGGGACTCGGTCTGACCTCCGGAGCCGCCCTGGTGAACGAGACGGGCGGCCTCTCCGGGGCACCCCTGAAGCAGCGCTCCCTGGAGGTCCTCAGGCGCCTGTACGCGCGCGTGGGCGACCGGATCACCCTGGTGGGCGTCGGGGGCGTAGAGAACGCCGAGGACGCCTGGCAGCGCATCCTGGCGGGTGCCACGCTGGTCCAGGGCTACAGCGCCTTCGTCTACGAGGGCCCCTTCTGGGCCCGTGCCATCCACAAGGGCCTCGCCGCGCGCCTGCGCACCAGCCCCTACGCCACTCTCGCCGACGCGGTCGGCGCCGACGTGAGAAAGGTCACGGCATGACCGAGCCCTTCGGCGCCCGCCTGCGCCGCGCCATGGACGAACGCGGCCCGCTGTGCGTGGGGATCGACCCGCACGCCTCACTGCTCTCCGAGTGGGGCCTGGACGACGACGTGGCCGGTCTGGAGCGGTTCAGCCGTACGGTCGTCGAGGCGCTGTCCGACCGGGTCGCCGTGTTCAAGCCCCAGAGCGCGTTCTTCGAGCGCTTCGGCTCGCGGGGCGTCGCCGTCCTGGAGAAGACCGTCCAGGAGGCCCGTGCGGCCGGTGCGCTCGTCCTCATGGACGCCAAGCGCGGCGACATCGGCTCGACCATGGCCGCGTACGCCGAGGCCTTCCTGCGCAAGGACTCCCCGCTGTTCTCGGACGCGCTGACCGTGTCGCCGTACCTCGGCTACGGCTCGCTCTCGCCGGCCATCGCGCTGGCCCGCGAGAGCGGCGCGGGTCTGTTCGTGCTCGCCCTCACCTCCAACCCGGAGGGCGGCGAGGTCCAGCACGCCGTCCGCGTGGACGGCCGGAACGTCGGCGCGACCATGCTGGGCCACCTGGCCGCTGAAAACTTGGGAGAGGAGCCCCTGGGGTCCTTCGGCGCCGTCGTCGGGGCCACGCTGGGCGATCTGTCGTCGTACGACCTGGACATCAACGGTCCGCTCCTCGCGCCCGGCGTCGGCGCCCAGGGGGCCACCCCGGCCGATCTTCCCCGGGTGTTCGGGGCGGCGATCCGCAATGTGGTCCCGAACGTGAGCCGGGGACTGCTGCGCCACGGCCCCGACGCCGGAGCCCTGCGGGCGTCCGCCGACCGGTTCGCGCAGCAGATCCGAGCCGCGCAGCCGACCGCATGACGACTTTCGAACCTCTCGTTCGAGTCCTCGACGAGGGGTTCGTGACCCGCTTGAGTCTGAATACATCCTCAAATCCTGGGCAGTATGTCTGAAATGTCCGGCCTGACGGAGGCTGACCAGGACTTTTCCGCTGTTCTCGCTGACTCTGGCGGACTTGGCCGCTAGTCTCCGACGCAGAGTCAACGGGCGAGCGTGTTGCTCGTGGCTCCCCAGGTGTGGGGCGACTAGGTTCCTCACCGGTCCGTATCCGACAGTTCGACATCCGAGGTGACGTAGGCGTGGCTCTTCCGCCCCTTACCCCTGAACAGCGCGCAGCCGCGCTCGAAAAGGCCGCCGCGGCTCGCCGGGAGCGGGCCGAGGTCAAGAATCGACTCAAGCACTCCGGCGCCTCTCTCCACGAGGTCATCAAGCAGGGCCAGGAGAACGACGTCATCGGGAAGATGAAGGTCTCGGCCCTGCTCGAATCCCTGCCGGGCGTGGGCAAGGTCCGCGCCAAGCAGATCATGGAGCGGCTCGGCATCTCCGAGAGCCGCCGGGTGCGCGGCCTCGGCTCCAACCAGATCGCTTCTCTGGAGCGTGAGTTCGGCAGCACCGGTTCCTGAACCGGGTCACTCCGGGAAGGGAGTCCCGGGCACTCCGGGATTGCTGGAATAATCGCTGCATGGCTGCAACATTCCGGGGGACGACCCCCGAGCCCCCGGACGTACGTCCGCGGCTGACCGTGCTCTCCGGCCCCTCGGGGGTCGGCAAGAGCACGGTCGTCGCCCATATGCGCAAGCAACACCCCGAGGTCTGGCTCTCGGTGTCGGCGACGACCCGCAGGCCCCGCCCCGGCGAGAAGCACGGCGTCCAGTACTTCTTCGTCACCGACGAGGAGATGGACAAGCTGATCGCCAACGGCGAACTGCTGGAGTGGGCGGAGTTCGCCGGCAACCGCTACGGCACGCCGCGTGCGGCCGTGCTGGAGCGGCTGGAGGCGGGCGAGCCCGTCCTCCTGGAGATCGACCTCCAGGGGGCCCGGCAGGTCCGTGAGTCCATGACGGACGCCCAGCTGGTGTTCCTGGCTCCTCCCTCCTGGGAGGAGCTCGTGCGCAGGCTCACCGGGCGGGGCACCGAGCCGCCCGAGGTGATCGAGCGCCGCCTGGACGCGGCGAAGATCGAACTGGCGGCTGAACCCGAGTTCGATGTGACCTTGGTCAACACCTCCGTCGAGGACGTGGCGCGCGAGCTGCTAGCCTTGATGGATGTTGTGTGATCGTGCCTGCTCACTGAGGCTTGATCATTCGCACTGATTCTTTCCCATCCATCGGAAGGTAGAGCGTGTCCTCTTCCATCTCCGCGCCCGAGGGCATCATCAACCCGCCGATCGACGAGCTCCTCGAGGCAACCGACTCGAAGTACAGCCTCGTGATCTACGCGGCCAAGCGGGCCCGCCAGATCAACGCGTACTACTCGCAGCTCGGCGAGGGCCTGCTTGAGTACGTCGGTCCGCTGGTGGACACCCACGTCCACGAGAAGCCGCTCTCGATCGCCCTCCGCGAGATCAACGCGGGTCTGCTGACGTCCGAGGCCGTCGAGGGTCCGGCGCAGTAGTAGTACGTTCAGCTTTTCGCTGACTTATCCACAGGCCCGGCAGCGCGACTGTCGGGCCTGTGGTGTGTGATGGACCCGTACGTCGCACTCGTACGTTGCCGAGCCGATCAGAGACGGGGAGAGACGGTGGACAAGCCGAAGGTCGTGCTGGGGGTCAGCGGCGGCATCGCCGCGTACAAGGCCTGCGAGCTGCTGAGAAGACTCACGGAGTCCGGCCACGACGTCCGCGTCGTCCCCACCGCCTCCGCGCTGCACTTCGTGGGCGCCGCCACCTGGTCCGCCCTGTCCGGCCACCCGGTCTCCACCGAGGTCTGGGACGACGTCCACGAGGTCCCGCACGTCCGCATCGGGCAGCACGCCGACCTCGTGGTCGTGGCCCCGGCCACCGCCGACATGCTCGCCAAGGCGGCCCACGGCCTGGCGGACGACCTGCTCACCAACACGCTCCTGACGGCCCGCTGCCCGGTCGTCTTCGCGCCCGCCATGCACACCGAGATGTGGGAGCACCCGGCCACCCAGGAGAACGTGGCGACCCTGCGCCGCCGCGGCGCCCTCGTGATCGAACCGGCCGTCGGCCGGCTGACCGGCGTCGACACCGGCAAGGGCCGGCTGCCGGACCCCGCCGAGATCTTCGAGGTCTGCCGTCGTGTGCTGGCCCGCGGTGTCACCGAGCCCGACCTCAAGGGCCGGCACGTCGTCGTCAGCGCCGGCGGCACCCGTGAGCCCCTCGACCCGGTCCGCTTCCTCGGCAACCGCTCCTCCGGCAAGCAGGGGTACGCCCTCGCCCGCACCGCCGCCGCGCGGGGCGCCCGGGTCACGCTGATCGCGGCGAACACCGGCATCCCGGACCCGGCCGGCGTGGACGTCGTCCCCGTGGGGACGGCCGTGCAGTTGCGCGAGGCGGTTCTGAAGGCGGCGGCCGACGCCGACGCGGTCGTCATGGCGGCGGCGGTCGCGGACTTCCGGCCGCAGACGTACGCGGCCGGAAAGATCAAGAAGAAGGACGGCCGGGACCCCGACCCCATCGTCCTGGTGCGGAATCCGGACATCCTCGCCGAGATCTCGGCCGAGCGCGCCCGCCCCGGACAGGTGATCGTCGGATTCGCCGCGGAGACCGACGACGTGCTGGCCAACGGCCGTACGAAGCTGGAGCGCAAGGGCTGCGACCTCCTCGTCGTCAACGAGGTGGGCGAGCGCAAGACCTTCGGGTCGGAGGAGAACGAGGCGGTGGTTCTGGGCGCCGACGGCAGCGAGACTCCAATACCGCACGGCCCGAAGGAGTTTTTGGCCGAAACCGTCTGGGACCTGGTGGCGCGGCGGCTGAGCTGAGTGTTTCATTCGCTTTTCGATCCCCAGGAACCTCCGCCGTACAGGCGTGGCGCCCCTGGCCAAGTCCGCTCCGAATTGGGCACAATGCCCGTGCCGCAGGTCACAGCCCTCCCGAGAGGCGAGACAGGGGGGCCGGTGGCCGAGCACGACCGATAAACTGTTCTCGGACGATGCCGGGCGCAGCCCCCGAGCCCGTCCGCCAATGATCAGCCAGCAGCCGCTGCAACCCCAGGGAGCGTTGTGTCCCGTCGTCTGTTCACCTCGGAGTCCGTCACCGAGGGCCACCCCGACAAGATCGCTGACCAGATCAGTGACACCATCCTCGACGCGCTCCTCAAGGAGGACCCGACCTCCCGGGTCGCGGTCGAGACCCTGATCACCACCGGTCTGGTGCACGTGGCCGGTGAGGTCACCACCAAGACCTACGCGCCGATCGCCCAGCTGGTCCGCGACAAGATTCTGGAGATCGGTTACGACTCCTCCAAGAAGGGCTTCGACGGCGCCTCCTGCGGTGTCTCGGTGTCGATCGGCGCGCAGTCCCCGGACATCGCCCAGGGCGTCGACACCGCCTACGAGAACCGGGTCGAGGGCGACGAGGACGAGCTGGACCGCCAGGGCGCGGGCGACCAGGGTCTGATGTTCGGCTACGCGACGGACGAGACGCCCACGCTGATGCCGCTGCCGATCTTCCTGGCGCACCGGCTGGCCAAGCGCCTGTCCGAGGTCCGCAAGAACGGCACCATCCCCTACCTGCGCCCGGACGGCAAGACGCAGGTCACCATCGAGTACGACGGCGACAAGGCCGTCCGTCTCGACACGGTCGTGGTCTCCTCGCAGCACGCGTCCGACATCGACCTGGAGTCCCTGCTGGCCCCCGACATCCGCGAGTTCGTCGTGGAGCCGGAGCTCAAGGCGCTCCTGGACGAGGGCATCAAGCTGGACACGGACAGCTACCGCCTCCTGGTCAACCCCACCGGCCGCTTTGAGATCGGCGGCCCGATGGGCGACGCCGGCCTGACCGGCCGCAAGATCATCATCGACACGTACGGCGGCATGGCCCGCCACGGCGGCGGCGCCTTCTCCGGCAAGGACCCGTCCAAGGTGGACCGCTCGGCGGCGTACGCGATGCGCTGGGTCGCCAAGAACGTCGTCGCCGCGGGTCTCGCCTCGCGCTGCGAGGTCCAGGTCGCCTACGCCATCGGCAAGGCCGAGCCCGTGGGTCTGTTCGTCGAGACCTTCGGCACCGCGAAGATCGACGCGGACAAGATCGAGAAGGCGATCGACGAGGTCTTCGACCTCCGTCCGGCCGCCATCATCCGCGACCTCGACCTGCTGCGCCCGATCTACTCCCTGACGGCGGCGTACGGCCACTTCGGCCGTGAGCTTCCGGAGTTCACGTGGGAGAAGACGGACCGCGTGGAGGCGTTGCGGAAGGCCGCGGGTCTGTAGGCCCGTCAGCCCCCTGCGGTGTGCCGCGAGGCCCGGTGTCCCTTCGGGGCGCCGGGCCTCGGCGTGTCACGGGCCCGATCGTGCGGCCGAGCGGGTTCAAGGCGGCGCCGGTTGTCAGTGGGGTTTGGTAAGAATGCAAGCGTGAGCAGCGAGAACGGGTCGGTGGACGGCGGCGCCGAGGGAGCGCAGCCCGAGCAGCTTGCGCTCATTCGGGAGAGTGTGCGCAAGGCCAAGGTGCCCCGGGCCAAGCCGCGGACATGGCGGGGGGCCGCGCTGGCCAGGGAGCTGCCGGTCGCGCGGGTGCTGGTCGACAAGGGGGTGCTGCACCTCGACCGGTACTTCGACTACGCCGTGCCCGAGGAGCTCGACGCGGACGCGCAGCCGGGGGTGCGGGTGCGGGTGCGGTTCGGCGCCGGGCGCGGGCGGGTCCGGGAAGGACGGCGTGAGGGCGGGGGCCTGATCGACGGGTTCCTGGTCGAGCGGCTCGCCGAGTCGGACTACTCCGGGCCGCTGGCGGCGCTCGCCCAGGTCGTCTCGCCCGAGCCGGTGCTCAGCGAGGAGCTGCTGGGGCTCGCCCGGGCCGTCGCCGACCGGTACGCGGGCAGTCTCGCCGATGTGCTCCAGCTCGCCGTGCCGCCTCGGAGCGCCCGGGCCGAGCAGCGCCCTTCGCCCGAGCCGCTGCCGCCGCCCGCCGCGCCGGAGGCGGGATCCTGGGGGCGGTACGAGCGCGGCGGCGCGTTCCTGGAGTCGCTGGCCTCGGGCGGTGCGCCACGCGCGGTGTGGAACGCCCTGCCGGGCCCGGAGTGGAGTGAGGAACTGGCCCGGGCCGTCGCCGCGACCCTGGCCTCGGGGCGGGGAGCGCTCGTCGTCGTGCCGGACGGCCGAGCCGTCGCGCGCGTCGACGCCGCGCTGACCTCGGTGCTGGGGCAGGGGCGGCATGCGGTCCTGACCGCCGATGCCGGGCCCGAGAAGCGGTATCGGGAGTGGCTGGCCGTGCGGCGGGGGGCCGTGCGGGCCGTGGTCGGGACGCGGGCCGCCATGTTCGCGCCGGTGCGGGACCTGGGGCTCGTCGCTCTCTGGGACGACGGCGACGACAGCCACAGTGAGCCGCACGCCCCGCAGCCGCACGCGCGCGAGGTGTTGTTGCTGCGGGCCGCACTGGACAAGTGCGGCTTTCTGCTGGGCAGTTGGAGCTGCACCGTGGAGGCCGCGCAGCTCGTGGAGAGCGGGTGGGCCCGGCCGCTGGTGGCCTCGCGGGAACAGGTGCGGGCGGTCGCCCCGCTGGTGCGGACGGTCGGGGACCAGGATCTCGCGCGGGACGAGGCGGCGCGCGCGGCCCGGCTGCCGACGCTCGCCTGGCAGGCCGTCAGGGAGGGCTTGCGGGACGGACCGGTGCTCGTCCAGGTGCCGCGCCGGGGGTATGTGCCGCGGATGGCCTGCGCCAACTGCCGGGCACCCGCGCGGTGTCGGCACTGCGCCGGACCGTTGGAGGGGCAGGAGTCCGGGGCGGCACTGCGGTGCGGGTGGTGCGGCCGTGAGGAGGGGGCCTGGCACTGTCCGGAGTGCGGGGGGTTCCGGTTGCGGGCGCAGGTGGTGGGGGCCCGGCGTACCGCGGAGGAGCTGGGCCGGGCCTTTCCGGCTGTTCCGGTGCGGACGTCCGGCCGTGAGCACGTGCTGGACACCGTGCCCGGGGCCCCGGCGCTGGTGGTGAGTACGCCGGGGGCCGAGCCGGTCGCCGAGGGCGGGTATGCGGCGGCGCTGTTGCTGGACGGCTGGGCCATGCTCGGGCGGCCTGATCTGCGGGCCGGGGAGGACGCGCTGCGGCGCTGGATCGCGGCGTCGGCGCTGGTGCGGGCGCAGGAGGCCGGGGGCACGGTGGTGGTGGTCGCCGAGCCCACGTTGCGGCCGGTGCAGGCGTTGGTGCGCTGGGACCCGGTGGGGCATGCCGTGCGGGAGCTGGGGGAGCGGGCCGAGTTGGGGTTTCCGCCGGTGTCGCGGATGGCCGCGGTGTCGGGGACCGGGGAAGCCCTCGCCGAGTTTCTCGCGGCTCTGGAACTTCCGGGTGAGGCGGAGGTGCTGGGACCTGTGCCCTTGCCGGTGACGGTGGCGGGGGGGCCTCGGAGGCTGGGGGCGCCACCGGCCGGGGAGCGGTGGGAGCGGGTGCTCGTCCGGGTTCCGCCGGGGAAGGGGGGCGTGTTGGCGGCCTCGCTCAAGGCCGCGCAGGCTTCGCGGATGGCTCGCGGTGGGGGGAGCGGGGGCGAGGGGGCGGTCTGGGTGCGGATCGATCCGCCTGACATCGGGTGACAGATGCGGGTGGGCGCGGGGTGTGGAAGGGCGGGCGGACTGTTTCGTGGTCGGCGGAGGGGCTACGCGGTGTCGGCTCACCGCCGGGACACGGCCGTATCCACCATGGCGGCCGCAGCCGGCGAGAGCGGACATGCGTCTGCCCTCCCGGTCGTGGGGTGGGAGGGCAGAGAGGGGACGGGTCAGCCGTTGCGGGGGCCGGGGAAGGCTGTGGGCCTTGCCTCCTCGCGGAGGGTGGGGCTGCCCGCGGTGGGCTGGGTGGGCATGGAGCGGGCCGCGGGGACCGTGGGGACCGACGGCACCGTGGGGATACCGGTGTTGACGCTGACCGTGCGGGTCCCCGACGTCTCCGTGGCGCGCTCGGCGTCGGCTGTCGCCTGGGCCGCGGCGCGGCGGGCGCCGTAACGACGGTGGACCGCCTGCTTGGTGACGCCGAGGGCGGAGCCCACCGCGTCCCACGAGAAGCCGAGCGAGCGGTCGAAGTCGACCGCGGCCGTCACCAGGGTCTCGACGCTGTCCCGCAGTTCCTGTGCGAGACGGACCGTGGGAGCGGGGGCGCGTCCGTAGACGACGAATCCCGTGGAGGGACCGGAGCGGCGCGGGCGGTAGACGTTGCCCAGTTGAGCGGTCAGGGTGCGCAGTGCGTCCACCTGCCGGCGGACCCGCTCGATGTCCCGCACCAGCAAGTGCAGGCTTGCCCGAGCCTGGGCGTCGTGGGTTGCGTGGTCGGCCATGAACAAGCCTCTCGAACCGGCGTTGAAAAGGATGGGGCCGCAATCGCGGCCCGTTGTGGTCAACTCTTTCTTGACCAACGCGTTTACGCTCCGCTGGTCACGCAGTGGGGGCGTACAGGCATATTCGTGCGCCGGGGGCGGGGGGCTCGCGCCTTGGCCGGGGGGGCGGGTCGCGCGTGCCAGGCCCTCCGCGGCCGTGCGGCGGTCGAGCCCCGCCATAGACTTGTGCGTTGCCCGTCGTCATCCGTCCGAGAGGCCCTGCCCACTCATGAAGCTCGTCTTCGCCGGTACCCCCGAGGTCGCCGTTCCCGCTCTGGACGCTCTCATCGCCTCCGGGCGGCATGAGGTCGCCGCCGTCGTCACGCGGCCGGACGCGCCGGCGGGGCGGGGGCGCAGGCTGGTCGCGAGCCAGGTCGCGCAGCGGGCCGAGGAGGCGGGCATCGAGGTGCTGAAGCCCGTCAAGCCGCGGGATCCGGAGTTCCTCGAGCGGCTTCGCGAGATCGCCCCGGACTGCTGCCCCGTCGTCGCCTACGGCGCCCTCCTGCCGCGCGTCGCCCTCGACATCCCCGCGCACGGCTGGGTCAACCTGCACTTCTCGCTGCTGCCGGCCTGGCGTGGGGCCGCTCCCGTGCAGCACGCCATCATGGCGGGGGACGAGATCACGGGCGCCTCGACCTTCCTCATCGAGGAGGGGCTGGACTCCGGGCCCGTCTACGGCACCGTCACCGAGGAGATCCGGCACACCGACACCAGCGGTGACCTGCTGACCCGGCTCGCCTTCGCCGGAGCGGGGCTGCTCGGCGCGACCATGGACGGCATCGCGGACGGCACGCTGAAGGCCGTACCGCAGCCGTCCGAGGGCATCACCGTCGCGCCGAAGATCACCGTCGAGGACGCGCGGGTCGACTGGGCGGCGCCCGCGCTGCGGGTGGACCGTGTCGTGCGCGGGTGCCACCCGTCGCCCGGTGCCTGGACGACCTTCCGCGGCGAGCGGCTCAAGCTCATCCAGGTCCAGCCGGTTCCCGACCGTACGGATCTCGCCCCCGGCGCGCTCTCGGTCGGCAAGAACAGCGTCCACGTCGGTACCGGGTCGCACGGCCTGGAGCTGCTGTGGGTGCAGGCCCAGGGCAAGAAGCCGATGAAGGCCGCGGACTGGGCGCGGGGCGTGAGGATCTCCGACGGGGAGACCGTCGGCGAGTGAGGCAGGTTCGGTCGGGCGGCGGCGCTGTCGGCCGGTGCGTGGGTTTCCGGGGTGCCTGTGCGGTCGGCAGGGTGCGTGAAGGCGGGGGCGTGGTGGCAAGTCGCCGGGGTGCTGGCGGCTCGGTCTTCCGGCGTGTGGGGTCCGCCGGTGCCCGGGGCTCCTGCGGTGTCTGTGAGGGCGGGAGACGGTCGGTGTGGTGGTGGTTGTCAGGGCACCGCAGAGGCGGGCTCGACGTGCGGGCGGTGGTCGCCGGTCCGGTCGTCCGCGTGAGCACGTGACGAGACGGTGCGGCGCGGTCGGATCGGCCGTGCCGCGTCTGCGGCGAGTGACGCCCCGGTCCCGGGATCACCCGGCCCCCTCGAAGGGTCACCTGGTCCTCGGCGGACGTATTCTTGGGGCGTATCCAGACCTTGAACCCGGAGCACCTTTTTCGTGAGCGACCAGCCCCGTCGGCCCCACAAGCCCGGCAAGCCCTACCGTCGGCCCCAGAAGGACCCCGTCCGCTTCCTCGCCTTCGAGGCGCTGCGGGCCGTGGACGAGCGGGACGCGTACGCCAACCTCGTCCTGCCGCCGCTGCTCAGGAAGGCACGGGAGAAGGGCGGCTTCGAGGCGCGGGACGCGGCCCTCGCCACCGAGCTGGTGTACGGGACGCTGCGCCGGCAGGGGACGTACGACGCGATCATCGCGGAGTGCGTCGACCGGCCGCTGCGCGAGGTCGACCCGCCGGTGCTCGACGTCCTGAGCCTCGGGGCGCATCAACTGCTCGGGACGCGCATCCCGACGCACGCCGCCGTGTCCGCCTCCGTCGAGCTCGCGCGGGTCGTGCTCGGGGACGGACGGGCCAAGTTCGTCAACGCCGTGCTGCGGAAGATCGCGCAGGACGACCTCGACGGGTGGATCGCCAAGGTCGCTCCGCCCTACGACGACGATCCCGAGGACCATCTCGCCGTCGTCCACTCCCACCCCCGCTGGGTCGTCTCCGCGCTGTGGGACTCCCTCGGCGGCGGGCGGGCCGGCATCGAGCGGCTGCTGGCGGCCGACAACGAACGGCCCGAGGTGACCCTCGTCGCCCGGCCGGGGCGGTCCACCGCCGAGGAACTGCTGCGCGAGGAGTCGGCCGTGGCGGGGCGCTGGTCGCCGTATGCCGTACGGCTGTCCGAGGGCGGTGAGCCCGGGGCCGTCGACGCCGTACGGGAGGGCCGGGCCGGCGTGCAGGACGAGGGCAGTCAGCTCGTCGCTGTGGCGCTGGCGAACGCGCCTCTCGACGGGCGGGACGAGAAGTGGCTCGACGGGTGTGCGGGACCCGGCGGCAAGGCCGCGTTGCTCGCCGCGCTCGCCGCCGAGCGCGGGGCCATGCTGCTCGCCTCCGAGAAGCAGCCGCACCGGGCCGGGCTCGTCGCCAGGGCGCTCGCCGGAAATCCCGGGCCGTACCAGGTCATCGCCGCGGACGGGACCCGGCCGCCGTGGCAGCCGGGGAGTTTCGACCGGGTCCTGATGGACGTGCCGTGCACGGGGCTCGGCGCGCTGCGGCGGCGCCCGGAGGCCCGGTGGCGGCGTCGGCCCGAGGACCTGGAGGGCTTCGGGCCCTTGCAGCGGGCGCTGTTGAGCACCGCGATGGACTCCGTCCGGGTGGGCGGCGTCGTGGGGTACGCGACCTGTTCGCCTCATCTCGCGGAGACGCGGGCCGTTGTCGAGGACGTGCTCAAGCAGTGGCCGGCCGCCGAACTTGTCGACGCGCGGCCGTTGTTCCCCGGCGTGCCGGAGCTGGGGGAGGGGCCGGACGTTCAGTTGTGGCCGCATGTGCACGGGACCGATGCGATGTATATGGCGGTCATCCGCAGGACCGGATGATCTAGTCGCGCGTCTGCGGCGCCGTCGTGGCCGGTCGCGCGGTTCCCCGCGCCCCTGGGTGGGTCTCCTCCTCCCTGGACAGGCGGTGTGGCCACCACACCCTCGGCCCCACGTCCAGGAACAAGGACGTGACCAGCACCGACCGCACGATGAACGTGTCCAGCAGGACGCCCAGCGCCACCGTGAAGCCGATCTCCGCGAAGGCGACCATCGGGAGGGTGCCGAGAGCGGCGAAGGTGCCGGCCAGGACCAGACCGGCGGAGGTGATGACCGCGCCGGTCGCGGCCAGACCCGTGACCACGCCCGCGCGGGTGCCCCCGTGGGCCGTCTCCTCGCGGATGCGGGTGGTCAGGAAGATGTTGTAGTCGATGCCGAGCGCCACCAGGAAGACGAACACGAACAGTGGGAAGTCCGTGGCCTCGCCCGCGTAGTCGAACAGGTGGCGGAAGGCCAGGGCGCTGATGCCCAGGGCCGCTGTGAAGGACAGGATCACCGTCCCGATCAGCAGCAACGGGGCGATCAGGGCGCGCAGCAGGGCGCACAGGATCAGCATCACCACGACCAGCACCAGCGGAATGATCAGGATGTTGTCGTGCGTGGTCGCCCGGTCCATGTCCAGCAGCGCGGCCGTACCGCCGCCGACCTGGGCGTCGGCGTCCGGGACCGCGTGGACGGCGTCCCGGACCCGCTCCACCGTCTGTTTCGCGGCCTCGCTGTCGGCCGGCGCGGTCATCGTCGCCTCGAAGAGGACCTTGCCCTCGTGCGACGGTTTCGTGCCCGGTGGCAGGCCCAGGGACTCGGGCACGACTCCCCGGGTTCCCGCGACCGCCTCGCCGACCTGTCGTGCCTGGGCCTGGTTGCTGACGACGACCAGGGGATCGCCGCTGCCCGCGGGGAAGTACTTCGCGGACACCTCCTGGCCGACGATCGAGTCCGGTTTCCCGGTGAACGCGTCGGCATTGCCGATGCCTTGGGCGCGCAGCTGGATCAGGCCGAGCGAGCAGATCACGAGGGCCGCGGCCGTGGCGCTCCAGACCATCCGGGGGCGGAGGGCCATACGGCGGCCGGCGCGGGCCCAGAGGCCGGTCTCGATGCGGTCCGGGTCGCCGAAGCGTGGGATCGCCGGCCAGAACATCCAGCGGCCGAAGATCACCAGCAGGGCCGGGAACAGGGTCATCATGGCCAGCAGGGCGACCGCGACACCGATCGCGGCGACCGGGCCGAGGCCGCGGGTCGAGTTCATCTCGGCGGCCAGCAGGACCAGCATGCTCAGGACGACGGTCGCGCCGGAGGCGAGTACTGCCGGGCCCGCGCGGTGCAGGGCGAGGGCCATCGCCTCGTGGCGGTCCTCGTGGTGGTGCAGTTCCTCCCGGTAGCGGGCGACCAGCAACAGGGCATAGTCGGTCCCCGCGCCGAAGACGAGCACGGTCAGGATGCCCGCGCTCTGGCCGTTGACCGTCAGGCCCGCGTACTCGGCGAGCAGGTAGACGAAGGCCTGGGCGGTGAACAGCGCGGCGACCACCGAGAGCAGCGGGATCAGGAGCAGGGTGGGGCTGCGATAGGTGATGAGCAGCATGACGATCACGACGCCCATCGCCGACAGCAGCAGCGTCGAGTCGATGCCCTCGAAGGCCTTCGAGAAGTCCGCGGAGGTGCCGCCCGGGCCGGTGATGTGCACGGCGAGGCCGTCGCCGCCCTTGCCCACGACGTCCCGGATGGAGTCGACCGCGGGCGCGATCTCCTTCCAGCCCTTCGCGTCCATGGTGATCGGGACGAGGATCTGGGCCGCGCGCGGGTCGCCCTGCCGGTCGTAGACCGGGCCCCGGCTCTCCGAGCCGCGGATGCCGTGGGCCGTGAGCCGCTTGATCTCGGCCGCGTCCTTGGCGATCGCGACCCGCTCCTGCGCCGTGAGGCCGCTGTCGCGCGCGTAGACGACGACCGCGGGGATCTGCTCCGGCCGGAAGTCGTCGGAGAGCTGCAGGACCTGGGTCGACTCCGCGGAGCCGGGCAGCCAGGAGGCCGCGTCGTTGTCCTGGGCGTCGGTGAGCTTGGAGGCGAGGGGCGCCGTCAGGAAGAGCAGCACCAGCCACAGGGCCAGCACCAGCCACTTGGCACGGCGTCCGCAGACGAGATGCGCGATGCCCCGATTTCCGCTCATGGCCACCCCTGGTGCCATCTGTCGAGCCGACCGGCCGCCCAGCATGACACGGGCGGCCCGTTCACAACATCGGATGAACGGCTGAGGTCTGGACCGGCGCGCCCGTTCGCCCGCGGGCATGGGAGGCTTGGGGCATGGCCGCGCAGATCAACCCCAGCATCCTGTCCGCCGACTTCGCCCGCCTTGCGGACGAGGCGAAGGCGGTCGAGGGAGCCGACTGGCTCCACGTCGACGTGATGGACAACCATTTCGTCCCGAACCTCACGCTCGGTGTGCCGGTCGTAGAGTCTCTGGCCCGTGCGACGGACACCCCGCTGGACTGCCATCTGATGATCGAGGCCCCCGATCGCTGGGCGCCCCAGTACGTAGAGGCGGGGGCCTCCTCCGTCACCTTCCATGTGGAAGCGGCCGCCGCTCCGGTCCGGCTCGCCCGGGAGATCCGCGCCAAGGGCGCCCGCGCCTCCATGGCGCTGAAGCCCGCGACGCCCATCGAGCCGTACGAGGACCTGCTCCCCGAGCTCGACATGCTGCTGATCATGACCGTCGAGCCCGGTTTCGGGGGACAGGCGTTCCTCGACATCATGCTCCCCAAGATTCGCCGGACCCGCGAGTTGATCAGCAAGCACGGTCTTGAGCTGTGGCTCCAGGTCGACGGCGGCGTTTCGGCCTCCACCATCGAGCGCTGCGCGGACGCCGGCGCCGACGTCTTCGTCGCCGGGTCGGCGGTGTACGGGGCGTCCGACCCGGCCGAGGCGGTACGTGCATTGCGCAACCAGGCGGAGGGGGCGACCGCGAAGGCCTCGTGGGCGTGCGACCACTGAGCGTCAGGAACGTGAACGGCTCCCATCAGGGCTGATCAAGTGCGCCGGATCTGCAAGGATGAACGGCGAATCCAGAGTGTGAACAGCAGTGAGGAGATCGCCGTGTCGGGTATGTCGGCTGGCCGGTCAGCCATGCGGATGGGACCCGCTGAGCTGGTGCAGGCGGCGGCCATGGCCCGCCGCTTCTACCTCGAGGGCAAATCCAAGATCCAGATCGCGGAGGAGTTCGGCGTCAGCCGCTTCAAGGTGGCCCGGGTCCTGGAGACCGCTCTCGAACGGGATCTCGTGCGGATCGAGATCCGCGTGCCGGCCGAGCTGGACGCCGAGCGCTCCGACGCGCTCCGCGCCCGCTACGGCCTCAGGCACGCCGTCGTGGTCGAGTCCCCGGCCGAGGCCCAGGACTCGCCCGACCCCGAGAACCTGGGAGAAGTGGCCGCCGACCTGCTCGGCGAGCTGGTCGACGAGGGTGCCATCCTGGGCCTGGCCTGGGGCCGTTCCACCATCCACATGGCGGCCGCCCTCGACCGGCTCCCGCCGTGCACCGTGGTGCAGCTGACGGGGGTGTACGACGCCGGGACCGCCGAGCGGGGTTCGGTGGAGGCGGTGCGGCGGGCCGCCCAGGTGTCCGGCGGGGACGCCCACCCCATCTACGCGCCGATGCTGCTGCCGGACGCGGCCACCGCGCAGGCGCTGCGCCACCAGACCGGCATCGCCCGGGCCTTCGAGTACTTCGACAAGGTCACGGTCGCCTGTGTCTCCATCGGCTCCTGGGAGCCGGGCATCTCGACGGTGCACGACATGCTCAGCGACGAGGAGCGGGCGCACTACGCTTCCCTCGGTGTCGCCGCCGAGATGTCCGCGCACCTCTTCGACGCAGAGGGCCGCCGGGTCGGACGGGACCTGGGGGAGCGGTGCATCACCGTCAAGACCGAGCAGCTCCGCCGTATCCCCGAGGTCGTCGCGATCGCGGGCGGGCAGCGGAAGGGGGCCGCGATCGACGCCGTGCTGCGGTCCGGACTCGTCACCAGCCTGGTGACGGACACCTCCGCCGCGGACTACCTGATGACGGCGGGGACGACGCCGAAGCCGGCGCTCAACAGGGCCGACCCGGACGGGCCCTGACGGAAGGTCATGCGGGGCGGCCGTGGCAGCATCACGTTCATGCTGCTGCGGTTCGTCTCCCGAATGCTTCTGTGTCTGCTGGTCCTGACGGGGTGTTCGGCCACCGACAACGCTCCCTCGCGGGGCGGCGGACTCGCCTCCGTCCAGGAGTCGAAGCTCCCGGCCGAGGCCCGGCAGACCCTCGAACTCATCGACAGGGGCGGGCCGTTCCCCTACGCCAAGGACGGCGCGGTCTTCGGGAACTTCGAGCGGCTGCTGCCCGCGCACCAGCGTGGTTACTACCACGAGTACACCGTCCCGACGCCGGGCTCGCCCGATCGCGGGGCCCGGCGCATCGTCACCGGACAGGGTGGGGAGATCTACTACACCGATGATCACTACGACTCGTTCAGGGCGGTCCTGAGATGACGGCACGCGTGGTCACGCTGGACCTGGACGGGGTCGCGGACAAGGCGGGCCTGATGGACCGCTGCGCCCGGGACCTGCGGCTGCCGGACTGGTTCGGCCGCAACTGGGACGCGCTGGCCGACGTCCTCTCCGACCCGGGCCTGTGGTCCGGGGACGGCGTCGACGAGGAGACCGTCGTGCTCGTACGGCACTGGGACCGGTACGCCGCAGTGCGGCCGGACGAGTGGGCGACCGCGCGCGAGGTGTTCTCGCAGGCGTCGGCACTCACCGTGGCGCTCGCCCTTGGAGGTTCGTCCTAGGGCCCCCGTGGCCGGTCTGGACGATTCGCCCGTGGGTGGCGTTCCGCCCGGCGTGGGAGAATGAAGTACGTGCTCTTTCCCCCTGGCTGACCTGTCCGGGGGCCACCTCTGATCGACTGGGATGTGCAGCACGTGCGTTTCCTCAACGACATCCAGCCCCCGTACGACCTGACGTACGACGACGTCTTCATGGTCCCGAGTCGCAGCGCCGTCGGCTCGCGGCAGGGTGTGGACCTCAGCTCGCCGGACGGCACGGGCACCACGATCCCGCTGGTCGTCGCCAACATGACCGCCATCGCCGGGCGCCGCATGGCCGAGACCGTGGCCCGCCGTGGTGGCCTCGTGGTCATCCCGCAGGACATCCCGATCGAGGTCGTCACCGAGGTCGTCTCCTGGGTGAAGAGCCGCCACCACGTCCTGGACACCCCGATCGTGCTGGCCCCGCACCAGACCGTCGCCGACGCGCTCGCCCTGCTGCCCAAGCGCGCGCACAACGCCGGTGTGGTCGTCGACGAGGCGGGCCGGCCCGTCGGTGTCGTCACCGACCGGGACCTGTCCGGGGTCGACCGTTTCACGCAGCTCTCCGAAGTCATGTCGCGCGACCTGCTGCTGCTCGACGCGGACATCGACCCGCGCGAGGCCTTCAACCGCCTCGACGCGGCCAACCGGCGTTACGCCCCCGCCGTGGACCAGGAGGGCCGCCTCGCCGGCATCCTCACCCGCAAGGGCGCCCTGCGCGCCACGCTCTACACGCCCGCCGTCGACGCGCAGGGCAGGCTGCGCATCGCCGCCGCCGTGGGCATCAACGGCGACTTCGCGGAGAAGGCCAAGCAACTGCTCGACGCGGGCGTCGACACGCTCGTCATCGACACCGCGCACGGGCATCAGGAGTCGATGATCACCGCGATCAGGACGGTGCGGGCGCTCGACCCGCAGGTCCCGATCGTGGCCGGCAACATCGTGGCCGCCGAGGGTGTGCGGGACCTGATCGAGGCCGGCGCGGACATCGTCAAGGTCGGCGTGGGCCCCGGCGCCATGTGCACCACCCGCATGATGACCGGTGTCGGCCGGCCGCAGTTCTCGGCGGTCCTGGAGTGCGCGGCCGAGGCGAAGAAGTACGGCAAGCACGTGTGGGCCGACGGCGGTGTCCGGCACCCCCGCGACGTCGCCATGGCGCTGGCCGCCGGTGCGTCCAACGTGATGATCGGCTCGTGGTTCGCGGGCACCTACGAGTCGCCGGGCGACCTCCAGCAGGACGCGAGCGGACGGCTCTACAAGGAGTCCTTCGGCATGGCGTCCGCGCGGGCGGTGCGCAACCGCACGTCGGACGAGTCGGCGTACGACCGGGCCCGCAAGGCGCTGTTCGAGGAGGGCATCTCGACCTCCCGGATGTTCCTCGACCCGGCCCGCCCGGGTGTCGAGGACCTGATCGACTCGATCATCGCGGGCGTCCGCTCCTCCTGCACCTACGCCGGTGCGGGCTCCCTGGAGGAGTTCGCCGAGAAGTCGGTCGTCGGCATCCAGAGCGCGGCCGGCTACGCGGAGGGCAAGCCGCTGCACGCCAGCTGGAGCTGAGTCCGTCCGCGGTGCGGGGCCCCCGCCTGAAAATCAGGGGCCGTCCGCCTTCCCGGTCCGTACGGTCGTCGTATGGAGATCAGTGTCTGCCGGAGCGGCGATGTCGCGCTGCTGGACCGGTACATGGGTTCGCCGGGAGCCACGTCCTTCCACGCCAGGCGGTTCGCGCGGCAGGAGGCGGGGGAGCGCACCTACCTCGTGGCGTGGCTGGACGGGCGGCCCGTGGGGCACACGGAGCTGCGCTGGATCGGGTGTGCGGCGCCGGAGGGCACGTGGGACTGCCCCGAGATCGGCGGCCTCGCGGTCTGGCCCGAGGAGCTGCGCTCGCGGGGGATCGGCACGCAGCTGATCCGGGCCGCCGAGGAGCTGGTCCGGGAACGGGGGCTGACGACCGTGGGCATCGGCGCCGGGCAGGACAACCCGCGCGCGGCCGCCCGGTACGCGCGGCTCGGCTACCGGCCGGTGACGGACTACCTGGACCGCTACGCGTACGAGGAGCACGACGGCACGACCCGTGAGTGCGTCGACGCCTGCGTGTTCCTCGTTCGAGAACTCACCTCAGGCAACCTGACGTCAAGCCTGCTTGACGCAAGCCTGGGGGCATGACGACACCCGAGAGCATCGAGCCGCAGTACACCTTGCTGACCGCCGTCTCCCGGCTCGACGAGCTGCGCATGCGGGAGGCGCTGGGCGGGGCCAGGGACGCCCCCGACCGGGCCGAACTGCTGGAACTCCTCGCCCTGAGCGAGGTCGTGGCCCGCAAGGCGTCCTACGGCCGTCAGCTGACCGTGCGCGCGGCCCGCGAGGCCGGCGCCTCCTGGTCGCAGATCGGGGCCGCGATGGGCACCAGCAAACAGGCCGCGTGGGAGGCCCACACACGGTGGATCGACGCCCAGCGGGAGGCGTACGGCAGGCCCGGTCGGATGGGGTTCGACGAGGCGGATGTGGCTGAGGCGCGGGCCGTGGCGGGGGAGCCGGAAGACCGCTGACGGACACCGGTCGCAGGCGCGCGCAACGAACGCCCGCCCATCGGCCGGGAACGCAACGATCTTGCGAGTGCGTGCAAGGTTGCTGCATTACGACTGTGACGTCCGGGCTCGTAGGGTGCTTCGCTGTACTCACCTGCAGCGACGAAGGAGTCAGCGCGTGCTCGACCAAGGCGCACCCCCACGACAGCGCACACCACGGGCGACGGCGCTCGGCGCGCGCCTCATGCGGCGCAAGCCGGTGGAACGCCTGGTGGCGGAGGGCGGCCAGGGCGAGGGAGGAGCCCTCAGGCGCTCCCTCGGACTGTGGCAGCTGACGATGATCAGCATCGGCGCCACCCTCGGCACCGGCATTTTCGTCGTGCTGGGCGAGGCGGTGCCGAAGGCAGGTCCCGCCGTCACCCTCTCCTTCGTGATCGCCGGCCTCACCGCCCTCTTCTCGGCCCTGTCCTACGCCGAGCTCGCCGGCACCATCCCGGTCGCCGGGTCCTCGTACTCGTACGCGTACGCAACCATGGGTGAACTGATCGCCTGGATATGCGGCTGGTGTCTGGTCCTGGAGTACGGCGTCTCGGTCGCCGCCGTGGCCGTCGGCTGGGGCGAGTACCTCAACGAGCTGCTCGACGGGACCATCGGCGTCACCCTCCCGGACGCGCTGTCCGCCCCGCCCGGCGACGGCGGCGTCTTCAACCTCCCGGCGCTGATCGTCGTCCTGCTCGCCATGGCCTTCCTGCTGGGCGGCGCCCGCGAGTCGGCCCGCGCCAACACCGTCATGGTGGTCGTGAAGATCGCCGCACTGGTGCTGTTCTGCGCGATCGGCGTCCAGGGCTTCCGCTCGGGCAACTACGAGCACTTCATGCCCCTCGGGATGGCCGGGGTCAGCGCGGCCGGTGCCACGCTCTTCTTCTCGTACATCGGCTTCGACGCCGCCTCCACGGCCG
Source organism: Streptomyces sp. NPDC102270 (assembly GCF_044766405.1). Taxonomy (NCBI): domain Bacteria; kingdom Bacillati; phylum Actinomycetota; class Actinomycetes; order Kitasatosporales; family Streptomycetaceae; genus Streptomyces; species Streptomyces sp. NPDC102270. The sequence goes on along the minus strand of NZ_JBIWLX010000007.1, from coordinate 36,641 downwards.
GTGAGGAGGCGAAGGACGCCCAGCGCGACCTGCCGCGCGCGATCATGCTGTCGCTGGTCATCGTGACCGCGCTGTACGTCCTGGTCGCGGCCGTCGCGGTCGGCGCGAAGCCCTGGCAGCACTTCAACGACTCCGAGGCCGCGCTCGCCCAGATCATGCGCGAGGTCACCGGACAGAGCTTCTGGGGCACCCTGCTGGCGTTCTGCGCGGTCATCGCCATCGCGAGCGTCGTCCTGACCGTCCTCTACGGCCAGACCCGCATCCTCTTCGCGATGTCCCGGGACGGACTGGTGCCGAAGGTGTTCTCCCGGGTCCACCCGAAGACCGGCGCGCCCCGTGCCAACACAGTGATCGTGTCCCTGTTCTGCGGGGTGCTGGCCGCGGCGATCCCGCTCGGCCAGCTGGCCGACGCCACCAGCATCGGCACGCTCTTCGCCTTCGCGCTGGTCAACATCGCCGTCGTGGTGCTGCGCCGGACCCGCCCGGACATGCCCCGGACCTTCCGCGTCCCGCTCTCGCCCGTCTTCCCGGCGCTCGGCTTCGGCTTCTGCGTGTGGATGATGGGCAGCCTGTCCACCGTCACCTGGGTGGTCTTCGGGGTCTGGATGGCCGTCGGGCTCGTGTTCTACTTCGTATACGGCCATCGCCGTTCCCGACTCGCAACATCCGAAGGCTGATCCACCCACCGTGCTGAACGATCTCGACGAACGCATCGTGCACGCCCTCGCCGAGGACGCCCGCCGCTCCTACGCGGACATCGGGCAGATCGTCGGCCTGTCCGCGCCCGCCGTGAAACGGCGCGTGGACCGGCTGCGTGCCACCGGGGCCATCACCGGATTCACCGTACGGGTGGACCCGGCGGCCCTCGGCTGGGAGACCGAGGGGTTCGTCGAGATCTACTGCCGGCGCAACACCTCCCCGGAGACCATCCAGCGGGGCCTGGAGCGCTACCAGGAGGTCGTGGCCGCCTCCACCGTCACCGGCGAGGCCGACGCGGTCGTGCAGGTCTTCGCCTCCGACATGAGGCACTTCGAACGCGTCCTGGAACGGATCGCGGGCGAGCCGTTCGTGGAGCGCACCAAGTCGGTGCTGGTCCTCTCCCCGCTGCTCAGGCGCTTCTCGTCGGGCTCGCCCACCTGAGCCGCTCGGCGCGGCGCCGGACCGCGGCCACCAGGCGCCCGGTGAGCAGGGCGTGCGCCCCGGACGAGATGACCAGCAGCCGGTAGAGAGCACCGCCGGGTCCGGGGAACCGGGCCCGGCTCTCGGCCCGCAGCCGCGTGCGGCCACCTTCGGCCTCCTCCATGCGGAAGACCAGGGCGTACGTCGAGAAGTGGTGGCGGCCGACGAGGACCAGCTGTCGTCCCGGGACCGCGTCGGCCACCCGGAACCCGGGAAGGGCCGAGCCCCCCGGCGAGGGGCCGCGGCCCGGACGCCGTACGGTCGGCGACGCCCACGAGACGGGCGTAGCGGGGGCGGCCGAAGGACTGCTCCAGGGTCTCGCCGAGCGCCTGCCAGACATCGTCGGCGCGGGCCGCGACCAGCGTCGCGTGCTCGTCGATCCGGGGGAGTGCGGCGTTGTCCACGGGAACCTCCGTCGCGGGTGGCGGTACGACCGTACGCGTGCGAGGAGAACGCCTTCGCCGTCGCCCCTCCGCAGGGTGGCCCCGCACATCCGACAGCGCGGGCCTACTCCGCGGTCTTGCGGGCCAGCGCGTTGTTGCCGATCGAGTTGTGCACGCTGAAGCTCACCGCGTCCGAACGGTAGCGGTCGTCCGACCACTCGACCGGGCGGCCCTCCCGGGTGGTGGTCACCCGGCGGACCCGCAGGAGCGGACTCGTGCGGCGGACTCCCAGCAGCTCCGCGTCCCGCGCCCCCGCCGCCACCGCGTCGATGACGTGCTCCCCGTAGGCGAAGATCAACCCCGTGTCGTCGTACAGGCGTTGAGTGACCGAGGGGCACTCGGGCTCGATGGCCTGCACGGTCGGCGAGATCCAGTCGGCGTACACCGTCCGCTCCAGCAACACCGGTTCGCCGTCCAGGCCGCGCACCCGAAGGACGTGCAACACCGGGGTCCCGACGGTCAGTTGGAGGCGTACCGAATCCTCCTTGGAGGCCGGCCGGGACTCCTGCGCCACCACACGGCCCGTCGCCCGGCGCCCCATCGCCCGCGCCCACTCGGCGAAGCTCCGCAGTTCGGCGAAGCTCTGGCTGCGGCGGCTGGTCAGCACCACCCGCCGGGCGCCCTGGCGGGAGCCGATGAGGCCCTCGGCCGTGAGCGCCGCGACCGCCTGGCGGACCGTGCCGCGCGAGACGCCGTAGTGCGCCGCGAGCTCCGTCTCGGCGGGCAGCAGACTGCCGACGGTGTACTCCTCGCGGTCGATCGCCCGGCGCAGTTCGTCGGCGATCTCCTCGTGTCGCGCCCCCATGCTTCCCCTCTGAGTCGGTCGCTGTGCACAGCGTGACCAGCGTAGTCGACATCCCGGGCGGCTCGGAGAAGTCCTGACTGTGCGGGAATTCAGGGGCCATCGTTTCGCCAGTGTTTACCGACAGGACACCAGCGGCGGCCTTACTGAGGCCAACTTGTTCAGACAAGTTCTCTCCGTTTGGCTCCACCCTCGCGCGTCCCCTGGAGAAGCCGTGACCGTGTCCCTGCCGAGAACAGCCGCCCTCGGTGTTCTCGCCGCCCTCGCCCTGAGCGCCTGCGGCGCCGCCCCCGACAACGCGTCGACCACCGCCGACGGCAAGAACGCCGCCACCGCCACCTCCGCCGCCGACTTCGGCGGCATGGACAAACTGGTCGCCGCCGCGAAGAAGGAGGGCACGCTCAACGCCATCGCGCTGCCCCGCGACTGGGCCAACTACGGCGCACTCATCGACGGCTTCCGGAAGAAGTACGGCATCAAGGTCGCCGTCGAGAACCCCGACGGCTCCAGCCAGGACGAGATCAACGCCGTGACCTCGCGCAAGGGCCAGACCCGGGCGCCCGACGTGCTCGACCTCGGCAGCTCCTTCGCGATCAGCGCCGCCCAGCAGGGCCTGCTCGCGCCGTACAAGGTGTCGTCGTACGGCGACATCCCGACCGGGCAGAAGGACCCGCAGGCCCGCTGGTACAACGACTACGGCGGCTACGTCTCCATCGGCTGCGACGCCAAGCGGGTCAAGACCTGCCCCACCACCTTCGCCGACCTGCTCAAGCCCCAGTACAAGGGCCAGGTCGCCCTCAACGGCAACCCCACCAAGTCCGGTTCGGCCTTCGGCGGCGTCTACGCGGCCGCGCTGGCGAACGGGGGGTCCTTCGACGACATCCAGCCCGGCCTGGACTTCTTCGCCAAGCTGAAGAAGAACGGCAACTACACGCCCGTCGAGTCCACCCCGGCCACCGTCGAGAAGGGCGAGACGCCGATCAGCATCGACTGGGACTACCTGAACGCCGGGTACGCCGACGAGTTCAAGTCCAAGGGTGTCGACTGGAAGGTCACGGTCCCGAGCGACGGCCAGTTCTCGCAGTACTACTCCCAGGCCGTCAACAAGGACGCCCCGCACCCCGCGGCCGCCCGCCTGTGGCAGGAGTACCTGTACAGCGCCGAGGGCCAGAACCTCTGGCTCAAGGGGTACGCCCGCCCGGCCCTGATGACCGCCATGGACAAGGCCGGCACCCTCGACAAGGCCGCCGCGGCCAAGCTGCCCGCGGTCTCCGGAACGCCCAAGTTCCCGACCGAGGCCCAGCAGGACAAGGCCAAGACGGTCCTCGGACAGGGCTGGGCGAAGGCCGTCTCCGGATGACGGCCACCGCCGTACGGGTGGACACGGCGCCCGCCGCTCGCGCGAAGCGGCGGCGCCGGTCCCTCGGCTGGGTCGCGGTCGTCCCGCTGCTCGCGTTCGTCGCGGTTGCCTTCGGGCTGCCCGCCGTCGCCATGCTCGACGGCGCCTTCACCGCCAAGAACCCGGCCACCGGGGCGACTTCGTACACCCTCGACAACCTGACGGCCTCCCTCAAGGGCGCGTACCTCACCGCGCTGCTCGGCAGCGTGAAGCTGTCGGCCGTGTCCGCCGCCCTCGCCACCCTGGTCGGGCTGCCGCTCGCCCAGGCCGTGGTGACCTCCCGCTTCCGCGCCCTGCGCGAGGCCGTGCTCACCGCGTCCGGGGTCCTCGCCAACTTCGGTGGCGTGCCGCTGGCCTTCGCCTTCGTCGCCACGCTCGGCAACGCCGGTGTCCTGACCCGGCAGTTCGGCCTCGCCGACAAGGGCTGGGACCTCTACAGCTTCTGGGGCCTGGTGATCGTCTACCTGTACTTCCTGATTCCCCTCATGGTCCTCACCATCACGCCCGCCCTCGACGGGCTGCGCGTCCAGTGGCGCGAGGCCGCGCAGAACAACGGGGCAACGGGCATGCAGTACTGGCGGTTCGTCGCCCTGCCCGTCCTGCTGCCCACGCTGCTCGGCGGGTTCGTACTGCTCTTCGGCAGCGCCTTCGCCGCCTACGCCACCGCCGCCGCGATGGTGGGCAGCTCCATCCCGCTCGTCACCCTCCAGATCGCCGACGCCATCTCCGGCAACGTGCTGGTCGGCCAGGAGAACGTGGCCCTGGCCCTCAGCCTCGACATGGTCCTGGTCGCGGGCCTGGTCATGGCCGTGTACCTGCCCCTGCAGCGGAGGAGCGCGCGATGGCTCGCCTGAACCTGTGGCGGTGGGGTGTGCTCGGCCTCGCCGGCCTGTACTTCCTGGTGCCGCTGGCCGCCTCCGTCGTCTTCACCGTCGACGTGCCGGGCCAGGGCATCACCTTCGACGCCTACACCCAGATCTTCTCCACCGACGGCTTCGTCTCCAGCCTGCTGCTCTCGCTTGAGCTGGCCCTGACCACCATCGCGGTCGTCCTGCTGCTGATGGTGCCCGCCATGGTCGCGCTGCGGCTCGGCGCACCCCGGCTGCGGCCCCTCGTCGAGGTGGTGTGCTCGCTGCCGCTGGTCGTCCCGCCGATCGCGTTCGTCGCCGGCATCGGCACGGTCCTCAAGTGGGGCCCCGACCACCTCTCCCGCACCCCCCTGTTCGAGACCTTCGTGGCCGTCCAGAACCCCGACTTCCCGTTCATCCTGGTCCTGGCCTACGTCGTGATGGCGCTGCCCTTCGTCTACCGGGCCCTGGACGCGGGGCTGCGCGCGATCGACGTCCGCACCCTCGTCGAGGCCGCCCGCAGCTGCGGTGCCGGCTGGCCGCAGGCCCTGGTCCGGGCCATCCTGCCCAACCTGCGCGGCGCCCTGCTCAACGCCTCCTTCCTCACCCTGGCCCTGGTGCTCGGCGAGTTCACCGTGGCCCAGCTGCTGGGCTTCCAGCCCTTCGCCGTGTGGATCGTCAACGTCAGCGGCTCGCAGGCCCAGTTGTCCGTCGCCGTGTCCGTGCTCAGCCTGCTCGTGACGTGGGTGCTGCTCCTCGTCCTGGCCGGCTTCGGCGGCCGCACCCGAACTACCTCCCGGGGATGACCCATGCCTGAATCAGCTGCCACTGTCGAATTCCGGGGCCTCAGGCGGGAGTTCGGTCCGACCGTCGCTCTCGACGGACTCGACCTGACCGCCCGGCCGGGTGAACTGCTCGCCCTGCTCGGCCCGTCCGGCTGCGGCAAGACCACCGCTCTGCGGATGCTCGCCGGCTTCGAACACCCCGACTCCGGCGAGGTGCTGGTGGACGGCGAGGACGTGACCCGGGTGCCGGCCCACCGCCGGGACGCCGGAATGGTCTTCCAGTCGTACAGCCTCTTCCCGCATCTCGACGCCCTCGACAACGTGGCCTTCGGACTGCGGATGCGCAGGGTCCGCACCGCCGAACGGCGCTCCCGTGCCGCCGAGTTGCTGGACCTCGTCGGGCTCGCCGACAAGGGCGGCCGGTTCCCGCACCAGCTCTCCGGCGGCCAGCAACAGCGGGTCGCGCTGGCCCGCGCGCTCGCCCTGCGCCCGCGCGTACTGCTGCTCGACGAGCCCCTGTCGGCGCTGGACGCCAAGGTGCGGCTCAGCCTCCGCGAGGAGATCCGGCGGCTCCAGCAGGAGCTCGGCATCACCACCCTGTTCGTCACCCACGACCAGGAGGAGGCCCTGTCCATGGCGGACCGGGTCGCCGTGATGCACGCCGGCCGGCTCGAACAGTGCGCGCCACCGAGTGAGTTGTACGGCCGTCCCGCCACCGCCTTCGTCGCCGAGTTCGTGGGCACGATGAGCCGGATTCCGGGCCGGCTCGTCCAGGACACGGTCGACGTGCTCGGGCAGCGGCTGCCGGTCGACGGCCCGGTGCCGTCCGCGACCGAGGTCGATGTGCTGGTGCGGCCGGAGGCCGTGCGAGTGAAGGCCGAGGCCGACGGGAAGTCCCGGGTGATCGCCATGTCCTTCCTGGGCGCGGCCGTCCGCGTCACCGTCCGGCTCGCCGACGGCACCGAGGCCAAGGCCGACCTGCCCGCGCACGAGGCCGCCGCGCTCACCGCCGGCGCCGCGGTGAACGTGTCGCTGCCCGAGCGGCCGGTGCTCGTGGCCGAGCGTACGTCCTGATCTTCCAGAAAGAGGCACCCGTGAACCGACTCCCCCTGCAGGCCGTCCTGTTCGACATGGACGGCACGCTCGTCGACACCGAGCGGCTGTGGTGGGAGGCGGTGGAGCAGGTCGCCGGACGGGCCCTGACCGAGGAGGACCGGCCCGATGTGCTCGGCCGCCCGGTCGAGCACACGGCCGCCTGGCTGGCCACGGCCACGGGCGCCCCGGCCGCGGACCTCGCCGACACCCTCCACCGGGAGTTCGCGGACCGCGTCCGCACCGGCATCGTGCCCCGCCCCGGCGCCCTCGACCTGCTCGACGCCCTGGCCCGGGAGGGCGTCCCCACGGCTCTGGTGACCGCGTCCCCCCGGGCCGTCGCCGACACCGTGCTCGACACTCTCGGCGCCGATCGCTTCGCGGTCTCCGTCACCGCCGACGACACGCCGCACACCAAGCCGGCCCCCGACCCCTACCTCGCCGCGTGCCGGGCCCTGGGCGTCGATCCGGCGGTCTGCCTGGCCGTGGAGGACACGGAGACCGGCGTCGCCTCGGCGGAAGCGGCGGGCTGCGCGGTGCTCGCCGTGCCCTCGCTCGCCCCCATAGAGGCCGCGCCCGGCCGGACCGTACTGGCCAGCCTGGCGGGCGCCACCGTCGACGGGCTCCGCGCCCTGCTGCCGCACCGGCTCCGCGTGATGACCTGGAACCTCTGGTACGGCGGCACCAAGGTCCACGACCACCGGGCCAAGCAGCTCAAGGTCATCGCCGAGACCGACGTGGACGTCGTCGGGCTCCAGGAGACGTACGGCACCGCCGCCGAGGAACTCGCCGAGGCGCTCGGCTGGCACCACCACCGTGCCGGGACGAACCTCGGCATCATCAGCCGCTTCCCGGTCACGGCCGTGCTGGGCGACCCGGACGTCGGTTTCTACGGGGCGGCCGGCGCGCGCATCGCCGTAGGGGAGCGGGAGGTCGACGTGTGGACGGTCCACCTGGACTCCGAGGCGTACGGGCCCTACGCGGCCACCGGGGATCCGGCCGCTCACGAGGAGGTGCGGCTCACGCAGCTGCGGGAGACCCTGCGCCGCGTCGGCGAGGCCGAGCCCGCCGTCCTCGTCGGGGACTTCAACTGCCCCTCCCACCTCGACCGCCCGGACGCCGAGTGGCCGGTGACCAGAGCGGCCGAGGAGGCGGGCTTCGCCGACTCCTACCGGCAGGCGCACCCCGATCCCGTACGGGAGCCCGGTCACACCTGGTCCCCGGTCCACGCCGGGCCGGAGCCGCAGGACCGGATCGACTTCGTCCTCCACCGCGGTCTGCGGGTTCTCGACTCGCGCACCTACGTCAGCGGCACCCCGCGGACCTGGCCGGATGTCGGGGACAACGACTGGCCGTCCGACCACGCCGCGGTGATCACCACATTTTCGCTGGGCAGCGGGCCCGCGACTGTCTAGCATCGGTGCCATGACCCGGCGACATTGATCCACCAGCCGTGCCTCCCGAGGGCCGCCTCGGACGCCGTACCCACGACGTCCGAACCGCCCTTCAGGGAAGGCCCCATGACACTCTCACGCGCACGTGTGCCCGCGACCGGCGTCCGCCGGCTGACGACCACGCTGTACGGCTACGCGTTCCTCGACGACCTCGTGCTGCTCTACCCGGTGTACGCGCTGCTGTTCGCCGACACCGGTCTGCCGCTCTGGCAGATCTCCTCACTGTTCGCCCTGTGGTCCCTCACGGCCGTCGTCCTGGAGGTGCCCTCCGGCGCCTGGGCCGACACCGTCTCGCGGCGCCGACTGCTGTGGATCGGCCCGCTGCTCACGGCCGCCGGCTTCGCACTGTGGGTGACCGTGCCGTCGTACGGCGCCTTCGCGCTGGGCTTCGTCCTGTGGGGAGCCGGAGGCGCGCTCGGCTCCGGCTCGCTGGAAGCCCTGGTCTACGACGAGCTGGAGCGGCTCGGAGCCGCCGAGCGGTACGCGCGCGTGATGGGGCGGACCCGGGCGGCACGGCTGCTGGGCACGGTCGTGGCGATGGGCCTCGCCGGACCGGTCCTCGCGCTGGGCGGCTACCGGGCCGTGGGCTCCGCGAGCGTCCTGGCCTGTCTGCTGGCCGCGGCGACGGCGACCCGGCTCCCGGAACACCGGGTACCGGCCGGGAAGGGGAGCACCCGCTGGTCGGCGACCCTGCGGGCCGGACTCGACGAGGCCCGCGGGGACCGGTCCGTCCAGTGGGCCCTGCTGCTCGTGCCGGCCGTCGCCGCGGTGTGGGGCGCGCTCGACGAGTACGTCTCGCTGTTGATCCGCGACCTCGGCGTGGCCGACGCGACCGTGCCCTACCTGGTCCTGCTGGTCTGGGCGGCCGTGACCGTCGGCAGCCTGTTCGCCGGCCCCGCCGAGCGCCTCGGCACCCGGGGCCTCGCCGCCCTGATCGCGGGCGCCGCGCTCGCCCTGGCCGTGGGCGCCGGAGTCCGCACCCCGGCCGGCATCGCTCTCGTCGGCCTCGCCTTCGCCGGCTTCCAGCTGGCCGAGGTGCTCGCCGACGTCCGCCTCCAGCACCGCATCGACGACGCCCGCCGGGCCACCCTCACCTCGGTGGCGAGCCTGGGCACGGAACTGGTCACGGTCGCCGTGTTCGGCGTGTACACCCTGCTCGGGGCGTCCATGGCGCACAGCACGGTGTTCGTGGTCCTGTCGGTGCCGTATCTGGTGACGGCGCTGGTGCTGAGCCGGGCGAGCAGGCGTCCGCGCAACGAATCGCCGCAGGAGCGTGCTCGTACGCAATGAAACGCTTACCGGCGCGCAACGGCTTCTCCTTGTCCCCCCTGGTGAGCCGCCCGTACCGTCTACATGGCCCCTCCATGTGGCCCCCACATCCACCTTCCGCCCGGTGAGGATCACGCATGCGCACCGCCCTGCTCCAGAGCTCCGGCCGCCCCGGCTCCGTCGAGGGGAACCTCAAGGTCCTCGACGAGGCCGCGGGCCGGGCCGCCGCCGCGGGCGCCGCGCTGCTGGCCGCACCCGAGATGTTCCTCACCGGATACGCGATCGGCGATGACGTCGCCCGCCTCGCCGAGGCGGCCGACGGGGAGTCGGCGGACGCGGTCGCGGAGATCGCCTCCCAGCACGGCGTCGCGATCGCCTACGGCTATCCCGAACTGGCCGGCGGATCCGTCTTCAACTCCGCCCAGCTGATCTCCGCCGACGGCACCCGGCTCGCCAACTACCGCAAGACCCACCTCTTCGGCTGCTTCGAGCGCGACCACTTCGAGCCGGGCGAACAGCCGGTCGTCCAGGCCGAGGTGGCCGGTCTCACCGTCGGCCTCATGATCTGCTACGACGTCGAGTTCCCGGAGAACGTCCGCGCCCACGCCCTCGCCGGCACCGACCTCCTCATCGTGCCGACGGCCCAGATGCACCCCTTCCAGTTCGTCGCCGAGTCCCTCGTGCCGGTGCGCGCCTGGGAGAACCAGCTGTACGTCGCCTACGTCAACCGGGTCGGCCCGGAAGAGGAGTTCGAGTTCGTCGGGCTCTCCGTGCTGGCCGGCCCCGACGGGGTGGCCCGTGCCCGCGCCGGACGCGGTGAGGAACTGGTGTTCGCCGACGCCGACCCCGCGTTCCTCGCCGCCTCCCGTGAGGCGAACCCGTACCTGGCGGACCGCAGGCCCGGCCTCTACGGGTCCCTCGTCTGAACCACCCCCTGCTTCAAGGAGTCCGTACCCCATGACGTCCACCGTGCCCAACGCCGTCGAGCACGCAGACGAGCAGCAGCCGCCGATCACCATGTTCGGACCGGACTTCCCTTACGCCTACGACGACTTCCTCGCCCACCCGGCGGGCCTAGGACAGATACCGGCGACCGAGCACGGCACCGAGATCGCGGTGATCGGCGGCGGTCTCTCCGGGATCGTGGCCGCGTACGAGCTGATGAAGATGGGCCTCAAGCCGGTCGTGTACGAGGCCGACCGGATCGGCGGACGGCTGCGGACCGTGGGCTTCGAGGGCTGTGACCCCACGCTGACCGCGGAGATGGGCGCGATGCGCTTCCCGCCCTCCTCCACCGCCCTCCAGCACTACATCGACCTCGTGGGCCTTGAGACCCGCCCTTTCCCCAACCCCCTTGCGGAGACCACCCCTTCGACGGTCGTCGACCTCAAGGGCGAGTCCCACTACGCCGAGACCATCGCCGATCTCCCGCAGGTCTACCGCGATGTCGCCGAGGCCTGGAACAGGTGCCTCGAGGAGGGCGCCGACTTCACCGACATGAACCGCGCCCTGCGCGAGCGGGACGTGCCGCGCATCCGCGAGATCTGGGCACGGCTCGTCGAGAAGCTCGACAACCAGACCTTCTACGGTTTCCTCTGCGACTCCGAGGCCTTCAAGTCCTTCCGGCACCGCGAGATCTTCGGCCAGGTCGGCTTCGGCACCGGCGGCTGGGACACCGACTTCCCCAACTCCATCCTGGAGATCCTGCGCGTCGTCTACACCGAGGCCGACGACCACCACCGCGGGATCGTCGGCGGTTCCCAGCAGCTGCCGCTCAGGCTGTGGGAGCGCGAGCCGGAGAAGATCGTGCACTGGCCGTACGGGACGTCGTTGAAGTCGTTGCACGTCGATGGTGAGCCCCGCCCGGCCGTGACCCGTCTGCACCGCACGGCCGGCAACCGGATCACCGTGACGGACGCCCGGGGAGACATCCGCACCTATCCGGCGGCGATCTTCACCGCGCAGTCCTGGATGCTGCTCTCCAAGATCGCCTGCGACGACTCGCTCTTCCCGATCGACCACTGGACGGCGATCGAGCGCACCCACTACATGGAGTCGTCGAAGCTCTTCGTCCCGGTCGACCGGCCGTTCTGGCTGGACAAGGACGAGGAGACGGGCCGGGACGTCATGTCGATGACCCTCACCGACCGTATGACGCGCGGGACTTACCTCCTCGACGACGGCCCGGACAAGCCCGCCGTCATCTGCCTCTCCTACACCTGGTGCGACGACAGTCTGAAGTGGCTGCCGCTGTCCGCGAACGAGCGGATGGAGGTGATGCTGAAGTCGCTCGGCGAGATCTATCCCAAGGTCGACATCCGCAAGCACATCATCGGCAGCCCGGTGACGGTCTCCTGGGAGAACGAGCCCTACTTCATGGGCGCGTTCAAGGCCAACCTGCCCGGCCACTACCGCTACCAGCGGCGCCTGTTCACCCACTTCATGCAGGACGCGCTGCCCGAGGACAAGCGGGGCATCTTCCTCGCCGGCGACGACATCTCCTGGACGGCGGGCTGGGCCGAGGGCGCGATCCAGACGGCCCTGAACGCGGTCTGGGGCGTCATGCACCACTTCGGCGGCGAGACCGACGCGAGCAACCCGGGGCCGGGGGACGTGTACGAGGAGATCGCACCGGTGGAGCTGCCGGAGGACTAGACCCCGGAACCCAGCCCGTGCCACTTGCCGGAGAGGGGGATCCGCCGACAGGGCGCGCCACGTCGGGCACGTCCAGTCGGCTCAGTCCGGCAGCGGCGTGAGCAGCATGCGTCCCGCGAAGCCCACCGCCGTGTCCAGGCGCTCGGTGAACTCACCGGCCACGTCGGGCAGTCCGCGCAGCGCCCACAGGGCCCGGGCCGCGGTCCAGGTGGCGTCGCGGGCGCGGTCCAGGCTCCAGGAGCCCAGCAGATGGGTGAGCGGGTCGGCGATCTGGAGGAGGTCGGGGCCCGGCATCAGATCTTCGCGGATGCGCTCCTCCAGCGAGACGAGGAGGTCGCCCACGCGGTCGAACTCGTCCTCCACGTCGGCGGGTTCGCAGCCGAGGCTACGACAGGTGTCCACCACGGCCAGCGCCAGGTCGTGCCCGATGTGCGCGTTGATGCCCGCGAGCGCGAACTGCAGTGGCCGTACGCCGGGATGACGGCGGAACTGGAACAGGGGCCGCCAGCAGGCCGGCGGACGGTGTTCGCCCGCGACCGCCTCCACCGCCGCGAGGTAGCGCTCGGCGAACCGCACGTCCAGCGTGATCGCGGCCCGCGCGTCCGTGAACCGGCCCCTGTCGACGCACCGGTCGACCGCCTCGGTGACGGCGAGGTAGACGCGGTTGAAGACCGCCACACCGTCCCGCTCCGGCAGGCCCTCGTCCAGGGCGCGCATACGGGAGACGACCGCGTCGAGGGGAGTGGTGAACTGTTCCAATTGCGCCATACCGGCAGGGTCCCAGTCCTAGGCTGGCCCGGGTACCGGCGGGCCCGACGCTTCCCCAGAACGGGGGAACGCGCCCGTCGCGCGAGGGGGGAGCGACCGGGTGTCAGGCCTACGCGCCCAGCGACTTGCCGCGCGCCGCGCCGCACGCAGGCGTGCCGTGGGCCGCAACGCGATGGTCGCGGCGGCCTCCCTGGTGGTCGCCGTCGGCACCGCGACCGGGATGCTCTCCGCGCTCGACGGCCGCCCTGGCTCCGACCAGGCGCGGCCAGGGCTCGTCAGCGGCTCCCCGAGCCCGGAGTCGGATACGCCGTCCGCCGTGCCGTCGGCGTCCGAGCCGGCCTCTCCCTCTCCCCCCGCCTCCGCCACCGCCTCGCCTGCCGCGAAGGCGAGCGCGCCCCCGTCCCCCAAGAAGGCGAGCCCCGGTCCACCAAAAGTGCTCCTCTACCGCCACCCCTCCTCCCAAGTGCTCGACTGGGTGCGGGACAACCCCCGCGACTGGCGCGCCGACGTGATAGAGGCCCGCATCGCCGACCGGCCCGCCGCGGTCTGGTTCGCCGACTACACCCCGGCCACCATCACCTCCCGGGTTCGCGCGGTCACCTCGGGCGGTGCCGCGCAGGGCCGGGTCCCGGTGCTCGTGGCGTACGCGATCCCGGACCGCGACTGCGGCGGCGCCTCCCAAGGCGGGGCACCGGACCTCGGCGCGTACGACGCCTGGATCGACCGGTTCGCCGCGGGGCTCGGCTCCGGCGAGGTCGTCGTCGTCCTGGAGCCCGACGCGATCGCCCAGTCGGACTGCCTCTCGGCCGCCGGACGGGCCGACCGCTTCGCCTCGCTGGCCCGCGCGGGCCGCGTCCTGAAGGCCGCCGATCCCAGGGCCCGCGTCTACTACGACGCCGGTCACTCCGGCTGGCATCCGGCGGCCAGGCAGGCGGACCTGCTGAAGCAGGCGGGCGCCGCCTCGGCCGCCTCCTCCGACGGGATCTTCAGCAATGTCTCCAACTTCCACTCCACACCCGCCGAGATCGCCTACGACCGCCAGGTCCTCGCCGCCCTCGCCGGACCGTCGACCCTGGGTGCCGTCATCGACACCAGCCGCAACGGCAACGGCGCCCCGCCCGACGGCGAGTGGTGCGACCCGGCGGGCCGGAAGATCGGCCGGCCCCCGACCCTGGACACCGGCGAGCCGGAGATCGACGCCTACCTGTGGGTGAAGCTGCCGGGGGAGTCGGACGGCTGCAAGGGCGCACCGGGCACGTTCAGCCCGTCGTACGCCTATGACCTGGCCTCGCCGTAGGACGGCCGACGGCCGCTCCGACCTGGGATGAGCGAACGCTTACGATGGGGTCGTTGCCCTATACACCCAGGAGTTCCGCCCGTGACCGCCGACGCCACCCTCGCCCCCGCCCTGTCCTATGGCCGGCTGATCCCGGTCACGGTCCACTTCGACGACCTCGACGCCCTGGGCATGCTCCACAACGCCCGCTACCCGCTGCTCGTCGAGCGGGCCTGGACCGAGTTCTGGCAGCAGCGCGGTATCCGCTTCGAGGGTGACTGGGCGAGTGCCGGGGACGCCTGCAACGTCGTCAAGGAGCTGCTGATCGGCTACGACGTCCCCGTCACCCGGAGCGGTCCCTACGCCGTCCACCTGTGGCTGGAGCGACTCGGCACCACCGGCCTGACCTACGGCTTCCGGTTCTGTTCCGCGGACGGGGTCACGACGTACGCGCGCGGCACCCGGGTGCTGGTCCGGCTGGACCCCGGGACCCTGCGCCCCGCGCCCTGGAGCGAGGGCTTCAGGGCCGCCGGTCGGGAACTGCTGCGGGCGCGGGACTGAGCTTCGGGCGGTCCCGGTCTCCGGCGCGCAGCACGCCCGCGAAGGCGACGAGGCCGCCGGCCAGGACGGTCACCAGGACGAAGGAGACCGTCAGGTTGGTGGCCTGGGCGACCCCGCCGAGCAGGCTCGGCGCGACGAGCCCCGAGGTGTAGGTGATGGTCGCGACGCCCGCGATCGCCTGGCTCGGGTTGGGCCCGCTGCGCCCCGCCGCCGCGAAGCACAGCGGCACGACCACGGCGATGCCGAGACCCATCAGGGCGAAGCCGGTCATCGCCACCGCCGGATGGTTCGCCAGGACGATGAGCAGCCCGCCGCCGGCGCCCAGGACACCGCCCAGGCGGACGGTGCGGACCGACCCGAAGCGGTTGACCACGGCGTCGCCCGCGATCCGGGCCACCGCCATGGTGAGCATGAAGCCGGTCGTGCAGGCGGCGGCGAGTCCCGCCGAGGAGTCCAGCCGGTCCTTGAGGTACACCGCCGACCAGTCCAGGCTCGCCCCCTCCGCGAACACCGCGCAGAAACCGACCGTGCCGATCAGCAGGGCCGACTTCGGGGGCAGCGTGAACCGGGGCGGCGCCTCCTCGTCCGCACCGGCTTGCACGTCGAGGACCCACTGGCACGCCACCACACCGAGGACGGTGAGGCAGGCGGCGGCCAGCGCGAAGTGCGCACGCGCGTCCGCGCCCAGATGGGCTGCGAGCGTGCCGCCCGCCGACCCGACGAGCGCACCCGCGCTCCACATGCCGTGCAGCCCGGACATGATCGACTTGCCCAGCAGGTTCTCGACCTCCACGCCGAGCGCGTTCATGACCACGTCGGCCATGCCGGCGCTCGCTCCGTACACGAACATCGCCGGGCACAAGGTGTAGAGGTTGGGCGCCAGCGCCGGCAGGACCAGGGACAGCGTCCACAGCACGAGCAGTCCGCGCAGCGCCGCCCGGCTGCCGAAGCGATGGCTGATCCGGGCGGCGAGCGGCATCGCGCAGGACGCGCCGAACGCCGTGAAGGCCAGGGCGAAGCCCAGTTGACCCGCGCTCACCGAGGCATGGTCCTGGATCCACGGCACGCGCGTCGCGAACGAGCCGGTCACGGCTCCGTGCACGGCGAACACGGCGGCCACGGCGTACCGGGCCCGCCGCACCTCTGCCGGCGCGTACCCCACAAGGCTCATGATCGGGCCCCTCCAGATCCTCGTCACCACGCTGCTGCCGCCGTAAACTATCAGGGACCCTGCCTGATAGATAGCGCGTATTCGGCAGTGCGGATCTGAGAGGATTCCCGGCATGCCCGCATCCCCGAGCACTGCCCGGGCCATCAACGACCGGCTCGCCCTGCGACTGCTCCAGCAGGAAGGCCCGCTGACGGCAGGGCAGTTGAAGCAGCTCACCGGACTGTCCCGGCCGACCGTCGCCGACCTCGTCGAGCGCCTCGCCGCCGCCGGACTGATCGACGTGGTCGGGGAGTCGGGGGAGCAGCGCCGCGGCCCGAACGCGAAGCTGTACGGCATCGTCGCCGACCAGGCCCATCTCGCGGCCCTCGACGTGCGTACCGAGGGCGTCTCCGTCGTCGTCTCCGACCTGCTGGGACGGGTGCTGACCGAGGCTTCGGTGCCCATCGGCGGGGACACCGGGACCGGGCCCGCGGTCGAGCAGGCCGTCGCGCTGGTCGAGCGGACGGCGAAGGAGGCGGGGGTGCCCGAGTTGCACACCGTCGGCATCGGCGCCCCCGGTCTGATCGACCCGGCCACGGGCGAACTGCGTGACACCGGCGGCCTGCCCGCCTGGCACCGGCGACTGGCGCTGGCACTGCAGGAACGGCTCCCGCGGACCCGCGTCCACGTCGAGAACGAGACCAACCTCGCGGCGCTGGCCGAACAGCGCGACGGCGTGGCCCAGGACCGGGACACCTTCGTCCTGCTGTGGCTCGGCCACGGCACGGGCGCGGCCGTCGTTCTGGAGGGCACCTTGCGCAGGGGCGCGTCGGGCGGCACGGGGGAGATCGGTTTCCTGCCGGTGCCGGGTACGGCGGTGCTGCCGTCGGCGAGGGACTGCGAAGGAGGCTTCCACTCCCTGGCGGGGTCGGCGGCGATCGTGGAACTGGCGAAGCGGCACGGGCTGACGGTCGCGGCGCAAGGGCACGAGCCCCTGGCCGCGCACGTCGTCCGCGAAGCGGTGGCGGGCGGCTCGGCGGACTTCCTCGACGCCCTCGCCGACCGCCTCGCCGTGGGAGTCGCCGCGGTCGTCGCCATCCTCGACCCGGGCTGCCTGGTCCTGGCCGGCGAGGTGGGCCGGGCGGGCGGGGCGAACCTCGCGGCGAGAGTGGAGCAACGGGTCCGCCGTATGTCGCCGCTGCCCACCGAGGTGCGGGCGAGCGCGCTGGGCGGAGGGGCGGTCCTGCGAGGAGCCCTGCTCACGGCGAGGGAAAAGGCCCAGGACGAGTTGTTCGCACCCTTTCCGGGACGCGGAGCTCTGCCGTGAAGAGACCCGGCGGCGGGCAAGGGCCGTCGTCACCGCCGCCGGGCCCGTCTCTACGGGTGTCCACGCATGGCGACCCTAAAAAGGACTAGACCATTTCGTCAATGGATCTGCGCCATCTGCCCGTTGGGAATAAATCCGGCCGCGCAAGTCCATCGATACGGTCTGTGAGCCACCCCACACTCTTCGCCTGTATGGACGCCGATCAGGCGTGGCAGACTGGCTCTGTACCAAAAGCAGCGCACTCCGGGGTCGGTGAAATTCCGAACCGGCGGTTACAGTCCGCGACCCGTCCGCTTCCAGCGGCCGGTTGACCAGGTGAAATTCCTGGACCGACGGTTAAAGTCCGGATGGGAGGCAGTGCGCGGCGGGCGGGCATTCGTGCGCGCCGCCGTATCCGTTCGTCCTGAGGGGCGAGTGTGTCCGGCGTCGCCCCCGGTGTCCCCGCTCGTCCATTCTGTCGTCATCGACAGCCCCGGAGTCCGTGCCCGAATGAGGCAGGGAGGACCCGGGACGTGTTCACCGGAATCGTCGAAGAGCTGGGCGAGATCACCGCCGTCGAGAACCTCGGCGACGCCTGTCGCTTCCGACTGCGCGGCCCCGTCGTCACGCAGGGCGCGAAACACGGGGACTCCATCGCCGTCAACGGCGTCTGCCTCACCGTCGTCGACCACGAGGGCGACGAGTTCACCGCCGACGTCATGGCCGAGACCCTCGACCGCTCCAGCCTCGGCGCCCTGGGCGTCGGCTCCCGCGTCAACCTGGAGCGCCCCACCGCCGTGGGCGACCGCCTCGGCGGGCACATCGTGCAGGGGCACGTGGACGGCACCGGCGAGGTCCTGGAGCGCAAGCCCTCCGAGAACTGGGAGATCATCAAGATCTCGCTGCCCGCGGACCTCTCGCGCTATGTCGTGGAGAAGGGCTCCATCACGGTCGACGGCATCAGCCTCACCGTCGTGGACGCGGGTCCCGACTACTTCACCGTCAGCCTGATTCCCACCACCCTCGCCCTGACCACGCTCGGCCTCAAGCAGCCCGGCGCCCCGGTCAACCTCGAGGTCGACGTCGTCGCCAAGTACGTCGAGCGCCTGCTCGCGAGCGGTCAGGGGGCGGGGAAGTGAACTCTCTCAACACCGAGGCCTTCACCCTGTTCGGCCAGCACATCCTCTGGTCGGACATGATCGGCAACGTCCTCGGCCTGATCGCCCTCGCCCTCGGCTGGCGGCGCAACCTGTGGAGCTGGCCGGTGCAGTTCGCCTCCGGCCTGATCCTCTTCGGCGCCTTCTACGGGCACCTCACCGGCAGCGCCGGGAAGCAGGCCGTCGTCATGGTCGTCGCCGTGTACGGCTGGTGGCAGTGGAACCGCAACAAGGGCGAGTCCAGCGACGGACACATCGCCCCGCGGTTCGCCACCTGGCGTGAACGCGGCGCCCTCGTCGGCGCCGCCGCCGTCGGCACCGTCGCCGTCGCCCTGCTCTTCAAGGCCTACCCGACCCTGTCCTGGGACCCCTGGCCGGACGCCTACATCTTCGTCGGCACCGTCGTCGCCATGTACGCGCAGGCCCGCGGCATGGTCGAGTTCTGGTTCGCCTGGCTCCTCGTCGACCTCGTCGGCGTCCCGCTGAACTTCGCCAACGGCTATGCCTTCTCCGGCTTCGTCTACGTCATCTACGGCGCGCTCGTCCTGTGGGGCATGCGCGACTGGTGGCTGCGCTCCCGTGAGTCCGCCCGGCCCGTCATGGAAGGAGCGCCGGCATGACCGCCGCACCGATTCTCTACAGCACCGACGGGTTCGAGGACTTCGCGCTGGACCCGGTCGAGCAGGCCATCGCGGACATCGCGGCCGGCCGCCCGATCGTGGTCGTCGACGACGAGGACCGCGAGAACGAGGGCGACCTGGTCGTCTCCGCCGAGAAGATCACCCCCGAGATCGTCGCCTTCATGATGAGCGAGTGCCGCGGCCTGATCTGCGCCCCCATGGAGGGCGACGAACTGGACCGGCTCAAGCTGCCGCAGATGGTCGACGACAACACCGAGTCGATGAAGACCGCGTTCACCGTCTCCGTGGACGCGTCCGGCGCGCACGGTGTGACCACCGGGATCTCGGCGTCCGACCGCGCCACCACGCTCCAGCTCCTCGCGAGCGGCGCCGCCGAGCCCACCGACTTCGTCCGGCCCGGCCACATCTTCCCGCTCCGTGCCAAGGACGGAGGCGTCCTCACCCGCAACGGCCACACCGAGGCCGCCGTCGACCTCGCCCGCCTCGCGGGACTGCGCCCGGCCGGCGCGATCGTCGAGATCGCCGGTGAGGACGGCCGGATGCTGCGGCTGCCCGAGCTGATCCCCTTCGCCCGCAAGCACGGCCTGACGATCATCTCCATCGAGGACCTGATCGCCTACCGCCGCAGCAGCGAGCCCACGGTCCGCCGCGAGGCCGAGACCCGGCTGCCCACCGCCCACGGCACCTTCACGGCGTACGGCTACCGCTCCACCGTCGACGGCGTCGAGCACGTCGCCCTCGTCCACGGCGAGATCGGCGACGGCGAGGACGTCCTGGTCCGCGTCCACTCCGAGTGCCTCACCGGCGACATCTTCGGCTCCCTGCGCTGCGACTGCGGCCCCCAGCTCGACGCCTCCCTGGAGCGCATCCAGGACGAGGGCAGGGGAGTGGTGGTCTACCTGCGCGGCCACGAGGGCCGAGGCATCGGCCTGCTGTCCAAGCTGCGCGCCTACGAACTCCAGGAACAGGGCCACGACACCCTCGACGCCAACCTGGAACTCGGCCTGCCCGCCGACGCCAGGGACTACGGCGCCGGCGCGCAGATCCTTCAGGACCTCGGCGTCCGCAGCCTGCGTCTGATGACCAACAACCCCGACAAGTCCGACGCCCTCCTGCGCCACGGCCTCAAGGTCACCGGGCGGGAGCCGATGCCCGTACAGGCGGGCGAGCACAACCTCCGCTACCTGCGCACCAAGCGGGACCGGATGGGCCACGACCTGCCCTGGCTGGACGCCACCCCGGTGTCCACCTGCAGCAACCAGTAAGTACTTCGAGGAGACTTGAGAACGTGAGCGGCAAGGGTGCACCGGAGCTGTCCGTACGCAACGTGGGTGACCTGCGGGTCGCCGTCATCGCGGCGCAGTGGCACGAGAAGGTGATGGACGGACTGGTCGACGGAGCCCTGCGCGCCCTGCACGACCTGGGCATCGACGAGCCGACCCTGCTCCGGGTCCCCGGCAGCTGGGAGCTCCCGGTCGTCGCCAAGGTCCTCGCGGGCCGCGGCTACGACGCGATCGTCGCCCTCGGTGTCGTCATCCGCGGCGGCACCCCGCACTTCGAGTACGTGTGCCAGGGCGTCACCCAGGGCCTCACCCAGGTCTCCGTCGAGACCGGCGTCCCCGTCGGCTTCGGCCTCCTCACCTGCGACACCGAGGAGCAGGCCCTGGACCGCGCGGGCATCGAGGGCTCCCACGAGGACAAGGGGCACGAGGCGGTGACCGCCGCGGTGGCCACGGCGGCCACCCTCCGCTCAGTATCTGAACCGTGGCGTTAGGTGGTGCGGGCTTACGCGTAAAGTGGGCGCCACCATGTCCAATAAGACGTTCGAAGAGCTCTTCACCGAGCTCCAGCACAAGGCCGCCAACGGCGACCCCGCCACGTCCCGCACCGCAGAGCTGGTCGGCAAGGGCGTCCATGCCATCGGCAAGAAGGTCGTCGAAGAGGCCGCCGAGGTCTGGATGGCCGCCGAGTACGAGGGCAAGGAGGCGGCCGCCGAGGAGATCTCGCAGCTGCTCTACCACGTCCAGGTGATGATGGTCGCGCGCGGGATCTCCCTCGACGACGTCTACGCCCACCTGTAAGCCAGTCGCCGAAACCACCCCTCAGAGCAAAGGAAGCCGACCTCATGCTGCGCATCGCCGTCCCCAACAAGGGTTCCCTGTCAGGCCCCGCGGGGGAGATGCTGCATGAGGCCGGTTACCAGCAGCGTCGCGAGGCCAAGGAACTGCGGATCGTCGACCCGGTCAACGACGTGGAGTTCTTCTACCTCCGCCCCCGGGACATCGCGATCTACGTGTCCTCCGGTCAGCTCGACATCGGCATCACCGGCCGCGACCTGCTCGTCGACTCCGGAGCCGACGCCGAGGAGATCCTCCCGCTCGGCTTCGCCCGCTCCACCTTCCGCTTCGCGTCCAAGCCCGGCACCGCGAGCGGCGTCGAGGACCTCAAGGGCAAGACGGTCGCCACCTCGTACGAGGGAATCGTCGCGGGACACCTCGCCGACAACGGCATCGAGGCCTCCGTCGTCCACCTCGACGGCGCCGTCGAGACCGCCATCGAACTCGGGGTCGCCGAGGTCATCGCGGACGTCGTCGAGACCGGCACCAGCCTGCGCAACGCCGGCCTGGAGGTCTTCGGCGAGCCCATCATTAAGTCCGAGGCCGTCGTCATCCGCCGCACCGGCGCCGACGCCGACGAGGCCGCCGAGTCGAAGGTGCAGCAGTTCCTGCGCCGCCTCCAGGGCGTCCTCGTGGCCCGGACGTACGTGATGATGGACTACGACTGCCGGGTCGAGCAGCTCGAGAAGGCCGTCGCCCTCACGCCCGGCCTGGAGTCCCCGACCGTGTCCCCGCTGCACAACGAGGGCTGGGTCGCCGTCCGCGCGATGGTCCCCGCCAAGGAGGCGCAGCGGATCATGGACGACCTGTACGACATCGGCGCGCGGGCCATCCTGACGACGGCCATCCACGCCTGCCGTCTCTGAGGGGCGTATCACAGATGTCCTCCGAACTTCCCGCCCTTCCCGTCACCTTCCGGCCGGGCCGCACCCGTGCCGTGCTGATCACCGCCGGTGTCGCGATCTTCGTGACCATCACGGTGATCGCGCTCCTGCTGGAACAGCTCGGCCCGGGCGAGCGCCTGAGCTTCATCGTCACCGCGGCCCTGCTCGCCGGTGTGCTGTTCCTGCTGGCGAGGGTGAAGGTCGTCGCCGACGAGTCCGGTGTCACCGTCCAGAACATCGCCGGCCGGCGGCATCTGGAATGGGCCGAGATCATCCAGGTGAACCTCCGCCCAGGTGACCCGTGGGTGTTCCTCAATCTCAGCGACGGCACCAGCCTGCCCGCGCTCGGCATCCAGCCGGGCATCGCGAAACAGCAGGCCATCGCCGACGCGAAGGCCCTGCGGGCGCTCGCCGAGGCCCGCTCCACAGCCCGCTCCGACGAAGATCAGGGCTGACTCGGGGGATTCCACCCTGCCGCAGTGGGCCTTGTCTTGATTAATCTGTTGGCGGAGGCGTTTTCCTTGCGTCTCCGCCTCACGTTGTTCCTGCTACCCGAGGAGTGACTCCCTCCAGCGATGGACGGATCGTCCTGTAGTACCTGCGCCGCCCCCTCCCCAGATGTCGAGCGCGATATCGAGGCGGCGGCATGACCATCCCCCTACTGCTCCTCGGAGCGGCATTCCTGCTGATTCTCGCCAACGGCTTCTTCGTGGCGGCCGAGTTCGGCCTCGTCACCGTCGAGGCCACGGACGCCGAGAAGGCCGCCGCGGAAGGCGACCGTCGTGCCCGCAGGGTCGCCGAGTCGCTCAAGGAGCTGTCGTTCCAGCTCTCCGGCACCCAGCTCGGCATCACCATCACCTCCCTCGTCGTCGGCATGCTCGCCGAACCGGCGCTCGCGGAACTGCTGCACGGCCCGTTCAGGGCCATCGGCATCCCCGGGGGCGCGATCTCCGGTGTGGCCGTCGTCGTCGGCATGCTGCTGGCCTCCGCCGTGCAGATGGTGATCGGCGAACTCGTGCCCAAGAACTGGGCGGTGTCCAAGCCGATGCAGGTCGCCCGCTTCGTCGCCGGCCCGCAGCACGCCTTCGCCCGCCTGTTCCGGCCGGTGATCGCCGCACTCAACGCGGTCGCCAACCGTCTCGTCCGCGCGCTCGGCATCGAGCCCGCCGACGAACTGGCCTCCGCCCGCACCCCCGGTGAGCTGGTCTCCCTGGCCCGCCACTCGGCCCAGGCCGGCACCCTGGAACAGGACACCGCGGACCTCTTCGTCCGCACCCTGTCGCTCGCCGAGCTCACCGCGCAGCACGTCATGACCCCGCGGGTGAAGGTCAGCTCCCTCCAGGCCTCGGCCACCGCCGAGGACGTCGTCAACCTCACCCGCGCCACCGGCCTGTCCCGCTTCCCGGTCTACCGGGAGAAGATCGACGAGATCGTCGGCATGGTCCACCTCAAGGACGCCCTGGCGGTTCCCGTGCAGGACCGTCTGCGCACCCCCGTCGGCCGCATCGCCCGCCCGGCGCTGCTGGTGCCCGAGACCCTCCCCGTCCAGCCACTCCTCGCCCAGCTGCGCAACGAGCAGCCCATCGCCGTCGTCGTCGACGAGTACGGCGGCACGGCCGGCGTGGTCACCCTGGAGGACATCGTCGAGGAGATCGTCGGCGAGGTCCGCGACGAGCACGACGGTCAGGACGTCCCCGAACTCGCCGCCGCCCCGCCCGAGGACGGCCGCCTCGCCTGGGACGCCGACGGCAGCTGCCGCGTCGACATCCTCCTACGCATCGGCCTCGACGTGCCCGAGGGGCCGTACGAGACCGTCGCCGGGCTGGTCGCCGACCTGCTCGGCCGCATCCCCGCCGTCGGTGACCGGGCCGAACTGCCCGGCTGGCGGCTCACCGTCCGCCAGGTCGGGCACTACCGTGCCGAGCGGGTCCGCCTGGTCCGCACGGTCCCCGCGGTCAACGTCATGGAGGCCGCCCGATGAGCGTGCTCCAACTCCTCTTCGCCGCCCTGCTCGTGCTCGCCAACGGCTTCTTCGTCGGCGCCGAATTCGCGCTGGTCTCCGTGCGCCGCAGCCAGGTCGAACCACTCGGCACGGCACGCGCCCGCCAGGTCCTGTACGGCCTGGAGCGGCTCCCCCAGATGATGGCGGCGGCCCAGTTCGGCATCACGGTGTGCTCGCTGACGCTCGGCGCGGTCGCCGAACCGACGGTCGCGCACCTGCTGGAGCCGGTCTTCGAGTGGGTCCACATGCCGCACGGCATGATCCACCCGCTGGGCTATGTGATCGCCCTGGCCGCGGTCGTCTTCTTCCACCTCGTCATCGGCGAGATGGTCCCGAAGAACCTCGCGATGGCGGCCCCGGAGAGGGTCGCGCTGTGGCTCAGCCCCGGGCTGGTCTACTTCGCCCGCTTCTGCCGGCCGATCACCATCGCCCTCGGCGCCTGCGCCCGGGCCATCCTGCGGCTCTTCCACGTCGAGCCCAAGGACGAGGTCGAGGCCGTCTTCACCAGCGAACAGCTGAACCGGCTGGTCGAGGACTCCGGCCAGGCGGGCCTGCTGGACCCCGAGGAACAGGAACGCCTGGAGGACGCGCTGGAACTGGGCTCGCGCCCCGTGACGGACGTCCTGCTGAAGCGGGAGTCCCTCGTGACGGTGCGCCCCTCGGTGACCCCGGGCCAGATCATCGAACTCACCGGCCGCACCGGGTACTCACGCTTCCCGGTCGCCGCGGACAACGGCGCGTTCATGGGGTACCTGCACGTGAAGGACGTACTGGACCTGGAGGACTCGCAGCGGGCGGTGCCCCAGCAGATCTGGCGGCCGATGACGAAGCTCAGGTCCGACCTGCCGCTGGATGACGCGCTCACGGTCATGCGGCGGGCAGCGACGCACTTGGCCCAGGTCGCGGACGGGTCGGGCAAGGTGCTGGGTCTCGTGGCCCTGGAGGACGTACTGGAGCTGCTGGTCGGTGAGGTACGGGATCCTGCGCACCGGGAACTGCCGGAGGTCCGGGTGACCGAGCCTCGGAGCAGCGAGGAGGCACTTGCGTCGTAGTTCGTCGGCTGCGGCCTTTCGGAGGCGCGGGGAACTGCGCGACAAGCCCCCACCGGCCTGCATCCGACGAACTACATCGGCGACGGATCCTGCGGCCCCCGCCCCGACAGGACCTCCCCGTACGCCTGCATCAAGTCCGGCAGCCGCAAGGTCGACAAGTCGTCCCGAGTCAACGTCCCCGGGTACACGGACAACCGCAGATCCCGATACGCGCAGCTCTTCTCGTAGAGCGTCCGCAGGAACCGCCCGTTGCCCAGCTCGTCGATCCACCCCTGGTCCACCACATGCCCGGCGATGGAGCGCAGCTCGTCCAACGCCTCCTCGTCCCAGATGTCGCCGTTGTCCGCCGCCAGCACCTCGCCGATGGAGGTGAGTTCGAGGGGGCGGTACGACGGGAAGTCCACCCGGGTCGTGAAGCGGGACGACAACCCCGGGTTCGCGGCCAGCAGACGGTCCATGCCCTCCGGGTAACCCGCCAGGATCACGACCAGGTGGTCCCGGTTGTCCTCGGCCCGCTTCAGCAGGACCTGGAGCGCCTCGTCGCCGTACGCGTCCCCCTTGCCGTAACCGGAGTTGGAGAGCGAGTACGCCTCGTCGACGAAGAGCACCCCGCCGAGGGCCGAGTCGATCAGTTCGTTCGCCTTGACCGCCGTCTGGCCGAGATACTCACCGACCAGATCGGCCCGCTGCGCCTCCACGAGGTGGTCGCCGCCGAGCAGTCCGAGGGCGTAGAAGACGCGGCCCAGGATGCGGGCCACCGTGGTCTTGCCGGTGCCGGAGGGGCCCGAGAAGACGAAGTGACGTTTGGGCGGCTGGACCGGCAGGCCCTGCCCGGCGCGCAGGCGGGCCATGTTCAACTGCGCGGACAGGGCCTTGACCTGGCGTTTCACGGGCTCCAGTCCCACCATGCGCTCCAGCTCGGTGAGCGCCTCCTCCAGTAAGACCGGATCGGTGGGCCCCGCGGGCAGCGGCCCCGACGGTACGCCGGACCTCTCGCGTCCGGCCGGGTCGGTCATCGAGGGGAGCGGACCCGTGGGCGGCGGCTCCGGATCGGAGAGCTTCAACTCCCGTCCCTCGCCGCCGAACAGCGGGTCGATTCCGTCGGGCCCCTCCAGCACATCCTGGCCGAACCCGGTGAGCGTGATCGCCGCGAGGTCGGCGGAGTCGTCGTACCCGTCGCCCTCGGCGATCGCGGCGAGCCGGGCCGAGGTGTCCATGAAGGCGGGGTCGACGCGGTGCACGGCCCGGTAGAGGGGAACCGCGGCAGCGGACCGGCCCGTCCCCTCGTGCGCCCGGGCCAGCCAGTACCGCAGCTCCTTGCGCTGGGGCTGTTCGCTGCGACAGCGCATCAGGGCCGCCGAGAGCAGGGGTTCGGCCTGGCCGTACATCTCCAGGCGGACCCGGGCCATGCCACCGAACAACCCCGCCTCGATGCCGAGCATGGCGTCGTCGATCAGCGGGTCGGTGTGCCGGACCAGTTGCTCCCAGTCCTTGACGAGATAGGCACGGCAGGCGTGCAGGAAGCGGACCTGGTGGTCGGTGTCCACCGGGGGCAGGCCCGCGAGGGCCCGGTCGAGCTCGGGAACATGGCGGCCGTCCAGCCAGTGCGAGGCGTGCGCGAGGAGCAGGTCACGCGGGCTCTCCAGGACCGGTTGCACCCACCAGCCCAGCCAGTACCAGGAGTTGAGGGTGCGTCGGTGCCGGGCGCGCTGTTCGCCGAAACGCTCGCGGTGCCGGAACATCCTGAGCAGCGCGGTCGTCGTGTCGACGCGCAGCGCGTGCAGTCCGAGCCAGCCGTCGGCCATCCCGGGATCGATCCGCACCGCGGTCCGGAACTCCTCCTCCGCCTGTGGATAGGCGCCCATCGTGTAGGCGTCCACACCTCGCAGCCAGGCCAGCTCGGCCGGGGCCTCGGGGCCCCGCGTGCCGAAATCCATCACGTCCCCCACAAACCGTGCCCCCGTGGTTTCACCACCGGGCCGACGCCCGGTGGCCGCCTTCGTCAACCGCTGTGCCGCGGACCGGAGTTGCAACGGTGCGCAGAGCAGTCGTCCGTAGGTCGCACCGAGGGCATCGTACCTGCGGTGGTGCCGCCCGCCGTAGGGTGCCGCACAGGCCGTTTGGCGAGGTGGGAGCAGATGAGGCGCACCGCGAGTGGTGACCGAGGGTGAGCGAATCGCGCCTCACGGCGTCCGGAAATCCGTGTGAGGGCAGAACGAAGCCCCCGATCACGGGGGAACAACCGGGGGCTTCGCGACTGCGGGCGGCCTCGAACGGCCGCACATTGAGAACGTAAGACCTGTACGGCCCCTCGGTCAAGCGGAGTTGGGCGACTCAGGCAAGTTCCTACCGGCGGGTCTTCACAGGTTCAACACATCGCCGCTGGACCGTCACCCTGGGTGACATTGTGGTCCGGTCCAACGGTCACACCGGGCCCTTCGGTGACCTCGTATCCCTTCTGGCACTGCTGTACCAAGAGGTCGGCGAAGGGGCGGGAGGGGTCTTCGGCGAAATGCCGTTGTTCCGCCAGGACCCACTGGTCCCAGAACTCCCGCAGCTCCGTCCCGTCCCGGGAGCGGCCGCGTGCCCAGGACTCCTCGCGCGGCAGCTCCATCCACAGCAGTCGCGCCAGGTGCGGCCGCAGCGCGCGCCGGCCCGCGCCGACCCCCTCCAGCAGGATCACCGGCGCGGGCGGCAGGGCGCGGGACGGTCCGAAGCGGCGGGCGTGCCAGTCGTAGGGCGCGTAGTGCGCGGTCTCGCCGCGGCCGAGCGGAGCGATCACCTCGCGCAGCAGCCGTCCGGTCCAGTCGAACAGTTCGTCGTGGCTCGCGATGTCGTCGAGGTGCAGCACCGGAGCGCCGTCGAGAGCCTCGGCCAACTGCCCGGCGAACGTGGACTTTCCGGAACCGGCGTGTCCGTCGACGCCGATCAGGCGGACCGGGCCGCAGGACGGGGGCAGCCGGCGGAGCCGGGAGGCGAGGACGTGGATGAGAAGTTCCTGAGGTGCTCATACGGATGGGCGGGCGGGCCCGTCCAGTCTAGTGAGGGGCCTGTGATCGCCGCCGGAACCGCAGCTTCCCAGGTCATGCCAGTGGACGAGACCAATATTCGTGGGCGTGGCATGGGCGGAAGTGCTGGCAGGAGCATGCCGCCTCATCCATAGTTGGCGCACAACCGTGCATTGGAACCGCCCCGACGCGGACACCTGGGGGTCTTCCCACCCATGAGCAGAGCCGAACAGCCGTCCCGCAGAACCGTTCTGGCCGTCGCGGTCGCCGCCGCGGTGGCAGGCGGCGCGGGCCCCGCGACCGCCGCCGACACCGAGGCCGTCGCGGAGCCCGGCGACACCGCCGCCCGCCCGGTCGACAACCACGCCTGGACCACCTACAGCGACTGGCGCAGCGGCACCGCCGAAGGCACCCGTGCCGTCGCCGGCAAACGCCCCGGACTCGTGATCGGCGCCCCGACGGGCACCACCGAGTACACCGACCCGCACACCGGGACCACCGCCACCTGGGAGTACGCGACCTGGACCGCCCCGGTCCACCAGCTCACCGTGCCCTCGACCGAGGTGATCGCCTCCTGGAACGCCCACACCCCGGCCGGCACCTGGATCCAGATCGAGCTCCAGGGGACGTACTCCGACGGCGCGGCCACCCCCTGGTACGTGATGGGCCGATGGGCGGCCGGCGACGGGGACATCAAGCGGACCTCGGTCGACGACCAGACCGACGGCAGGAGCACGATCTGGACGGACACCTTCGCGATCGACGACCCGTCGACCGGGCTGCGGCTGTCCTCGTACCGGCTGCGGCTGACCCTGTACCGCAAGCCCGGCGCGAAGAACACGCCGACCGTCTGGCGGCTCGGCGCGATGGGCTCGGACGTCCCGGACCGCTTCACCGTCCCGGCCTCCGCGCCCGGTCTCGCCAAGGAACTGATCGTCCCGCGCTACTCGCAGGAGATCCACAAGGGCCAGTACCCGGAGTACGACAACGGCGGCGAGGCCTGGTGCAGCCCCACCTCCTCACAGATGATCATCGAGTACTGGGGCGGCCGGCTCACCGAGGAGCAGCTGGCCTGGGTCGACCCGTCGTACGCCGACCCGCAGGTCTGCCACGCGGCCCGGTACACCTACGACTACCAGTACGCGGGCTGCGGCAACTGGCCGTTCAACGCGGCCTACGCGGCCACCTTCAAGGATCTCCAGGGGGTGGTGACCCGGCTGGGCTCGCTCACCGACCTGGAGACCCTGATCGCGGCCGGCATCCCGGCCATAACGTCTCAGTCGTTCCTGAAGGAGGAGCTCACCGGGGCCGGCTACGGCACCTCCGGCCACCTCATGACCGTCATCGGCTTCACCGCCGAGGGTGATGTGATCGCCAACGACCCGGCCTCGCCGAGCGACGCGGCGGTGCGGCGTGTCTACAAGCGGCGCGAGTGGGAGAACATCTGGCTGCGTACCAAGCGGTACAACGCCAGTGGCAAGGTCGTCTCCGGTACCGGAGGCGTCTGCTACCTGTACTTCCCCGCCTGTCCGACCCCGCGCCAGCGCAAGGCCCTCGCGGCGGTGGGCGTCCGCTGAGGACGTTCAGGGCCCCGGGCGACCGGGGCCCTGTGACCAAGGTCTCTGCCGCAAAAGCCGCTGTCGGTGGCAAAGTGGACGGATCGGTGGGGGGATCCACCCATTCGCCCGAGATCAGCGAGACACCATGACCGCACAGTCAGCCGCCGCCCGCACCCGTACCGGCGGCCCCCAGGACGACGGCCCGAAGATCATCGAACACATCGCGGGCTGGGCCCTGGTCGCGGTGATCGCGATGCTTGTCACGCAGCTCGGTCTCCTGTGACCTGACACATAGGTGACCTGACATACTGCGGATGTCCCGCCGCCGCCCGAGACCAGGGTCGAAACGTGAATATCAGTGAGCAGCGTGAAGCCGCCCGGCCGCGGGCTCGCGGCACCGAGCGCTCGGTCGCGCGCCGCGCCGAACTCATCGCCATCGGGCGGAAGTTGTTCGCGGACACCTCCTACGACGCGCTCTCCATGGACGACATCGCCAAGCAGGCGCATGTCGCCAAGGGCCTGATCTACTACTACTTCCAGTCCAAGCGGGGCTATTACCTGGCGATCATCCAGGACTCCGTCGCCGACCTGGTCACCTACGCGGCGAGCGGTCTGGAGATGGAGCAGGTGGACCGCGTCCAGCGCACCCTGGACAGCTATCTGCGCTACGCCGAACACAACCAGGCGGCCTACCGCACCGTCGTCAGCGGCGGTGTCGGCTTCGACGCCGAGGTGCACGCCATCCGGGACGGGGTGCGCGAGGCGATCGTCGCGACCATCGCCGAAGGGGCGTACGGCCGTACCGACATCTCCCCGCTGGCCCGGATGGGCCTGCTCGCCTGGGTGTGCAGTGTCGAGGGTGCCGCCCTCGACTGGATCGACCGCCCGCCCCAGCTCTCCCGCGACACCCTGTGCTCCCTCCTCGTGAAGACGCTCGGCGCCTCGATGCGCGCCATCGAGGAGCTGGATCCCGCCCACCCGGCGCCCGGGCCCGCTCGCCGGGACGGCTGACGGCAAGGGGCGGAGGCTCGTGGTCCCCCGCCCCAAGTCCCCCGTGGGACCGGTCGGTTCATGACCTGGTCCCGGCTAGCTGATCGCCTTGATCAGTTCGCCGCCCGAGGTGTCCCCGCTCAGCTCCCAGAAGAAGGTGCCGCCCAGGCCCTGCTGGTTCTTGTACGTCATCTTCGTGGCGATGGTCGCGGGGGTGTCGTAACTCCACCAGTTGTTCCCGCACTTGGCGTACGCGGTGCCGCCGACCGTCCCCGTCGCCGGGCACTTGGCCTTGAGTACCTTGTAGTCGTCGATGCCCTGCTCGTAGGTGCCCGCCGCCGGGCCGGTCGCGCTGCCGCCCGGCGCCGACTGGGTCACGCCGGTCCAGCCGCGGCCGTAGAAGCCGATGCCGAGCAGCAGCTTCGAGGCCGGGATGCCGAGGCCCCTGAGCTTGGCGATGGTCGCCGAGGTGTGGTAACTCGCCTTCGGGATGCCGGAGTAGGAGTTCAGCGGTGAGTGCGGGGCCGTCGGTCCTGAGGCGTCCCAGGCGCCGAAGTAGTCGTACGTCATCGGGTTGTACCAGTCGACGTACTGGGCGGCGCCGGCGTAGTTCGCCGCGTCGATCTTGCCGCCGGCCGTGGCGTCCGCGGTGATCGCGGCGGTGACCAGCGAGCCGCCGCCGAACTTCGAACGCAGCGCCGCCATCAGGTTCTTGAACGCCTCCCTGCCGCTGGTGTCACAGGTGTTGCCGCAGGCGTTCGGGTACTCCCAGTCGATGTCGATGCCGTCGAAGACGTCGGCCCACTTGGAGTTCTCGACCAGGTCGTAGCAGGACTGCGCGAACGCGGCGGGGTTGCGGGCGGCCTCGCCGAAGCCGCTCGACCAGGTCCAGCCGCCGAACGACCAGATGACCTTCAGGCCCGGGTGCTTCTTCTTCAGCTCGCGCAGCTGGTTGAAGTTGCCCCGCAGCGGCTGGTCCCAGGTGTCCGCGACCCCGTCCACGGACTCGGCCGCCGTGTAGGTCCGGTCGGTCGCGGCGTAGGCGTCGCCCATCGCGCACTTGCCGCCGGTGACGTTGCCGAAGGCGTAGTTGATGTGGGTCAGCTTCGCCGCCGAGCCGGAGGTCTCGATGTTCTTGACGTAGTACTTGCGGTCGTAGGTGCCCCATTCGGTGAAGTAGCCGACGACCTTGGAGCCGGCGGCCTTCGTGTGGGGAGCCTCGGGGGTCGCGGTCGCGCTGCTCGCGCCGGCCAGCAGGCCCGCGCCGAGGACCGCGCAACATGCGGCGGAGATCAGCGCCCGGAAGCGGGCGCGGTGGGGAAGGTGCATCGGTGTCTCCTCGTGGGGGAGAGGGGAACGCCAGCCGATTGGCATGAACGCGGTGAAGCGCTGCCGGAACAGTAGGAGGACTAGACCACCTCGTCAATGGTTCGGACCAATCCCGGGTCGATTCGAGGCCTGTTGCCGACGGGCTGGGCTATCTTGAAGTAAGCGGTCGTTAACCAGTGACCGGGTGTCTCCTTTCGGGCATACTCACAGGGCGCAGCCGCTGGTCAGCAGCTTCCGTGACCCGGGAGACGCGAGCAGCGACCGGCGTCCAGTGAGACCGGCGGAGCCGCCCCACCCCACGGCGTGCGCCCGCCAGCGCCCTACAGGGAGGAGAGCGTCGCCATGCCCGACCGCGCCCCGCAGCCGGTGGACCGGCAACTGCCCACGGACGAGGCCCGGGATCTGATCTCGCTCGTCCGCGACATCGCGCAGCACGAGATCGCCCCCAAGGCGGCCGAGGAGGAGGACGCCGGGCACTTCCCTCGCGAGGTCTTCACCCTGCTCTCCCGCACCGGCCTGCTCGGTCTGCCCTACGCCTCGGAACACGGCGGCGCCGACCAGCCGTACGAGGTCTACCTCCAGGTCCTCGAAGAGCTCGCCGCGGCCCGCCTGACCGTCGGCCTCGGCGTCAGCGTGCACACCCTCGCCTGCTACGCGCTCGCCACCTACGGCACCAAGGAACAGCAGGTCGAGCACCTGCCCGCGATGCTCGGCGGCGGACTGCTCGGCGCCTACTGCCTCTCCGAGCCCTCGTCCGGCTCGGACGCGGCCTCGCTGCGCACCCGAGCGGTCCGGGACGGCGACGAGTGGATGATCACCGGCACCAAGGCATGGATCACCCACGGCGGGGTCGCCGACTTCTACACCGTCATGGCGCGCACCGGCGAGGAGGGCCCGCGCGGGATCACCGCGTTCCTGGTGCCCGCGGACGCGGGGGGCGTGAGCGCCGCGGCGCCGGAGAAGAAGATGGGCATGAAGGGCTCGCCCACCGCCCAGGTCCACTTCGACGGGGTGCGCGTCCCGGACGGACGGCGCATCGGCGACGAGGGGCAGGGCTTCGCGATCGCCCTGTCCGCGCTCGACTCGGGGCGGCTCGGCATCGCGGCCTGCGCGATCGGAGTGGCCCAGGCGGCCCTCGACGAGGCGGTCGGCTATGCGACCGGGCGACAGCAGTTCGGGCGGCCGATCGCCGACTTCCAGGGGCTGCGCTTCATGCTCGCCGACATGGCGACCCAGATCGAGGCGGGCCGCGCCCTCTACCTCGCGGCGGCGCGGCTTCGTGACGCCGGGCGGCCCTTCGCCAAGCAGGCGGCCATGGCCAAACTGCACTGCACCGACACCGCGATGAAGGTCACCACCGACGCCGTCCAGGTCCTCGGCGGCTATGGGTACACCGCGGACTTCCCGGCCGAGCGGTACATGCGCGAGGCCAAGGTCCTGCAGATCGTCGAGGGCACCAACCAGATCCAGCGGATGGTCATCGCCCGTCACCTAGCGGGTCCGGAGACGCGCTGAACTGCCCCGGCCTGACCTGCGGCGCCGCGAGCCGTACCCACTCCGGGTCGTGGCGCCCGGGCAGCGTGCGGCCGCCGCTCGCCCAGGTGCGCAGCAGGTCACGGTAGATGGGCGGGTCCTGGAGCGGCGGCGGGGCCGGGCGAAAGGCGGACGGTGCCGACGGAACCGATTCTGCGACCGGTGCATACGTACGGGTCATACCGGGGCAACGCGGAAGTCGGCGGCCGGGTCACGGTGTCCGCAATCGAGCGTGAGTTCACGGACGTCCGGCCGAACGTGCGTGCACTCGCAGAGATCTGACATACCGTCAGTCAACTGCCTGATCCGGAGAGTCGGGACACGCTGAACCCGCACCACGGCAGCCTGCGAGCCGTGGTGCGGGGCAGCTACTGGGATCGGGCGAGTCGGCTCAGGCGGCTTGACGGCGCAACACCGGCACGCGCATGGGGCGCGAACTCGGGCCGGCGATGTGCGAGAACGGCTGGGTCCGCCAGTCCAGCCCCTGAGGGAGCGTCAACAGCAGGGCGGTGTCCTGTTCCTGGGGCTCCGCCGACTCGTCCGCGGACCGGGCGTCGGTGGCCTTGCGGCCCGTACCGGCGCAGACCGTGAGGCCGAACGGGTTCCACGGCGAGGCGCACAGCGCGTGCTCCGGCAGGACCTCCTCGTCCGCCAGCAGGGCGATGGGCTGCGCGCAGTCCGGGCAGATCACCCGGTACATCTCGAAGGTGTCGTACGCGTCGAACTCCTCGTCCAGGGCGTCCGGTTCGACGCCCTCCGGCTCGGACTCGACGACCGCCTGGAGGCGCTTGGGCGCGGTACGACCAGGACGCTGAAGACTCTGCATTGGGTTCTCCCCCTCGGACTGGGCCGTGAAGGCGCTGCGGCCTCGACCACAGCAAGCACTTCCCGTCCCGTCACGGCGGTAATCACGCGGACATCACGGAGGCCCTCACAGTGGTGTGGCCTTCGTCACATGCCGCTCGCAGATGCCCGTGGCGGTCGCTTTGTCCCTCAGGCGACTCACAGGCACCTCTCGGTCACATCACGAACCGGGCATGACCTGGGGCGCTCAGGTATCCGAGGAGATCAGCCGCACTGTAGGTTCTTGCGCCATGGAGGAGCTGGACCGACAAATCGTGCAGCTGCTCGTCAAGGACGGGCGGATGAGTTACACGGACCTGGGCAAGGCCACGGGCCTGTCCACCTCGGCCGTGCACCAGCGGGTGCGGCGGCTGGAGCAGCGTGGTGTCATCCGCGGGTACGCCGCGGTGGTCGACCCCGAGGCGGTGGGCCTGCCCATGACCGCGTTCATCTCGGTGAAACCGTTCGACCCCAGCGCCCCCGACGACATCGCGGACCGGCTGGCCGGTGTCCCCGAGATCGAGGCGTGCCACAGCGTGGCGGGCGACGAGAACTACATCCTCAAGGTGCGGGTGGCGACGCCGCACGAGCTGGAGGAGTTGCTGGCGAGGGTGAGGACCCTGGCAGGGGTCTCCACGCGTACCACGGTGGTCCTGTCGACCCCGTACGAGGCAAGGCCGCCGAGGATCTGACGGGGCTGGGCCGACCTCTTCCGGGGCGCGGGGAACTGCGCGACCAGCCACAACGCACCGGCACCCAAAAGGCGACCCGCGCCGCCCACGGCCCGAACCCCCCTGCAAAACTGTCCCCATGAGTGAACCGAAGACCGTCCTCCTCCGCCGCGGCGAGGTCCACAGCCCCGCCGACCCTTTCGCCACCGCGATGGTCGTGGAACGTGGACAGGTGGCCTGGGTCGGTTCCGAGGGCGCCGCCGACGCCTTCGCGGACGGTGTCGACGAAGTCGTGGACCTGGACGGCGCTCTGGTCACCCCCGCGTTCACCGACGCACATGTGCACACCACGGCTACCGGCCTGGCCCTGACTGGCCTCGACCTCTCCGACGCCCCGTCCCTGGACGCGGCCCTGCATCGCGTACGAGAGTTCACGGCCGCCCGCCCGGACGACCACGTCCTCCTCGGCCACGGCTGGGACGCCTCCCGCTGGCCCGACGGCCGCCCTCCCACCCGCGCGGAACTCGACGAGGCCACAGGTGGCCGCCCTCTCTACCTGAGTCGTATCGACGTCCATTCGGCGGTGGTGACGACCGCCCTCCTCGACATGACGTCCCTCGGAGCGGTGGACGGCCCCCTCACGGCCGACGCCCACCACACCGTCCGCTCGACGGCGCTCGGCTCCGTCTCTTCGGCCCAGCGCGCACAAGCGCAGCGCGCCGCCCTCGCCCACGCCGCCTCGCTCGGCATCGGCACCCTTCACGAATGCGCAGGCCCCGAGATCTCCTCCGAGGACGACTTCACCGGGTTGCTGCGGCTCGCGAGCGAGGAGCCGGGCCCCAGAGTGGTCGGCTACTGGGCTGAGCAGGATGTCGACAAGGCGCGCGAACTCGGCGCGCTCGGCGCCGCCGGAGACCTCTTCGTCGACGGCGCCCTCGGCTCCCACACCGCCTGCCTGCACGAGCCGTACTCCGACGCCGATCACACCGGTCTCACCTACCTGGACGCCGCCGCCGTGGCCACCCATGTCGCGGCCTGCACCGAGGCGGGCCTGCAGGCCGGCTTCCACGCGATCGGCGACGCGGCGGTGACCGCGGTGATCGACGGAATCCGCGCCGTGGCGGAGAAACTCGGCCTCGCCCGCGTCCGTGCCGCCCGGCACCGCGTCGAGCACGCCGAGATGCTCACCCCCGAGGCCGTCGCCGCCTTCGCCGAACTCGGCCTCACCGCGTCCGTCCAGCCCGCCTTCGACGCCCTGTGGGGCGGCGAGGACGGGATGTACGCCCGGCGCCTGGGCCGGGAGCGGGCGGGCCGCCTGAACCCCTTCGCGGCCCTCCTGCGCGCCGGTGTCCCGCTCGCCTTCGGCTCCGACAGCCCCGTCACCCCGCTCGACCCGTGGGGCACGGTCCGCGCGGCCGCCTTCCACCGCACCCCCGAGCACCGCGTCTCCGTGCGCGCCGCCTTCACCGCGCACACCCGCGGCGGCTGGCGGGCGGTCGGCCGGGACGACGCGGGCGTCCTGGTGCCCGGCGCCCCCGCCGACTACGCCGTGTGGCGCACCGGTGAACTGGTGGTCCAGGCCCCCGACGACCGGGTCGCCCGCTGGTCCACCGACCCCCGCTCCGGCACCCCCGGCCTGCCCGACCTGACGCCGGGCCGTGACCTGCCCCTCTGCCTGCGCACCGTGGTCGGCGGACGGACGGTCTTCGTACGGCCGGGCGAGTGATCTCCGGGGTGGCGCGGTACCGATCGCGCGCCGCCCCGCTGTCGTGGGGGGGGGGGGGGGGGGGGGGGGGGGGGGGGGGGGGGGGGGGGGGGGGGGGGGGGGGGGGGGCGGCGCCGGGGGGGGGGGCCCGGGCCGGGGCGGG
>NZ_JBIWLX010000006.1:484145-494697 GCF_044766405.1 Streptomyces sp. NPDC102270 | reverse complement strand
GCGTTGATTTTTGGCACGCTGTTGAGTTCTCAAGGAACGGACGCTTCCTTTGTACTCACCCTCTCGGGCTTTCCTCCGGGCAGTTTCCCTTCGGTGTTGCGTTTCCGACTCTATCAGATCCTTTCGGGCCTGATTCCCTGTCGGCGGGGCCTTTCGACATTCACTACGTTAGCCGATTCCCTCGGCAACTCATAATCGAGTCCTGCGAGTTCGAATTCGGGCGTGCGGGCACGCCGAAATCGCCCCCGCCGAGGGGATGTCGTAGGTAGTGGTTTGGCCGCTCTCGGCTGCTGGCGATCGCCGTAACCGGTACAAGCGGCTCGGGCCACGTTACGCATCTTCCAAGAGCGAGTCAACTTGAGCGCCGCCTCGGGACATGAGCCCGGTAGGGGCTCACCGTCGGGTCGTTGGCCACCCAGAACCGCCAGGGGTGGACGCCTCCTTCGCCGGCCACCCCGGTCCGGGGACCGTGGAGTACCTGGTCGGAGGGGACCGGGGTGCCGGTGAGCATCCTCAGCGGAGTCTCCTCCTGGGCACACGCGTCCGTGCCGTCCAGAGCCCGGTCCACACCCAGGGCCGTGGCCAGGCGGGCCGGCCCTTTGGCCAGTTCCTTGTCATTTCGGGCCGAGAGTCGACGTTTGCGAGCCAGCTCGGCGCCTTCGAGGACCTCGCCGGCGCGGAGCAGGACGGCGCTCGCGCGGCCTGCCGGTCCGCACACCAGGTTCATGCAGAACCACATGCCGTAGGTGAAGTAGACGTACACATGCCCGGGCGGACCGAACATCACGTCGTTGCGGGCGGTGCGGCCGCGGTAGGCGTGGGAGCCGGGGTCGTTCGGACCGTCGTAGGCCTCGACCTCCGTGAGGCGCACCGCGATCGGCCCGTCGGGGGTCGTACGGACGAGGGTGCGGCCGAGGAGGTCGGGGGCGACTTCCAGTACAGGGCGGTCGAAGAACTCTCGTGGCAGTGGCGTACGGTCCGGGGGCGTGATCATGGCGTACGAGCGTAGTCCAGACGGGTGTGTGCCAAGGGTGGTCAAGGGTTCGTCCGCTTGCCAGGGTGAGGGCGCGGAACCGACCACGGCCGGATCGCGTTTGTAGGGATCAGGAATCCGCGCGTTCTAAGAGGAGAGACATGGCGTTCAAGAAGCTGCTCGCGAGCCTGGGGGCCGGCGGGGCTTCGGTGGAGACGGTGCTGACCGAGGTCAACGTCGTCCCCGGTGGTGTCGTCCAGGGCGAGGTGCGGATCCAGGGTGGGTCCGTCGACCAGGAGATCGAAGGGCTGTCGGTCGGGCTCCAGGCCAAGGTCGAGGTCGAGAGCGGCGATCAGGAGTACAAGCAGGACATCGAGTTCACGAAGGTCTCGCTCGGCGGTGCCTTCACGCTTCAGGCCAACGCGGTGCACGCGGTGCCGTTCGGTCTGGAGATCCCGTGGGAGACGCCGATCACGGTGATCGACGGGCAGCCGCTGCGCGGCATGAACGTCGGTGTGACCACCGAGCTGGCGATCGCGCGTGCCGTGGACTCCGGTGACCTGGACCCGATCAGCGTGCACCCGCTGCCGGCGCAGAAGGCGATCCTGGACGCCTTCATGCAGTTGGGCTTCCGCTTCAAGAACGCGGACCTGGAGCGCGGCCACATCCGTGGGACGCGGCAGCGGCTGCCGTTCTACCAGGAGATCGAGTTCTTCCCGCCGCAGCAGTACCGCGGGCTCAACCAGGTCGAGTTGAGCTTCGTCGCGGACGGCAACGCCATGGACGTCGTGCTGGAGATGGACAAGAAGCCGGGGCTGTTCAGCGAGGGCAGCGACACCTTCCGGTCCTTCCAGGTGGGACTGCACGACTACCAGAGCACCGACTGGGCCGCGTACCTCAACCAGTGGCTGTCCGAGGTCGGCAGCAAGCGCAACTGGTTCTAGGCTCGGAACTGCTGATTCCGGTAATCGATCAGGAGGTACCGAGGTGACCGAGCTCAAGCGGCGTCCGCTCCCCCATGACTTCCATCCGCCCGTGCCGTCGTTCACGGTGACGAGTGAGGACGTGCAGGAGGGCGGCACGCTCAAGGACGCTCAGGTCTACGCGGCCGGCAACACCTCTCCGCAGCTGCGCTGGGAGGGCTTCCCGCCGGAGACCAAGAGCTTCGCCGTGACCTGCTACGACCCCGACGCCCCTACGGGCAGCGGGTTCTGGCACTGGGTCGTGTTCGACATTCCGGCCTCGGTGACCGAGCTGCCGGTCGGTGCGGGCAGCGGCAAGTTCGAGGGGCTGCCGGAGGGTGCCGTACAGGCGCGGAACGACTACGGGTCGAAGGACTTCGGTGGGGCCGCTCCGCCGGCCGGGGACGGGCCGCACCGGTACGTCTTCACCGTGTACGCCGTGGACCAGGAGAAGCTCGGGCCGGATTCCGCTGCCTCTCCCGCCTTTGTGGGCTTCAACCTGCGTTTTCACACGATCGCGCGTGCTCAGTTGATCGGTGAGTACGAGGTGCCCGCCGAAGACTGACGTTCATCGGGCGTTTGCCCGCCTCTGGTCTTGGAATTGATCAGAGGCGGGCACTTTTTATTGCGTTGTCCATCTCGGCGTGCCCGGCCAGAGTTGATCCAAGCCCAAGCCCGCCAGGGGGTGGGACGGTGCACATGGGAGGTGGGCTGACATGCGGGACACGCTGGTACTGAACGCGAGCTTCGAGCCGCTGTCGACGGTGACGTTGAACCGAGCCGTCGTTCTGGTGCTGCAGGACAAGGCCGTCGTCGAGCAGTCCCACCCCGAACTGCGCATGCGCGGAGCCGCGGTCGACATACCGGCGCCCCGGGTGATCAGGTTGTGCAGGTATGTGCGGGTGCCCTTCCGAAGACAAGCCCCCTGGTCCCGGCGGGGTGTTCTGGTGCGTGACCGGCACAGGTGCGCGTACTGCGGGCGGCGGGCGACGACCGTGGACCACGTGGTGCCGCGGTCCCAGGGTGGTCAGGACACCTGGCTGAACACGGTGGCCTCCTGCGCGGAGGACAACCACCGCAAGGCGAACCGGACTCCGGCGGAGGCCGGGATGCCGTTGCTGCGGGAGCCGTTCGAGCCGAGTCCGGCTGACGCGATGCTGCTGTCGCTGGGGCACGAGGACTTCTCCGCGCTGCCGGACTGGCTGGCTGGAGAGGCCGCCGCCTAGTCATCTGCCGGGTTCGGTTGTGATGCGGCTGCGAGCGTGTTGTGGCTTGTCGCGCCCCGCGGCGGAGCCGCATGTCGATACAGCCCCGCGCCCCGGAGTACGTGGGGGCCCGCCTTCGTCGAGAAGGCGGGACCCTTTGTCGTACGGCAATCCCTGTTTCAGTCGATCTTCGGGGTCTCCCGGCGTTCCGAGCCGCCGTTGCCTCCGCTCGAACCGCCGCCGAAGTTGCCGAAGTTGCCCATGGCTCCGGACAGGCCCTTGAGGGCGTCGCCGATTTCGCTGGGGACGATCCAGAGCTTGTTGGCGTCGCCTTCGGCGATCTTCGGGAGCATCTGGAGGTACTGGTAGGAGAGGAGCTTCTGGTCCGGGTCTCCGGCGTGGATCGCCTCGAAGACCGTGCGGACCGCCTGGGCTTCGCCTTCCGCGCGCAGGGCGGCCGCCTTGGCCTCACCCTCGGCGCGCAGGATCTGGGACTGCTTCTCACCTTCGGCGGTGAGGATGGCGGCCTGGCGCGTGCCTTCGGCGGTGAGGATCGCGGCGCGCTTGTCACGGTCGGCGCGCATCTGCTTCTCCATCGAGTCCTGGATGGAGGTCGGCGGCTCAATTGCCTTGAGTTCGACGCGGTTTACCCGGATGCCCCACTTGCCGGTGGCCTCGTCGAGGACGCCGCGCAGGGCCGCGTTGATCTCCTCGCGGGAGGTCAGGGTCCGCTCCAGGTCCATGCCGCCGATGATGTTGCGGAGCGTGGTGACGGTGAGTTGCTCGATCGCCTGGATGTAGCTGGCGACCTCGTAGGTCGCGGCCCGGGCGTCGGTCACCTGGTAGTAGATGACCGTGTCGATGTTGACGACCAGGTTGTCTTGGGTGATCACCGGCTGCGGCGGGAAGGGTACGACCTGTTCACGCAGGTCGATACGGTTGCGGATGGTGTCGATGAACGGGACGACGATGTTGAGTCCCGCGTTGAGTGTCCGCGTGTAGCGGCCGAACCGCTCCACGATCGCGGCACTCGCCTGCGGGATGACCTGGATCGTCTTGATCAGGGCGATGAAGACCAACACCACCAGGATGATCAAGACGATGATGACCGGTTCCATCGTGCTCCCCGTGCCCTTCTCTGCCTCGGCGTTCTCGGAAGATCTTATGGTTGTTGAAGATCTTGCTGGTCGAGTGTGTCAGACCGTCGTACAACTCGTGGTGCGTTCGGTTCAGTTGCATCCTGCGAGGTCACATGACGATCGCCGTGGCTCCCTCGATGTCGACGACATCCACTTCCTGACCTACTTCGAAGGCCCGGCCGGTGTCGAGAGAACGGGCCGACCAGACCTCTCCGGCGAGCTTGATCCGGCCACCCGCGCTGTCGACGCGCTCCAGGACGACGGCCTGCTTGCCCTTCAACGCGTCGATGCCGGTGGCGAGTTGGGGTCGCTGGGAGCGGTGCCGGGTCGCGATGGGCCGTACGACGGCGATGAGGGCCACCGAGACGACGACGAAGACGAGCACCTGGACGACGATGTCACCGCCGAGTCCGGCAGCGACGGAGGCGGCGACGGCGCCCATCGCGAGCATGCCGAACTCCGGCATCGCGGTCACCACGAGCGGGATTCCGAGCGCAGCCGCGCCGACAAGCCACCACACCCATGCGTCGATGTCGTTCACGTGGTCATGGTAGGTCCGCGGGTACCTCCGCGGACAGGGCGCAATGGAGCGGGAACGGGCTTCTTACCCTTGTTTTTGCGGGTACTTCACGTGATCACGACAGTGGCAGGCCCTGCGCGGTCCAGCGCTCGCCGACCTGCTCGACGACGAGGGGGAGGCCGAAGCACATGGAGAGGTTGCGGGAGGTGAGTTCGAGCTCCAGGGGGCCTGCGGCGAGCACCCTGCCCTGGCGGATCATGAGGACGTGGGTGAAGCCGGGGGCGATCTCCTCGACGTGGTGCGTCACCATGAGCATCGAGGGGGCGATCGGGTCGCGCGCGAGTCGGCCGAGGCGGCGGACCAGGTCCTCGCGGCCGCCGAGGTCGAGACCGGCGGCGGGCTCGTCGAGGAGGAGGAGCTCGGGGTCGGTCATCAGGGCGCGGGCGATGAGGGTGCGCTTGCGCTCGCCCTCGGAGAGGGTGCCGAACTTCCGGTCCAGGTAGTCGCTCATGCCGAGGCGGTCGAGGAAGGCGCGGGCGCGCTGCTCGTCGATGTCCTCGTACTCCTCCTGCCAGCCCGCGGTCATGCCGTACGCCGCCGTCAGCACGGTCTCCAGGACGGTCTGACGCTTGGGGAGCTTGTCGGCCATGGCGATGCCGGCCATGCCGATGCGGGGGCGCAGTTCGAAGACGTCGGTGCCGGGCTTGCCGAGGGTCTCGCCGAGGATGGTCGCGGTGCCCTTGCTGGGGTAGAGGTAGCTGGAGGCGAGGTTCAGGAGCGTGGTCTTGCCGGCGCCGTTGGGGCCGAGGATGACCCAGCGCTCGCCCTCCTTGACCGACCAGTTGACCTGGTCCACCAGAGCCCGGTCCTCACGGACCACGGATACGTCCTGAAGCTCCAGAACATCGCTCATGAGCGCGTTGTCTCCCCTTGCAGTGTGACCGGTGTCGACGTCTCGGCTGGCGCGTGCGCGCTTTTGGGCGCAGCCCTCGATGAAATCTACGCCACCGGTCGGCTGCTCCCGTTCAGTGGTCCGGTCCTTAGGCTGGGGGGCATGCTCTCGGAACCGCGCTCTGGACGCCTTGCCGCTTGGGGAAACGGCCTTTTGGCCGGACTTGTCTCGCCGGACGACGCCGTACTGGCGATCGTCGGTGACGATGCCGTGCACCGGGTGGAGGGGCTGCCGGGTGAGACGGTGGCCGTCGGTCTCACCCTGGCGCTCGGGCGGCTGCGGTCGCTCGGGGTCACCGGTCTGCGGGTCGCGCTGCCCGCGCCCGGGCATCCGCTGGGGCTGAGCGGGCCGCCGGAGTTCAATGCGCGCGCGTTGGAGGCGGAGGAGGCGGTGGTCTGTCACGGCGCCGCCCTGGGGCTTGTGCCGGAGGTGTACGAGGCCGGGCCGTCGGGCGATGTGCATGTCGAGGTGGTGTGGCATGTGCTGCCTGTGCGGGAGGCGCCGCCGGCGGACGTTCCCTCGCTGGGCGAGGCCGAGCGTGAGCTCGCGGAGGCCTTGCGGGACGCGACCGAGGTGCTGTCGCGGCTGGACGTGGCCGGGTCGGGGCCGGTGGCGGAGGCGGCGATCGGGGCGTACCGGGCCCGGGCCGAACGGGGGCGGGAGGTACTGGCGCCGGGGTATCCGCCTCGGGCGGTGCGGGTGTTGGAGCTTGCCCAGCGGGTGGGGTTGCTGGTGTCGCTGGCCTACGAGAACGGGCCCGGGGGCGCGGTGAGCTCCGCCGAGATGCGGGCTCGGGGGGAGGCGTTGCGTCCGGTGGAGCGGACGGGGCGGCGGGCGCAGGTCGCTGCGTACAACGCGTATGTGGAGGAGTTGGAGCGGGGGGTGCGGTGACCGGCGTGGGGCTGGGTGGGGGGTGCGTGGCCCGGCCCGGTGTGGGGCTGGACGGCGGCCGGGACGGCGTGCCCCGGCGGGGGGATGGACGGCGGCGGGGAGGTGTGACCCGGCCCGGCCGGGGGGGATGGACGGCGGCGGGTGCGGTGACCGGCGTCGGGCCGGGCAGAGGGGCGCGTGGCCCGGCCTGCGTGGGGCTGGACGGCGGCGGGCGTGACCCCGCCCGGCGCAGGGCTGGATTGCGGCGGGTGCGGTGACCGGCGTCGGGCCGGGCAGAGGGGCGCGTGGCCCGGCCTGCGTGGGGCTGGACGGCGGCGGGCGTGACCCCGCCCGGCACAGGGCTGAACGGCGGGGGTGCAGTGACCGGCCTCGGGCCGGGCA
This sequence comes from Streptomyces sp. NPDC102270, assembly GCF_044766405.1. Taxonomy (NCBI): domain Bacteria; kingdom Bacillati; phylum Actinomycetota; class Actinomycetes; order Kitasatosporales; family Streptomycetaceae; genus Streptomyces; species Streptomyces sp. NPDC102270. The sequence continues at coordinate 487,674 of NZ_JBIWLX010000006.1, read as the reverse complement.
GAGGGGCGCGTGACCCGGCCCGCGCGGGGCCAGACGGCGGGCGTGACCCCGCCCGGCGCAGGGCTGGATTGCGGCGGGTGCGGTGACCGGCGTCGGGCCGGGCAGAGGGGCGCGTGGCTCCATCCGCGGGCGGGCCGGTCCTCTCCGCCGGGGGCCGCTCGCACACTACGGGGTGCCGCTCCGCTCCCTGAGGGACGCGTGACGTCCCGAGCCGATGGCCCGGTGACTGCGCGTGTCAAACGGACCGGCCTCCCGGGTGCGTGGTGCACCCGGGAGGCCGAAGTCACTCCCCGTTCGGCGAGGGAAGTCAGTGGTTGAGGCCGAGGTTGCCGAAGGCGGGGTTCAGCACGCCGATGACGTTCACGCTGTTGCCGACCGCGTTCACCGGGATGTGCACCGGGGCCTGGACGAGGTTGCCCGAGACGACGCCGGGCGAGCCCACGGCCTTGCCGTCGGCGTGCGACCCGTCGGTGGCGGAGGCCATACCGGCACCGGCGGCGACCAGCCCGCCGGCCACCATCGTCACGGCCGCTACCTTCTTCAGGTTCTTCACTTCTAAGCCCTCCTAGCGATTGCCGCGGCAGTCGCCGCAGCACGCACTGAAGAACGGCGGGCCTCCCCGAAGGATGCGCCATTCGGGGGACATTCCCACGACGGTATGAATCTCACTCCGGAGCGGAACCCTCCGTATTGCCGTGCGCCTCGGGATCAACCGGCCACTCCGTGACGAACCGCCCACAGTGCCGCCTGGGTCCGGTCCGCCAGGTCGAGTTTCATCAGGATGTTCGAGACGTGTGTCTTGACGGTCTTCTCGGAGAGGACCAGCGCACGGGCGATCTCCCGGTTGGAGCGGCCGTCCGCGATCAGTCCGAGGACCTCGCGCTCCCGCTCGGTGAGCGAACCGCCTCTTCCCTGGCCGGAGTTGTTCTCCTCCTGGGACAACAGGGCGCCCGCTACCTCGGGTTGGAGCAGGATGTGCCCGGCATGGACGGAACGGATGGCGCCGGCGAGGGCGTCGGGGTCGACGTCCTTGTAGACGTAACCGGCGGCGCCCGCGCGCAGGGCCGGGACCACGGTGCGCTGTTCGGTGAAGCTCGTGACGATCAGCACGCGCGCGGGGTTGTCCAGTTCGCGGAGCCTGCGCAGGGCCTCGATGCCGTCCATGCCCGGCATCTTGACGTCCATGAGGACGATGTCGGGCCTCAGTTCCTCCGCGCGCGCGACGCCCTCGGCGCCGTCGGCGGCCTCGCCCACGACCTCTATGTCGTCCTGCACTTCGAGGAAGGTGCGCAGCCCCCGGCGGACGACCTGGTGGTCGTCGACGAGCAGGACCTTGATCGCGTCAGCCACCGGGGACCTCCATCTCGATCGTGGTGCCCTTGCCGGGCGCCGATTCCACGGTCAGCGTGCCGCCGACCCCGCTGGTGCGGTCCCGCATGGAGACCAGGCCGAGGTGGCGTCCCGCGCGGCGGACCGCCTTCGGTTCGAAGCCGCTGCCGTCGTCCGTGACGCGCAGGACGGCTCCGCTGCCGCGCCGGTCCAGGGTCACGTCGACATGTGCGGCTCCGGAGTGCCGCAGCGCGTTGTGCAGGGCCTCCTGGGCGACGCGGAGCATGGCCTCCTCCTGGGCGGCGGGCAGTGCGCGGACGTGGCGGGCGGCGAAGGTCACGCGCGCGGTGTGGGCACGGTCCAGGACCTGGACGTGGGTGCGCAGGGTGGCGGTCAGGCCGTCCTCGTCCAGGGCGGCGGGACGCAACTCGACCACGGCGGCGCGCAGTTCGTCGGTGGCCTCGGCGGCGAGCGTGGCCACCTGCTGCATCTCGTCCTTGGCGCGGGAGGGGTCGCGGTCGACCAGGGCGGCGGCGGCCTGGGCGGTCAGGCGCAGCGAGAAGAGCTTCTGGCTGACCGCGTCGTGCAGTTCGTGGGCGAGGCGGGAGCGCTCCTCGGCGATCGTGAGCTCCCGGCTGCGTTCGTACAGGCGGGCGTTGGTCAGGGCGATCGCGGCGTGCTGGGCGAGGATCGAGAGCAGTTCCTCGTCCTCCTCGGTGAAGCCACAACTTCCTTCAGGCTTGGGGCAGTTTTTGTTGGCGAGGAACAGGGCACCGATGACCTCGTCGCCGTCGCGGATCGGCAGGCCCAGGAAGTCGACCATGTCGGGGTGGGCGGCGGGCCAGCCCTCGAAACGGGGGTCCTTGCGGACGTCGGCGAGGCGCTCAGGGGTGGCCTCGTGCAGCATCGCGGCGAGGATGCCGTGCTGACGTGGGAGGGGGCCGATGGCCTTCCACTGGGCGTCGCTGACACCGTCGACCACGAACTGGGCGAAGCCGCCGTGGTCGTCCGGGACGCCGAGGGCGGCGTACTGCGCGTCGAGCAGCTCGCGGGCCGAGGCGACGATCGTCTTGAGGACGTCTCGCACCTCGAGGTGCCTGCTCATGGCCAGCAGCGCGGAACTCACCGCGGCGAGGCCGGACCGGGGGCCTTGACTCATGCCCTCAGCGTACGGGCGGGGTGTGACAGCGCGGATCGGACCTGTGACGGCTTCCGGCTGGGCCGGGCGACCTAGGGCGAAGGGCCTCACCGTTCTGCGGCCCGCGTCCGAGGCGGCGGGGCGCAGGCCGTTCCTACGTTGGGGGCACGCCGATCAGGCGGCGTGGAGGACGAGGGGACGTGTGTCATGCCGGTAGCGATCATCACGGGGGCCTCGAAGGGGCTGGGTCGGGCGCTCGCCGAGGCGCTGGCCGCGCGGGGTTGGGACCTGGTGCTCGACGCGAGGACGGCCGAGGTCCTGAAGGAGACGGCGGCCGCGGTCGCCGGGCACGGAACCCGGGTGACGGCGCTGCCCGGGGACGTCACGGACCCGGCGCACCGCGGGGAGCTGGTGGCGGCGGCCTGGAAGTTCGGCGGCGTCGATCTGCTGGTGAACAACGCGAGCGCGCTGGGCGTCGAGCCGCTGGCGCGTCTTGAGGAGCTGCCGCTGGAAGGGCTGCGCCGCGCGCTGGAGGTGAACGTGGTGGCCGCGCTGGGCCTGGTGCAGGAGGCGCTGCCGCTGTTGCGGGCGTCCGGGGCCGGCGCGGTGATCACGATCAGCTCGGATGCCGCCGCCGAGGCGTACGAGACCTGGGGCGGCTACGGGGCGTCGAAGGCCGCCCTGGACCACCTCGCGGCGGTGCTCGGCGAGGAGGAGCCGCAGCTGCGGGTGTGGGCCGTCGATCCCGGGGACATGGCGACCGACCTGTACGCGGCGGCCGTACCGGACGACAAGGACCCGCGGCCGGAGCCGACGAGTGTGGTACCGGGCTTTCTGCGACTGCTGGACGAGCGGCCGCCGAGCGGGCGGTACGCAGCCTCCTCGCTGGGGGAGGAGCGATGACACTCGCGGTCCGGGTACCGAAGGAACTGCCGACACGGGTGCCGGCCGAACGGCGCGGGCCCCGGCTCGACCGGACACAGGCCGCCGCAGCCGCCCTCGGCCCACAGCCCGCGGCGGCGAGGCGACCGAGGGCATCCTCCGAGCGGGCGGTACGAGGCC
>NZ_JBIWLX010000006.1:0-484051 GCF_044766405.1 Streptomyces sp. NPDC102270 | reverse complement strand
CGAACAGCGCGGGCCCCGGCTCGACCGGACACAGGCCGCCGCAGCCGCCCTCGGCCCACAGCCCGCGGCGGCGAGGCGACCGAGGGCATCCTCCGAGCGGGCGGTACGAGGCCGCCTCGCTGAGGGAGGGCCGATGACACTCGCCCTGCGCGTACCGAAGGAACTGCCGACACAGGTGCCGGCCGAACAGCGCGGGACCGGGCTCGACCGGACACAGGCCGCCGCAGCCGCCCTCGGCCCACAGCCCGCGGCGGCGAGGCGACCGAGGGCATCCTCCGAGCGGCCGCCGAGCGGGCGGTACGCAGCCTCCTCGCTCAGGGAGGGCCGATGACACTCGCCGTGCGCGTACCGGAGGAGCTGTCGGCGCGGGTGCCGGCCGAGCAGCGTGGGGCCGGGGTCGACCGGGATGCCGTACGGCTGCTGGTGTCGCGGGGTACCGCGGTGTCGCACCACTCGTTCGGGGAGCTTCCGCGGCTGCTGCGGGCCGGGGACCTGCTCGTCGTCAACACCTCCCCCACGCTGGCCGCGGCCGTCGACGGTCGGATCGGGCACGCGCGTGTGGTCGTGCACTTCTCCACGCGCGGGGACGACGGCCGGTGGGCGGTGGAGCTGCGGGAGCCCGACGGGAAGGGCACCACGCGTGCGCGTGCGGGCGGGCCCGCGGGAACGGAGGTGCGACTGCCCGGGGGCCTGCGGCTGGTGTTGGAGGAGGCGGTGAGCGGGCGGCTGTGGTGGGCGCGGGTGTGCGGCGGGGAGGTTCTCGGGCTGCTGCGGGAGCACGGGCGGCCCATCCGGTACTCCTACACGGAGCGGGACCAGCCGTTGTCCGTGTACCAGACGGTGTTCGCGCTGCCGTCGCCCGACGGGTCGGGCAGTGCGGAGATGCCCAGTGCGGCACGGCCCTTCACCGCTCGGCTGGTGGTGGAGCTGGTGAGCCGGGGTGTGCAGTTCGCGCCGGTCACGCTGCACACGGGGGTGGCCTCGGCGGAGGCGCACGAGCCGCCGTACCCCGAGCGGTTCTCGGTGCCGGAAGTCTCCGCGCGACTGATCAACGCGGTGCGGGCCGGGAACGGCAGGGTCGTGGCCGTGGGGACGACGGCCGTGCGGGCCGTGGAGTCGGCTGCCGGGGCGGACGGGGTCGTACGCGCGCGTGAGGGGTGGACGGACCTCGTCGTGACCCCGGAGCGCGGGGTGCGGGTGGTGGACGGGCTGCTGACCGGGCTGCACGAGCCGCAGGCCTCGCACCTGCTGATGCTGGAGGCGGTCGCGGGGCGGGCGGCGATCGACCGCGGCTACGAGGAGGCCCTGCGCCGGCACTACCTGTGGCACGAGTTCGGGGACGTGCATCTGCTTCTCCCTGAGGAGCATCCTCACGCACAGCATTGCGAGCGCAACTGTTGGTGAAAACGCTGTGCGGCCGATGTGAGCCCGCACATAGGGCGCAGATCACGTACTAGGTGAAATAGGAGACAAAGGCTCCCGGCATGAACGGGGCAGACGTGTTGGTCTGTCCCGTTTTGCCCTCCCTGGGTCCACTACCCAGGGTCGTACGTCACACCTTTGCCCGGGCATTTTGCGGCAGCTAAGAATGGCCAACGTCGCTCAGCGCCGTGGGTTCCGCCCGCGGCGTTTGTGCCGGAAGCACCCGTCCGACACCGGACAGCGAGCGACCTCCGCGCTATTCGAAGAGGTCCATTCCGCATGCCCAAGAACCCTTTCACCCGTCCTCACAGTCGTGCGCTGACCAAGCGCCACAAGATCGCCATCGCCGGAGTCGCCACGCTCGGCGCCGCCGCCGTCGCCTTCAGCGCGGTTCCGGGCAACGCCGAGACCACCACCTCCGAGGTCGCCGTCTCCTCGGCCCCCGTGAAGTACACCTCCGAGCAGCTCAAGGGCCTCCAGGCGGACGTCAGCGAGCAGCTCGCCGCCAAGGCGCTGCAGAGCAAGGCCGCCACCGAGGCGAAGGCGGCGAAGGCGCACGCCGAGGCGAAGGCAGCGAAGGCGCACGCCGAGGCGAAGGCCAAGGCCAAGGCCGCGGCCGCCGCGAAGAAGAAGGCCGCGCACGCCGCCGCCGCCAAGAAGGCCGCCCAGGCGCGCAAGGCCAGGGCCAAGGCCGCGAGCCGGGCCGCGCATCGCGCCAAGCTCAGGGCCGCGGTGCACAAGAGCTACGCCAACAACCTTGACGGCTGGATCAAGGAGTCCCTGGACATCATGAAGGCCAAGGGCATCCCGGGCAGCTACAACGGCCTGCACCGCAACATCCTCCGGGAGTCCTCGGGCAACCCGAACGCCATCAACAACTGGGACATCAACGCCATCAACGGCATCCCGTCGAAGGGGCTGCTCCAGGTCATCCCGCCGACGTTCCAGGCGTACCACGTCGCGGGCACGTCCTGGAACATCTACGACCCGGTCGCCAACATCACCGCCGCCGCCAACTACGCGGCCGACAAGTACGGCTCGATGGACAACGTCAACAGCGCGTACTGAGGTCGCGCGGACCTCTTCTACGCACAAGGGCGGCACCCGGTCGGGGTGCCGCCCTTCACTGTCGTACGACGGTGGTCACTTGCGCATGACCTCGGGCTCGTGGCGGCGCAGGAAGCGGGAGACGAGCAAACCGCAGACGATCCCGATGGCGATCAGGGCGACCATGTTCAGGCCCCAGGTGGTGAGGGTGTGGTCCCACAGCGGGTCAGTCGTGTCGCCCGGTTTGACGGGCGGGTTGACCTGGTTGAAGTCCAGCGTGGCGCCCGCGGCGGCAACCGCCCAGCGCGACGGCATCAGATACGAGAGTTCGTTGACGCCGAGCGTGCCGTGCAGGGTGAACAGGCAGCCGGTGAAGACGACCTGGACGATCGCGAACATGACCAGCAGCGGCATGGTCTTCTCGGACGTCTTCACCAGTGCGGAGATGATCAGCCCGAACATCATCGAGGTGAACCCGAGCCCCATGATCGGCAGCGTCAGCTCCGCGAGGGTGGCGCTGCCGAGGACGAGCCCTTCCTTCGGCAGCCCGCGGGTGGCGAAGCCGATGACGCCGACCATCAGCCCCTGCAGGATGGTGATCGCGCCCAGTACGACCACCTTGGACATCAGGTACGCCGAGCGGGACAGGCCGGTGGCGCGCTCCCGCTCGTAGATCACCCGTTCCTTGATCAGCTCACGGACGGAGTTGGCCGCGCCGGCGAAGCACGCGCCGACCGCGAGGATCAGCAGGACGGTGGTGGCCGTGCTGTTCGGCTCGGGAAGCCTGGTCCTCGGGTCGACCGGCTTGGGCAGCAGGTTGTCGCCGAAGTCGATGAGCAGGCTGACCGAGCCGAGGACGAGCGGCAGGATCACCGTCAGCGCCAGAAAACCCTTGTCGGACGCGATCACCGACACGTAGCGGCGCACGAGAGTCCCGAACTGGCCCGTCCAGCGCTGTGGTTTCGGCGGCTTCATGCCCTGCATGGGAGGCGTCTGTACGGACTGCGGCGCAACGGCGTCTATGTCCGCGGCGTACATCTGGTAGTGCTGCGAGCCCTTCCAGCGGCCGGCCCAGTCGTAGTCGCGGTAGTTCTCGAAGGAGGAGAAGACGTCGGCCCAGGTGTCGTAGCCGAAGAAGTTCAGTGCCTCCTCGGGCGGCCCGAAGTAGGCGACCGCGCCGCCCGGGGCCATCACCAGGAGCTTGTCGCACAGGGCCAGCTCGGCCACGGAATGGGTGACCACGAGGACCGTACGGCCGTCGTCGGCGAGGCCGCGCAGCAGTTGCATGACATCGCGGTCCATGCCCGGGTCGAGGCCGGAGGTCGGCTCGTCGAGGAAGATCAGGGACGGCTTGGTGAGCAGTTCCAGGGCCACCGAGACGCGCTTGCGCTGACCGCCGGAGAGGGAGGTGACCTTCTTCTCCTTGTGGATGTCGAGCTTCAGCTCGCGCAGCACCTCGTCTATGCGCGACTCGCGCTCGGCGCCGGTGGTGTCGGCCGGGAAGCGGAGTTTCGCCGCGTACTTGAGGGCCTTCTTGACGGTCAGCTCCTTGTGCAGGATGTCGTCCTGCGGGACCAGACCGATGCGCTGGCGCAGCTCCGCGAACTGCTTGTAGAGGTTGCGGTTGTCGTAGAGCACGTCGCCCTGGTTGGCGGGCCGGTAGCCGGTCAGCGCCTTGAGCAGGGTCGACTTGCCGGAACCGGACGGTCCGATGACCGCGATCAGGGACTTCTCCGGGACGCCGAAGGAGACGTCCTTGAGGATCTGCTTGCCGCCGTCGACCGTGACCGTCAGGTGCCGGGCGGAGAACGACACCTCACCGGTGTCGACGAACTCCTCGAGGCGGTCGCCGACGATCCGGAACGTGGAGTGGCCGACGCCGACGATGTCGCTCGGGCCGAGCAGCGTGGAGCCGCCCTTGGGGATCGGCTGGCCGTTGACGTACGTGCCGTTGTGGGAGCCCAGGTCGCGAATCTCCATGCGGCCGTCGGGCATCGAGTGGAACTCGGCGTGGTTGCGGGAGACCTGCAGGTCGGAGACGACCAGGTCGTTCTCCAGGGCACGGCCGATGCGCATGATGCGGCCGATGGTGAACTGGTGGAACGTTGTCGGGCTGCGGTCGCCGTAGACCGGCGGCGCGCCCGCGCCCGCGCTGCCCGCGCCGGGGCCCTGCTGGTGCGGGATCTTCTGCGGCGGTTGGTGCGCGTGCGAGTACGGCTGCGCCCGCGGCTGTTGCTGAGGCTGTGGCCAGCCGGACGGCGAGGCCTGAGGTGCGGCCTGTCGAGGGGACTGGTCGGGGGCGGCGGCCTGGTGGGGTGATGGTCGCGGTGTCTGCTGCGGGGCCTGCTGCGGTGTCTGCTGGGCCCAGCCGGGGTTCGCGCTCTGCGCGGCGTACGGCTGCTGCCTGGGTTGAGGCTGCGCGGCCGGGGCCGCGGTGCCGGAGAGGTTCAGCAGCGGGCCGTCGCTCGCGTTGCCGAGGTGGACGGCCGCGCCGGGGCCGATCTCCGTCTGGTGGATCCGCTGACCGTGCACGAACGTGCCGTTGGTGCTGCTGTGGTCCTCGATGACCCAACCGCGCCCGTCCCAGCGGATCGTGGCGTGACGCCAGGAGACCCTGGCGTCGTCGAACACGATGTCCCCCTGCGGATCGCGTCCAAGGCTGTACGACCTGGCCGGATCGAGCGTCCAGGTACGTCCATTCGCTTCCAGTACGAGTTCCGGCACTCCAAGCCCCACTGAGTAGTCCCCCGAATTGCCCCCGTCACAGGGAGTGTAGGGATGTCGAACATCGTCGGGAACTATTTCAGGATCCCCCTCCTGACCGAAAGTCGAGCCCCGAGAACACCACGTTCACGCGCTTCGGCCGGTTCCGTTGACGGGGTTGAAACCGACCCGGAGAGTGGGTAATCCACGCGAGGGGGACAAGCGCGGTCTCGGCCGCGCCGCGGATCGGGGGGTCTGCCATGAGTGCGTCCATGAGCACGGAGGCCACGAAGCAGGGCGTGCGACTGCCGTGGGGAGACATCCTGCTGTCCGCGATTACGGCTGTGAGCTGGGCGTTGATCGGGATGGCGGGGGCCGCCGCGCTCGGTCTGCATCTGCTGGAGGCCGATTCCGTGGCCTCACTGGGTCCGATGACCGCGGCCGTTGTGGCCCTTGCGGCGGGTGGTTCGGTGACGCCGTCCGGTGATGTGTCCGCGTTCGGGCTGACGGGGGCGCAGGCGGCGACCGCCATCGAGATCACGCCATTGGGCGTCAGCCTCGTCGGTGCGGTGCTTTTGTCATGGTTCTTCCTGCGGTCCCTGCGGGGCGCCGGAGCGGTGATCGCGCCATCGGAACTCCTCGCGCGTGCGGGCTCGGTGGTCGCGCTGTTCACGGCGATGATGGGCGGGCTGGCCTGGGCGGGGCACGACGTCATCACGCTCGACGGGAGCGCGCTGGGGCTCGACAAGTTGCCCGGCGCGGGCGGGGGCGGCGGTCTCGACATCCCCGGGCTGGGGGACGTCGGGGACATCGGCGGACTGCTGCCCGACCAGATCGGCGACCTGATCGACGCGAAGGCGGCGGTCGGCTTCACGGTGGACACCGCGCCGACGCTGCTCGGCGGGCTCGGCTGGTCGGCCGGCATCCTGCTGGTCGCCCTGCTGGCGTCCCGTCGTACGCCGCTGCCGCGCGGCTGGGAGGCCCTCCACCGGGTCGTACGGCCGGCCGTGTCCGCCCTCGTGACGGTGCTGCTGGTCGCGGTGGCCGCGGGGTTCTCGGCGGCGGCGTACGCGGCGATCGGCGACGACCACCCCAAGCGGATCGCGGGAGCGGCGCTGCTCGGGGCGCCGAACGGGGTGTGGCTGGGCATCCCGGTCGGTCTGTTCGTCCCCTTCGACGGCCGCGCGACGGGCGTACTGACGAACTTCCTCCCGGACCCCCTGGACCGGCTGCTCACCTCCGACTCCGACCGGTCGGTGACGCTGGGACGCCTGGCGGAGCTGGACGGGCGGGTGTGGCTGCTGGGGGTGGGGGCGGCGCTGATGATGCTGCTGGCCGGGGTGCTGACCGCTGTGCGGACGCCGGGGACGGCTCCTGGGGCGGGGAATCCGGGGGCCCTTGGTTTCGCGGGGCGGTGTGCGCTGCGGCTGGGGGTCGCGACCGCGTTGGCGCTGCCGTTGCTCGCCTGGCTGACGGAGGTGTCGGTGGACGCCTCGCTGTCGGTGCTGGGGTTCGACGCGTTCGGCGCGGGGGTGCGGCTGCGGGGGCAACTCGGGATCGCGGTACTCCTCGGGGCGCTGTGGGGGGCGGGGGCGGGGGCCGCGGGGGCGTTGCTGGCGCGGGCGACGGGGGCGGCGGGGTCTCGGGCCGCGGGGTTGGCACGGGGTGACGTGGCGGGGGGTTCCGGTGTCGAGGCGGTGGGGGTGCCGGGGGCCGGGACTGACGGGGTTCCCCGGTATGCGGGTGAGGGCGGGGCCGGGCCGTCTGCAGATGGGGGCGGGGCTTACTGGGGTGAGAGCGCTCCTTATGGAGGTGACGCCGGCGCGCGCGGAAGTGAGGCCGGGTTTTACGAGGGGGGTGCCGGTGCTTCCGGCGGCGCGCCAGGAGGGTACGAGGGGGCGGGTGGTTCGTACGACGACGCGTCGCGGTCGTACGAAAGCGGGAGGCGGTCGTACGAAAGCGGAGGGGTGCCGTACGAAAGCGGAGGGGTGCAGTACGAAGGCGGAGGGCGGTCGTACGAGGAGGGTGCGGCAGGGACGGGCGGCGGTGAAGCCGGGCCGTACGTGCCCGGTACGCCCTATCGGGCGCCCAATCCGGCTACGAACCCCTATCTGCGGGTGCCGGACGAGCTGCGGGGGCCGGAGGATGCGCGGCCTGGCGGTGAGCCGCGGCGAGCCGGCCCGCGGGAGACGGGCCGTGAGAGTGGCGGGCAGGAGTCGCGCCCCCGGGATGATCGGGGAGCATCGGGTGGGGTGCCGCCCGCCCGGGGACCGCGGTCGTCCGATGGGTACCTGCAGGGCGAGGGCTCGGGCTCGTCCGAGGGCAGCGGTCCGCCGCAGGAGGTCGTACGGCCCCACGAAGACCGTTCGCAGCCGTCGGACGAGTCGAGCGGACCGGGCCGGCCGGGCGGCTCAGCACCGCCCGACAACGTCTACGGCGCCCCGACCGTGGCCCGCCCGATCGACCAGCCCCCTCGTGCGCCGCAACCACCTCCCAGGCAGCGGCCCGGCGGCCGACGACCCTCGGGGGACGAGGGCCGGCAGTCGCCGCCACCGCCTCCTCCCCCACCCCCACCGCCGCCGCCCAGGCAGCCGAAGGGGCCGCGCTGACCCACCGCAGTACACCCGTGGCCTGCCCGTAAGGATCTCGCCATCCGCTCGACACCCAGTGTTCCGTGTCCGTCAGACGGACCGCGGGAGCGGCAGGCACTGGGTGCCGGATACGGTGGGAGCACCATGAGTGCTTCGCAGAGCTCGTCCTCCGACGTCCCCACCCTTCTCGTCAAGATCTTCGGGAAGGACAGGCCGGGCATCACGGCCGGCCTCTTCGACACCCTCGCCGCCTACTCCGTCGACGTGGTCGACATCGAGCAGGTCGTCACGCGTGGCCGGATGGTGCTGTGCGCGCTCGTGACCGCGCCGCCCCGTCCGCTGGAGGGCGATCTGCGGGCGACCGTCCACAGCTGGGCCGAGTCGATCAAGATGCAGGCGGAGATCATCTCCGGTCTCGGCGACAACCGGCCGCGCGGGCTGGGACGTTCCCTGGTCACCGTGCTCGGTCACCCGCTCACCGCGGAGGCCACCGCCGCCATCGCCGCCAAGATCGCCAAGGCGGGCGGCAACATCGACCGTATCTTCCGGCTGGCCAAGTATCCGGTCACGGCCGTCGAGTTCGCGGTGTCCGGCGTGGAGACCGAGCCGCTGCGCACCGCCCTGGTGACGGACGCGGGCAAGCTCGGCGTGGACGTGGCCGTCGTCGCCGCCGGTCTGCATCGCCGGGCCCAGCGGCTCGTCGTCATGGACGTGGACTCCACACTGATCCAGGACGAGGTGATCGAGCTCTTCGCCGCGCACGCCGGCTGCGAGGACGAGGTCGCCGAGGTGACCGCGGCCGCGATGCGCGGCGAGCTGGACTTCGAGCAGTCGCTGCACGCGCGCGTGGCGCTGCTGGAGGGCTTGGACGCCTCGGTCGTCGACAAGGTGCGTTCCGAGGTACGGCTGACGCCGGGCGCGCGCACCCTCATCCGTACGCTGAAGCGGCTCGGCTTCCAAGTCGGTGTCGTCTCGGGCGGCTTCACCCAGGTCACCGACGATCTGCAGGACCGGCTGGGGCTGGACTTCGCCCAGGCGAACACCCTGGAGATCGTCGACGGGAAGCTGACCGGCCGCGTCACCGGGGAGATCGTGGACCGTGCGGGCAAGGCGCGGCTGCTGCGCCGGTTCGCCGCCGAGGCGGGGGTGCCGCTGTCCCAGACGGTGGCGATCGGCGACGGCGCCAACGATCTGGACATGCTCAACGCGGCCGGGCTCGGGGTCGCCTTCAATGCCAAGCCGGTGGTGCGGGAGGCCGCGCACACCGCGGTGAACGTGCCCTTTCTCGACACGGTGCTGTATCTGCTGGGCGTCACCCGCGAAGAGGTCGAGGCGGCGGACGCGCACGAGGAGGACTGACCTCGACGACGGATCGGCAGGGGCCCGGCGCCGTGATGGTGCCGGGCCTTTGCCGTTTCTCGCGTGCCGTTTCTCGCGCGAGTGGGATGTCGTCAGTCGGTCGGCGCCCAGTAGTCGACGAGGGTGGCCACTCCGGGCTCCAGGGCCTTCCAGGGGCCGCTGAACGACAGGACGGCGAAGGCTGCGGCGGGGAAGCCGCGGTCGCTCATCCGTTGGCGGGCCTCCCCCTCGGCGGCGCCCGCGAGGACGTCGGCGAGGCCCTGCACACCCGGGTTGTGGCCGATCAGTACGAGGTTGCGCACGTCGTCCGGGGTCTCGTTCAGCACGGCGATCAGCTCGCCGGGAGAGGCCTCGTAGATCCGCTCCTCGTAGACCGTTTTCGGCCGGTGCGGGAACTCCTGCACGGCGAGCTTCCAGGTCTCACGGGTCCGGGTCGCGGTGGAGCAGAGGGCCAGGTCGAGGGGGATACCGGAGTCGACCAGCCGTCGTCCCGCCTCCGCTGCATCTTTTCGGCCCCGGTCGGCGAGCGGCCGCTCGTGGTCGGTCACCTCGGGCCAGTCGGCTTTCGCATGCCGGAAAAGGACAATCCTGCGGGGATCTGCGACGCTCATAGGATCCAGCTTCGCATGAAACAGGCCATGGGGCGCAGGGAGTTGACGGGCGGCTTCGCGGGTGCTCAGCGCGCTATGAGGTGCTGTACGCGCTCCAGGAACTGGGTGACGACGGGGTCACCGGAGGCCGCGTGCGCGTCGGTGGGATTGAGGATGAGGGCCAGCAGTACCACGAAGGCGAGCGTCGGCAGGGCGAGGGCCCACCAGGGCAGCCGGATGTCGACGCCGCCCCGGGACGCCGGGTGGGGCGGGGTGTGCGTAGGGGCCGACATGAGTGCCTCCGCTGGTCTTCGAGTCCTCCGTGATCCGCTTCTCGCGGTCACATCTCGAAGCTACGGAACCGGGGCTCCTCAACCCATCCGGTGATCCACCCAGTTGACCCTGACACTCGCCCCCTAGGGGACTGGGGGGTTAACCCCACCGTCGGTCAGGGTGAGGCGATCGTCGCGATGATCGCGATGATGACGAAGATGGCGAAGAACGAGCCGAAGACCAGCAGCATCTTCTTCTGGCCGTTCTGGGGATTCGGATCGAGCACTGGCATACGGCCAGTCTCGCACCCCGGTCTCCTACCGAAGCCGCCAGGGTGACCTCAGCGGGCCGCCTCGTCCTCCACCGTACGGTCGCGGCCCGCCAGCACGCCGACCGCCATCTGCGGGACCATCAGGCCGATCATGAGCGCGATGGGCAGTCCCCAGCCGCCGCTGTGCTGGTAGAGCACGCCCACCAGGAGCGGTCCCGGGATGGAGATCAGATAGCCGGTGCTCTGTGCGAACGCGGACAGCTGGGCGACGCCCGGGCCGGTCCTGGCACGCATCCCGACCATGGTGAGAGCCAGTGGGAAGGCACAGTTGGAGACACCGAGCAAAACGGCCCAGGCCCAGGCACCGGCGGCGGGGGCGAGGTACAGGCCCGCGTAGCCGGCGAGACCGCAGACGCCGAGGGCGATCACGATCGGACCCTGGTGCGGCAGCCGGGTGGCCACGCGCGGGATGACGAAGGCGAGCGGGACGCCCATCACCATCGTGACCGCGAGCAGCAGCCCGGCGGTGCCCGCGGATACGCCCGCGTCCCGGAAGATCTGCGCCATCCAGCCCATGGTGATGTAGGCGGCGGTGGCCTGGAGCCCGAAGAAGACGGCGAGCGCCCAGGCGGTCCGGCTCCGGGCGATCCGCAGCGCGGGTGGCTCCACGCGTGCGTGCACGTGCCGGACGGGTCCGGCGCCCTCCACACGCGTGTGCACGCTCCGGGCCGCCTTCGGCTCCGTCGACGCCGGCCCCCGGTCTCGCACGAGCGGGATCCACGGCAGTACGGCCGCCGCGGCCAGGGCCGCCCACACCGCGAGCCCGGACTGCCAGCTCCCGCCCAGCGCCTCGGTCATCGGAACGGTCACGGCGGCCGCCGCCGAGGTGCCGAGGGCGAGGGCCATCGAGTACAGGCCGGTCATGGAGCCGACCCGGTCGGGGAACCAGCGCTTGACGATGACCGGCATCAGGACGTTGCTGACGGCGATGCCCATGAGGGTGAGGGCGCTGGCGGCCAGGAAGCCCGCCGTGGAGCCCGTGTACGGCCGTATCAGCAGGCCGGTCGTGATGGCGACCATGCCCGCGCACACCACCGCGCCCGCGCCGAAGCGGCGGGCCAGCCGCGGGGCCATGACGCCGAAGACGGCGAAGCACAGCGGGGGCACCGAGGTGAGCAGGCCGGCCACGCTGCCGCTCATGCCGAGTCCGTCGCGCACCTCTTCGAGGAGGGCGCCGAGGCTGGTGATGGCGGGGCGGAGGTTGAGGGCGGACAGCACGATGCCGACGACGACCAGGCGCACCGCCCACGCGGGCGTGGCGGGCACCACCAGTGGTTCCCCGTCGGGCGGGGTCGCGGAGCTGCGTACGGTCGGGGACTTCACTGTCCGGGTTTCCTCGCTTGCCATGCCCCCCATCATAGAATCATGGGATGATTGGTTGTCCATCCCCGGGTCGTCCGCGGTCGTCCCGCCCGTGCGAAGGTGTGCCATGCCCCTGAGCCATCCCCGCCGCTCGGCGCTGTCCGAGCAGGTCATCGCCGCGCTGCGCAACCAGATCACCTCGGGCGAGTGGCCGGTCGGCTCCCGGATCCCGACGGAACCCGAGCTGGTCGAGCAGCTGAGGGTCGCCCGCAACACCGTCCGCGAGGCCGTCCGCGCGCTCGCGCACAACGGGCTGCTGGACATCCGCCAGGGCTCGGGGACATACGTCGTGGCGACCAGTGAGCTGGCGGGCGTGATGCACCGCAGGTTCGCCGACGCGGATCCCCGGCACATCGCCGAGCTCCGCTCCACCCTGGAGTCGTCCGCGGCGCGGCTGGCCGCCGAGCGGCGTACCGAGAAGGACCTCAAGCAGCTCGACGCGCTCCTGGTGCGGCGCGAGGAGGCCTGGGAGTCGGGCGACGCGGAGGCCTTCGTGACGGCGGACACCACCTTCCACCTGGCCGTGGTGGCCGCCTCGCACAACGACGTGATGACCGAGATGTACGCCGACCTCGGCGAGGTGCTGCGGGACTGGCTGCGCGAGGACGTCGGCGACGAGCTGACGCCGGAGACGTACATGGACCACACGCGGCTCGTCGACGCGATCCGCGCGGGCGACGCGTCGGCGGCCGCCGACCAGGCGGCCGGCTACCCCTTGCAGTGCCGTCCGGGACGGTTCAGCGCGCCAGCTTCCGATGGCTGACCCACGCCGAGCGGACCTCTTTCCAGCACCGGCCGGTCAGCCGCACGGTCTGCGCGGGCCCGGCCGCGA
The DNA here is from genome assembly GCF_044766405.1 of Streptomyces sp. NPDC102270. NCBI lineage: Bacteria > Bacillati > Actinomycetota > Actinomycetes > Kitasatosporales > Streptomycetaceae > Streptomyces > Streptomyces sp. NPDC102270. The sequence goes on along the minus strand of NZ_JBIWLX010000006.1, from coordinate 471,541 downwards.
CCTCGGCGCTGTCGGTGTCGAGGTCCCACCAGCGCTCGCACTCGATGTGCAGACGGACGCCGTCGCTGCGCGGATAGGGGTTGTGGCAGTAGGTGGTCACACGGGAGCCGGTGACCTTGCTGCGGCAGGAGGCGCCGAACAGCTCCGACGCGGCGGCGCCGGGCTCCGCCACGCGTGCGTGCGACATCGCTTCGTACGGCAGGTACATCACGAGACAGACGGCTGCGGTCACTGAGGCCAGACTGCGGGACAGGCGCACAAGGGGACCTCCTCGGCCGTGCTGGGGAGGGAATCGCAGGTGAACGCGTTATCCAGCGTGCCCAGTCGTGGCAGGTGCGCGCCCGGCCTGGTGGGCCGAACGGGTGAGGGCCCGCGTCCCGAAGGACACGGGCCCCGCACTCGCGAGAGGTGCGGTGTCAGGCGCCGATGGCGTGCAGGCCGCCGTCCACGTGGATGATCTCGCCCGTGGTCTTCGGGAACCAGTCGCTCAGCAGGGCGACGATGCCCTTGCCGGCCGGCTCCGGGTCCTTGAGGTCCCACTCCAGCGGGGAGCGGTTGTCCCACACGGCGGCCAGGTCGCTGAAGCCGGGGATGGACTTGGCGGCCATGGAGGCGAGCGGGCCCGCGGAGATGAGGTTGCAGCGGATGTTCTGCTTGCCCAGGTCGCGCGCGACGTAACGGCTGGTGGCCTCCAGGGCGGCCTTGGCCGGGCCCATCCAGTCGTACTGCGGCCAGGCGTACTGGGCGTCGAAGGTGAGGCCGACGACCGAGCCGCCGTTCTGCATCAGCGGCAGGCAGGCCATGGTGAGCGACTTCAGGGAGTACGCCGAGACGTGCATGGCGGTGGCCACGGACTCGAACGGCGTGTTCAGGAAGTTGCCGCCGAGCGCGTCCTGCGGCGCGAAGCCGATGGAGTGCACGACGCCGTCGAGGCCGCCGAGCTCCTCGCCGACGATGTCGGCGAGTCGGCCGAGGTGCTCGTCGTTGGTCACGTCGAGCTCGATGACCTTGGTGGGCCTGGGCAGCTTCCTGGCGATGCGCTCGGTCAGCGTGGGCCGCGGGAACGCGGTCAGGATGATCTCGGCGCCCTGCTCCTGGGCCAGCTTCGCGGCGTGGAAGGCGATGGAGGACTCCATCAGCACACCGGTGATCAGGACGCGCTTGCCCTCGAGAATTCCGCTCATGGTGTTCAGTGACCCATTCCCAGTCCGCCGTCAACGGGGATGACGGCTCCAGTGATGTACGAGGCGTCGTCCGAGGCGAGGAACCGCACCGTCGCGGCGACCTCCTCGGGCTGCGCGTAACGACCGAGCGGCACCTGCTTCACGATGCCCGCACGCTGTTCGTCGGTGAGCACCTTGGTCATGTCGGTGTCGACGAAGCCGGGTGCGACGACGTTGAAGGTGATGTTGCGCGAGCCCAGCTCACGGGCGAGCGAACGCGCGAAACCGACCAGGGCGGCCTTGGAGGCGGCGTAGTTGGCCTGGCCGGGGCCGCCGTAGAGGCCCACGACCGAGGAGATCAGGACGACCCGGCCCTTCTTGGCGCGCAGCATGCCGCGGTTGGCGCGCTTGACCACGCGGAAGGTGCCGGTGAGGTTGGTGTCGACGACCGAGGTGAAGTCCTCCTCGGACATCCGCATCAGGAGCTGGTCCTTGGTGATGCCGGCGTTGGCGATCAGCACCTCGACCGGGCCGTGCTCGGCCTCGATCTCCTTGTAGGCCTGCTCCACCTGCTCGGTGTCGGTGATGTCGCACTTGACGGCCAGGAAGCCGGCCGGCGGCTCCCCCGAGCGGTATGTGATGGCGACCTTGTCGCCGGCCTCGGCGAACGCGCGGGCGATGGCGAGGCCGATGCCCCGGTTGCCTCCGGTGACGAGAACCGAGCGGCTCAACGGATCACCCTTTCCCTTGGGGTCTGACACACCCGCCCGAACACCCTGGATGGCAGGCGGCTTCTCCGAAAACCTATCGGGCCGGTCGCTGTCACGGACATTCGGGCACCGACAGTGGCTTACGGGACTCGCTGTCGGGTCCCTACAGAAAGATGCCGGCAGCGGTCCCAAACGTGTGGTCCGGGCACCGGTCGTCGCGACATGATCGGAGCAGCCGTCGCCCACCCTCATGCCGACAGGAAGAGACCCAGGTGCCTCATACCATCGACGAAGCCTTCACAGCGCTTCCCCTACGTGCCCTCGCCGACGCCGCGCTGGCACGCGCGCGTGCGCTCGGTGCCGAGCACGCGGACTTCCGGTTCGAGCGGGTGCGCAGCGCGTCCTGGCGCCTCAGGGACGCCAAGCCGTCCGGGTCCTCGGACACCACCGACCTCGGGTACGCGGTGCGGGTCGTGCACGGCGGTACCTGGGGCTTCGCGTCGGGCGTGGACCTGACACTGGACGCCGCCGCCAAGGTCGCCTCGCAGGCCGTGGCCATGGCGAAGCTTTCCGCCCGGGTGATCCGCGCGGCCGGGTCCGACGAACGAGTGGAGCTCGCCGACGAGCCCGTGCACGCCGACCGTACGTGGATCTCGTCGTACGAGATCGATCCCTTCTCCGTGCCCGACGAGGAGAAGGCTGCGCTGCTCGCGGACTGGAGCGCGCGGCTGCTGGGGGCGAGCGGCGTCAACCATGTCGACGCCTCGCTGCTCACCGTGCACGAGAACAAGTTCTACGCCGACACCGCGGGCACGGTGACCACGCAGCAGCGGGTCCGACTGCACCCGCAGCTGACCGCCGTGTCGGTCGACGAGTCCAGCGGTGAGTTCGACTCCATGCGGACCATCGCGCCACCGGTCGGACGCGGCTGGGAGTACCTCACGGGCACCGGCTGGGACTGGGAGAGCGAGCTCGAGCAGATCCCCGAGCTGCTCGCCGAGAAGATGCGGGCGCCCAGTGTCGAAGGGGGCCTGTACGACCTCGTCGTCGACCCGTCCAACCTCTGGCTGACCATCCACGAGTCCATCGGCCACGCCACCGAGCTGGACCGCGCCCTCGGCTACGAGGCCGCCTACGCCGGCACCTCCTTCGCCACCTTCGACCAGCTCGGCAAACTCAGGTACGGCTCGGAACTGATGAACGTCACCGGTGACCGCACCGCCGAACACGGCCTCGCGACCATCGGCTACGACGACGAGGGCGTCGCGGGCCAGTCCTGGGACCTGGTGAAGGACGGCACCCTCGTCGGCTACCAGCTGGACCGGCGGATCGCGAAGCTGACCGGGTTCGAGCGCTCCAACGGGTGCGCCTACGCCGACTCCCCCGGGCATGTCCCGGTGCAGCGCATGGCCAACGTGTCGCTCCAGCCGGACCCGGCGGGCATGTCGACGGAGGATCTCATCGGCAGCGTGGACCGCGGCATCTATGTCGTCGGCGACCGGTCCTGGTCGATCGACATGCAGCGCTACAACTTCCAGTTCACCGGCCAGCGGTTCTTCAGGATCGAGAACGGGCGGATCACCGGGCAGCTGCGGGACGTCGCCTACCAGGCGACCACCACCGACTTCTGGGGCTCGATGGCCGCGGTGGGCGGCCCGCAGACCTACGTCCTCGGCGGCGCCTTCAACTGCGGCAAGGCCCAGCCGGGCCAGGTCGCCGCCGTGTCGCACGGGTGCCCGTCGGCCCTCTTCAAGGGCGTCAACATTCTGAACACCACGCAGGAGGCCGGTCGATGAGCCCGCGCACCAACAAGCCGTACGAGATCGTCGAGCGGGCCCTCGCGCTGTCGCGGGCGGACGGCTGTGTCGTGATCGCCGACGAGCAGTCGACCGCCAACCTGCGCTGGGCGGGCAACGCGCTCACGACGAACGGCGTCACGCGCGGGCGCACACTCACGGTCGTCGCGACCGTCGACGGCAAGGAGGGCACCGCCTCCGGGGTGGTCTCCCGGTCCGCGGTGACCGAGGACGACCTGGAGCCGCTGGTGCGGGCCGCCGAGGCCGCCGCGCGCGGTGCCGAGCCCGCCGAGGACGCCCAGCCGCTGGTCACGGGCGTCCCGGAGTCCCCGGACTTCACGGACGCGCCCGCCGAGACCTCCTCGGCCGTCTTCGCCGACTTCGCGCCGGCGCTCGGCGAGTCCTTCGCACGCGCGCGTGCGGGCGGCCGCGAGCTGTACGGCTTCGCCAACCACGAGCTCGTCTCGACGTACCTGGGCACCTCCACGGGGCTGCGGCTGCGCCACGACCAGCCCAACGGCACGCTGGAGCTGAACGCCAAGTCGCCGGACCGTACTCGCTCGGCCTGGGCGGGGCGCTCCACGCGGGACTTCAAGGACGTCGACCCGGCCGCGCTGGACGCCGAGCTCGCCGTACGCCTGGGATGGGCCGAGCGGCGCATCGAGCTGCCCGCCGGGCGGTACGAGACGCTGCTGCCGCCGACGGCGGTCGCCGATCTGCTGATCTACCAGCTGTGGTCGGCGTCGGGGCGGGACGCGGCCGAGGGGCGGACGGTGTTCTCGAAGCCGGGCGGCGGCACCAGGATCGGCGAGACGCTCACCGATCTGCCGCTGACGCTGCACAGCGACCCGAACGAGCCTGGCCTGGAGACCGCGCCGTTCGTCGTCGCGCACTCCTCCGGAGGCGATCAGTCGGTGTTCGACAACGGCCTTCCGGTCGGGCCGACCGCGTGGATGAGGCAGGGCACGCTGGCGCATCTGACCACCACCCGGCACAGCGCGGGCCTGACCGGGCTGCCCGTCGCCCCGGCGATCGGCAACCTGATCCTGGACGGCGGTCAGGACCTCTCCCTGGAGGAGATGGTCGCGAACACCACGCGGGGGCTGCTGCTGACCTGCCTCTGGTACATCCGCGAGGTCGACCCGGCCACGCTACTGCTCACCGGGCTGACCCGGGACGGCGTGTATCTCGTCGAGAACGGCGAGGTGACCGGCGAGGTCAACAACTTCCGGTTCAACGAGTCGCCGGTCGGCCTGCTGGGGCGGGCGACGGAGGCGGGGCGGACGGAGAAGACTCTGCCCAGGGAGTGGAGCGACTACTTCACCAGGGCCGCGATGCCGGCGCTGCGGGTGCCGGATTTCAATATGAGTTCTGTCAGTCAGGGCGTATAACCTCGTAGCCGGTAGTCACTCGACTGCCCGAGGACCTTTCGAGGAGATACGAGAACCGTGACGGACATCGTCGACGAGCTGAAGTGGCGGGGGCTGTGGTCCCTGTCCACTGACGAGGACGCTTTGCGCAAGGCGCTCGCGGACGGTCCCGTCACGTTCTATTGCGGCTTCGACCCCACCGCGGCCAGTCTCCACGTCGGTCACCTGGTCCAGGTCCTCACCATGCGCCGGCTCCAGCAGGCGGGCCTTCGCCCGCTGGCGCTGGTGGGCGGGGCGACCGGCCAGATCGGCGACCCGCGCCCCACGGCCGAGCGCACGCTCAACGACCCGGAGACGGTCGCGAACTGGGTGACCCGGCTGCGCGGGCAGATCGAGCCGTTCCTGTCCTTCGAGGGCGAGAACGCCGCGGTGATGGTGAACAACCTGGACTGGACGGCCGGGCTGTCGGCCATCGAGTTCCTGCGGGACATCGGCAAGCACTTCCGCGTCAACAAGATGCTCACCAAGGACTCGGTCGCGCGCCGGCTGGAGTCCCAGGAGGGCATCAGCTACACGGAGTTCAGCTACCAGCTGCTCCAGGGCATGGACTTCCTCGAGCTGTACCGGCGGTACGGCTGCACGCTCCAGCAGGGCGGCAGCGACCAGTGGGGCAACCTCACCGCGGGGCTCGACCTGATCCACCGGCTGGAGCCCGGGGCCGAGGTGCACTGCCTGGCCACGCCGCTGATGGTCAAGGCGGACGGCACCAAGTTCGGCAAGACCGAGGGCGGCGCCGTCTGGCTCGACCCGGAGATGACGACGCCGTACGCGTTCTACCAGTTCTGGCTGAACGTGGACGACCGGGACGTCTCGACGTACATGCGCATCCTGTCCTTCAGGTCCCGCGAGGAGCTGGAGGAGCTGGAGAAGCAGACCGAGGAGCGGCCGCAGGCCCGGGCCGCGCAGCGGGCGCTGGCGGAGGAGCTGACGACGCTGGTGCACGGCGCCGACCAGACGGCCGCCGTGATCGCCGCGAGCCGTGCCCTCTTCGGGCAGGGTGAGCTGGCGGAGCTCGACGAGCGGACGCTGACCGCGGCGCTCTCCGAGGTGCCGCACATCCAGGTCGCCGAGCTCGGTGCCGTCGTCGACCTGTTCGCCGAGGTCGGGCTCGTGGCCAGCAAGTCGGCCGCGCGGCGGACGGTGAAGGAGGGCGGGGCCTACGTGAACAACGTCAAGGTCGCGGCCGAGGACGCCGTTCCCGCCGCGGAGGACCTGCTGCACGGCCGCTGGCTGGTGCTGCGCCGGGGCAAGAAGAACCTGGCCGCGGTCGAGGTCACGTCGGCCTAGGTCCGAGCACGGCAGAAGGGGGCGCCTCTCCCGATGAAGGGCGCCCCCTTCGTCGTACGGCTCTCAGGTCCGGTGTTTCCTCTTGCCGAGCGTCGCCATGTAGAGCATGTCGCCGACGGCGACGATGATGATCGCGGCGATGAGCTGGAAGGCGTGGCGGCTCCAGTCGATGCCGGAGGTCTCGTCCACTCCGAACCCGCGCGCCATGGCGTTGCCGGCGATGGCGCCGAGCATGCCGAAGATGGTGGTCAGCCAGAGGGGACTGTGCTGCTTGCCGGGGATGATCGCCTTCGCGATCAGGCCCAGCACGAATCCCACGATGATCGCCCACAACCAGCCCATGGCTGCCTCCTCGTACGGCTCTACGTGAGCATTTCGGCCAGTGTCGGTCCGTTCGCACTACGCCGCATGTCGGTACGGCCGTACGTGCCGGGAGTGAGGCCGTCGGCCCAGGCGGGAGGTGCCCCGGTCTCGTAGGCGGCGCAGGCGCGGCGTACCGTGGAAGACGGCCGGGCCCGGTACCTCCACCGGGTACGGAGCGGATGTGGAGCCGGGAGCGGTCCGATGCGGGCGGATGGTGGAATGTGATGCGGAAGCAGCATGGCGGCGGCAGCGCCCAGGTGTTCCGGATCACCGGAGCCCGGACGAGCCTTCAGGAGGACGTGCGCGGACGTCAGCGCCGGTACGTCATCTCGATGACGGTCCGTACGCTGTCGGTGGTGCTCGCGGCCACGCTCTGGAACGTCGAACGGCACGTGGCGATCGTCGCGCTGGTGCTGGGGGCGGTTCTGCCCTATATCGCCGTCGTCATCGCCAACGCGGGGCGGGAGAACGCGCCCTCGCTGCCGTCGACCTTCGTGACCGCTCCGGTCCGGACGATGATCTTGCCGCCGCGGGCCGAGGACGAGTTCGCGGAACCCGTGCCGGAAGGCGGTACGGGCGAATCGGCGTCGGGTGCCCGGGGGGAACCGCGCGAGCGGACGTGACGGGTGTCCTGAGCACCAAGCTCAAGAAAAGCTCAGATCAATCATGTTGTTCCGGTGCCGGGCCAAGGCTTACCCGTGACATACTTCGTACGCGCTCCGCATCCCCCGTCGGAGCGACAGACCGACGCCGGGCAGCTCCCCCCGTGGCTGCTCGGCGTCGCCTTTTCCCCCCGCTTGTGAGACGAATTCCGTGAGTGACGAGACCCCGATCTGCTCCGCCAAGGGCTGCCGCGTCGACGCCGAGTGGGTGCTCGCGTGGAACAACCCGAAGCTTCACACGCCGGAGCGGCGCAAGACCTGGCTGGCCTGCGAGGAGCACCGGGAGCACCTGTCGCAGTTCCTAGGGGTGCGGGGTTTCCTCAAGGATGTCGTGAAGTTCGAGGACTGGCAGGCGCCCGAAGGGGCCTAGCCGCCGATCGCGGACATGGGCCGGTCCGGCTGGACGAAGGTCGGGTCGTCCAGGCCCGCGCCGGCCTTCTTGCCCCACATCGCCTCGCGCCAGATCCGGGCGATCTCCTCGTCACCGGCGTCGGAGCGCAGGGCCGCTCGCAGGTCGGTCTCCTCGCGGGCGAACAGGCAGGTGCGTATCTGGCCGTCGGCGGTGAGGCGGGTGCGGTCGCAGGCGGCGCAGAAGGGGCGGGTGACCGAGGCGATGACGCCGACCACGTGGGGGCCGCCGTCGACGATCCAGCGCTCGGCGGGGGCCGAGCCGCGCTTGTCGGCGCCCTCTTCGGTGAGGGTGAAGCGGGTGCGCAGGGAGGTCAGGATGTCCCCGGCGGTGATCATGCCGTCGCGTTTCCAGCCGTGCTGGGCGTCCAGGGGCATCTGCTCGATGAAGCGCAGTTCGTAGTCGTGTTCCACGGCCCAGGCCAGCAGGTCGGGGGCCTCGTCGTCGTTCAGCCCGGGCATCAGGACGGAGTTGACCTTGACGGGGGTCAGGCCCGCCTCGCGGGCGGCGTCCAGGCCCTCCAGGACATCCCGGTGGCGGTCGCGGCGGGTGAGGGTCTTGAAGACGTCCGGGCGCAGGGTGTCCAGGGAGACGTTGACCCGGTCCAGGCCCGCCGCCTTCAGGGCGTGCGCGGTGCGCTTGAGGCCGATGCCGTTGGTGGTCAGGGACATCTGGGGGCGCGGGGCGAGGGCCGCGACGCGCTCGACGATGCCCACCAGGCCGGGGCGCAGCAGGGGTTCACCGCCGGTGAAGCGGACCTCCTCGATGCCCAGGCAGGTGACGGCGATGTCGATCAGGCGCACGATCTCGTCGTCGGTGAGCAGATCGGGCTTGGCCAGCCACTGCAGGCCCTCCTCGGGCATGCAGTAGGTGCACCGCAGATTGCACCGGTCGGTCAGCGAGACCCTCAGGTCGGTGGCCTGCCGGCCATAGGTGTCGATGAGCACGTGGGCCCCCTCCCTCGTAGCGGATCAGTACCTGCACCATCGTTTTCCGTCACTTGCGAGCCTACGTGACCGCACTGACAACGACAGTGCCCGATCCCACGACGTACGAAGCGGCCGTGTCGTAGAGACCTACGACACGGCCGCTTCACGGGGTGTGTCAGTGGGCGCCGGTGCCGGTCAGGGACCGGACCTCCAGTTCCGCGTACTTGCCCTTGTCCGGCTCCTCCTTGGAGAGGTAGGTGCCGATGATGCCGAGCAGGAAGCCGACCGGGATCGAGATGATGCCCGGGTTCTCCAGCGGGAACCAGTGGAAGTCGACGTCCGGGAACATCGAGCTGGGCTTGCCGGAGACGACCGGCGAGAACAGCACCAGGCCGACCGCCGTGACGAGGCCGCCGTAGATCGACCACAGGGCCCCGGAGGTGGTGAACCGCTTCCAGAAGAGGCTGTAGATGATCGTCGGCAGGTTCGCGGAGGCGGCGACCGCGAAGGCGAGGGCGACGAGGCCGGCGACGTTCAGGTCGCGGGCGAGGGCGCCCAGCAGGATGGAGACGGCGCCGATGCCGACGGTCGCCCAGCGGGCCGCGCTCATCTCCTGCTTCTCGGTGGCCTGTCCTCGCTTGATGACGTTCGCGTAGATGTCGTGGGCGAAGGAGGACGACGAGGCCAGGGTGAGGCCCGCGACGACCGCGAGGATCGTGGCGAAGGCGACCGCCGAGATGGTGGCCAGCAGGACCGCGCCCCAGTTGGAGTCAACGCCGCCCAGATGCAGTGCCAGCAGTGGCGCGGCCGTGTTGCCCGCCTTGTTGGAGGCGATGATCTCGTCCGGCTTGATGAGGGCCGCGGCGCCGAAGCCGAGGGCGAGGGTCATCAGGTAGAAGGCGCCGATGAGGCCGATGGCCCAGATGACCGACTTACGGGCGGCCTTGGCGGTGGGCACGGTGTAGAAGCGGATCAGGATGTGCGGCAGGCCGGCGGTGCCGAGGACCAGGGCGATGCCGAGGGAGATGAAGTCCAGCTTGGTGGTGCCCGTGGCGCCGTACTTCAGACCCGGCTCCAGGAAGGCCGCGCCCTTGCCGCTGTTGTCGGCGGCGGAGCCCAGCAGGTCGGAGACGTTGAAGTCGAACTTCAGCAGCACCAGGAAGGTCAGCAGCAGGGCGCCCGCGATCAGCAGGACGGCCTTGACCATCTGGACCCAGGTGGTGCCCTTCATGCCGCCGATGGTGACGTACACGATCATCAGGACGCCGACGAGGGCGACCACTCCGATCTTGCCGGCGTCGCTGGTGATGCCGAGGAGCAGGGAGACCAGGACGCCCGCGCCGGCCATCTGGGCCAGCAGGTAGAAGATCGAGACGACGATGGTGGAGGTGCCGGCCGCCGTACGGACCGGACGCTGGCGCATCCGGTAGGCGAGGACATCGCCCATCGTGTAGCGGCCGGAGTTGCGCAGCGGTTCGGCGACCAGGAGCAGGGCGACGAGCCAGGCGACCAGGAAGCCGACGGAGTAGAGGAAGCCGTCGTAGCCGAAGAGGGCGATGGCGCCCGCGATGCCGAGGAAGGACGCGGCGGACATGTAGTCGCCGGAGACGGCGAGGCCGTTCTGGAAACCGGTGAACTGGCGGCCGCCCGCGTAGAAGTCGGCGGCGTCCTTGGTCTGGCGTCCGGCCCAGACCGTGATGACGAGAGTCGCGACGACGAAGACCGCGAACAGGCTGATGATCAGCCCTCGGTGCTCGCTGGCCTCGCCGGCCGCCAGGGTGATCGTGGGGCTCATGCGCCGCCCTCCATCCGGGACTTGATGGCCTCGGCCTTGGGGTCGAAGCGGGCGGCAGCGGTCCGCGCGTACCACCAGGCGATGAGGAACGTCGTGAGGAACTGGGCGAGGCCCAGGATCAACGCGACGTTGATGTTGCCGAAGACCTTGGTGCCCATGAAGTCGCCCGCGTAGTTGGACAGCAGGACGTACAGCAGGTACCAGGCGATGAAGCCGACGGTCAGCGGAAAGGCGAAGGAGCGGTAGGAGCGGCGCAGTTCACCGAACTCCGCGCTCTCCTGCACCTCGGTGAACTCCTCGGTGGTGGGGAGTTGGTGGGTCTCTTTCGCGGGTGGCGGTGCGTCGGTGGCCACGGGGTCTCCTCGCGTAGCGGCTGCGGTTGTGACGGGGATCGGGGGCGAGTGTCCTCGCGTTCCCTGTTCAAGGTCACGGCGCCGCGCCTGGACCGGTTCAACTCGCTTTGCTTCTTTCCGAACTCGCCTTGGGGAACTCATTGCTGGCCAGCGGCTTCGAGAGATAGCTTCGGCCTGCACCGCCCGTCATGTACCTGCCCGAGCGACACCTGCGTCTCGGGCCGGTTTCGTTTCCGGATGATGTGGAGACCCCATGTCCCAGCCGCGTTCCAGACGTTCGCGACACCGTCTCGCACTCGCTGTGCCCGTCGTGCTGTCCCTCACGGCCTCGCTCGGCTTCCTGCCCTCGGCAGCCTCGGCCGCGCCCGCCGCGCAGGCCACGGCTCGGGCCGCGGAGGCGACGGACCTGTCGTACGTCGTCAACACCAAGGTGGACCACCGCACGATCGCGTCGGCGAAGAAGGCGATACCGGTAGCCGGCGGCACCGTCGTGATCGCGTACGAGAAGATCGGCGTGATCGTCGTCCACTCCGCCGCCCCGGACTTCGCCCAGAAGATCCGCAAGGTGCGCGGGGTGCAGTCGGCCGGCGCCACCCGCACCTCGCCGCTGACCCCGGCGGGGACGACGGACGAGGGCGCGGTCCAGGTCCTGTCGGACGCGCAGGCCGCGAAGCTCGCCAAAGCCTCGGCCGCCGCGCCGGACAGCGAGCCCCTTGAGGCCGACCAGTGGGACCTGCGCGCGATAGGCGCCGACAAGGCGGCCAGGATCAACGCCGGCAGCCGCAAGGTGACCGTCGCCGTGATCGACACCGGCGTCGACGACACCCACCCGGACATCGCGCCGAACTTCTCGGCCGCCCAGTCCGCCAACTGCGACGGCGGTGTGCCGAACACCAGCCCGGGCGCGTGGCGGCCGTACACCGCGGACGACTACCACGGCACGCATGTGGCCGGTGAGATCGCCGCGGCCCGCAACGGCATAGGCGTGGCCGGGGTCGCTCCCGGCGTGAAGGTGTCGGCCATCAATGTGACCGACCCGAGCGACGGCCTTTTCTACCCGGAGAGCGTCGTGTGCGCCTTCGTGTTCGCGGCCGACCACGGCGTCGAGATCACCAACAACAGCTACTACGTTGATCCATGGATGTACAACTGCATGGACGATCCGGATCAGCGGGCCATTGTCGATGCGGTCAACAGGGCGCAGCTGTACGCCCAGAAGAAGGGCACCCTGAGCCTGGCCTCGGCCGGCAACTCCAACCACGACCTGGACTCCGACGCGATCGTCGACACCACGAGCCCCGACGACTCGACTCCGGTGGAGCGGACCGTCGACCCGCACGAGTGCTTCGACGTGCCGACGCAGCTTCCGGGTGTCGTCACGGTCAGCGCGACGGGCGTCAAGAACCTCAAGTCGTACTACTCCTCGTACGGCAAGGGCGTCATCGACGTCGCGGCGCCCGGCGGCGACCGGCTCTACCAGATCCCGGACACGCCGTCGCAGAACGGCCGCATCCTGTCGACCCTGCCGAACGGCGAGTACGGCTTCCTGCAGGGCACTTCGATGGCCTCCCCGCACGCCGCGGGCGTCGCCGCGCTGCTGAAGTCGACGCACCCCAAGGCGAGCCCGGCCCAGCTGCAGGCGCTGCTGAAGGCGGAGGCGACCGCCACGAGCTGCCCGGCCTCGTACGACCAGAACGGCGACGGCACGCAGGACGCGGTGTGCGAGGGCGGCACCCGGGTCAACGGGTTCTACGGCTTCGGCATCGTCAACGCGCTGCGCGCGGTCAAGTGACGCGCCGGACCCGAGACTTCGCCCGACCCGGCGGCACCCGCACGGACCGCTCGCACCGCTCGCACCGAGAACGAACTGGAGAGATGCACACCATGACAGGGCCCCACCCGCGCTATCGGCGCACGCTCGCGATCCCGCTCGGTATGGCCATCGCGACGGCCATGGCCTTCCTGCCGGGCGCCACGGCGTCCGCGACCGGCCTGCCCCGCACCGGCGCCGTCAGCGACGTCCTCGCCGCCGCCGGCACGGACGGGACGGCGCTCAGCTACGTCGTCAACGTCCGCCCCGGGCACGGTCCTTCCGCCCAGGTGAAGAAGGCCGTCGCCAAGGCCGGCGGCACGATCGTGACGTCGTACGACGAGATCGGCGTGATCGTCGTCCACTCGTCGAACCCCGACTTCGCGAAGACCATCCGCAAGGTGCGCGGAGTCGAGTCGGCGGGCAACACGCGCAACGCGCCGCTGCCCGCGCAGTCGACGACCGACGAGGGGACGCCGAAGGCGCTCAGTTCGGCGCAGATGACCGCCGCGCAGGCCGCCGCCGACGCCGGCCAGGACCCGCTGGAGTCGTTGCAGTGGGACCTGCCCGCGATCAAGGCGGACAAGGCGCACGAGAAGTCGCTCGGCAGCAGCAAGGTGACCGTCGGCGTGATCGACACCGGTGTGGACGACACCCACCCGGACCTCGCGCCGAACTTCGACCGGGCCGCGTCGGTCAACTGCGTGACGGGCAAGCCGGACACGACCGACGGGGCGTGGCGGCCGAGCGCGGCGGAGAGCCCGCACGGCACGCACGTGGCCGGTGAGATCGCGGCCGCCAAGAACGGCGTCGGCATGACGGGCGTGGCGCCCGGTGTGAAGGTGGCGGGCATCAAGGTGTCGACCACCGACGGCTACTTCTACACGGAGGCCGTGGTCTGCGGCTTCATGTGGGCGGCCACGCACGGCGTCGACGTCACCAACAACAGCTATTACACCGACCCGTGGTACTTCAACTGCACCGACGACCCGGACCAGAAGGCCCTCGTCGACGCGGTCACCCGGGCCTCGCGGTACGCGGAGAAGCGGGGCGTGGTCAACGTGGCCGCGGCCGGCAACGAGAACTACGACCTCGCGGCGGACGAGATCACCGACCCGGTCTCGCCGAACGACGGCACGCCGTCGGACCGGGTGATCGACCCGTCGGAGTGCTTCGACATACCGACCCAGCTTCCGGGGGTCGTGACGGTCGCGTCGACCGGCGCCAAGGGCATCAAGTCGTCCTTCTCCAACCACGGCCTGGGCGTCATCGACGTCGCCGCGCCCGGCGGTGACTCCACGGCGTACCAGACGCCCGCGCCGCCCGCGACCAGCGGTCTGATCCTGGGCACGCTGCCCGGCGGCAAGTGGGGCTACATGGCCGGTACGTCGATGGCCTCGCCGCACGCCGCGGCCGTGGCCGCCCTGATCAAGTCGACGCACCCGTACGCCCCGCCGGCCCTGGTGAAGGCGCTGCTGTACGCCGAGGCGGACGCCACGCCGTGCACGGACCCGTACGACATCAACGGCGACGGCAAGGTCGACGCGGTGTGCGAGGGGTCCAAGAACCGCAACGGCTTCTACGGCTGGGGCACGGTGGACGCACTGGACGCGGTGACGAAGTAGCAGTACAGGACAATCAGGATTCGTCCATATATTGATTGAGTCAATACTGGATAGTACAGTCATGACTTCAATCAAGTTCGTGAGGCGGGAGGGCGCTCTTCAGGGGCGCCTTCCCGTGCAGGACCTGGCGCGGGCCTGTGTGGGTGAGTGCGCGCTGGCCGCCGCCGAACTCGGGGCGCGGCGGGCCGGCCTCGCCGAGGTGCCGACCGTCTTGGTGGACGACGGTGCGGTCGCCACCGCCTTCCTGAGCGAGCGTCACCTGTCGGTCAAGGGGCGCGCGCCGGTCACCTTCGCACCGCTGTCCCGGTTCTGGCGGACGGCGGACGGGTGGGTGCGGACGCACGCCAATTACCCGCACCACCGGACACGGCTGCTCGACGCGCTGGGAGTACCGGAGGACACGGCGGCCGTCGAAGCGGCCCTCGCCGAGCGGTCCGCCTTGGACGTCGAGGAAGCCGTGTACGCGGCCGGGGGTCTGGCCGTCGCCCTGCGCTCTCCCGAGGAGTGGGCCGCACACCCGCAGGCGGCCGAGGTGGCGAAACGGCCGCTGGTCGAACGAGGGCGGCTGGACACGGCACGCGCGCGTACCTTCGCGCCGGTCGGCACCTCTCCCCTGCTGCCGGCCGCCGGCCTGCGGGTCCTGGACCTGACACGGGTCCTCGCGGGCCCGGTCGCCACCCGCACGCTCGCCCTGCTCGGCGCGGACGTCCTGCGCCTGGACGCACCCCAGCTCCCCGAACTGCCGGACCAGCACGCCGACACCGGCTTCGGGAAGCGGTCGGCGACGCTCGACCTGGCCACCGACCGGCAGACCTTCGAGGACCTGCTCCAGGCGGCTGACGTGGTCGTCACCGGGTACCGACCGGGTGCGCTGGACCGGTTCGGGCTGTCCGCCGAGGCGCTGGCGGAGCGGCGGCCGGGGGTGGTCGTCGCGCAGTTGTCGGCGTGGGGCGCGTACGGGCCCTGGCAGCTGCGGCGGGGCTTCGACAGCCTCGTGCAGGCAGCCACCGGGATCGCGGTGCTGGAGGGTTCGGCGGAGCAGCCGGGCGCGCTGCCCGCACAGGCCCTCGACCACGGCACGGGCTATCTGCTGGCGGCAGCCGTGCTGCGGGCGCTGACCGAGCAGTCGTACGAGGGCGGGAGCCGGTTCGTGCGGCTGGCGCTCGCGCGAACGGCCCGGTGGCTGACGGACGGTGTGGACGGCATGGGCGACCTGGCCGCGGGAGATGCGGGGAGCGGTTCCTACGACGGTCCCGGGCCCTGGTTGTCGGAGACGGACAGCGCGCTCGGGCGGCTGCGGTACGCGCTGTCGCCGGTCGCCTTCGAGGGCGGCCCGACGGACTGGGACCGGCCGCCGGTGCCGTGGGGGACGGACGCTCCGGGCTGGCGTTGACCCGGCCGGAACCGACAGCGGCACCGGAAGCGTGTGTATGGGTGGAATGCCGTACCACCACTTGTTTCCCTGCAGTTGCCCGTTTCTGTCCGTTGTGGTCAAGATCGTACGGTGACGTTGCCCAGATCCCCCTCCGCGGTGACCGACGCGAGCGGCCCCGCACGGCGCGCCGGCACCGGCCGGCCGGTCGCCGTCCTCGTCCTGGCGATGGTGGCCGTGGCGACACCGCTGCTCGGGCCGTCCGCCGCGCTGCACGGCACCGGGGAGGCCGGCGCGCCCGGGGCCGGCGGAGTGGCCCTGCTGCGAGCGGTGTTGTTCCTGGCGTTGTGCGTACCGCTGGGCGAGCTGTTCGTGGGGCGGCTGGCGCGCTCGGTGCCCGGCACTCCCCCGGACGTTCCGCGCTCCTGGGCTCTCTGGGCGGCCGCCGCCGGGTTCCTCGCCGCGCTGGGCCTGGCGTCGGTCGTGGCGACCGGCAATCTGGTGCCCCACAGCCTCTCCGCGATCGATGTCGGCGGCCTGTACGCGTCGCGGGACGGCAAGTTGGCCCTGCTGGAGGTCAACGCGTTCCTGCTGGCCGGTCTGTGCGCCCGCTCGGGCCGCCCGACCGTCCAGGTGTGGCCCCTGTCCGCCGTGATGGCGGCGGAGGCCCTGCGCGCGCATCCCGTGACCGAGCACAGCCCGCTGGTCGGCTCCGGGCTGACGCTGGTTCACCTCACGTGCGCGGCGCTGTGGGCGGGCGGACTGCTGCATGTGTTGCGGACGCTGCGCCACTGGGGCCCCGCGGAGCAGGGCGCGGCGCTGCTCGGGCTCTACGCGCGCGTGGCAGCCGTATTGCTCGCCGCCATCTCCGCGACCGGGGTGTGGAGTTCGCTGCGCCGGATGCCGCTCGGCACCATCCTGGAGCAGCTGACGGACACGGCCTACGGGCGCACGCTGCTCGCCAAGGTGCTCCTCGTGGCGGTCGTCGCCGTGCTCGCCCTGTGGGCCCGCACCCGGCTGCGCCGCTCCCCCGACCCGCTGACCGCCTGTGCCCCCGCGCGCGTGGAGGTCGTGGCCCTGGGGCTGGTGGTGCTGGTGTCGGGGCTGCTGACGGCGCTGCCGTTGCCGATCCACTGGTGAGGGCTGCGCGCCGCCGTCGCGGGAGATGCGGACGCTGTCGGACCACCTGCGTTCAGGGAGTGGTCGAGCGGATCTCACCGTACGTCGCCATCGGTCCCGGACACGCTTCGAGGGCTCGTCGTACGCCACTGGCCAGCAGGAACTGCGCGGCGACATACGTGAGCATGATCCAGAACTCGGGTCGTGGGAGCTGGGGCCAGTCGGCGACGCCGGTCGCGATGAGGGTGTCCGAGAGAAGGAAGAGCACGCCGCCGAGTCCGGTGAGGATGCCGAGCCGGGCGGCGGTGTACGCCATGGTCACGAGCAGGGTGCTGTAGCCGGCGACGGGGATGCGGAGGTCCGCCGGCAGGCCCGGCCACAGGAGGGCGACCATGGTGACGAGGGAGAGGGCGTAGACGGGGGCCGGGAGGAGGGCACGCGTGCGTGGCGTGCCGTAACCCCGAAAGAGCGCGATGTAGCAGACGTGGCCCGCGGCGAAACAAGCCATGCCGGCGAGGAAGGCCGGACCGGTGTTGGACAGCAGGAGGACGTCACCTCCCCAACCGCACAGGAGCGCGATGACGAGGAGGCGCGGTATGCCTCGGACGGCCGCCCAGGTCGCGAGGAGCGGCATGAGCAGAGGCTTGGCGACGACATGGCCGCCGCCGAAGCCGACGGCCAGGGAAACGAGGTCGGTGAGGGTGGCGGCGGCGAGGCAGGCGAGCAGAAGCGCAGCGAGGGAACGCGCGCGCGGTCCCCGCCCGGATGGCGCGCGTATGGACGCCCGCCGCTCGGGACGGCTTCGGTCACGCTCCTCCCGCCCGGTGTGCACTCGCCCGCGCCCCTGCCGCCCCACGAGGCCACGCCCGCGCGCCCATAGCCCGGGCCGGGCTCTCACGCGGCCGCGCTCCCTCCGGCCGAAGCCGGTTCCGGTTCCTGTCCCTGACCCTGTTCCGACGCCGGGGCCGATTCCGCCGATCGCGACGGCTGCCACCCCGGCCCGCCGAACACCCGCCCGGCCCGCTCACGCCAACTCCGGGCCTTCCTGACGTCCTTGATGATCGCCACGTACTCATGAGTGGCCACCTTGACCGGGTTGAACGTGTTGATGTTCTTGGTCAACCCATAGACGGGCCGTTCGGTCTCGGCGACGAACGAGCCGAAGAGCCGGTCCCAGACGATGAGGATGCCGCCGAAGTTGCGGTCCAGGTAGCCACCCTGGGAGGCGTGGTGGACGCGGTGGTGGGACGGGGTGTTGAAGACGAACTCGAACCAGCGGGACATCTTGTCGATGCGTTCGGTGTGGATCCAGAACTGGTAGACGAGGTTCGCGGAGGAGCAGAAGGCGAGCGCGGCCGGGTGGACTCCGGCGGCGACGAGGGGGACGTAGAACGGCCAGACGGTCAGGGTCGTCCAGGGCTGGCGCAGCGCGGTGGTGAGGTTGAACTTCCGGCTGGAGTGGTGGACGACGTGACAGGCCCACAGGATGCGGATGACGTGGTGGCCGCGGTGGGACCAGTAGTAGAAGAAGTCCTGCCCGAGCAGCATCAGGGGGACCGTCCACCACAGGACGGGTACGCGCAGCGGGGTGAACTCGTACAGGGCGGTGTAGACGGCGACGATCGGGATCTTCCAGAGGAAGTCGAAGAAGAGGCTGCCGAGCCCCATGCCGATGCTGGTGGCGGCGTCCTTCGTCTCGTAGCCGGCCGCGTCCTCGTCGGGATGGACCCGGACGCTGATCATCTCGATGACGGTGAGCAGCACGAAGGCGGGTATGGACCAGACCACGACATCGGGGAGGTTCGGCATGCGTGCACCGTAGAACCGCCGGTCGGGCGGGGCTAGACGTTGTTACCCACAAGTATTACCGGTGGTACGCGCTTGCTTCTTGGCGATCTCCGCCAAGGGAAGCCGACGGGCGGTGACGCCAGCTGCTGCGCCGGGGCGTCAGCCGACCCCCGCCGCCCCCAACAACACCCCCACCCCGTACGTGACCCCCATCGCCAACAACCCGCCCGCCACGTTCCGCACCACCGCGCGCCCCGCGTGCGCGGCACCCAACCGCGCGCTGCTCCACCCGGTCAGCACCAACGCCGCCACCACCGACACCACGGTCACCGGCACCCGCCACCCCGCCGACGGCAACACGATGGCGAGCAGCGGCAGCAACGCCCCCGCGGTGAACGCCAGGAAGCTCGCCCAGGCCGCATGCCAGGGGTTGGTCAGTTCGTCCGGGTCGATGCCGAGCTCCACGCGTGCGTGAGCCCGCAGCGCGTCACGTTCCGTCAGTTGTTCCGCCGCCTCGTGGGCCACGTCACGGGACAGACCCCGTTCCTCCAGAAGCCCCGTCAACTCCTCCAGCTCCGCCTCCGGCCGTTCGCGAAGTTCCCGTTTCTCCACGGCCAGCGCGGCCATCTCGGAGTCGCGCTGGGTGGACACGGACACGTATTCCCCGGCCGCCATGGACATCGAGCCGGCCAGCAGGCCCGCCAGACCCGCCGTCAGCAATGCCGCGCGGTCGCTCGTCGCGCCGGCCACGCCGACGACGAGGCCCGCCGTGGAGACGATGCCGTCGTTCGCGCCGAGAACGGCCGCGCGCAGCCAGTTGAGGCGGGCGCCGAGCCCACCGCCGTGTGCCTCGTCGTGCGCCGATGTGCTCGCACCCTCTTCGGTCATCCCCGGAGGATCGCACCCCGGTCGTCGCGAGCCCGGTACCGACGCCGCCGTGAGGGACTGTCAGTCGTGGCCCGTATCCTCGTGAACCATGCTCGAAGACCAGACGACCGCAGCGTCCTCCCCCGCAGCGTGGCCGGCCGCGTATCCGCACGGATACGCGGTCGTCGACGTGGAGACCACCGGCCTGGCCCGCGACGACCGGATAATCTCCGCGGCCGTCTACCGACTGGACGCGCGCGGCGAGGTCGAGGACCACTGGTACACGCTGGTCAATCCGGAGCGCGACCCGGGCCCCGTGTGGATCCACGGGCTGACGAGCGAGACACTCGAAGGCGCCCCGCTCTTCCCGGACATCGCCGACGAGTTCTCGGCCCGTCTCGACGGTCGCGTGCTCGTCGCGCACAACGCCGTCTTCGACTGGCAGATGATCGCCCGTGAGTACGCGCGCGCGGGCCGGGCGGCGCCGGTGAGTCAGCGGCTGTGCACCATCGTCCTGTCGAAGGAGCTCGGTCTGCCGCTGCCCAACCACAAACTGGAGTCGCTGGCGGCCCACTTCGGCGTCGTGCAGCGGCAGGCGCACCATGCCCTCGACGACGCGCGTGTGCTCGCGGAGGCGTTCCGGCCGAGCCTGCGGGCCGCCGCCGCGCGAAGCGTGCGGCTGCCGCTGCACGAGTGCCGACCGCTAACCGAGTGGACGGACCGGGCGGTGCCGCGGCAGTCGTCGGGCTACAGCGGTTACCGTCCGACCAGTTGGCGGCCCGCGCGCAAGCGGCCCGCGTGCCCCTACCCCAACCCGGGGCGGTACGAGGACGGCAAACCGCTCAAACAGGGCATGCGGATCGCCTTCTCCGGGGACACCTCGACCGAGCGCGACCTCCTGGAGGACCGGGCGATCGAGGCCGGGCTGCATGTCGCCACCAGCATTTCCCGGCTGACCAGTCTGCTCGTCACCAACGACCCGGACTCGAACACGTCCAAGGTGGTCAAGGCCCGGCAGTTCGGCACACCGGTCGTCGACGAGGCGGCCTTCGGGCAGCTCCTCCGCGACGTGGAGCCGGCGTCGGGAGGATGACCGTACGGACATGTACGGGTCGAGGCCGCGGTATCGGCGGTGGGGGCCGGTGCGCCGGGTCGGTCAGGCGATGGCGATGCCGTCCAGCTTTCCGGCCTTGGCCTCCTCCACCAGCGAGGCGAACTGGTCGGCGCTCATCTGGACGCGCTGGCCGAAGTCGTCGGTGAGCAGGACGCGGCGCTCCGCGGGGGCACTCGGGTCGACGAACAGCTGCGGGCAGCCGCAGTCGCACTCGCCACAGAAGGTCGCCAGCGGTTCCAGTGCGTTGGTGTCACTCATCGTGAACTGCCTTTCACGGGGAGACCGGACGGTCGGATGGGTGCCGCCCGCCAGGTCTGCGGGCGTGGCCAAGGCATACCCCGCGTGCAGGACGCGACGCGCTTGCGTGCGGACCGGCGGGAGCGCGGTCCGGGCGGCCGTGCGCCGATGCGCACCCGATGCTTCCTCTCGCTCCGGAGCCGTGGGAACCAACTCATCCAGAGTTACGACCACTTGAGGGGCCCCCGGCCTCCGCACACGGACCGGCGTCCGCCGGGCGGAGGCCGGCGAGGAGGTCCGGGGTGAGAACGCCCAGGACCGGCCCTGGGCCAAACGCGCGGGCCGGAGGCTCGCGGCAGGGCCGTCCGGACAGGGAAGGCGAGCACCGCGGTGACGAGGAGCCGCTCGCGCTCCTGCCGGGCGGCGGCGGGCAGGCCCGTCATCCCCGGCCTCTCCTCACCGCCGTCCCCGTCCCCGTCCCCGTCCCCGCCTGGCGACGCGACGGGCGTACGACGAAACGAGGGGGCCGGCGGGTTCGCCACCCCCTCGGTGTCGGTCACACAGCGGAGCCGACCTTGTCCACGATGCCGACCTTGCCCTCCGAGCGGGCACAGTGCGCGCCGCAGAACCAGTGACCGTCCACCTCGACGCCCTGGCCGATGATCTGCACCCGGCAGTGCTCGCAGATGGGTGCCATGCGGTGGATCGCGCAGGCGAACGAGTCGAAGACGTGGCGTGCCCCGTCCCGGGTCTCGACGGTGAACGCCAGGTCGTAGTCGTTCCCACACACTTCGCAACGTGTCATAAGCCGAATCGTCAGGGGCGGGCCCGGCACTCGCAAGCCGACAGCGCTCCATCGGGTGGGCATCGTCGACCGGGCCCGACCACACCCCTGTGCGAGCCCCGCGTCGTCCGAGTTGTACGGTCGTGGGGTGTACCGCTTCCTGTTGTCCCGGCAGTGGGTGATCCTCACGCTGGTCGCCCTCCTCCTCATCCCCACGATGATCAGGCTGGGCATTTGGCAGATGCACCGCTACGAGTTGCGCACCGCCCGCAACCAGCTGGTCTCCGAGGCGCTGTCCGCGAAGCCGGTGCCCGTGGAGCGGATGACCTCGCCCGGACACACGGTCACCACGCACGACCGGTACCGCAGCGTGACCGCGAAGGGTCACTTCGACGCCGACGACGAGGTCGTGGTCCGGCGTCGCACCAACTCCGACGACGAGGTCGGCTACCACGTCCTGACCCCCTTCGTCCTCGACGACGGCAAGGTGCTGCTGGTCAACCGCGGCTGGATCCCCGCGAACGGTCCCAGCCAGACCGTGTTCCCGAAGATCCCCACTCCCCCGAAGGGCGAGATCACCGTCACCGGGCGGCTGATGCCGGACGAGACGACCGCGGCAAGCGGTATCAAGAACCTCAAGGGACTGCCCGACCGGCAGATCATGCTGATCAACAGCGAGCAGGAGGCCGAGCGGCTGGGTGCCACGGTGCTCGGCGGCTACATCGCCCAGACGGCACCCGAGCCGAAGGGTGACAGCCCGGAACTGATCGGCGCCGATCCCGGCAAGGAGGACGCCGCGCTGAACTACGCCTACGCCATCCAGTGGTGGCTGTTCTCCGTCGGCGTTCCGATCGGGTGGGTCGTCCTGGTGCGGCGCGAACTCCGCGACCGCCGGGAGAAGGCGGAGCGGGAAGACGCGACGGATGCGGAGCCGGCCGCGGTGTGACACCCCGGCCCGCCGACCCGCCCCTGACAGCACCCGTCACGGCATCACCCTCCGCCCCACCCCGGCATGGCCCACTGCC
The DNA here is from genome assembly GCF_044766405.1 of Streptomyces sp. NPDC102270. Lineage (NCBI taxonomy): Bacteria > Bacillati > Actinomycetota > Actinomycetes > Kitasatosporales > Streptomycetaceae > Streptomyces > Streptomyces sp. NPDC102270. The sequence continues at coordinate 448,903 of NZ_JBIWLX010000006.1, read as the reverse complement.
TCACCCGCCCTCGCGGTCGCGCCAATACAGAAACGTCCGTTCCGGCTCGGGCAGCAGTTCCCACGGGTGTGGGGTCATGTGGCGGCCGATGCGCCGGAACACGGGGGCCGCGTCGGTCGGGCGGTGCGTGCGGGCCAGTGCGAAGGCCAGGATGTTGAGGTCGGCGACGGCCTCGGCGTGCGGTGGGGCCGCGGTGTGGAACCAGTCGGTCAGGGCCCACTCGATCTCCGCGCGGGCCCTGGGTTCGTTCCAGTGGCTGTCGGCCCCGAGGGACATCTGCCGCTGCCGGTGGGCAACGAGTTCGACGCGGGCCGCCACGGGGAGCAGGGCGAGCGGTGAACCGTACGGGGCGCGAGCGGCGGCCTGACCCGCGAAGTCCATCATGTCGGCGACCGAGCCCTGTCCGCGCGGGGACAGGCAGCTCAGCAGCAGGTGGTAGGCGCCCCGGTGCCACGGGGCCCGCGTGACGGCCTCCGTCCACACGGGCACGGTGTCCCGGGCCGGCACGGCGAGGGAGTGCATCAGCCCGAGGAGGGCCAGCCAGGGCGTCGGATCGTCGGGGCAGACCTCGGCGGCGCGCAGGCAGGCCCGCTCGGCGTCCTGGACGGCGGCCCCTCCGTCGCCCCATCCGTCGACCGAGGCCCGCCGCGCGCACCGGACACAGGCCCACAGCACCAGCGCGTCCCCGTCGTCGGGGCGTTCGCCGATCCACCGCCGGCACACCGGGACCGGCAAGTGGTCCGCCAGTACGGACATCCGGTGCCACCGGCGGTCCCAGTCCCTCCCCGTGTCCCGCAGCAACTGGGCTACCGGCTGCCAGAGCGGACGGCTGGAACCGGCGCCGAGGCCGTGCAGCTGAAGGGTGGGCCGGAGTTCCGTCAGCGTCGCGTGCAGCGCGTCGTCGTCGAGGGCGGGGTGGACCTGCAGGGCGGTACGGCGTCTGAACATCTCGGTCCCGAAAGGTGAGAGGGGCGGGCGGGGTGCCCGCCCCGTGGTCCACGACGGCGGCGTCAGCAGCACCGCCCCTGCGGGTGAGCCTCCCGGTGCCGGGTGCGCAGCACCTCGTACTCCCGCCGGGTGGGGACCGGCGCGCGCGGATGGTGGCGCAGATGCCGCTCGCGGTAGCGGTCGTACTCCGCCTCGCCGGTCAGCTCCCGCAGGTACCACCGGACGGCCCCCGCCCACCGCCGCGCCGTCACCGTCAGCGTCAGCGTCACGAGCGCACCCCCACCAGCTCCTCACCGGCCCGCTCGGGCACGTCGATCCGCGACTCGACGTACGGTGCCTCGGTGGTCGGCAGCGTCCCCGGCGCCCGGACCACCCGCACGCACACCACCCCCGCGTTGACGATGACGACCGCGACCAGCAGCAGGAACACGGCGATCAGCACCCCGTCGACCGTGGAGTTGGTGACCACCGTGTGCATGTCGTCGAGCGTCTTGGCGGGCGCGAGAACCTGGCCCGCGTCGATGCCGTCCGCGTACTTGGCCCGCTGGGCGAAGAACCCGACCCGCGGATCGCCGGAGAAGATCTTCTGCCAGCCCGCGGTGAAGGTGACCGCGACCACCCAGGCCAGTGGGACCCCGGTGACCCACGCCCACCGCAGCTTCCCGGACTTGACGAGGACCGTGGTGCACACGGCCAGCGCGATCGCCGCCAGCAGCTGGTTCGCGATGCCGAAGAGCGGGAAGAGCTGGTTGATTCCGCCCAGGGGGTCGGTGGCGCCGGTGTAGAGGAAGTAGCCCCAGGCCGCCACCACCAGGGCGCTGCACAGCCAGATGCCCGGCTTCCAGTTGACCCGGCCGACCGGCTTCCACACGTTGCCGAGCATGTCCTGCAGCATGAAGCGGCCGACACGCGTGCCCGCGTCCACCGTCGTCAGGATGAACAGCGCCTCGAACATGATCGCGAAGTGGTACCAGAAGGCCTTCATGGCGGTGCCCCCGAACACCCCGGAGAAGATCTCCGACATGCCGACCGCGAGGGTCGGGGCTCCTCCGGAGCGGGCGATCAGCGACTGTTCCTCGACCGCCTTGGCGGCCTGCGTGAGCTGTTCCGGCGTGATGGTGAAGCCGAGGCCGGCCACGGCGTGCGACGCCGACTGGGCCGTCGCGCCCAGCAGTCCCGCCGGGGCGTTCATCGCGTAGTACAGGCCGGGCTCCAGGGTCGCCGCCGCGATGAGCGCCATGATCGCGACGAACGACTCCATCAGCATGGCGCCGTACCCGATGAGGCGGACCTGCGACTCCTTCCGGATCAGCTTCGGCGTCGTACCGGAGGAGACCAGCGCGTGGAAGCCGGACAGCGCGCCGCAGGCGATGGTGATGAACAGGAAGGGGAACAGGGAACCCGCGAACACCGGCCCGGCGCCCGAGGTCGCGAAGTCGCTCACCGCGTCCGCGCGCAGCACCGGGGCGGCGACCACGACCCCCACCGCGAGCAGCGCGATCGTGCCGATCTTCATGAAGGTGGAGAGGTAGTCGCGGGGGGCCAGGAGCATCCAGACCGGGAGGACGGATGCCACGAAGCCGTAGCCGACCAGGCAGAAGACCAGGGTCGTCGGGCTGAGGGTGAAGGTGGAGGCCAGCGAGGAGTTCTGGACCCAGCTGCCGCCGACGATCGCGAGCAGCAGCAGCGCGACGCCGATGAAGCTGGTCTCCACGACCCGGCCGGGGCGGATGCGGTGCATCCAGAAGCCCATGAACAGGGCGATCGGCATCGTCATGGCGACGGAGAAGGTGCCCCACGGGGAGTGCGCGAGGGCGTTGACCACGACCAGGGCCAGCACGCCCAGCAGAATGATCATGATGGCGAAGACCGCGACCAGCGCGGCCGCCCCGCCCAGCCGGCCGATCTCGTCCCGGGCCAGTTGCCCGAGCGACGTGCCGTCCCGGCGCATGGACAGGAAGAGAACCACCATGTCCTGCACCGCCCCCGCGAAGATCACTCCGGCGACGATCCACAGGGTGCCGGGCAGGTAGCCCATCTGGGCCGCCAGCACCGGGCCGACCAGCGGTCCGGCGCCCGCGATCGCCGCGAAGTGGTGGCCGAGGAGGACCCGCTTGTCCGTGGGGTGGAAGTCGACGCCGTCCTCGAGGCGTTCGGCCGGGGTGGCACGGCGGTCGTCCGGTTCGAGGACCCGGCGGGAGATGAAGCGGGAGTAGAAGCGGTAGGCGATCGCGTACGAGCCGAGCGCGGCGACGACCAGCCAGACCGCGGAGATCTTCTCGCCCCGGGCCAGCGCGAGCACGCCCCAGGCGGCCGCGCCGAGCAGCGCGACGACGGCCCACAGCAGGATCGACCTAGGTGACATACGAGATTTTTCGGGCACCTTGAGAGCAGACTGAAGGACGGTCTCGGGCATGGCGGCTCCTCACCGGAAACGGTGGAACGGGAAAGACAGAAAGAGACTCAGCGGCGATGTCGCTCCGACAGCGCATACGCGGCGAGCAGGCACAGACCGCACCCCGGCACCCAGGCGAGCTGGTACCAGTAGAAGAACGGCGTGCCCGCCAGACGCGGCTCCGCACCGGCATACATCGGGACCCACAACAGTCCCGCGGCCGGGGCGAGAAGCAGCACGGCGATCGCGACGCGCCGTAGCCGGTGATGACCGGTCCGTGCCATGACCTGCGCTCCTCTCCCCATCGCTGTCGGTCTGTGCAAGAGTTGCCCACCTCCCGCGGACGGTTGACAGCGAATTCCGAGGAGATTTCCCGCCGGTGTCCGTCATCCGAACCGGCGGCCCGCGCAACTTAAGCGCGAGGGCACAGACACACCAAGGACGGTGACCATGGCCGACAGCGCCATGACCGCGACGTTCCTCGCCGTGATCGGCGGAGCGTCGCTGCTCGCCGTGACCGCGCGCCGGCTGCGCCCCAGCGACCGGTTGCCGTCCCTGGAGGGCTGGGCGCTGGCCGACCGCAGCCTCGGCCCGGTGTGGACCTGGCTGCTGCTGGGCGGCACGATCTTCACCGCGTACACCTTCACCGCGGTGCCGGGACTGGCGTACGGCAACGGCGGGGCCGCGTTCTTCGCGGTGCCGTACACGGTGATCGTGTGCCCGATCGCCTTCGTGCTGCTCAGCCGCCTGGGCGAGGTGGCCCGCCGGCACGGCTACATCACCGCCGCCGACTTTGTGCGCGGCCGCTACGGTTCGCCGCCGCTGGCCCTGGTGGTCGCGCTGACCGGGATTTTGGCGACCATGCCGTATCTGGCGCTCCAGCTGCTCGGGATACGGGCGGTGCTGACGGCCGGGGGCGTGTATCCGCGGGGCGCGAGGGGCGACCTGGTGATGGTGGCGCTGTTCGCGGGGCTCGCGGTGGCCACCTATCGGCACGGGCTGCGGGCGCCCACCGTGATCTCGGCGCTCAAGGCGGTCGCCGTCTTCGTCTCGCTCACCGCCGTCACCTGGCTGGTCCTGGAACGGCTCGGCGGTCCTGGCGCGGTGTTCGACGGGGCCGCCGAGCGCCTGGGCGGACCGGCCCTGCTCCTCTCCCCCGAGCAGCAGCCCACCTACGCCACCCTCGCCCTCGGCTCCGCGCTCGCCCTGCTGATGTACCCGCACGTCCTGACCGCCGGGTTCGCCGCCGACGGCCCGCGCACCCTGCGCAAGGTCGCCGTGGCCCTGCCCGCCTGGACGGGGCTGCTCGCCCTCTTCGGGTTCCTCGGCATCGCGGCGCTCGCGGCGGGCGTCCGAGCACCGGAGGGCGGTGCCGAGACCGCCGTACCGATGCTGGTGGACCGGTTGATGCCGGGGCCCCTGGCCGGGCTGGTGTTCGGCGCGATCACCGTGGGGGCCCTGGTGCCGGCCGCGGTGATGTCGATCGCGGCGGCCACCAGCTTCGTGCGCAACGTCTACGTCGAGTACGTGCACCCCACGGCCACGCCCAAACGGCAGGTGCGGATCGCCAAGGCGGTGTCGCTGACGGCGAAGGTGGGCGCGGTGGCGTTCGTGTTCGGGCTGCGCGACCAGGACGCCGTCAACCTCCAGCTCCTCGGCGGGGTCTGGATCCTGCAGATCTTCCCGGCTGTCGCCGTGGGCCTGTTCACCGGGCGGCTGCATCCGCGGGCGCTGCTCGCCGGGTGGGGCGCGGGCATGCTGGCCGGCACCTTCCTCGTCGTCCGCGAGGGCTTCTCCTCGCTCGGCAGCGGGCCCTTCCAGGTCTACGCCGGTCTCGTCGCCCTCCTGCTCAATCTGACCGTCGCCCTGGCCGGAACCGCGGCCCTCGAACGGCTCGGCGTCCCGCGCGGCGCCGACCTGACCGACCTACCGTCGCGCCTGACCGTCAGGCGGCGCCCCGAGACGGGAGCGAACAACCCGTGAGACAGCACCTGAGAGCCGGCACCCCCGTGCCCGCCCCGCTCGCCCCCGCGGCGGCCGACCCGGCCGAACTGGAGCGCGAGGCCGGTGTGGCCCACCTTTTCGAGCTGCACTACGCCTCCATGCTCCGCCTCGCCGTGCTGCTCGGCGCCGACGACCCGGAGAACGTGGTCGCCGAGGCCTACTACCAGATCTACCGGAAGTGGCGGCGCCTGCGCGACACCGAGGCCGCGGAGGCCTATCTGCGCTCCACCGTCTGCAATCTGACGCGGATGCGGATACGCCACCTCCAGGTGGCCCGCAAGCACGTGGAGAATCCCCCGACGAGAACGGACGAGCTCGTCGCCTCCGCCGAGAGCACCGCGCTCCTCCACGACGACCAGCGCGTCCTCATCGACGCGCTCCAGCAGCTGCCCGCCCGGCAGCGCGAGGCGCTGGTGCTGCGGCACTGGCTCGGGCTGAAGGAGAGCGAGATCGCCTCGGCGATGGGCATCTCCTGCGGTTCCGTCAAGACCCACACGGCGCGCGGCCTCGCCGCCCTGACCCAGGCGATGGAGGCCCGGCGATGATGAACGACGCGAGTCCGGACCGCACCGAGCGGGAACTCCAGGAGGCCCTCGCCGCGCTGGCGGGCAAGGTGCACGCGGCGCCCGACGCCTACCGCACGGCACGCGGCGAGTGGCTGCGCCGGGAACGCCGCCGCCGGCTCGTCCTCACCGTCCTCATCGCGGTCGTGTTCGCGCTGGCCACGCTGATCGGACTGTGGGTGCTGAACCAGACTCCCGCGCACCCGGGAGTGATCTTCTCCGGCACGGCGGCGTCACTCCCCCGGCCCCACCCCTGATTGCCCCCGCGACCAGCCGGGAAGCGCCACTGCGTGCACCCCCGAACCCCACCGGCCACCCGGATCCCCCGTATCGAGGACTACGCCCTCATCGGCGACGAACAGACCGCCGCCCTGGTAGGCACGGACGGCTCCGTGGACTGGCTGTGCCTGCCCCGCTTCGACTCGGCGGCCTGCTTCGCCAGACTGCTCGGGGACGAGGAGAACGGCCACTGGCGGATCGCCCCGAAGCACGCGGACCGGTGCACGAGACGCGCGTACCGCCCCGGCACCCTCGTCCTGGACACCGAGTGGGAGACCGACGAGGGCGCGGTGCGCGTCACCGACCTGATGCCGCAGCGCGACGTCGCCCCCGACGTCGTACGCGTCGTGGAGGGGCTCACCGGCCGGGTCACCGTGCGCAGCACGCTGCGGCTGCGCTTCGAGTACGGCTCGATCGTGCCCTGGGTGCGCAGGTCCGGCGGACAGCGGGTGGCCGTCGCGGGACCCGACGCCACCTGGCTGCGCAGCGAACCCCCGGTCCACACCTGGGGCGAGCACTTCGCGACGCACTCGGAGTTCACCGTCGAGGCCGGCGAGAAGGTCGCGTTCGTCCTCACCTGGCACCCCTCGCACGAGCCGCGCCCCCCGCTGACCGACCCCTTCGAGACGCTCGAGAGCAGCGTGGCCGACTGGCAGGCGTGGTCGGCGCGCTGCCGCTACGAGGGTCCGCACCGGGATGCCGTGGTCCGTTCCCTGATCACCCTGAAGGCGCTCACCTACCGGCCGACCGGCGGCATCGTGGCCGCGGCCACGACCTCGCTGCCGGAGGAGATGGGCGGCGTGCGCAACTGGGACTACCGCTACTGCTGGCTGCGCGACTCCACGCTCACCCTGGGCGCCCTCGTACAGTGCGGCTATCTGGAGGAGGCCGAGGCCTGGCGGGACTGGCTGCTGCGCGCGGTCGCCGGCGACCCGGCGGACCTCCAGATCATGTACGGCGTCGCGGGCGAACGGCGGCTGCCCGAGTTCGAGTTGCCGTGGCTGTCCGGTTTCGGCGGCTCCCGGCCGGTACGCATCGGCAACGAGGCCGTGAAACAGCTCCAGCTGGACGTGTACGGCGAGGTCATGGACTCGCTGTCGCTGGCCCGGCGGGCGGGCCTGCCCGCCAAACCGCACATGTGGTCCCTGCAGAGCGTCCTGCTGGACTTCCTCCGGTCCTCCTGGCGGCAGCCGGACGAGGGGCTGTGGGAGGTGCGCGGCGTCCGCCGCGACTTCGTCCACTCGAAAGTGATGGTGTGGGTCGCCGCCGACCGCGCCGTGCGCGCCCTGGAGGCCTTCCCGGAGCTGCGGGGCGACCTGGACGGCTGGCGCGCGCTGCGCGACGAGGTGCACCACGAGGTCTGCGAGAAGGGCTACGACCCCGGACGCAACACCTTCACCCAGTACTACGGCTCACGCGAACTCGACGCGTCCCTGCTGCTGATCCCCCGCGCCGGCTTCCTGCCCGCCGACGATCCCCGTGTCGTCGGCACCATCGACGCGATCCGCGCGGAGCTGGAGCACAACGGACTGGTACGGCGGTACAGCGGCGCGGAGACCCCCGTCGACGGGCTGCCCGGCGGCGAGGGCACGTTCCTGGTGTGCTCGTTCTGGCTCGCCGACGCCCTGCACATGACGGGCCGTACGAAGGAGGCGCGGGACCTCTTCGAACGGCTGCTGGGGCTGGCCAACGACGTGGGGCTGCTGTCCGAGGAGTACGACCCCGTGGCCGGCGCCCAGCTCGGCAACTTCCCGCAGGCGTTCAGCCACATCGGGCTGGTGAACACCGCCCTCACTCTGTTCGGGGGCGGGGAGGCAGGATAGGGACCATGGATCTTGGACTGAAGGACCGTGTGTACGTCGTCACCGGAGCGACCCGTGGGCTCGGCAACGCGGCCGCGCGTTCGCTGGTCGCGGACGGGGCGAAGGTCGTGGTGACCGGGCGGGACGAGAAGGGCGCGCTCGCCGCGGCGGCGGAGTTGGGACCGGACGCGGTGGGGGTGGCCGTCGACAACGCCGACCCCTCGGCGCCGGAGCGGCTGATCGCCACCGCGCGGGAGCACTTCGGGGGCTTCCACGGGGTGCTGATCAGCGTGGGCGGGCCCCCGCCCGGTTTCGTCGCCGACAACACGGACGAGCAGTGGCAGTCCGCGTTCGAGTCCGTGTTCCTGGGAGCGGTCCGGCTGGCTCGGGCGGCCGCGGCGGAACTGGAAGCCGGGGGTGTCATCGGGTTCGTGCTCTCCGCGTCCGTGCACGAGCCGATTCCGGGGCTGACCATTTCGAACGGGCTGCGGCCCGGCCTGGCCGGGTTCGCGAAGTCCCTCGCCGATGAGCTGGGGCCGCGCGGGATCCGTGTGGTGGGGCTGCTGCCGTCGCGTATCGACACGGATCGCGTGCGCGAGCTGGACGGGATGTCGGCGGACCCGGAGGCCACTCGGGCCGCGAACGAGTCCCGGATTCCGTTGCGGCGGTACGGGACGCCGGAGGAGTTCGGGCGGGTGGCGGCCTTCCTCCTGTCGCCGGCCGCTTCCTATCTGACCGGGGTCATGCTGCCCGTCGACGGGGGCATGCGGCACGGGTTCTAGGTGCGGACTCTCAACTGACCCTTTCCGCCTTGTGCTTGACGCCGGTCATGCGGACCTCGGCCGGAAGTGACGCGAGGCCTGCCGAGTTGCGGGCGTGGTCCAGGGCCCCGGCCGTCAGGTGATGCAGGGCCGTTCCCGGGTCCACGTGGGGTTCCAGCAGGAGTCGCACGCGGGTCCCGGGAGCGTCCGGGCGGCCGGTCAGGTGGGCGTGGGCCCGCTGGACGCCGTCCAACTCGGCTGCGTCGCCTTCGAGTACGGCCTCCAGGGCCCGCCCCCTCAGCAGGGCGCCCTCGCCGTCGCCGGTGTTGACGCGGACCTCCGTGAGCCGGCGCCTGCGCAGTACCGCCGTCAGCCACCACAGGGTCAGCAGCACGACGAGGGCCAGTGCGGCGATGACCGTCGGCCACCACCAGCCCTCGCCGTCCCAGCGGGTGCGCTCCGCGTCGCTCAGCAGGACGTCCTTCTTGCCGTCGTGGATCCACCAGGAGGGCGGGTCGAGGCCGAGGCCCACGGCGAGCACCGAGCCGCCGACGACGAGCAGGACCAGGCCCACCAGGGCGAGCAGTACGCGGTTGACGGTCCTGAGCATCGGCCTCAGCCCTTCTTCCGGGTCGTCCGCGTCACGTGCACCGACAGGGCGGGGGGCCGGGCCAGACCCAGTCCCCTGATCGCCTCGGTGAGGGTCACGTCCAGGTCGTCGCGTACGTCGTCCAGCTCGCGGAAGTGGGAGACCGCGCGGACGTCGGCCTTCGTCCGCTTCACCCGTACGCGTGCGGACTGGACGCCGGCCACCTCCATGGCCCGGTCGCGCAGGACCATGGCGGCCGCGTCCCGGTGGAGGCCGGCGCGGACGTCGGGGTGGGTGCGGCGCATCGGGAGGACACGGCGCAGACCCGGTGTGGCGGCCAGGACGATCAGCCACAGGCCCAGGGCCGCGGCCACGCCGGCGCCGATCAGGACCCAGGTGTCGTCCAGGGGGCGTGCGGCGAGTTGCCGGGAGAGTTCGCGGCGCCAGTGCATGGCCGGCCGATGGGCCCGGACGGCCACGATGTCGTACAGGAAGATGCCCGCGCCGAGCAGGAGCAGCAGGGCGACGAGGGCGGCCGGAACCCTGCGCGCCGACCAGAAGCGGCGCTCGCCGCCGCCCGTCCCGGCGTCCGGGACGGGCGGCGGTCCGTACGCGGCCGGATCGCGCCGGTCCGGTTCCGCCGCCCGCTCGATGACCGGCAGTCGCCGTGTGGTGCCTTCCGAGCCCTGGGGCTCGCTCATCGCGTCCTCCCCTGTGCCGCGCCGTGTGCCGGATACAGCCGCTCCACCTGGACGGCGACCTCCGACACCTCCATGCCCACCAACGCGACTACCCGCTCGACCACGTGCTGACGCACCTGACGGCATCGCGCGCCGATGTCGCAGGGGTAGTCGAGTTCGAGGTGCATGCGGATCCGGGCGTTCTCGTGGTGGACCACGACGGTGGCGTACGGGGGTTCCGCCGCGGCGGGGAGTTTTCCGAGCGCCTCACGGGCCGCCTGTCCCGCGACCTTCGCGACCACCCGGTCGGCGATCCTCGTCGCCCCTCGGTCACCGGGGGGAACGGCGGTCGCGGTCAGGGGGCTGCTGAGCGCGTCCGCCGCGCCGGCCTCGCTGCTCACGGACGTCATCGCCGCCGGTCGCGACGCTCGTCACGGGTACGGAAGAGATCGCCGATCTCCAGGTCCCCCTCCAGGAACCGGCCGACGACGAAGCCGATGGCGCCCAGCGCCGCCACCAGCAGGAAGGCACCGAACCCGCCGAAATACCCCGCGAAGCCCAGCGCCATGCCGGCGATCATGCCGACCACGGCCATGCTCATCGTGCGCTCCCTAAAGGTCCCTCAAGCTGTGGGCCGGCTATTGCAGCCGCGACTCCGGCTCCTCGTCCTCCTCGTCGGGCAGCTTCACATCGCTCACCGCGACATTGACCTCGACGACCTCCAGGCCGGTCATCCGCTCCACCGCGGCGATGACGTTCTCCCGCACCGCCTTGGCCACGTCCGCGATCGAGACGCCGTAGTCGACGACGATCTCCAGGTCGAGCGCGGTCTGCACCTCGCCGACCTCGACCTTGACCCCGCGTGTGGCGGACTTGGAACCGCCGGGCACCCGGTCCCGTACCGCCCCGAAGGTTCGGCTCAGCCCGCTGCCCATGGCGTGGACGCCCAGGACGTCCCGTGCCGCGAGCCCGGCGATCTTCTCCACGACCCCGTCGGCGATAGTGGTCCGCCCACGGTTCGCCGGGTCGCCGCCGCCGCGCCTGGTGGTCTTGTGAAGCTGCGCCTGCGGCTCCACCTCGGTGCTCTGCGTCATGTCGGTCATCGCCGTCACCCCTTTCGGTCGTCCTCCTTCGACCACCGTAAGCGCGGTGGCGCGATCGCGCGCCGGAGATGCGGCAGGCTGGAGGAATGACGGCGGAGCAGTGGGCACGGACGGTGCGGCATCAGCTGCGGCTGGGCAGGCTGCTGCCCCTGGGCGGGCCGCGGGACGGAGCGTGGATCTCCGAGGAGGCGGCCCGGACGGTGCTGCGGGCCGCCGCCGAGGACCTCCGGGGCGTACGGCTGGGGACGGTGCGCATCGGGCTCGCCCGTCCGGAGGACACGCACGAGCCCGCCGTCCCGGCGCCGCCGAGCGCGCTGCCGCCCGGCCCGCTGCGACTCGCGGCCGAGTTCGAGGCCACGCCCGCACAGCCGCTGCCGGTGACGGCGGAGCTGCTGCGCACGGCACTCGCCGGGGCGGCCACGGGGCTGCTGGGGTTGGAGATCGGCGAGGTGGACCTGCGGGTGACGGCCCTGCTGGACGAGGACGCGGAACGTTCCCCCGTACGGGCGCCCGAGCCGCCGCGTCTCGTGGAGGCGGGACTGGGCGACGAGACCCTCCCGGCGGTCGCCGCGCTGGCGGTGCCCGGTGTGGTCCGGCTGACCGGTCTGCTGGGGCGGCCCGTGCACATCGAGGACCGGGAGACCGGGGGCGGCTCGCTACCGCGCCGCCATGTCCGCGTCGAAGTGGCGGTGGGCGCGGACCGCCGGGCCCTGGACGTGGCCCGGGAGGTCCGCGCCGCCGTGGGAGCGGCGCTGTCGGACGGTCCGACGGTGGCCGTCCTGGTGACGGCCCTCGTCTAGATCCACTCGCCGACCGGATCTACTCGCCGACTCCGGCGAGGTCCCGCAGGCGTCGGGTCTGGGCCGCGCGCTCGGCGCCGCGCTGCTCGTCGTAGGTGCGGTCCTGGGCGCCGCGCAGCAGCGCCTTGGTCTCGATGACCGCGTCGCGGGGGGCGGACAGAAGTGCGGCCGCCAGGTCCTTCACGGCGCCGTCGAGCTGCTCCAGGGGTACGGCGAGGTTGGCGAGGCCGGTGTTCACCGCCTCCTCGGCCGTGACGAAGCGCCCGGTGGCGCAGATCTCCAGCGCCCGGGCGTATCCGACGAGGCCCACCAGGGGGTGGGTGCCGGTGAGGTCGGGGACCAGGCCGAGGCTGGTCTCGCGCATGGCGAACTGCACGTCGTCGGCGACGACGCGCAGGTCACAGGCGAGGGCCAGCTGGAAGCCCGCCCCGATGGCATGCCCCTGCACGGCGGCGATGGACACGACGTCACTGCGCCGCCACCAGGTGAAGCCCTCTTGGAACTGGGCGATGGCGGCGTCGAGTTCGGCGTCACCACTGCGGGCGAGGTCGATGAACGACGGCTCGCCCTCGATCCCCTCGGGCGTGAACATCTGCCGGTCGAGCCCCGCGGAGAAGGACTTGCCTTCGCCACGCAGCACCACGACCCGGACGGAGCCCGGCACCAGCCGGCCGGCCTCGGCGAGCGCTCGCCACAGAGCAGGGCTCTGCGCGTTGCGCTTGGCGGGGTTGGTCAGCGTCACCGTGGCGAGGGTGTCCTCGACGGTGAGCCGTACGCCGTCCTTGTCGAGCAGGGGAACGAGTTCCTGGCTGTCCTGGCTGGACGTCGCCATGGGGCGCCTCCGATGAGTGCGGTCATCCTCCGTGCCGCAGGACGGCACAGCTAAGTGACTGCACAGTAACCACCCGGTCAGTCAACCGACCGACCGGGTGGCCACCATCGAAGCCGATGGGCCGCCCGGCTCAGGACGACGCGGCCTTCTTGCCCCGCGTCGCCCCGCCACGCCCACGGAGCGTGACGCCCGATTCGCTGAGCATCCGGTGTACGAAGCCATACGAGCGGCCGGTTTCCTCGGCCAGTGCCCGAATGCTCGCACCGGAGTCGTACTTCTTCTTCAGGTCTGCCGCGAGCTTGTCGCGCGCGACGCCGGTTACCCGGCTGCCCTTCTTCAGAGTCTCGGCCACCCGGTCCTCCTCATGGGAAGTGCGCTCTGGTCCTCTCATGATCACCCCTCCGAGCGTTCATGGCCACCCATTCGGCAAGGTCCGTAAGACATGGTTTTGACGACAGGAGCGGGTCCCCACATACGGAATCTGTGATTCCACCCGGGCGCGTTCGTACCGCCGAACGGGTTCCTTTGTGAAGTGCCAGGTCAGAGACGTGCGACGGCCGAGTCCTTGTCGATAAAGGACTCGGCCGTGAAATCGATGTAGGACACACCTCGGTACGAGGAGATCTCACACAGATGGTGGATCACCGGTGGGCCGAATGATCCATACGCCGTTGATCACGCCGTGGATCACCCCCTGGATCACGCTTTCGATCAAGCGGCGCCTACTCAGGCGAGGGCGACGAGATCCGCGTAGTCGGCGCCCCACAGGTCCTCGACGCCGTCCGGCAGCAGGATGATCCGCTCCGGCTGGAGCGCCTCGACCGCGCCCTCGTCGTGGGTGACCAGGACGACAGCGCCCTTGTAGGTGCGCAGCGCGCCGAGGATCTCCTCGCGGCTGGCCGGGTCGAGGTTGTTGGTGGGCTCGTCGAGGAGCAGGACGTTCGCCGAGGAGACGACCAGGGTGGCGAGCGCGAGCCGGGTCTTCTCGCCGCCGGACAGGACGCCGGCCGGCTTGTCGACGTCGTCGCCGGAGAACAGGAACGAGCCGAGCGTCTTGCGCACCTCGACCAGGTCGAGGTCGGGGGCCGCCGAGCGCATGTTCTCCAGGACCGTGCGCTCCGGGTCGAGGGTCTCGTGCTCCTGGGCGTAGTAGCCGAGCTTGAGGCCGTGGCCCGGCACGACCGCGCCGGTGTCCGGCTGCTCGGTCCCGGCGAGCAGGCGCAGCAGGGTCGTCTTGCCCGCGCCGTTGAGGCCCAGGATGACCACGCGGGAGCCCTTGTCGATGGCCAGGTCGACATCGGTGAAGATCTCCAGCGAGCCGTACGACTTCGACAGGCCCTCCGCCATGAGCGGGGTCTTGCCGCAGGGCGCGGGCTCGGGGAAGCGCAGCTTGGCGACCTTGTCCTGCTGGCGCACCGCGTCGAGGCCCGCGAGCAGCCGGTCGGCGCGCTTGGCCATGTTCTGCGCGGCGACCGTCTTGGTGGCCTTGGCGCGCATCTTGTCGGCCTGCGAGTGCAGGGCGGCGGCCTTCTTCTCGGCGTTCTGCCGCTCGCGCTTGCGGCGCTTCTCGTCGGCCTCGCGCTGCTGCTGGTAGAGCTTCCAGCCCATGTTGTAGACGTCGATCTGGGCACGGTTGGCGTCCAGGTAGAACACCTTGTTGACGACCGTCTCGACCAGATCGACGTCGTGGGAGATCACGATGAAGCCGCCGCGGTAGGACTTGAGGTAGTCGCGCAGCCAGATGATCGAGTCGGCGTCGAGGTGGTTGGTCGGCTCGTCGAGGAGCAGGGTGTCGGCGTCGGAGAACAGGATCCGGGCCAATTCGATACGGCGGCGCTGACCACCGGAGAGAGTGTGCAGGGGCTGGCCGAGCACCCGGTCGGGGAGGTTCAGCGCGGCGGCGATGGTGGCGGCCTCGGCCTCGGCGGAGTACCCGCCCTTGGTGAGGAACTCGGTCTCCTGGCGCTCGTACTGCCGCAGCGCCTTCTCCCGGGTGGCACCGCTGCCGTTGGCGATGCGCTGTTCGTTGTCGCGCATCTTCTTCAGCAGGACGTCGAGGCCGCGCGCGGAGAGGATGCGGTCGCGGGCGAGCACGTCGAGGTCGCCGGTGCGGGGGTCCTGGGGGAGGTAGCCGACCTCGCCGGAGCGGGTGATCTGGCCGGCGGCGGGGATGCCCTCGCCGGCCAGGCACTTGGTGAGGGTGGTCTTCCCCGCGCCGTTGCGGCCGACCAGGCCGATGCGGTCGCCCTTGGCGACACGGAAGGTGGCGGACTCGATGAGGACTCGGGCGCCGGCGCGCAGCTCGATACCGGAGGCGGAGATCACGGACAGACTCCAGGGCGGATTCGGGATTGACGGGTGGGCGGCTGAGGACGTTCCCGCCGTCTAATGCGCGAGGAGAATGGCCATGGGCCAAGTCTAACGGGGGCGTGCAAGCACTTTTTCTGGGTTCGGGTGTTCGGTTGGTCTCGCTCCGGGTATCCGGTCGGTCCCGTCGAGGATGCCCCGCGGGGGGCCGGTGAGCGCAGAGGGCGGTGTCCGCATGCAGTTCGACGACGACGCCAGTTTGGACACCTCCGAGGTGCAGGACGTGCGCGGCAGCCGCATCCCGGGCGGCAGGGCGACCATCGGTGGCGGCATCGGCGGGCTGATCGTCCTGCTCCTCGGGCTCTTCCTCGGCGTCGGTCCCGACCAGCTCGGACTCACCGACAGCGGCGGACAGCCCGCGGCCACGGCCTCCGGCCTCTCCGAGGTCCAGCGGAGCTGCCGGACCGGGCAGGACGCGAACACGCGCGACGACTGCCGGATCGTGGCGGTGGTCAACAGCGTGCAGGACTACTGGGACCAGGAGTTCGAGCGGCGCGGCGCCACGTACACCCGCTCCCCCACGTTCTTCTTCGGTGAGCAGGTCGGCACCGCGTGCGGGTCGGCGACCTCGGCGGTCGGGCCGTTCTACTGCCCTGGCGACCGGAGGGTCTATCTCGATCTGGGGTTCTTCGACGAGCTGCGGTCGAAGTTCGGGGCCAGTGGCGGGCCGTTCGCGCAGGCGTACGTGGTGGCGCACGAGTACGGACATCACGTGCAGGACCTGATGGGCACGCTGAGCCGGTCGCAGGACGGGCGGACCGGCGCGGACAGCAACGCGGTGCGGGTGGAGCTCCAGGCGGACTGCTACGCCGGGGTGTGGGCCCGTCACGCGACCACGACGAAGGACGAGTCGACGGGGCGGCCGCTCATCACGCGTCTCACGGACGCGGACATCGCCGACGGCCTGGACGCGGCGGCGGCCGTGGGCGACGACCGGATCCAGGAGCGGTTCCAGGGGCGGGTGACACCGGAGTCGTGGACCCACGGGTCGGCGCAGCAGCGTCAGAGCTGGTTCCGGCAGGGCTACGAGTCCGGCGACATGGCACGCTGCGACACCTTCCGCTGAGGCTTTCGCCTGCTGGGAGGCCGTTGTCAGTGGCCGCTGCGAGACTGGACCGCAGAGGGGATTCGCGGCTTCTGGCCGGTCTCGTCACAAGGGAGTGATCGGCATGGCAGGCACGAGCGGTGGGCGTCCGAGCATCTACCCGGCACTGCTGTACGCGGACGCGAAGGCGGCGATCGAGCAGCTGACGGAGGCCTTCGGCTTCACCGAGCTGGCGGTGTACGAGGGCGAGGACGGCCTGGTGACCCACGCGGAGCTGGTGCAGGGCAACGGCGCGGTGATGCTCGGTTCGAAGGGCACCGGCAGCGCCTACGACAAGCTGATGAAGGACGCGGGCCCGGTGGGGGTGTACATCGTCGTGGACGACGTCGACGCGCACCACCGCCGCGCCGTGGAGCACGGCGCGGAGATCCTGATGCCCCCGACGGACCAGGACTACGGCTCCAGGGACTACATGGCCCGGGACGCCGAGGGCAATGTGTGGAGCTTCGGGACGTACGCGCCGGAGATACGCGCCTGACTCACCCTCCGGTGTGCACCTGGAAGGCGGCGCGGCGTACGGCCTTGGCCAGGGCCGGGTCGGGGTGCGCGGCGGCGAGGGCGACCAGGACCTGCACGGTGCGCGGGTGGCCCACCGCCCGCACCTCGTCGAGCAGTTGAGGGACGGTCGGCTGGAGCGCGGACTCCAGGTGCCGCACCAGCATCGGTGCCTCGCCGTGGTCGGCGACGGCGGCCGCGGTGTCGACCCACAGCCAGGTGGCCTCCTGCCGGGTGAGGACCTCGTGGGCGTCCTCCGGGTCGATCCCGTCGTGCTCGGCCAGCCACAGCAGGGCGTACGGCCGCAGGGTGGGCTCGTCGGCCACGGAGCGCACGTCGGGCTCGGCGGGGGCGCCGACCACCCGCAGGGCCTCGAAGGCGAGGCCGCGCAGCAGGGCGTCGTCGCCGCGGGCGGCGTCGAGCAGCTCGGTGACGGCGCTGCCGACGGGGCGGGCGGCGAGCCAGGCGCGGTACTCGGCGCGGGCCGCGTTGGGCCGCAGCTGGGCGCAGCCGCGCAGCATCTCCTCGGCGGCGACCTCGATGTTGCCGGCCGGGCTCTGCGCGGCGACGCAGATCTGCTCCAGCTTGACCCACACCGCCCAGCTGCCGAGCGGGGTGAGGGTGGCCTGGCCGTCGCCGTAGGTCAGGGCGCCGACGGAGGCGAGGGCGCGCAAGGCCCAGTCGAGAAGCGGGGCGAGGGAGGCGTCCTGAGTGTCCGCCGCCTCGGGCTCCTCCACGGGCTCCGGCTGCGGGCCGTAGGGGATCTCGCAGCGCTCGGTGCGCAGTTCGGTGACGCGCTGCTCCAGGAGGTCCAGGAGCTGTTCGACGGGCACAGGGCCGGCGGACAGCTGCAGGAAGGAGAGCACCTGGGGCATGGCCGAGACGACCTCGGCGACGGAGGCGGGCTCGCGGTCGCCGGGTTCCGGGAAGGCGAGCGACCAGGCGTCGAAGAGGGCGACCCAGCCGCGCAGTACGGCACTGTCGTCGCGGTCCCAGGCGCGCAGCCGCCAACCCGGGCGGGCGCTGTCCCCGTGCACCTCGACGAGGCCGGCGAGGCGGGCGGTGTCCCAGTCGGCGCGAACCTGAGCCACGGTCAGACCCAGGTCCGCGGCCGCGCGAGCGGCGGATTCGTCGGAGAGGGTGCCGTTGCCGTCGGAGCCCGCACCGTCCCTGCCGGGGCCCAGGGCGCCGTCGGCCCAGTGCGCCACGCGGGCCGCGTCGGCAAGACCGGAGCGCGCCATTCTGGCCAGTACCGCCGGGGCCGGTGTGCCCTCCGGGGGCCGCGGCGCGGGGCGGCGTGGGCGCCGTTGGTTCACTGCTGTGGGGGCGGCGGCCAGGGGTCGCGGGCGGACGAGTCGGAGCCTGGAGTCGCGCGGGATACGGGACGTCACGGGTGCAGTCTTCCGGTTGACGGTCCGAAAACCCAAACGGAATGTCACCGCGGGCCCCGGGGAGGGCGTGGCGCCGGCGCCACGCGGAGGGACATAGACCGAGATCAGGCCAGTGGTACGGGCTTAAACGGAACCTGTGGGACGGGAGCGCCCGGAGGTCACATCAGGGGGGTGAGGAAACGGCGCAGTGTCTCTTCGTAGGCGCTCGGGTCGGCGTTCCACATCGCCGCATGGGGGGCCTGGCGGACCGTGTGGAGGGTGATCCGGTCGGGGTGGGTGGCGGCGAGACGGCGGGAGAGGTCCCAGGGGGCGAGCGTGTCGTCCGGGCCGTGGAAGATCAGGGTGGGCGGTGGGGGCCGGTCGGGGCCGATGTCTTCGGTCCGGTGCTCGGTCCTGTTCTCCTGGTTCGCGTACAGGCCGGTGCGGCCCTGTGCCGCGCGCACCGCGAGCGGCAGGAGGACACCGGGGGTGTGGCGGGCCGTGGCGAGGGCGCGCAGGGTCCGCTCCCAGCTGAGGACCGGGGAGTCCAGGACGAGCCCCTTGACGTGGTCGCGCAGGCTCGAGCGGACGGCGGCGCGCAGGGCCATGGTCGCGCCGGTGGACCAGCCGTGCAGCACGAGTTGGCGGGCGCCGTTGCCGACGGCGTAGCGCATCGCCGCGTCCAGGTCGCGCCACTCGGTCTCGCCGAAGTGGTTCAGGCCGTCCGGCGGGCGGGGGGCGCCGGTGTCGCCGCGGTGGGCGGGGGTGAGGACCGGGAAGCGGTGGCGGTGCAGGAACTCCATGATGTTCAGGGCGTGTTCGCGGGTCGCACCGAGGCCGTGCACCGCGATGACCCAGGTGTCCCTCGCGCCGGGCACGAACCAGGCGGGCAGGGAGCCGAGTTCGCCGGGAATGTCGACATCGGTGTGTTCGAGGCCGAGGGCCGACTTCGGGTCGCCGACGTGCGTGGTCGGGGTGAGCCAGACCTTGTCGCCGGGTTTCAGGGTGCCGTGGGTGACGCGTTCCAGGCGGCGGACGACGGTGTCGGCGGAGTGCGGTTCCGTGGCGAGGACGGGGCCCACGACGGCGTGGGAGGCGTCGCCGACGAGGCCGTAGGTGCCGGGGCGGAGGGCGGCGAGGTCGCGGGTGAGGGCGATGCGGCCGGCTGCGGTGGAGTGGACGGTGAGCCGGGGTTCGCCGGGCAGCGGGCGGCCCGCGGGCGCCTTCAGTCCGGCGTCGCTGGCGATCCTCCCGACGACGATGCCGGCTGCGCCGGCCGCCAGGGCTGCGGTGACGGCAGCGGCCGTCGCTTTGACAGTGCGCACGTCTTCAGTGTCGCGGGGGAGGCGGGGCGGGGCCAGTGGGCGGGTGCGGGTCCGGTGGGGGCGGGCGTTCTGCGCAGTTCCCCGCGCCCCTGAACGCCTGCGGCGGCCCCTGCGGCCCCGGTGAGCGTCCTGGCGCAGGTGACTGCAACCCCCTGGGGGCGCGGGGAACTGCGCGACCAGCCCCCACCGGACCGCACCCGCACGACAACCCGACCCGGCACCCCCCTTAGGCGCACCCGGCCCCCTAACCCCGCTGCCCGTACCCCCGCAACCGCTCCCCCGCCTCCTCAACCTGTCGCTCCGTCAGGAGGTTCGGGGTCAGGCCCGGGATCGAGCGGGACGTCAGCCACAGGTGGCACATCCATTCCAGCTGGGCCGTGCGGTCGTAGGCCTGGGTGAGTGTGGAGCCGTAGGTGATCGTGCCGTGGTTCTGGAGGAGGCAGGCGGAGCGGTCGGCGAGGGCGTGGAGCATGTTCTGGGCCAACTCGTCGGTGCCGTAGGTGGCGTAGGGGGCGACCCGGACGGGGCCGCCGAGGGCGCCGGTCATGTAGTGGATCGGGGGGAGTTCGGGCACGAGCGTGGAGACGGCCGTGGCGTGCACCGCGTGGGTGTGGACGATCGCGCGGGCGTCGGTGCTGCGGTAGACCGCCAGGTGCATGGGGAGTTCGCTTGTGGGGACCAGGGTGCCCAGGACCTGACGGCCCTCCAGGTCGACGCCGGTCACGTCGTCCGGGGTGAGGCGGTCGTAGGGGACGCCCGACGGGGTGACCAGGACCGTGTCCCCGACGCGTACCGAGACGTTGCCGGAGGTGCCGACGACCAGTCCGTCGGTGACCGTCCGGCGGGCCGTGTCGACCAACTCGCCCCACGCGTCCGCCTCACCCGGTGATTTCTGCCGTTCCTCAGCCATGCCGTGATCCTGCCAGGCGCGGCGCCGGAGAGCGCGTTTCCGGGCGTGCGCCCCTCTTGTGCGGCGACGCCGTTCCCGGGGAGACGCATGGCCCGTGATCGCAAGGCTGCCCGGCACCGAACCCGCGCCCTGGCCCTGTCCGTGGTCATGCTCAGTGTGGGAGGCCAAGGGCGCCAGGTTCGTCTACGTCAAGGCGACCCAGTCGGCATCCTGCGCGGGGTGTACCCCTTCGCACTGCCGGACAGCCTGGTCCGGGGACGGCTGGACCCTGCCGCCGGCGCTGGACATCGAATACAACCCGTACGGCAAGAAGCAGAAGTGCCACGGCATGACCGAGGCGGGACTGGTCGGCTGGATCAGGTCGTTCAGTGACGAGGTGAAGCGGCTCACCGGGCGCCGACCGGTGAGCTACACAACCCCCCAGGTGGCCCGCTACCACTCGGCAGATGCGGGAGCGCTGCGGGCACTCTGCCGGGTGACCAGAATCTCATCAACGGGTCGACGCGACAGCTCAAGAGGTTCGCCGCCGGGACGTAGCCATGGGGCGTACGGGTCGCGCGGGGGCGGCGGGGTTCGACGCGGGGACAGCAGAAGATTCCGGTCACCGTGCGGCCCGCCCCAGTTCACCTTCCGTTCATCCAGGTTACCTACGTTCAATCTGCCAATGACCTCGAACGATTGCCTGGGTAAATGGAAAACTTCTCGCTGATCCTCGCGATTGTGGTCGTCACCGCACTCGCGTTCGATTTCACGAACGGTTTTCACGACACCGCCAACGCGATGGCCACCACCATCTCGACCGGTGCGCTCAAGCCCAAGGTCGCGGTGGCCATGTCCGCCGTGCTGAACCTTGTGGGCGCCTTTCTCTCGGTGGAGGTCGCCAACACGATCTCCAAGGGTCTCGTCGACGAGACCGGCATCCGTCCCGAGGTCATCTTCGCCGCCCTGGTCGGCGCGATCCTCTGGAACCTGCTGACCTGGCTGGTGGGTCTGCCCTCCAGTTCCTCGCACGCCCTCATGGGCGGTCTGATCGGCGCCACCATCGCCTCGGCGGGCATGGGCGCGGTGCACGGCGACGCGCTCGTCACCAAGGTCCTCATCCCCGCCGTCGCGGCCCCGATCGTCGCGGGCGTCGCCGCCATGCTGGCCACCCGGCTCTCCTACACGCTGGGCAAGAAGGCCGACGGCAAGGCCGCCGCGAAGGGCTACCGCACCGGGCAGATCGCCTCGGCCGGCCTGGTCTCGCTCGCCCACGGCACCAACGACGCGCAGAAGACGATGGGCATCATCACCCTCGCCCTGGTCGCCGGCGGCGTCGTCGCCCCCGACTCCGACCCGCCCACCTGGGTCATCCTCTCCGCGGGTCTCGCCATCGCGCTCGGCACCTACCTCGGCGGCTGGCGCATCATCCGCACCATGGGCAAGGGCCTGACCGACCTTCAGCCGCAGCAGGGCTTCGCCGCCCAGACCAGCGCGGCCACCGTCATCCTGGCCTCGTCCCACCTCGGGTTCTCCCTCTCCACCACGCACTCCGTCTCCGGTTCGGTGATGGGCGCGGGCCTCGGCCGCAAGGGCGGGGTCGTCCGCTGGTCGACGGCGACGCGGATGTTCGTGGCCTGGGGGCTGACGCTCCCGGCGGCGGCCCTGGTGGGCGCCCTGGCCGAGTCGGTCACGAACCTCGGCGACTGGGGTACGGCGCTCGTGGCGGTCTTCCTCGTCGCCTCCAGCGCGGCGATCTGGAAGATCTCGCGCCGCGAGGTCGTGGACGCCTCCAACGTCAACCACACCGACGAGCCGGCCGGCGTGGTGACCACGGCGATCGCCGTCGTGACCCCGCCGCCCACGGGCACCGTGACCGAGGGCCTCACCGCCACGATCCCGGCTCCGGCCCCCGCCCCGGCCGCCGCGACGGAACCGGCCGCCCCGCCGGCCGCCGTCTGAGCCCCCCTCCTAAGGAAGCCTCACCATGAAGATCGACTGGGAAGCACTCGGCTCCGTCTTCGGCGTCAGCCTCGTCGTCACCGTGGGCCTCGTGGCCCTGTTCACCCTCGGCATCATGGGCCTGTCCCGCCAGGAGCGGGCCACGGCCCAGGGCGGCTCGGCCACGCTCGCGGTCACCGGCGCCTACGCCTGCTTCGCGGCGTGCGCGGCGGCGGTGGCGTACGGGATCTCCCTGATCGTGGCCTGACGGCACCCCGTCACTCGGCGGGGGGGGGGGGGGGGGGGGGGGGGGGGGGCGGGGGGGGGGCGGGGCGGCGGCCCCCCCCGCCGGGCGGGGGGGGGGGCGCGCCCCCCCCCCCCCCCCCCCCCCCCCCCCCCCCCCCGGCCGTCTTTCATGACCGGCGATGTGGGGTTCTGCACACTCTCCCGCCGCAGGTCAACAAGAAGTTGACGGGTCTCGAAGGCCCGTGGTGGACTGCCGGAGCCATTTACGGCGGCAGAAGAGGAAGCCGGTGCGAATCCGGCGCGGTCCCGCCACTGTCACCGGGGTAGACAACCCCGGGAGCCAGGAACTCTCGCCGCCGGACTCGTCGAACCAGGGCGTGGACACCCTGAGTGAGGACATGACGCGATGCTCGCCTGCCGATCGACCAGCGGTACCCGGTACGTGAACGACCCCGCGATCGGCTGACCCGATGCGTGCCGATCGCGTTTTCGCGTACGGCGCCGCCGCCGGTCTGATCGGTGACCTTCTGCTCGGTGACCCCCGTCGTGGGCATCCGGTCGCCGCGTTCGGGCGGGCCGCCGCAGCCGTGGAGCAGGTGCTGTGGCGGGACCACCGGGGGTGGGGCGCGCTGCACACCGCCGTGTGCGTGGGCGGTGCGGGGGCGCTCGGCGCCGTCGCGGAGCATGCCGTACGTCCCTCCCGTACCGCCTCCCTCGTGCTCACCGGCGCCGCCACCTGGGCTGTCGTGGGCGGGACTTCCCTCGTACGGGAGGCCCGGGTCATCGGGCGGGCGCTGGAGGCGGGGGACGTCGAGGCGGCCCGGGAGCGGCTGCCCCACCTGTGCGGGCGGGATCCGCAGTCCCTCGACGCCGACGGGATCGCCCGGGCGGTCGTGGAGTCCGTGGCCGAGAACACCTCCGACGCCGTCGTGGGGGCGCTCGTGTGGGGTGCCGTCGGCGGGGTGCCGGGGCTGCTCGCATTCCGGGCCGTGAACACGCTGGACGCCATGGTGGGGCACAAGTCGCCCCGGTACCGGCGTTTCGGGTGGGCTTCCGCCCGGCTCGACGACCTCGCCGGATGGCCGGGGGCGCGGCTCACCGCCGTACTCGCTGCCGTGGCCGGAGACGATCCCCGGGGTGCCGTGCGGGCCTGGCGGGAGGACGCGCACAGGCATCCGAGCCCCAACGCCGGGCCCGTCGAAGCCTCGTTCGCGGGGGCGCTGGGTGTCCGACTGGGAGGGACCCTCTCGTACGCGGGGCGGGTCGAACACCGGCCGGTGCTCCATCAGAAGGGGCGCGCCGTCGCCATGTACGACATCGAGCGCGCCGCACGGCTGTCGCGGCGCGTCGGGCTGCTCGCGCTCGGCGTCGGTGTCGCCGCGCGGGCCTTCGTGAAGGGGCGCAGCGCATGAGTGGCGGAGGGCTTCTCGTAGCCGGTACCACCTCCGACGCCGGCAAGAGTGTCGTCACCGCGGGGATCTGCCGGTGGCTGGTGCGGCAGGGGGTCAAGGTCGCGCCGTTCAAGGCGCAGAACATGTCCCTCAACTCGTTCGTGACGAGGGAGGGCGCGGAGATCGGGCGGGCCCAGGCCATGCAGGCGCAGGCCTGCCGCATCGAGCCGACCGCGCTGATGAATCCCGTGCTGCTCAAGCCCGGTGGCGAGCAGAGCAGTCAGGTCGTGCTGCTCGGGAAGCCGGTCGGTGAGCTGAGCGCCCGGGGCTATCACGGCGGGCGGCAGCAGCGGCTCCTCGGGACCGTGCTCGACTGTCTCGCCGAGTTGCGGGGCACGTATGACGCGGTGATCTGTGAGGGGGCCGGGAGTCCGGCCGAGATCAACCTGCGGCGGACCGACATCGTCAACATGGGAATCGCCCGCAACGCCGGGCTGCCCGTGCTGGTCGTGGGCGACATCGACCGCGGGGGCGTCTTCGCCTCCTTCTTCGGCACCGTCGCGCTGCTCTCGGAAGCGGACCAGAAGCTCGTCGCCGGGTTCCTCGTGAACAAGTTCCGGGGGGATGTCAGCCTCCTGGAACCCGGGCTCGACACGCTCCACAAACTCACCGGGCGGCACACCTACGGCGTGCTGCCCTTCCGGCACGGCCTCGGGATCGACGAGGAGGACGGGCTGCGGGTGTCCCTGCGGGGGACGGTCCGGGAGTCGAACACGGCTGCTCCCCTCGGGGAGGACGTGCTGCGGGTCGCCGTGTGCGCGATCCCGCTGATGTCCAACTTCACGGACGTCGACGCCCTGGCCGCCGAACCCGGTGTCGTGGTGCGGTTCGTGGACCGGCCCGAGGAACTGGCCGACGCCGACCTCGTCGTGATTCCGGGAACCCGTGGGACCGTCAAGGCACTTCAGTGGCTGCGGGAGCGGGGGCTCGCGGCGGCCATCGGGCGCAGGGTCGCCGAGCAGCGGCCCGTCCTCGGCATCTGCGGCGGCTTCCAGATCCTCGGCGAGCACATCGAGGACGAGGTCGAGAGCCGCCAGGGGCACGTCGAGGGGCTCGGAGTCCTTCCCGTCAGGGTGCGGTTCGCGCGGGAGAAGACCCTGACCCGGCCGGAGGGCGAAGCCCTCGGCGAGCCCGTCGCGGGGTACGAGATCCATCACGGGGTCGCCGACATCCACGGGGGCGAAGCGTTCATCTCTGATGACAAAGGACACAGCCTGGACGGCTGCCGCGTCGGCCAGACCTGGGGCACGCACTGGCACGGCTCGCTGGAGTCGGACGGCTTCCGGCGGGCCTTCCTGCGGGAGGTGGCGGCCGCCGCGGGCCGCCGGTTCGTGCCGGCCCCCGACACGTCGTTCGCCGCGCTGCGCGAGGAGCAGCTGGACCGGCTCGGCGACCTGATCGAACAGCACGCGGACACGGACGCGCTGTGGCGGCTCATCGAGTCCGGCGCGCCGCAAGGACTGCCTTTCATTCCACCGGGAGCGCCCGCATGAGCACAGTGTTGTTGTTGTCCACCGCCGACACGGACCTGTTGGCGGCCCGGGCCGCTTCCGGCGCCTCGTACCGGATCGGGAACCCGACCCGGGTCGATGTCGCGCAGGAGCTGCCGGCACTGATCGAGGGCGCGGACATCGCCGTCGTACGGCTGCTCGGCGGCAAGCGGGCCTGGGAGGACGGGCTCGCCGCGCTGAAGGCTTCGGGCATCCCGACCGTGCTGCTGGGCGGAGAGGCCGTTCCCGACGCCGAGTTGATGGCCGAGTCGTCCGTACCGGCCGGTGTGGTGGCCGAGGCGCTCAAGTACCTCGTCGAGGGCGGGCCCGCCAACCTGGAGGAACTCGCCCGGTTCCTGTCCGACACCGTGCTGCTGACCGGCGAGGGGTTCGTCGAGCCGCAGAAGATGCCGGAGTACGGCGTCCACGGCGACCGTCCTTTCGTGGCAGGCCGCCCCACCGTCGGCGTGCTCTTCTACCGGGCCCACGAGCTGAGCGGCAACACCGGCTTCGTGGACACCCTGTGCGAGGCGATCGAGGCGAAGGGTGCCAACGCCCTTCCCGTGTACTGCGGTTCACTGCGCGGGGCGGACCCCGCGCTCTACGAGATCCTCGCCCGGGCCGACGCGCTCGTCGCCACCGTCCTCGCCGCCGGCGGCACCCACGCCTCGCATGCCTCGGCCGGCGGTGACGAGGAGGCCTGGGACATCGGGGCGCTGGCCGACCTCGACGTGCCCGTGCTGCAAGGGCTCTGCCTGACGACGTCCAGGGCGGTCTGGGACGAGTCCGACGCGGCCCTGTCCCCCATGGACGCGGCCATGCAGGTCGCGATCCCGGAGTTCGACGGACGGCTGATCACCGTGCCGTTCTCCTTCAAGGAGCAGGGACCCGACGACGTCCCGGTGTACGTGGCCGACCCGGAGCGGGCCGCCCGGGTCGCCGGGATCGCCGTACGGCACGCGGAGTTGAGGCACAAGCCGAACGCCGAGAAGAAGCTCGCTCTGGTCTTCACCGCGTATCCGACCAAGCACTCCCGGGTCGGCAACGCGGTGGGCCTGGACACGCCCGCTTCGGCGGTGCGGGTGCTGGACGCGCTGCGGGATGCCGGGTACGTCGTCGAGGGGTACCCGGACAACGGCGACGAGCTCATCCACCGGCTCATCGAGGCCGGCGGTCACGATGTCGAGTGGCTCACCGAGGACCAGTTGGCCTCCGCGCCCGCGCGGGTTCCGCTCGCCGACTACCGGGCCTGGTTCGACCGGCTGGACCCGCAGCTGCGTCAGGCCATGCTGGACGCGTGGGGCGAGCCGCCGGGCTCCCTCTACGTCGACGGGGACGACATCGTGCTGGCCTCCCTCCAGTTCGGGAACGTCGTCGTGATGATCCAGCCGCCGCGCGGCTTCGGGGAGAACCCGATCGCGATCTACCACGACCCGGACATGCCGCCGTCGCACCACTACATGGCCGCGTACCGCTGGCTGGACCACTCGTTCGGCGCCGACGCGGTCGTCCACATGGGCAAGCACGGCACGATGGAGTGGCTGCCGGGCAAGGGCCTCGGCCTGAGTGGGGGCTGTGCTCCGGACGCGGTGCTCGGTGAGCTGCCGCTGATCTATCCCTTCATCGTCAACGACCCCGGCGAGGGCACCCAGGCCAAGCGGCGCGGCCACGCCACCGTCGTCGACCACCTGGTGCCGCCGATGGCGCGGGCCGACACCTACGGCGACCTCGCCAAGCTGGAGCAACTGCTCGACGAGTACGCGCTCGTCTCCGACCTCGACCCGACCAAGGCCCCGGCCGTCCGCGCGCAGATCTGGACGCTGGTCAAGGCGGCCGAGCTCCACCACGACCTGCATGTCGACGAGCAGCCGGACGACACGGCGTTCGACGAGTTCGTCATGCACATCGACGGCTATCTGTGCGAGATCAAGGACGTACAGATCCGCGACGGGCTGCACATCCTCGGGGGCGGTCCGGTCGACGAGGCCCGCGTCAACCTCGTGCTGGCCGTGCTGCGCGCCTCGCAGGTGTGGGGCGGCCAGGCGAACGCCCTGCCGGGGCTGCGGGCCTCCTTCGCGGCTCATTTCGGGCTGGTGGAGAAGGAGTTGCTCGCCGAACCGGGGGCGCCGCTGAAGGTTCCGGTGGAGCTGTCCGACCTCGTCGAGGGTCCCGCGCGGACGGCCGCCGACGCGATCGACCTGCTGGAGCAGCTGTGCCGGCGGGTCGCGGAGGGCATGGAGGCCGTGTCCTGGGACGCGGCGGCCGTCCCCGGTCTGGTCCGTGACGTCCTCGGCACCGAACTCGCCGACGCCGTCGCGGTGTTGGAGTTCGCCTGCACGGAGGTCGTGCCCCGGCTGGCCCGGACGACCGACGAGATCGGGCACATCCTCAAGGCCCTGGACGGCGGTTACGTCCCGGCGGGGCCTTCCGGCTCCCCGACCCGTGGTCTCGTCAACGTCCTGCCGACCGGCCGGAACTTCTACTCCGTCGACCCCAAGGCCATCCCGTCCAGGCTGAGTTGGGAGGTCGGACAGGCACTCGCCGACTCGCTGGTGCAGCGGTACCTGGCCGACACCGGTGAGTACCCGAAGTCCGTGGGGCTGACCGTCTGGGGCACGTCGGCCATGCGCACGCAGGGCGACGACATCGCCGAGATCCTGTCGCTCCTCGGCTGCCGTCCGGTGTGGGACGACGCCTCGCGGCGGGTCACCGGGTTCGAGGTGATCGGCCTGGCGGAGCTCGGGCGGCCCCGCATCGACGTGACCGTCCGGATCTCCGGGTTCTTCCGGGACGCGTTCCCGCACGTGGTCGGGCTGATCGACGACGCCGTCCGCACGGTGGCGGAGCTGGACGAGCCGGCCGACCGGAACTTCGTGAAGGCGCACGCCGACGAGGACACCGTCGAGCACGGCGACCGGCGGCGCGCGACCGCCCGGATCTTCGGGTCCAAGCCGGGGGCGTACGGTGCCGGTCTGCTGCCGCTGATCGACGCCCGCAACTGGCGCTCGGACGCCGACCTCGCCGAGGTGTACGCGGTGTGGGGCGGCTACGCCTACGGGCGCGGACTCGACGGGCGGGCGGCACGCGGGGACATGGAGACGGCGTTCAAGCGGATCAACGTCGCCGCGAAGAACGTCGACACCCGCGAGCACGACCTGGTCGACGCGGACGACTACTTCCAGTACCACGGCGGCATGGTCGCCATGGTGCGCCACCTCACGGGCGCCAACCCCGAGGCGTACGTGGGCGATTCCGCCACGCCCGACCAGGTGAAGACGCGGACGCTGGGCGAGGAGACCCACCGGGTCTTCCGCGCCCGCGTGGTCAACCCGCGCTGGATGGCGGCGATGCGACGGCACGGCTACAAGGGCGCCTTCGAGATGGCGGCGACCGTCGACTACCTCTTCGGCTACGACGCCACGGCGGGCGTGGTCGACGACTGGATGTACGAGAAGCTCAGCGCGGAGTACGTCTTCGACGCGGAGAACCGGGACTTCATGAAGAAGTCCAACCCCTGGGCGCTGCGGGGCATCACGGAACGGCTCCTGGAGGCCGCCGACCGTGGACTGTGGGCCGAGCCGGACGCGGACACGCTGGAGCGGCTGCGGGCCACGTACCTGGAGCTCGAGGGCGACTTGGAGGGTGACGAGAAGTGAGTACCCCGTTTCCGTTCACGGCCGTCGTCGGCCAGGAGGACCTGCGGCTCGCGCTGCTGCTGAACGCCGTCTCACCGGCGGTCGGCGGAGTGCTGGTGCGCGGCGAGAAGGGCACCGCCAAGTCGACGGCGGTGCGCGCGCTCTCGGCGCTGCTGCCGGAGGTCGCGGTCGTCCCCGGCTGCCGGTTCTCCTGTGACCCCGCCGCGCCGGACCCGTCCTGCCCGGACGGCCCGCACGAGCCCGGCAACGGCGGCATGCGCCCCTCCCGCATGGTCGAACTGCCCGTCGGTGCCTCCGAGGACCGGCTCGTCGGCGCCCTCGACATCGAGCGGGCGCTCGCGGAGGGCGTGAAGGCCTTCGAGCCGGGCCTGCTCGCCGACGCGCACCGCGGGATCCTCTACGTCGACGAGGTCAACCTCCTCCACGACCACCTGGTCGACCTGCTCCTCGACGCCGCCGCGATGGGGGCGTCGTACGTGGAGCGCGAGGGCGTCTCCGTGCGGCACGCCTCGAAGTTCCTGCTCGTCGGCACCATGAACCCCGAAGAGGGTGAGCTGCGGCCGCAGTTGCTCGACCGGTTCGGGCTGACCGTCGAGGTCGCGGCCTCGCGGGACCCGGACCAGCGGGTGGAGGTCGTACGGCGACGGCTCGCCTACGACGACGACCCGGCCGGGTTCGCGGCCCGTTGGGCGGACGAGGAGGCCTCCGTACGGCAACGGATCGTCGCCGCGCGGGAGTTGTTGCCGTCGGTGCGGCTGGGCGACGGGGCGCTCCGGCAGATCGCGGCGACCTGTGCCGCGTTCGAGGTGGACGGCATGCGGGCCGACATCGTGATGGCGCGCACGGCGACCGCACTCGCGGCGTGGGCCGGGCGGACCGAGGTGCTCGCGGAGGACGTACGGCAGGCCGCGCTGCTCGCGCTGCCGCACCGCAGGCGCCGTAACCCCTTTGACGCGCCGGGACTCGACGAGGACAAGCTCGACGAGACGCTAGAGGAGTTCAGCGGGTCCGGGGACTCGGGGGACTCCGGGGACGATGACGAGCCGGACCCGGACGGGCCCGGTGGGGGTGGTGGGCAGCCACCCTCCTCCGACGGACCTGAGGCCGACGGGAATTCCGGTGCGCAGCCGGAGGCCGGGGACGGCGGTGAGCCGCAAGCATCAGGGGCCGGTTCCGGGGAGCAGGCCGCCGCACGGGCTGCCGAGCCGTTCCGTACCAAGATGCTCAGCGTGCCCGGGCTCGGCGACGGCGCTGCCGGGCGGCGGTCGCGGGCGCGGACCGAGCACGGGCGCACCACCGGTGCGCGGCGGCCCCAAGGGGCTTTGACCAAGCTGCACCTGGCGGCCACCGTGCAGGCGGCCGCCCCGCATCAGCGGGCGCGGGGCCGGTCGGGGCGCGGGCTCGTGGTCCGGCGGGACGATCTGCGGCAGGCGACGCGTGAGGGGCGCGAGGGCAATCTCGTGCTGTTCGTCGTCGACGCCTCCGGGTCGATGGCGGCGCGGCAGCGGATGAGCGCGGTGAAAGGGGCCGTGCTGTCGCTGCTCCTCGACGCGTATCAGCGGCGGGACAAGGTGGGCCTGGTGACGTTCCGGGGTTCGGCGGCGGAGGTCGCGTTGCCGCCGACGTCGTCCGTGGACGCGGCGGCGGCCCGGCTGGAGACGCTGCCGACGGGTGGGCGTACCCCGCTCGCGGCCGGGTTGCTGCGGGCCCATGAGGTGCTGCGGGTGGAGCGGCTGCGGGATCCCGCGCGGCGGGCGCTGGTGGTGGTGGTGACGGACGGGCGGGCCACCGGAGGGCCCGAGCCGGTCGCTCTGGCGGGGCGGGCGGCCCGGCTGTTCGCCGCGGAGGGCGTCGCCTCGGTCGTCGTGGACTGTGAGTCCGGGCCCGTGCGGTTGGGGCTGGCCGGGCAGCTCGCCGGTGAACTGGGCGGTACCGCGGTGACGTTGGACGAGTTGCGGGCCGACTCGATCGCCGGACTGGTGAAGGACGTACAGAGGAGGGCCGCGTAATGCCGCAGGGACAGCCGAGTGTGGTGCCGGACGACGGGCTGACGACTCGTCAGCGTCGTAATCGGCCGTTGGTGGTCGTGCACACGGGGGTGGGCAAGGGCAAGTCGACCGCCGCCTTCGGGCTCGCCCTGCGGGCCTGGAACCAGGGGTGGCCCATCGGGGTGTTCCAGTTCGTCAAGTCCGCGAAGTGGAAGGTCGGCGAGGAGAACGCGCTGCGGGTGCTGGGGGCTTCCGGCGAGGGCGGGACCGTCGACTGGCACAAGATGGGTGAGGGCTGGTCCTGGGTGCAGCGCGATGCCCAGATGGACAACGAGGAGAAGGCCCGGGAGGGCTGGGAGCAGGTCAAGCGGGACCTCGCCGCCGAGACGTACAAGCTGTATGTGCTCGACGAGTTCGCCTATCCGATGCACTGGGGATGGGTGGACACGGACGAGGTGCTCGACGTGCTCGGGAATCGGCCCGGGACCCAGCACGTGATCATCACCGGACGGAACGCGCCCGAGAAGCTCGTCGACTTCGCCGATCTCGTGACCGACATGTCCAAGGTGAAGCACCCCATGGACACCGGGCAGAAGGGGCAGAGGGGCATCGAGTGGTGACGTCTTCCGTCCCTCGGCTGGTCATCGCCGCGCCGTCGTCCGGCAGCGGGAAGACCACCGTCGCCACGGGGTTGATGGCCGCGTTCGCCGCGCGGGGGCTCGCCGTGTCTCCGCACAAGGTGGGGCCGGACTACATCGATCCCGGGTATCACGCGCTCGCGAGCGGGCGGGTGGGGCGGAATCTCGACGCGTATCTGTGCGGTCCTGAGCTGGTGGCTCCGCTGTTCCTGCACGGGGCGCGCGGGTGTGACATCGCCGTCGTGGAGGGGGTGATGGGGATGTTCGACGGGGCCGCGGGGGAAGGGGAGCTGGCGTCCACGGCCCATGTGGCGAAGCTGCTGCGGGCGCCGGTGGTGCTGGTCGTCGACGCCTCGTCGCAGTCCCGGTCCGTCGCTGCGCTGGTGCACGGGTTCGCGTCGTGGGATCCCGAGGTGCGGGTGGGGGGCGTGATCCTCAACAAGGTCGCCTCCGATCGTCATGAGGCGTTGTTGCGGGAGGCGCTGGAGTCGGCCGGAGTGCCGGTGTTCGGGGTGCTGCGGCGGGTGGCTCAGGTGGATACGCCTTCTCGGCATCTGGGGTTGGTGCCGGTTGCGGAGCGGCGGGGGGAGGCGGTGTCTGCGGTCGCCGCGATGGCTACGCAAGTCGAGCGGGGATGTGACCTTGAGGGTCTGCTGATGCTCGCGAGGGGTGCTGGGGCGTTGTCGTGCACGGCTTGGGATGCGGCTGAGGTGTTGGGTTCCTCGCCCCCGCCGCCCCTCCCCTTCCCGTCCCCAGGGGCTGCCGCCCCTTCGACCCCGCCCGGGGGCTCCGCCCCCGGACCCCCGTCGGTCCTAGAAGGGCCTCGTCCTCGAACTCCCCCAGAGGGGGCACCCCCAGACGGGCTGGTAGTCGCAGTCGCCGGTGGTCCTGCCTTCACCTTCTCCTACGCCGAGCACTCCGAGCTGCTGGCCGCCGCAGGAGCCGAGGTCGTCACCTTCGATCCGCTGCGGGACGAGCAACTGCCCGACGGGACCGCCGGCCTGGTCATCGGGGGCGGTTTCCCCGAGGTCTACGCCGCCGAGCTGTCCGCCAACGAACCGTTGCGGAAAGCCGTCGCCGCCCTCGCGGAGACCGGCGCTCCCGTCGCCGCCGAGTGTGCCGGGCTGCTGTATCTGTGCCGTGAGCTCGACGGGCAGCCGATGTGCGGGGTGCTCGACGCCTCGGCGCGGATGGAGGAGAAGCTCACCCTCGGGTATCGCGACGCCGTCGCCGTGAGCGACAGTTCGCTCGCCGTCGCCGGGACGCGGATGCGGGGGCACGAGTTCCACCGGACCGTGGTGGAGCCGGGGGCCGGGGACGCGGCCGCGTGGGGTGTGCGGGTGCCCCGGCGGCGGCTCGAAGGGTTTGTACAGCGTGGTGTGCACGCGAGTTATCTGCACACGCACTGGGCCTCGCAGCCCGGTGTCGCCCGTCGGTTCGTGGAGAGGTGCCGGACGTCATGAGCAGCAGCAGGTTGATCGGGGTCGGGGTCGGGCCCGGGGACCCCGAGCTGGTGACCGTCAAGGGCGTCAACGCCCTGCGCGCCGCCGACGTGGTCGTCGTGCCGGTCATGGACACGGGTGAGCGGGGGCGGGCCGAGGCGACCGTGCTGCACTACGTGCCGCAGGAGAAGGTCGTACGGGTCGTCTTCGCCCTCAACGAGCGCACGGATCACGGCCGTCGGGAGGCCGCCTGGGACGCCGCCGGGGAGCGGGTCGCGCAGTTGTTGCGCGCCCACGGCTCCGTCGCCTTCGCGACCATCGGCGACCCCAACGTCTACTCCACCTTCACCTATCTCGCCCACACCATCGGCGAGCTCCTGCCCGGCGTCGTCGTCGAGACCGTGCCCGGGATCACCGCCATGCAGGATCTCGCAGCGCGGTCCGGGGCCGTACTGACCGAGGGCACCGAACCGCTCACGCTCGTGCCGGTCACCGCCGGTTCCGCCGTGCTCAAGGACGCCCTCAACGGGCCCGGGACCGTCGTCGCCTACAAGTTCGGGCGGCAGGCCGCCGAGGTGGCCGAGGTGCTCAGGGAGACCGGACGGATCGAGGACGCCGTATGGGGATCGGCGCTGGGGCTGGACGCCGAGTCCATTCGGCCCGCCGCCGAGCTCGACGGGGCTCCCCTGCCGTATCTCTCCACCCTCATCGCGCCCGCACGGCGGGACGGCACCCGGGGTGGCAAGTTGTGACACCCTCCGCAGCCCCCTCCGCAAGCCCCTCCAGAGCCGCCGGATCAGCCGGCCAGGCCCACCACCAGCCAGATGAACCCCACGCCCGCGACCGTGCACAGCAGGGTCGAGCGGGCGGGGTGTTCGTGATGGGCCTCGGGGAGGATCTCGGCCGCCGCGAGATACAGGAGCGCGCCGCCGAAGAGGCCGAGATAGCCGCCGAGCAGGCCCTCCGGGATGGTCACGAACGACGTCGAGGCGGCGCCCGCCACCGGGGCCAGCGCGTCCGCGACGAGCATGGTCAACGCCCTGCGGCGGTCGTTTCCGTACAGGCTCGTGATCGTGTACGTGTTGAAGCCGTCCGCGAAGTCGTGGGCCACGACGGCGAGCGCGACCGCCGTGCCCATGCCGCCGCCCACCTGGAAGGCCGCGCCGATCGCCACACCGTCCATGGCGCTGTGGCCGACCATCGCGGCCGCGGCCGTCAGACCCACCTCGGGCGCCCGGCCGTCCCTCTCCGCACCGCCGTGCGCGGCCTGGCGGGCGGCCAGCAGGCGTTCCACCAGATGGGCCAGGAGGAAGCCGGCCACGAACAGGAGCAGGGCCGCCGGGACGCCGAAGACCTCGTCGCCGGCCGCGTGCAGCGCCTCCGGCAGCAGATCCAGGCCGACCACGCCGAGCATCAGTCCGCCGGCCAGGCCGAGGACCAGATGACGGCGGTCGGTCACCCGCTGTGCCGTCCAGCCGCCGGCCAGCGTCATCAGGAACGCGCCGAGCGCGACGAAGACCGCCATAGGGCCTTCGTATCCGATCAACCCCCGTTCGCGCACATCCGGCCACCGCGCCGACCGCATCCCTAAGACCTTTTGTGACGAGAGGACCGATTTCCATGGCCGATGCCCCCACCGGCAAGGTGACCTTCGTCGGTGCCGGCCCCGGCGCCGCCGATCTGCTGACGTTCCGGGCCGCGCGCGCCATCGCCGAGGCCGACGTCGTGATCTGGGCCGCGAGCCTGGTGCAGGCGGAGGTCCTCGAGCACGCACGCGCGGACGCGGAGATCCTCGACTCGGCGACCATGTCGCTGGAGGACGTGGTCGCGGTGTACAAGCGGGCGCGCGAGAAGGGCCTCAAGGTGGCCCGGATCCACTCCGGCGACCCGGCCCTGTGGGGTGGTACGCAGGAGCAGCTCGACCGGTGCGCGCGGATCGGTATCGCCACCGAGGTCGTGCCCGGGGTCTCCGCGTTCTCGGCGGTCGCCGCACTCGCGCAGCGCGAGCTGACCATCCCCGAGGTCGCGCAGTCCGTCGTGCTGACCCGGCTCGGCGGCGGCAAGACGCCGATGCCGCCCGGCGAGGAGGTGCGGGAGTTCGCCAAGCACGGCACCACCATGGCGATCTTCCTGTCCGCCGCGCGCAGTGGGCAGTTGGTGCGGGAGCTGCTGGAGGGCGGGTATCCGACGTCCACGCCGGTCGTGGTCGCCTACCAGGCGACCTGGCCGGAGGAGCTGATCGTGCGCTGCACGATCGAGACGCTGGAGGAGACCGTCAAGGAACACAAGCTGTGGAAGCACACCCTGTTCCTGGTCGGCCCGGCGCTCGACTCCGAGGGCACGCGGTCGCATCTCTACCACCCCGGCCACTTCCACGGGTACCGCAAGGCCGACCCGGAGGCCCGGCGGGCCCTGCGCGCGTCGCGGGGTGCCGGCACATGATCACGGTGGTGGGCACGGGGACGGGGGCACCGCCCCAGGAGTGCCTGGCCGGTGCCGAGCTGGTCGTGGGCGGGCGGCGGCACCTGGATGCCGTACGGCTGCCGGAGGCGGCGGAACGGATCGTGCTCGGGCCGTTGGCTCCCGCCCTCGACACCATGGCGGAGTACCTGGAGAAGGAACGGCGGGTGGTCGTGCTGGCCTCCGGCGACCCCGGGTTCTTCGGGATCGTGCGGGTGCTGGCCGAGCGCTTCGGGCCCGCCGCGCTGGATGTGCGGCCCGGGGTCTCCTCCGTCGCCACCGCGTTCGCGCGGGTGGGTCTGCCGTGGGAGGACGCGGTGGTGGTCAGTGCGCACGGGCGGGATCTGCGGACGGCGGTGAATGTGTGCCGGGCTCATCCGAAGGTTGCGGTGCTCACCGGGCCGGGAACAGGGCCTGCGGAACTGGGGGCGGCACTGGCGATGGGCGCGAAAGGGGGTGCCGAGGAAGGTCGTCCGGCGGCTGCGGCGCCGTCCGGGCCGGTCGCGCAGTTCCCCGCGCCCCTTGAGGGCGCCGTTCCGCACCGTGTTCTCATCGTCGCCTGTGCCTTGGGCACCGGCGACGAGCGCGTGGAGCGGGTCACCCCCGCCGAGGCCGCCGCCCGGGACTGGGGTACGGCGGTGAGTGTCGTGCTGTGTCTCGACGAGTCCCGGGCACTCGGTGCCGTGCGCACGGTCGCCGGACCCACCGCCGCACCCGCCCAATGGGCCCTGGAAGAGGGCGAGTTCGCCCACCGGGACTCGATGATCACCAAGTTCGAGGTGCGGGCGCTGGCGCTGGCCCGGCTCGGGCCGCGGCTCGGGGAGCTGGTGTGGGACGTCGGCGCGGGTTCCGGGTCCGTGGCCGTGGAGTGCGCGCGACTCGGTGCCGCCGTCGTCGCGGTCGAGAAGGCCCCCGACGGTGTCGAGCGGATCCGCGCCAACGCGGCCGCCCACGGGGTCGACGTACGGGTCGTGCACGGGTCCGCGCCGGACGCGCTGGCCGAACTCGACGACCCGGACGCCGTGTTCGTCGGCGGTGGGGGGCGGGAGCTGCCCGACATCGTCGGCGCGTGCGCACGGCGGGCCCGGCGGAGCGTGGTCGTCGCCATGGCCGCGCTGGACCGGGTGCCGGCCGTACGCGCGGCGCTCACCGGCGCCGGGTTCGACTGCGACGGCGTACTGCTCCAGTCGTCCCGGCTCGCGCCGCTGCCCGGGGATGTGACCCGGCTCGCCGCGACCAATCCGGTTTTCCTGCTGTGGGGCGTCAGAAACCCCGTGTACCGAGAGGGAGTTGCTCTGTGATCGGCCTTATTTCCGCCACCGCGGCGGGGGCGGCGGCACGCGACCGGCTGGCCGCGGCATGGCCGGACCGTACGCGCGTGTACGACGGACCCGTGGGGAACGCCGTGCGGCGGGCGTTCGCGGAGTGCGAGCAGCTCGTGTGTTTCCTGGCCACGGGTGCGGTGGTCCGCCTGATCGCGCCGCTGCTCGGCGGCAAGGCGTCCGACCCGGGTGTGGTGTGTGTCGACGAGGGCGGGCGGTTCGCCGTGTCCCTGGTCGGCGGGCACGGCGGCGGTGCCAATGAACTCGCCCGGGAGGTCGGGGAGTTGCTGGGCGCCGAGCCCGTGGTGACGACGGCTACCGACGCGGTGGGGGTGCCGGGGCTCGACACGCTCGGGCTGCCGGTGGAGGGCGCGGTGGCGGCCGTGTCGCGGGCGCTGCTGGACGGGGAGCCCGTCGCCCTGCACAACGAGTCGCGCTGGCCGCTGCCTCCGCTCCCGGTCGCCGGGGAGGGGGCGTACGGCATCCGGGTGACGGACCGGCTGGTCGAGCCGCTGCCCGAGCGGGAGGTCGTCCTGCGTCCGCCCACGCTCGTCGTCGGCGTCGGCGCTTCCAAGGGCGCGCCGGTCGAGGAGGTGCTGGAGCTGATCGAGGGCTCGTTGCGCGAGGCCGGGCTGTCCCCGAAGTCGATCGCCCACCTCGCCACCGTGGACGCCAAGGCCCAGGAGCCGGGAATCGTGGCGGCGGCCGAGCGGCTCGGCGTGCCCCTGGTCACCCACTCCGCCGAGGAGTTGGCGGCCGTCGCGGTGCCCAACCCCTCGGACGCGCCCCTGGCCGCCGTGGGCACCCCTTCCGTCGCCGAGGCCGCCGCGCTCGTCCACGGCGGTGAACTCCTCGTCCCCAAGCGGAAATCGGCCGCGCAGCCCGCCATGGCGACCTGCGCTGTCGTACGGCGTCCCGCGCGCGGCCGGCTCGCGGTCGTCGGACTCGGCCCCGGCGCCCGGGACCTGCTCACGCCCCGCGCGAAGGCGGAACTCCAACGCGCTTCGGTGCTGGTCGGGCTCGACCAGTACGTCGACCAGATCCGTGACCTGCTGCGGCCCGGGACCCGGATCCTGGAGTCGGGGCTCGGGGCCGAGGAGGAGCGGGCCAGGACCGCCGTGGCCGAGGCGCGCGAGGGCCGGGCGGTCGCGCTCATCGGCAGCGGGGACGCCGGCGTGTACGCCATGGCCTCCCCCGCGCTCGCCGAGGCCTCCGACGACATCGACGTGATCGGCGTCCCCGGGGTCACCGCGGCCCTCGCGGCGGCCGCGATCCTCGGTGCCCCGCTGGGCCACGACCACGTGTCCATCAGCCTGTCCGACCTGCACACCCCGTGGGAGGTCATCGAGCGGCGGGTGCGCGCGGCGGCCGAGGCGGACATCGTGGTCACCTTCTACAACCCGCGCTCCCGGGGCCGGGACTGGCAGCTGCCCAAGGCGCTCGCGATCCTCGCCGAGCACCGTGAGCCGGCGACGCCGGTCGGGGTCGTACGCAACGCGTCACGGCCGGACGAGTCCGCTCGGCTGACGACCCTGGCCGCGCTCGACCCGGCGACGGTCGACATGATGACGGTCGTGACCGTGGGCAACACGGCGACCCGTGACATCGCGGGGCGCATGGTGACGCCGCGCGGCTACCGCTGGCAGGAGGGCGCCGAGTGAACCGTGTCGTCCACCCGATCGAGGTGGAGTCCTACCGGCGGCTGCGCGCCCGCCTGGACACCTCGCACTTCCCGCCGCTGACCCGGGCGGTGGTGGAGCGGGTCATCCACTCCGCCGCCGATCTGGAGTACGCCACCGATCTCGTCATGGACGAGGGCGAACTGGAGAAGGCGCACACCGCGCTGCACTCCGGCGCGCCCGTCGTCACGGACGTGGAGATGGTCGCGGCTGGGATCACCCGGCGGGAGACCGTCTGCCGGCTGCGGGACGCCAAGTCGGGTCCGGGGCTGACCCGTTCGGCCCACGCGATCCGGCTCGCCCACGAGCAGGTCGGCCCGGGGGCGATCTGGGTGATCGGCAACGCCCCCACCGCGCTGGAGGAGTTGCTGACCCTGGACGCGGCTCCGGCGCTCGTCATCGGGCTGCCCGTCGGCTTCGTCGGCGCGGTCGAGTCCAAGGCCGCGTTGCGCGAGAGCGGACTGCCCGCCGTGAGCAACGTGTCCGAGAAGGGCGGTTCGGCGGTGGCCTCCGCCGCGCTCAACGCCCTGCTGTACCACCCCACTCACCCCTCTGAGGAGACCTCGTGACCACCCCGCCGCCCGCCCTGCTCATCGCCGGTCATGGCACCCGGGACGATGCCGGAGCCGAGGCGTTCCGCGACTTCGTCCGGGAGCTGGGGGCCCGCCACCCCGACCTGCCCGTCGCGGGCGGCTTCATCGAGCTGTCCCCGCCGCCGCTCACCGACGCGGTGGCCGAGCTGGTTCAGCGCGGTGTCCGCCGGTTCGCCGCCGTGCCGCTGATGCTGGTGTCCGCCGGACACGCCAAGGGCGACATCCCGGCCGCGCTGTCCCGCGAGAAGGAGCGGCACCCCGGGATCTCCTACACCTACGGGCGCCCGCTGGGCCCGCACCCGGCGCTGCTGAACGTCCTGGAGCGGCGTCTCGACGAGGCGCTGGGCACCACCGGCGGACGCGCCCCGCTGGACCGGGCGGACGTGACCGTGCTGCTCGTCGGCCGGGGCTCCACCGACCCCGACGCCAACGCCGAGGTGTACAAGGCGGCCCGGCTGCTGTGGGAGGGGCGTGGATACGCGGGCGTGGAGACGGCGTTCGTGTCGCTGGCGGCGCCGGACGTGCCGAGCGGCCTGGACCGGTGCGTGGCGCTGGGGTCGCGCCGGATCGTCGTGCTGCCCTACTTCCTGTTCACCGGGATCCTGCCGGAGCGGGTGAAGCAGCAGACCGAGGGCTGGGCGGCCGCGCACCCGGAGGTCGAGGTGCGC
The DNA here is from genome assembly GCF_044766405.1 of Streptomyces sp. NPDC102270. Taxonomy (NCBI): domain Bacteria; kingdom Bacillati; phylum Actinomycetota; class Actinomycetes; order Kitasatosporales; family Streptomycetaceae; genus Streptomyces; species Streptomyces sp. NPDC102270. The sequence goes on along the minus strand of NZ_JBIWLX010000006.1, from coordinate 409,022 downwards.
TCCGCGGACGTCATCGGTCCGGAGCCGGAACTGCTGGACCTGGTGATGGAGCGGTACGAGGAGGCAGTCAAGGGCGATCTGCGGATGAACTGCGACTCGTGCGTGTACCGCATCGCGCTGCCGGGCTTCGAGGACAAGGTGGGCCTGCCGCAGCAGCCGCACTTCCACCCGGACGACGACGGCCATCATCACCACCACGGCCACCATCACGGCGCCCACACCCATGCGCACTGACCGAGCCGGCGGCCACGACCTGCGGCACCACGGCGACGCCGAGGTACGGGACGACGGGGCCCGGCTCACCGACCTCGCCGTGAACGTCCGCGCCGACACTCCCCCGGTGTGGCTGCGAGAGCGGATCGCGGGGTCGCTGGCCGGGCTCGCCGCGTATCCCGACGGGCGGGCAGCGCGGGCGGCGGTGGCCGCACGGCACGAGGTGCCGGTGGAGCGGGTGCTGCTGACGGCGGGGGCCGCCGAGGCGTTCGTGCTGCTCGCCCGCGCCCTGACGGTCCGTCACGCTGTGGTGGTGCACCCGCAGTTCACCGAGCCCGAGGCGGCGCTGCGGGACGCCGGGCACCCGGTCGACCGGGTGCTGCTGCGGGAGGAGGACGGTTTCCGGCTCGATCCGGCGGCCGTCCCCGAGGACGCCGATCTGGTGGTCGTCGGCAACCCGACCAACCCCACCTCGGTCCTGCATCCGGCCGCCACGATCGCCGAACTGGCTCGTCCCGGGCGGACGTTGGTGGTGGACGAGGCGTTCCTGGACGCGGTGCCGGGTGAGCGCGAGGCCCTGGCCGGGCGGACGGACGTGCCCGGACTCGTCGTCCTGCGCAGCCTGACGAAGACATGGGGCCTGGCCGGACTCCGGATCGGTTACGTCCTCGCCGCCCCGGAGACGATCGCCGAACTGGAGCGCGCCCAGCCCCTGTGGCCGGTCTCCACCCCGGCCCTCGCGGCGGCCGTGGCGTGCATGGAGCCGCGGGCCCTGGCGGAGGCCGCCCACGCGGCCCACCGCGTCGCCACCGACCGGGCCCATCTGGTCGCCGGGCTGCGGGAGTTCGCCCCGGACGGACTGAGGGTGGTCGAGCCGGCCGAGGGCCCGTTCGTCCTCGTACGCCTGCCGAAGGCCGCTGATGTACGACGGCATCTGCGCGATCTGGGGTTCGCGGTGCGGCGCGGGGACACGTTCCCGGGGCTCGGCGAGGAGTGGCTGCGGCTCGCGGTGCGGGACCGGGCGACGGTCAACTCCTTTCTGCAGGCCCTGGATCAGGCGGTGACGCTGGCCCGGCACTGAGGCGGGTGCCGTCGGGGAAACGGATCTCGACGGTGCCGCCGGTGGTGGGGGTGGCGTCCGCGCCCGTGAGGGGCACGTCCGCGCCGAGGGCCACGAGGGTGACCAGGAGCGGGCCGGTGCCTTCGAGGACGGGGGTCGCGGAGTACCGCCCGTAGGCGTTGGTGTGCTCGGCAGCCACGACCGTCCCGGCACCCTCGCCCCAGCCGTACAGGCCGACGACGGCGCTCGTCAGTCCGCCCGCCGCCCGGCGGACCCGCGCCCAGCCCGGCCCGCACTCGGCGACCGGCGGCCCGGAGTGGTCGGCGAGCGCCCAGCCCCCTTCCCGCACCGGGGTGTCGGATGCCGGATCGATGCGGTGCACGCGCACCTCCCACGGCCCGTGCACCACGCTCACCGTCTCGACGCGGTGCCCGAGTGCGCGGTGCCAGGAGGCGGCCGTGCGGCCCTCGCAGTGGAGCGGGTGGATACGGCCGCGGGGGGACGGTGTGCCGTCGGGGGCGAGCAGGGCGAGGTGGTTGTCGGGGCCGAGGGGGGTCTCGGGTGCGGTGGCGGTGGAGTAGGCGAGCTTGGCGTAGTGCGGGCTGTCGTCGTCGGTCGCGGGTGGGGGCGGGAGGCGGTCGGTGCCGTGGTTGACGAGGCGGACGATCCCGTCGGAGGCGGTCGAGTGGAGCAGCCAGCCGGGGGCGGGGAGCGCGAGGACCGTGTCGGCGGCGTCGGCGGGGCCGGGCTCCTCGGGGGCCGTCCACACCGGGTGGTCGGCGGGCAGCAGCAGGCCGAGGAACGCCTTGCTCGCCCAGTACGGGGAGGCGGGGCCCGAGTAGCGCTGGAGCACTCCCCCGAACGGCCGGTACCAGCCGAGGGTGAGCAGGCCGCGCTCGTCGGGGACGCCGCGCTCGGTGAAGTGCTGCAGGGCGCCGGAGGCCAGGCGGCGGGTGAGGCCGGGCGGCAACGGGGTGGCGTCGGCGAGGGCGCCCGCCCAGAGGGGGGCAGCGGCGGCGTAGCGGTAGGTGAGGGAGCGGCCCTGGTGGACGGGGGCGCCGTCGGAGCCGAAGAAGTACTGGTGGACGCCGAGGAACTCCCGCAGCCGGTCGCGGTGCCGGGCCACGGTCCCCGGGTCGGCGCGCGGTCCCGCGATCCGGGCCCACAGCACCGGGTACAGGTGCAGCGCCCAGGCGTTGTAGTAGTCGAACTTCTTCCCGTCCCCGTCGGTGTACCAGCCGCCGCCCCGGTACCAGTCGTCCAGGCGGGCGAGGCCCGCGTCGATCTCCGCCCGGCTGTGCGGGGCCCCGACGGAGGCCAGGAACTCCTCCGTGATCACCTGGAACAGCCGCCAGTTGGAGTCGTTGGCCCTGGCGCCGACGAACCGGCCGAGCCACTCGACGACCCGGTCCCGCACCCCGTCGTCGAGCCGGTCCCACAGCCAGGGCCGGGACTCGTGCAGCGCGAGGGCGATCGAGGCCGCCTCCACCATCGGCTGGGCGCGGTCGGTGATCGGCGGCCAGTGCTCGGGGTGGTGCGGATCGGTACCCGCGGCGAGCCCTTCGGCGTACCGCTCGACGAGCGCGGGGCCGACCCGCCCCGCCGACCCGGCGATCCGGAACGCGGCGAGCAGGAAGGACCGCGCGAACCCCTCCAGGCCGTCGGACCACGCCCCGGAGTGACTGGGCGGTCCGGGCAGCCGGTACTGGGCGAACCCGGGGGTGGCGTAGGGCAGCAGCCCGTCGAGCAGCCGGTCGGCGACGGCTTCCCAGTGGGCGCGGGTCCAGCCGGTGAGGGGGGAGAGGAGGGGGTCGGTGGTGGGCAGGTCGGGGTGGTGCGTCGGGTCGTCGGGGAGCGATAGATGCGGCGCGGTCATACGGGGGTGAGTCCTTAGTGGGTCGGTGGTGGGGCGACGCTCTTGCGTACGACGATGTGCGTGCCCAGCAGATGGTGGCTTCCGGCGGCGTGTTCGGGGTCGCGCAGGGCGATGCGTACGGCGGCGCGGCCGAGCTCCTCGGCAGGCGTACGGACCGTCGTCAGCGGGGGGTTGAAGTCCTCGGCGAGCGGGATGTCGTTGTAGCCGACGACGGAGATGTCCGCGGGCACGCCGAGCCCGGCGTCGGCGATGGCACGCAGCGCTCCCGCCGCGACCATGTCGTCACCGGCGACCACCGCCGTGAACTCCCTGGTCTCCTTGAGCAGTTCGGCCATCGCCCGCAGCCCCGCCGCCCGTCCGAGGCCGCAGTCGACGACCCGTGTGGCCGCCGGGGGCAGCCCGTGCTCGGCGAGCGCGGCCCGGTACCCGGCGACGCGCGCGTCCAGGGCGGTGTTCCCGGGCAGCCCGCCGAGGAAGACGATCCGCCGGTGCCCGGCGGACAGCAGATGCCCGGTGATCGCCCGGGCCCCGGCCTCGTTGTCGAACTCCACGACCAGCGCCGGGATCTCGGGATCCGGGGCGGGGCGGCCGCACAGCACCAGCCGGGCCCCGGTGGAGTCGAGGGCCTGCGCGTAGTGGGCCACGCGGGAGCGGTACGCGTCGTCCTCGACGACCCCGCCGACGAGGATCACCAGCCGGGCCCCCTCCTCCCGCATCAGCTGCACGAACTCCATCTCCCGCTGCGGATCCCCGCCGGTCGCCCCGACCACGCACAGCCACCCGCGGCCGGCGGCCTCGGCCTCCACTCCCTCGGCGACCTGGGCGTAGAAGGGGCTGGTGACCTGCCGGACGACGACGGCGGCCATCTTGCGGCCCCCGCCGACCAGCGCCCGGGCGTGCGCGTTGGCGACGTAGTCGAGATCGCGGGCGGCACGCAGGACACGGGCCCGGGTCGCGGCCGGCACCGGATGGTTGCCGCTGAGCGCGCGGGAGGCCGTCGCCATCGACACCCCCGCGCGCTCGGCGACGTCGCGGATGGTGACCCGTCGCCTGGACCCCGTGTCCGTCATGTCGTTCTCCATCCCCCGCGTCTCCTGTTCCACCGGCGGCGCCTCATGTGTTGGCCGCGTAGTCCTTCGCGAACTCCCCGGCCATTCTGTCGCCGCCCTGGGCCCGCCACTTCTTGACCACCGCGTCCCACTCCGACAGCGGCAGCCGTCCGGCGACGATCCCGGTGACGGCGTCGTCGAGCATCGCCCTGAGCGTGGTGCCCTGGGCGTTCTTGGTGCGGGACTGCAGGCCGTTGGAGGCGTTGCGGATGGCGTGCGGCACGACTTTCCGCTGCCAGGAGTGCAGGGCCCGTACGGCATCCGGCATGCCCGGCACGAACAGCACCTGCGGGCCTTCGGCGAGGTACTTCAGCGGCAGGTTGGTGTTGTTCTCGACCTCGCCGAGCTCGGTGGGCTCGGGGGAGCCGTCCTTGCCGCGGGTGAAGTGGGTGCCCTCGACGCCGTAGTGGACGAGCTCCCACTCCTGGCTGCCGAAGGGGGCGGCGAGGTAGTCGAGGATGCGCAGAAGGAGTTCGACGCGTTCCTTCTTCGCCTTCTTCAGGACGGTGTAGCCGAAGGAGCGGCGGGCGGCGACGATTCCGCCGGGCTTGCCGTCCACGCTGTACGGGAGGGCCGCGGCCGGGGTCAACTTGCCCTGGGACTCACGGTACTTGGGGAGGTAGGCGCCGAAGCCGTCCTGCATGGAGCCGACGGTGCCGTTGTAGTAGAGCGTGGTGAGGTCGATCTGGGAGACGGACGTCGAGTCCGGGTAGTAGGAGCCGCCCTTGCGGAGCCGGGCCTGGTAGGCGATGGCCGCCTTGTAGCGTTCGTCCGCGGCACAGTGCTGGAAGGTGCCGTCCTTGGTGACGGCCCACTCGTTGGGCGCGTTGTGGGCGGCGGCGTGCACGGCATTGCCGAACAGGGAGCCGTTGGCGGCCCCGAGCGCGTACGTGCGGCCGCTGGTGGCACGCCGGGCGACGGCGGCGAAGTCCTCGGAGGTCCAGCCCTCCTTCATGCCGGCGTCGGTGAACAGGCCCTGGTTGAGCCAGAGGGTGGAGCCGGGCAGCGGGCGTTCCAGCGGGATGCCGTAGATGCGGCCGCCGATGCGGCCCATGTCCTGCCAGGCGTGGGTGGGGATCCCGGCGAGGTTCGGGTATTCACTGATCGCCTCGCCGGAGAGGTACGGGGTGAGGTCCTCGGCCCGGCGCTGCACGAACTCCGCCTCGCGGGGCAGGACGAAGCCGGAGAACAGGTTGATGATGTCGGGCAGGGTGTCGGGGTCGCCCGCCATGACGGTGGCCATCTTCTTCTGGTAGTCGGCCTGGGAGACGATCGTGTACTCGATCTTCACCCCGAGCGCCTTCTCGACGGCCGCCCAGAACCGGTTCGCCGAGGCCGGCTTGGGCGGGGTGCCGAAGGACACCGACATGACCTTGACGGTCGATCCGTCGCCCGGCGTACGGGAGACGGACTTGACGAGGTCGGCGGGGTAGGCGGTGTATCCGGCCTGGACGCCCGCCTCGGTGGGGGCGAGGTCCGGCTTGGGCCCGCTCGCCGCCTTGTACGCGGGCCAGGGGGCCAGCTTCTTGCCCGCGTTGGAGACGTCGCTGTCGCCGGAGCCGGTGGAGCAGGCGGTCAGCGCACCGGAGACGGAGGCCGCCGCCGCGGACAGCAGCAGGGTGCGTCGGGACATGCTGGGCATGGGTGAATCACCTCGTGTCGGCTTGGGTCGGTCAGCTCTTGATGGCGCCGGTGAGCACGCCCTTGGTGAAGTACTTCTGGAGGAAGGGGTAGATCAGCAGGATCGGCACGGTGGCGATCACGAGGACCGCCATCTGCACGGTCTGCGGGGCGGTGACGGTGCCCTCGCCGGTGGTGGCGTCGGTGAGCCCGGAACCGGCCACCACGTAGGTACGCAGCACCTGTTGGAGGGGCCAGTGGTCGCTCTCCAGGTAGAGGGAGGCGTAGAACCAGGAGTTCCAGTAGGCCACCGCGTAGAAGAGCCCGACGACGGCCAACGCGGCCTTGGACAGCGGCAGTACGACGGAGACGAGCACCCGCCAGTCCCCCGCTCCGTCGAGACGCGCGGCCTCGTAGAGCTCGTCGGGGATGCCCTGGAAGAAGCCGCGCAGGACAACCAGGTTGAAGACGTTGACCAGCACGGGCAGGACCAGCGAGGCGTAACTGTCCAGCAGCCCCAGCTCCTTGACCAGCAGGAAGCTCGGGATCATGCCGGGCGGGAAGAGGAACGTGAACAGGACGAGGAGCAGGACGGGCTTGCCGCCGAGGACGCCGGGGCGGGACAGGGCGTAGGCGAGGGTGACCGTGCACAGGAGGCTCAGCGAGGTCCCCACGACGGTGACGCCGACGCTGACACCGAGGGCGTGGGTGACGATGCCGCCGTCGAGGATGTCGCGGTAGGCCTTGAGCGAGGGGTGGGTGGGCCACAGCACCCAGCCTCCGTTGTCGACGACCTCCTCGGTGGAGGCGAGCGAGGTCGACACGATGACGAGGAACGGGACACAGACCAGCAGGACGACCGCGGCGAGGGCGAGCGCCTTCGCGGCCTGCGTCACCGGCTTCGGTTTCTCCATCCATCCCGGACGGGCCTGGGCACTCACTTGTAGACCCCCTGTTCACCGAGGCGGTGGGCGACCTTGTTGGCGGCGTAGACGAGGAGGGCGCCGACGACGCCCTTGAACAGGCCCGCGGCGGCGGCGAATCCGTAGTCGCCGCCGACGATGCCCTGGTAGTAGACGAAGGTGTCGATGATCTCGGAGGCCTCGGGGCCGACCGCGTCGCGCTGGAGCAGCATCTGCTCGAAGCCGACCGAGAGGATGTCGCCGAGCCGCATGATCAGCAGCAGCACGATCACCGGGCGGACGGCGGGCAGGGTGACGTGCCAGAAGCGCCGCCAGGGGCCGGCCCCGTCGATCGCGGCGGCTTCGTACTGCTGCTCGTCGACCTGGGCGAGGGCGGCGAGGAAGATGATCGTGCCCCAGCCGGCGTCCTTCCAGATGACCTGGGCGACGACGAGCGGTTTGAAGGCGTCGGGGTTGCCGATGATGTCGACGCTGTGCAACCCCATGCCGTTCAGGCCGGAGTTGAGCAGTCCGGTGTCGCCGAGCAGTTGCTGGAAGAGGGCGACGACGATCACCCACGAGATGAAGTGCGGGAGATAGGCGACGGATTGCACGAACCGGCGGACGCTGCTCCAGGTGAGGCTGTGCAGCAGCAGGGCGAGGCCGAGCGGGACCGGGAAGTAGAACACGAGCTGGAGGACGGCGATCCAGACGGTGTTGAGCACCGCGTCCCAGAACGCGGTGTCCTCGAACATCCGTTGGAAGTTGCCGAGTCCGGTCCAGGGGCTGCCCCACAGCCCGTCGAAGGGCACGTACTCCTTGAACGCGATGACGTTGCCGACCAGCGCCCCGTAGTGGAAGAGCAGGAAGTAGGCGAGGCCGGGCAGCATCAGCAGGAGCAGGGCTCTGCTCTGAAAGCGTTTTCGTCGGACGACTGCCAAGGCTATTCCCTCTTCCTGGTGGGGCAGATCGAAGAGGAAGTTAAAGCGCTTTCATGCACGGGTCAACAGTTCTGACAAAGGTGGTGAGTTGGCGCAGGTCAGCGTGGGGCGCCGAAGCGGGAAGGCGAGTGAAAACGCTCTCAGTCAGCTACGAGCGGCGGGTCAGGCGGACGCACACGACGGCCACATGGTGCGGGACGCCGGACGTCGGACGTCGGATCCGCCGCAGGCATTCAGGGGCGCGGGGAACTGCGCACAACGCCCGCCCCCAGCGGCCCGCACCCGAACCCGGTCAGCCCCGGACCTGAACTCCGGGTGCCCGGTGCCGAAGGTGACGCGTCGGATGTCGGCCGCGGCCTACTCCACCGCCCGGCCGTTCAGCACGACCTGCCGCGGTGCCGCCAGGACGCGTACGTCCGTGCGCGGGTCCTGTTCGTAGACCACCAGGTCCGCGGCGGCGCCCTCCTCCAGTCCTGGGCGTCCCAGCCACCTCCGGGCACCCCATGTCGTCGCCGACAGGGCGTCCAGCGGGGGGATCCCGGCCGTCACCAGTTCCGCGACCTCCGCCGCGACCAGGCCGTGCGGGAGGGTGCCGCCCGCGTCCGTGCCGACGTAGACCGGGATGCCGGCGTCGTAGGCGCTGCGGACGGTGTCGTAGCGGCGTTCGTGGAGCCGTCGCATGTGGGCCGACCAGCGGGGGAACCTGGACTCGCCGCCGTCCGCGAGCTTCGGGAAGGTCGCGATGTTGACCAAGGTCGGGACGATCGCGACGCCGCGTTCGGCGAAGAGGGGGATCAGGTCGTCCGTGAGCCCGGTGGCGTGTTCGACGCAGTCGATGCCCGCCTCGACCAGGTCCTTCAGGGAGTTCTCGGCGAAGCAGTGCGCGGTGACGCGGGCGCCGAGGCGGTGCGCCTCCGCGATGGCCGCCTCGACCGCTTCGCGAGGCCAGCTGGGAGCCAGGTCGCCCACCTCGCGGTCGATCCAGTCCCCCACCAGCTTCACCCAGCCGTCGCCGCGCCGGGCCTCCTGGGCGACGTACGCGACGAGGTCCTCGGGCTCGATCTCCCAGGCGAAGTTCCTGATGTAGCGGCGGGTGCGGGCGATGTGCCGACCCGCCCTGATGATCTTCGGCAGGTCCTCGCGGTCGTCCACCCAGCGGGTGTCGGAGGGCGATCCGGCGTCGCGGATCAGCAGGGTGCCGGCCTCCCGGTCGGCCAGTGCCTGCTTCTCGGCCACGTCCTGGTCGACCGGGCCGTGCGCGCCGAGGCCCACATGGCAGTGCGCGTCCACCAGGCCGGGCAGCGCCCAGCCCGACACCGTGCGGATGTCACGGGCGGCGACGGGGCGGTCGTAGGAGATCCGCCCGTCGACCACCCACAGCTCGTCCCGGACGTCCTCGGGGCCGGCCAGGATCCGCCCCTTCACGTGCAGCACCGCGCGATCGCTCATGACCGCACCCTAGCCAGCCCGAGGTCACCGCTCCCAGGGCGGTGGGCCCTCGAAGGGGCCCTTGGTGTCCCTTTCAGGTGTCGTTCTCCTCCACGTCGGCCATCGCCGGGTCCAGGAGCCGGGAGAGGAAGTGGCGGGTGCGCTCATGGCTCGGGGCGCCGATGACCCGGTCCGGGGTGCCGTCCTCGACGATCACTCCGTCGTCCATGAAGATCACCCGGTCGGCGACCTCACGGGCGAAGGTCATCTCGTGGGTGACGACCATCATCGTCATGCCCTCCCGGGCCAGCATCCGCATGACCGCGAGCACGTCGCCCACCAGCTCCGGGTCGAGGGCCGAGGTCGGCTCGTCGAAGAGCATCACCTCGGGGCCCATGGACAGGGACCGGGCGATCGCGACGCGCTGCTGCTGCCCGCCGGACAGGGAGGCCGGGTAGGCGTCCGCCTTCTCGGCGAGGCCCACGCGCTCCAGGTTCTCGGCGGCGACCTTCGCCGCCTGCGCCTTGCCCCGCCGCAGGACCCTGCGTTGCGGCAGCGTGAGGTTCTCGGTCACCGTGAGGTGCGGGAACAGGTTGAACTGCTGGAAGACCATGCCGATACGGCGGCGGACGGCGTCGATGTCCACGTCGGGGTCGGTGAGTTCGGTGCCGCCGACGAAGACCTGGCCCTTCGTCGGCTCCTCCAGAAGGTTCACGCACCGCAGCAGCGTGGACTTGCCCGAGCCGGACGGCCCGATGACGCACACGACCTCGCCCTGGCCGATCTCCAGGTCGATGCCCTTGAGGACCTCGTTGTCGCCGAAGGACTTGTGCAGGCCCTTGACCTCGATCTCCGGTCGGCTCATTTCACGGCCTCCTGGGCCTTGGCCTCCATACGACGGACCACGAACCCGAGCGGGATCGTCACCAGCAGGTAGCACAGCCCCGCGACGAGGATCGGCGTGGAGTTGGCGGTCGTACTGGCCAGGTCGCGGCCGTACTTGGACAGTTCGCGCTCCTCCAGGGTGACGCCGAGGAACAGCACCAGGGAGGAGTCCTTGAAGAGCAGGACGAGTTCGTTGGTCAGCGGCGGGAGGATGATCCGGAACGCCTGCGGGATGATGATCGAGATCATCGCGCGGGCCGGTGAGAAGCCCAGTGAACGGGCCGCTTCCAGCTGTCCCTTGGGCACCGCCTGGATGCCCGCGCGGATCGTCTCCGCCATGTAGGCCGCCGCCACCAGGCCGAGGGCGAGGGCGACCTTGCCGTAGGTGCCGCCGATGATCTCCGTACCGGGAAACGCGAGCGGTACGGCCACGCCGATGAAGATGAAGATCAGCAGTGCGGGCAGCCCGCGGAAGATCTCGATGTAGACGCCGGCGAACCAGCGGTAGGGGCCCACCGACGACAGCCGCATCAGCGCTATGACCATGCCGAGGACGAGTCCGACGACGAAGCCGGACAGCGTGTAGAGCACGGTGTTCTTCAGCGCCAGGGTGATGACGTCGGGGAACATCTGGTCGGCGATGTCCGCCTGCGCGAACTGGTTCTTCAGCCGCCCCCAGTCCGCCGAGACCGCGAAGGCGATCACGGCGGCGACGAACAGGGCGTACTGGACGCCGCGGGACAGACTGCGCTTCTGACGCCGAGTCAGACCCTTTTTGCGAGGCTGGACTTGCGTGTCCGCCGCGGTCATGATGCGGAGGGAGATGCGACCGACTCGTCGTACGGGCCGATCCACTTCTCGTAGAGCTTCTTGTACGTGCCGTCGGCCTTCGCGTCCGCGAGCGCCTTGTTGACGGCGGCCAGCAGCTTGGTGTTGCCCTTCTTCACGGTGAAGCCGTACTGCTCGCCGGTGTTGATGTTGTCGGCGACCTGGAAGGCGTCGGCGTTGGCCTTGTTCTTCAGCCAGCCCTGGACGACCGGGTAGTCGATGACGACGGCCTTGACCTGGCCGGAGCGCAGGCCGTTGAGGACGGCGTCGGAGGACTCGAAGGAGACCGGGTCGAAGCCCTGCCCCTTGACGTAGTCCTCGCCGGTGGTCTGCGCCTGGGCGCCGAGCTTCACCTTCTTCGCCTTGGCGGCGGCGAGCGAGGAGATCCCGCTGCCCTTGGCGACCAGGAGGGCCTGGGTGGCGTCGAAGTAGGGGTCGGAGAAGTCGACGTTCTTCTTGCGCTCCGCGGTGATGGTCATGCCGGCCGCGGCCAGATCGCACGAGCCGGAGTTGAGGAAGGCGCCGGTCTTGAAGTTCTCGAAGGGCGTGTCGAGGATCTCCTGCTTCACGCCGAGGTCCTTGGCGACCAGGTCGATGAGGGAGACGTCGAAGCCCTGGACCTTGCCGTCGATCTCCGACTGGAAGGGCGGGTACGGCAGGTGGGTGCAGGTGGTGAGCTGTCCGCCCTTGACCAGTTCGACCCCGCCCGCGGCGGTCTTCGAACCGCTGCCGCCGTCGTCGCTGGAGGTACAGGCAGCGACGAGCAGGAGCCCGGCCGTCGCGGTGGTGGCGGCCAGGACGCGGGTCCGGCGCCCGGAGAGGGTGTTCACGGAAGGCCTCCTGTGGGGGAACTGTGGGTTCCGATTATAAGGAAAGGTTTGAGTGTCTCAAACCAAACCGATGGTCGCGAGGCCGTTCAGCCTAAGAAGTCGCCGGTCGCCGGGGGGTGATCGGGAACGGTTACGCTCGTTCACGTCTACCCCAGAGAGCGAAGAGAGCACCGTCGTGACGCACCCCTTCCTGGACCTGGCCCCGCTCGGCGCGGCACAGTTCGCCTCGATCGAGGACCGCGTGGCGCGGCTGCTGCGCACCGAGCAGGATGTCGTGATCATGCAGGGCGAGGCGCTGCTGCCGCTGGAGGGGGCGATCCGCTCCGCCGCCGGTCCGGGGACGACCGCACTGAACGTCATCACCGGTCCGTACGGGCAGACCTTCGGGAACTGGCTGCGGGACTGCGGCGCGACGGTGATCGACCTCGCGGTGCCGTTCCACACGGCGGTGACGGCCGAGCAGATCTCCGCGGCCTTCGAGAAGCACCCGGCGATCGACTTCGTGTCGCTGGTGCACGCGGAGGCGGCGACCGGCAACACGAACCCGGTCGCGGAGATCGGAGAGGTCGTACGGCGGCAGGGTGCCCTCTTCTACCTGGACGCGGTCGCCTCCGTGGGGGCCGAGCCGGTGCTGCCGGACGCGTGGGGCGTGGACCTGTGCGTGATCGGGGCGCAGAAGGCGATGGGCGGGCCGGCCGGTGTGTCGGCGGTGTCGGTGAGCGAGCGGGCGTGGGCCCGGATGGCCGCGAATCCGGCAGCGCCGCGGCGGTCGTACCTCTCCCTGCTGGACTGGAAGGAGCGCTGGATCGACGGCGGCCGCAAGGCCCTGCTGCACGCTCCGGCACAGCTGGAGATGCTGGCGCTGGAGGCGTGCGTCGAGCGGATCGAGGCGGACGGGCTGGACGCGGTGATGGCCCGGCACCGGGCGGCCGCGGCGGCGACGCGGGCGGGGGCGCGGGCGCTGGGCGGGGGTCTGGAGCCCTACGTGTACGAGGACCGGGAGGCCGCACCTGTCGCCACGACGCTGCGCTCCCCCTCCGGCCTGGTGGCATCGGAGCTCGTCGCCCGCGCCCTCGCGTCCGACCCCACGCTGCCGCTGGCCGCGGGCGGGGGCGCGCTGGCCACGGAGATGATCCGGGTCAACCACTACGGCCTGGACGCGACACAGGGAGCCGTACGGGCGAGCCTGGCGGCACTGGGCGCGGCACTGCACGAGAAGGGCCTCACGGTGGACGTGGAGGGCGCGCTGCGGGCGTCGGAAGAGGCGTGGCGCTAGGGGTTCATTGACCCATGGCCTCTTACGGGAACGCATCGACGGGGTTACCGCTGCATAATTGCTGGAGTAATTCCGAGCTTTATCAGAGATTAGCGTCCCGTTTTCTTCTGCCCGCTTTCCCTCGGCCTAAACGCAAAGATTCTGCGAACGCGAACCGGCTGAATTCGGGGAGATCTCGTGGTGGTTACATGCTTGTGACGCGTTACACATCTTGATCAATTTGCCCCTTATTTGATGGGCGTACTGGTGCATAACGGTCACTTCTTGTGCGTCGGTGCGCGCACGCGTGATAACACATGAAGCATCCGTTCGTAACCCCACCCGGCGATGCATTTTTTAATTTCGCTCGGTAAATTCGATTCGCATGATTGCCGCACAAGCAGACCTGCAAATCGACCGACCGACGGTCGCGGACGGAGCCGCGCTGTGGCGGATCGCCCGCGACTCCGAGGTCCTCGACCTGAACTCGTCGTACAGCTATCTGCTGTGGTGCCGCGACTTCGCCGCCACGTCGGCGGTGGCACGCAACGACCGCGGGGAGCCGATCGGCTTCGTCACCGGGTACGTCCGCCCGGACCGCCCCGGCACCCTGCTCGTCTGGCAGGTGGCGGTGGACTCGGCGTACCGCGGCCGCGGACTCGCCGCCGCCCTGCTCAACGGCCTCACCGCACGGCTCTCCGCCGAGCGCCCGCTGACCACCGTCGAGACCACCATCGCGCCGGGCAACACCGCCTCCGAGCGGCTGTTCACGGCGTTCGCAGAACGCCATGGCGCCCACCTGGAGCGTGAGGTGCTGTTCGACACGGGCCTGTTCCCCGACGGGCCGCACGACCCCGAGGTCCTCTACCGCATCGGGCCCCTCTCCCACGCTTCCGCCACCCCCTCCGCCTGACCCCCCGCGCACCCCCACGCACCCCCACGCACCCGAGGAGCGATTCGTCGTGACCATCACCCAGCCCGACCTCAGCGTCTTCGAGACCGTCGAGTCCGAGGTGCGCAGCTACTGCCGCGGCTGGCCCACCGTCTTCGACCGCGCGCAGGGCAGCCGCATGTACGACGAGGACGGCCACGCGTACCTGGACTTCTTCGCCGGCGCCGGTTCACTGAACTACGGCCACAACAACCCGGTGCTGAAACGCGCGTTGATCGACTACCTGGAGCGCGACGGCGTCACGCACGGGCTCGACATGTCGACCACCGCCAAGCGCGCCTTCCTGCAGACCTTCCAGGACCTGGTGCTGCGGCCGCGCGACCTGCCGTACAAGGTCATGTTCCCGGGCCCGACGGGCACCAACGCCGTGGAGGCCGCGCTGAAGCTGGCGCGGAAGGTGAAGGGGCGCGAGGCCATCGTGTCCTTCACCAACGCCTTCCACGGGATGTCGCTGGGCTCCCTGGCCGTCACCGGCAACGCCTTCAAGCGGGCCGGCGCCGGCATCCCGCTCGTCCACGGCACCCCCATGCCGTTCGACAACTACTTCGACGGCACGGTCGAGGACTTCCTGTGGTTCGAGCGGCTGCTGGAGGACCAGGGGTCCGGACTCAACAAGCCGGCCGCCGTGATCGTGGAGACCGTGCAGGGCGAGGGCGGCATCAACGTCGCCCGCAAGGAGTGGCTCCAGGCCCTCGCCGCGCTGTGCGAGCGGCAGGACATGCTGCTCATCGTCGACGACATCCAGATGGGCTGCGGACGGACCGGTGCCTTCTTCTCCTTCGAGGAGGCCGGCATCACCCCGGACATCGTCACCGTGTCCAAGTCCATCAGCGGCTACGGCCTTCCGATGTCCCTGTGCCTGTTCAAGCCGGAGCTGGACATCTGGGAGCCGGGCGAGCACAACGGCACCTTCCGCGGCAACAACCCCGCCTTCGTCACGGCCACCGCCACCCTGGAGCAGTACTGGGCGGACGGTTCCGCGATGGAGAAGCAGACCCGCGGGCGCGGCGAGCAGGTCGAGCAGGGCCTCATCTCCATCACCGAGGAGAACCTGGCCGACATCAAGGAGTACCGCGGGCGCGGCCTGGTGTGGGGCCTGGAGTTCCACGACAAGGACCGCGCGGGCCGGGTGGCGCACCGGGCCTTCGAACTCGGGCTGCTCATCGAGACGTCGGGCCCCGAGAGCGAGGTCGTGAAACTGCTCCCGGCGCTCACGATCACCCCCGAGGAACTGGACGAGGGGCTCAGCGTCCTCGCCCGTGCCGTACGGGAAACCGCCTGAACCACTGTCTGAACCACCGTCTACGTAGGAGGCATCGCAGCACCGTGATCGTCCGTTCTTTCAAGGACATCGAAGGCACCGACCGCCACGTGAAGGCCGCGTCCGGCACCTGGGAGAGCAAACGCATCGTGCTCGCCAAGGAGCGGGTCGGCTTCTCGCTGCACGAGACGATCCTGTACGCGGGTACGGAGACGTCGATGTGGTACGCGAACCACATCGAGGCCGTCGTCTGCGTCGAGGGCGAGGCCGAGCTGACCGACCACGAGAGCGGGCAGACGCACTCGCTCACGCCGGGGACCATGTACCTCCTGGACGGCCACGAGCGGCACACGCTGCGGGTCAAGGAGGACTTCCGCTGCATCTGTGTGTTCAACCCGCCCGTGACCGGCCGGGAGGACCACGACGAGAACGGCGTCTACCCGCTGCTCACCGAGCCCGAGGAGGTGTGACCGCATGACCACCGCCACCGTCACCGATCTCTACCCCAGCCGCGGCGCCACCGAGGTGTCGCTCCCCCGCCAGGACCCGGTCGTCTGGTCGGCACCCGGCGCGCCGGGACCGATCGCCACGGCCGAGCTGGAGACCTTCGAGCGCGACGGCTTCCTCGCCGTCGACCAGCTCATCGGCCCGGACGAAGTCCCGCTGTACCGGCGCGAGTTGGAGCGCCTCGTCACCGACCCGGACATCCGCGCGGACGAGCGCTCGATCATCGAGCCGAAGTCCAAGGAGATCCGCTCGGTCTTCGAGGTGCACAAAATCAGCGAGGTGTTCGCGAACCTGGTGCGCGACGAGCGGGTCGTCGGCCGGGCCCGGCAGATCCTCGGCTCGGACGTCTACGTCCACCAGTCGCGGATCAACGTCAAGCCCGGTTTCGGGGCCAGCGGCTTCTACTGGCACTCCGACTTCGAGACCTGGCACGCCGAGGACGGCCTGCCCAACATGCGCACGGTGTCCGTCTCGATCGCGCTGACCGAGAACTACGACACCAACGGCGGACTCATGATCATGCCGGGGTCGCACCGCACCTTCCTCGGGTGCGCGGGTGCCACCCCGAAGGACAACTACAAGCAGTCGCTGCAGATGCAGGACGCGGGCACGCCGTCGGACGAAGCGCTGACCGCGATGGCCTCCGAGTACGGCATCAGGCTGTTCACCGGCAAGGCCGGTTCGGCGACCTGGTTCGACTGCAACTGCATGCACGGCTCCGGCGACAACATCACGCCGTTCCCGCGCAGCAACGTGTTCATCGTGTTCAACAGCGTGGAGAACCAGGCCGTGGAGCCGTTCGCGGCTCCGATACGGCGACCGGAGTTCATCGGCGCGAGGGACTTCACGCCGGTGAGGTGACCCTGCGGTGACCCTCGGGGGGTGACCCTCACAGCCATGACAGCGACGCGGCCCGCTCCAGTACGTTCCGTACGGCGGCCGCGTCGCCCGTCGTTTCCCGGGGGACGGTGTCCGGCGCGTACCGGCCGCCGACGAGCAGGCAGAAGTCCACGGCGTCCAGGGTGAGTTCGGCGGCCACGGGGTCGCTCTGCGAGCCCAGGACCCACTGCTCGCCGCCCCGGACCGCGAACAGCACGGGCGGCGCCCCGGCCCCGAGGGTCCCGCCCAGGATGCGGACGGCCAGCCCGACCAGCCGCCCCTGGGCGGGCCAGGAAGTGCTCGGTGACGGGCAGCCTGAGGCCCATCAACAGGGTTGTGCCGACGCCGAGTTCGGGGTCGCGGGCATGTGGCGTGCCGAGCAGCGCGGCCGCCTGCGCGGACCAGTCGGCGACGGTCTCCTCGGGCGTACGGCCGTACTCGTGGGCGATCACCTCGGCGGTACGCCTCTCCCAGGCGTCCGTCCAGTCCGCGTCCTCGTCGATGCGCGCTCCCGGCACCCGGGCGTCGATACCGAGCCGCAGGGCCAGGTGTTCGTCGGCGGCGAGCAGATGGGCGACGGTGGCGTGCACGTCCCAGTCGTGCACGACGGGGGTGGACCAGCGTCCCGCCATCTCGGGCAGCAGCGCCTCGAGTCCGGCGACGGCGGCCGCATAGGCGCGAAGACCTCCTGCGCGACGTCCTCGGCCGCGGCCGGGCTGCGGGTCACGCGCAACGCGACCGCCCGCACCAGCCCGCCGTACGCCCGGTACGCCTCGGCCGGCGCGGACTCGTCGCCGTACACCAGCCGCCGGTGCAGCTCCGCGTCTGCGGGTCGCTGTACGGACGTCGTCCCGTCCGTGGACTCCACGGCACCACCACCCCTTGGTGCCCCTTCCTGGCGTCCCGCGCGGCCTGGCGCCAGCGGTTCAGGGAGACAGGGCGTCCAGGAGCCGGTCGACGTCCGCGGCCGTGTTGTACAGATGGAAGGAGGCGCGCAGGTTGCCGGCGCGGTTGGACACCTCGATGCCCGCCGCGCTCAACTCGGGCTGTTTCAGGCCGAGTCCGGGCACGGACACGATCGGCGAGCCGGGGGCCGGCAGGGGTGCGTGGCCGAGGGCGGCGAGTCCGGCGCGGAAGCGGTCGGCGAGGGCGAGGTCGTGGGCGCGCACGGCGTCCACGCCGAGTTCCTCCAGGAGTTCGAGGGAGCGGCGGGTGCCCGTGTAGGTGAACAGAGCGGGGCTGACGTCGAACCGCCGGGCGGAGTGGGCCAGTTCGGCGACGGGGCCGTAGCAGCTGTCCCACGGGATCTCCCCCGCGACCCAGCCGGCGAGCACCGGCCTCAGATCGCCGAAGTCCTCCGGGACGGCGAGGAAGGCCGCGCCGTGCGGGCCGAGCAGCCACTTGAAGGTGGTGGAGACGGTGTAGTCGTACGACTGCGCGTCCACCGGGAGCCAGCCCGCGGCCTGCGAGAAGTCGACGTAGGTGCGGGCTCCGTGTGCTTTGGCCGCCTCTCGCAGGGCGGGCAGGTCGGCGATCCGGCCGTCGGCGGACTGGGCGGCGCTGACGGCGACGAGGGCGGTGCCGGGGCGGACGGAGTCGGCGAGCCGTTCCAGCGGCACGGCGCGGACCTTGAGGTCGCCGCGGGTGTGGAAGGGGTTCACGACGGAGGTGAAGTCGTCCTCGGCGGTGAGGACCTCGGCGCCCGGGGCCAGCGAGGCGGCGACCAGGCCCGAGTGGGTGGACACGGACGGTCCCGCCGCGACCCGGGTGACCGGGACGCCGGCGAGCCGGGCGAACGCGGCGCGGGACTGCTCCACGTCCTCGAACAGCGGATCCAGCGGCCTGCCCTCGGCGCGGATCAGCGCGGCCTCCTGGAGGGCGGTCACGGTGCGGGCGGGGAGCAGGCCGCTGCTCGCGGTGTTGAGGAAGGTGTTCTTCGGGGTGAACTCGGCACGGACGAGGCTCTCGAAGGTCTCCATGGATCCACTGTGGGGCCGGGAGACCTGTCGGTCCATTGCGTTTTTCTTCGTGGTTTCGCCAAGGAACGCTTATACATCCGCGCCGACCTGCGTGTTTGTCAGCCGTGCTGGGGTACGGCGCACCCGTCGGGGCCGCAGGCCTCCGCGCCGGTGTCGCCCTGGTCGATCAGCTGCAGCGGGGAGCGGTTGGCCCAGGCCTGGGTGAGGGCCTGGGTGAAGACCTCGGCGGGCTGGGCGCCGGAGACGCCGTACGTGCGGTCCAGGACGAAGAAGGGGACGCCGTTCGCGCCGAGCTCGGCGGCCTCGCGCTCGTCGGCGCGGACCTCGTCGGCGTAGGCGGTGGGGTCGGCGAGAACCTTGCGGACCTCGTCGGCGTCGAGCCCGGCCTCGACGGCGAGCTCGACGAGCCGCTCGTCGCCCTCGGTGAACAGGGACTTCTCCTCGGCGAAGTTGGCCCGGTAGAAGATCTGGACGAGCTCATCCTGCCTGCCGTGCTCCTTGGCGAGATGCAGGAGGCGGTGCAGGTCGAAGGTGTTGCCGTGGTCGCGGTCACGGGTCCGGTAGGCGAGGCCCTCGGCGGCGGCCTGGGCGCCGAGGTTCTCCTCGCCGGCCTGCGCCTGGGCCTGGCTCATGCCGTACTTCTTGCTGAGCATGGCGAGGACGGGCTCGACGTCGTTCTTGTCCCGCCCCGGATCCAGCTCGAACGACCGGTGCACCACCTCGACCCCGTCACGGTGCGGGAAGGCCTCCAGCGCCTTCTCGAAGCGGGCCTTGCCCACGTAGCACCACGGGCAGGCGATGTCGCTCCAGATCTCGACGCGCATGTCTACGGCTCTCTCCAGGTCGGACGGCTGCGGAGGCTCCCCCGCTCAGTGGGTGAACATTCAAGCAGCGGGTCTCATTCCCCGGGTGGCTGCACCTGCTCAGGGGCGCGGGGCCGTTTCGATGTGCGGCTCCGCCGCGTGGCGCGACCAGCCCCCTCTCACCCGCGGCCGCCCGACCACCGAACCCGGCACCCCGCGGGTGGCGCCCGGCTCGGGCCCAGCGCAGCGCTCAGGTACCGTCCCGCAGATCCGCCGGCCATTCGGGTCGGTACTCGATGTGGTCGTACGTCACCACGCAGCCCTCCCCCATCGGTGACTGGGCCATGAAGCCGACCAGGGCCGCGTCGGTCTCCTTCTCGTCGCCGAGGGTGAAGAGGCGGACGAAGGTCCAGTGGCTGCCGTCGCGGGAGGCGTGGAAGGCGAAGGCGCGGCCGGTGCGGCTGACCCGCAGCCACACCGAACTGCCGTCCACGGTGAAGGAGTTGCAGTCGTCGGAGTGACCCCGGGTGACGACCGTGCAGACGGTGGGGACGTCCGGCGAGTTCTCCAGGCAGAGTTTGGCCCAGGCCCGCTCGCCGACATGGACGTACAGGACGCCCGCGTCGAAGGATCCGTTGAAGCCCACGGTGACGCGGGCTATCAGCTGGAAGTCCCCCTCGGGGGCGCCGAGCAGACGCGGCGCGTCGGCGGCGGGGTCCAGGGACTCTCCGGTGGGCGGCACGAACCGGTCCTGCCGGGGGCCGGCCCAGCCGGAGAGAAAGCCGTCCTCGTACTTCCAGTGCCCGTCGGGGCCGTAGGTGCGGAGCGAGAAGGGGAGTTGGGGAAGGTCGACGTCCATCCTCAGAGTTTTCCAGTTCCCTCTCCGCGGGCGGCCCTCGGGTGCCTAGCGCTCCAGAACGTTGTTGAAACGCCGGGGCACACCCAGCGGGTTGTCGTCCCTCAGCTCCGGCGGCAGCAGGGCCTCCGGCGCGTTCTGGTACGCCACCGGCCGCAGCCAGCGCTCGATCGCCGTGCCGCCCACCGAGGTCGATGTGGAGGTCGTCGCCGGGTACGGGCCGCCGTGCTGCTGGGCCGGGGCCACGGCCACGCCCGTCGGCCAGCCGTTCACCAGGACCCGGCCGGCCAGCGGGGTCAGCTCGGCCAGGATCTCGGCGCCGCGCCCCTCGCCCGCGGCCTCCTGCTCCGACAGGTGGACGGTCGCGGTGAGGTTGCCCGGAAGCCGGGACAGCACGGCGCGCGCCTGGTCGTCGTCCTCGTAGCGGGCCACCACGGTGACCGGGCCGAAGCACTCCTCCAGGAGCAGGTCGTACGCCCCCTCTTCGGTCAGTTTCTCCGCCGCCACCGTGAGGAAGCCCGCGCTGACCGTGTGCTCGCCGCCCGCGCCGGGCGTCACCGGGGTCTCGACCTCGGGGAGCTCCGCGCGCTCGGCGACGCCGGCGACGAAGTTGTCCCGCATGCGGTGGTCGAGCAGAACGCCCGCGTCCGTGTCGCTGACCGCGTCGGTCAGGGACTTCACCAGGCCGTCGCC
Source organism: Streptomyces sp. NPDC102270 (assembly GCF_044766405.1). Classification (NCBI taxonomy): domain Bacteria; kingdom Bacillati; phylum Actinomycetota; class Actinomycetes; order Kitasatosporales; family Streptomycetaceae; genus Streptomyces; species Streptomyces sp. NPDC102270. The sequence continues at coordinate 388,145 of NZ_JBIWLX010000006.1, read as the reverse complement.
CGCCGCACTGGACGGCACGAGGACCAGGCCCGGCTTCACGCAGAACTGGCCGACGCCGAGAGTCATGGAGCCGGCGAGCCCGGCACCGATGGCCTCGGCCCGCTCGGCCGCAGCGTCCTCGGTGATCACGACGGGGTTCAGGGAGCCCAGCTCGCCGTGGAACGGGATCGGCACCGGACGCGCGGCCGCCGCGTCGAACAGGGCGCGGCCGCCCTTCACGGAACCGGTGAAGCCGGCGGCGGCGACCAGCGGGTGCTTGATCAGCTCGATGCCGGCCTCGAAGCCGTGCACGAGACCCAGCACGCCCGCGGGGATGCCGTGCTCGTCGGCGGCCCGGCGCAGCACGGACGCGACCAGCTCGGACAGACCCGGGTGGTCGGGGTGGGCCTTGACGACGACCGGGTTGCCGGCCGCCAGCGCGCTCGCGGTGTCGCCGCCGGCGACCGAGAAGGCGAAGGGGAAGTTGGAGGCCGAGTACACGGCGACGACGCCCAGCGGCACCTTGTAGCGGCGCAGGTCCGGGATCGGCGGGGTCGCGGTGTCGTCGGGGTGGTTGATCACCACGTCGAGGAAGGCGCCCTCGTCGACGATGTCCGCGAAGGCCCGCAGCTGGTAGCAGGTGCGGGCGAGCTCGCCGGTCAGCCGGACCGGGCCGAGCGCGGTCTCGGCGTCCGCGGCCTCGACGAGGTGCTCCTTGGAGCCCTCCAGCTTGTCGGCGGCGGTGCGCAGGAAGGCCGCGCGGACGGTGCGGTCGGCGAGGGAAGCACGCGCGTCGTGCGCGGCGCGGACGGCGGCGTCCACCTCCTGGGCTGTGGCCTCCACCGCAACCTGCTCACGCTGCTTCCCGGTTCGGGGGTCGACACTCCAGACTGGTGCTGCTGCCACCGCGGGTCCCTCCAGGTGTATCCGGGTCATCCACCAGGACTGTTCGATATGCTGAACGCTGTCTCTGATGGTGAATATGCTGTTGGAGACTATATAGCTGGGTTCCCGTCGAACGAAGGGGTCAAGGGCGATGTCGGCTGGCGAGACGGGCGGCGGGTCACAGGTCAAGTCCGCGGTACGGACGGTTGAACTGCTCGAATACTTCGCCGGACGTCCCGGCATGCACTCCCTCGCGGCGGTCCAGGAGGCCGTCGGGTACCCCAAGTCGAGTCTCTACATGTTGCTGCGCACGCTGGTCGAGCTGGGCTGGGTGGAGACCGACGCGACGGGCACGCGGTACGGCATCGGGGTGCGGGCGCTGCTCGTCGGCACCTCGTACATCGACGGTGACGAGGTGGTCGCGGCGGCCCGGCCGACCCTGGACCGGCTCTCCGACGACACCACCGAGACCATCCACCTGGCCCGTCTGGACGGCACGAACGTCGTCTACCTGGCCACCCGGCAGTCGCAGCACTACCTGCGGCCCTTCACGAGAGTCGGCCGCCGGCTCCCGGCGCACTCCACCTCCCTCGGCAAGGCGCTGCTGAGCACGTACTCCGACGAGCAGGTCCGCAAGATGCTGCCGGAGACCCTGCCCGCGCTCACCGAGCACACGATCACCGACCGCGAGAAGCTCATCGAGGAACTGCACCAGATCCGGGAGCAGGGCTTCTCCGTGGACCGCGAGGAGAACACACTGGGGCTGCGCTGCTTCGGCGTCGCGATCCCGTACCGCACGCCCGCGCGGGACGCGATCAGCTGCTCGGTGCCGGTGGCACGGCTGACCCCGGCGCACGAGCAGATGGTGAAGGACGCGCTGTTCGACGCCCGGGACCGGCTGACACTGGCCACCCGTAGGCTCTGAGGCATGCAGATCGTTCTCCGCGAGGTTCATGACAGCGATCTGCCGGTGTTCTTCCGGCAGATGAACGACCCAGAGGCCCTGCACATGGCGGCCTTCACCCCGAAGGACCCGGCCGACCGGGACGCCTTCGACGCCCACTGGAAACGGATCCGGGCCTCCGCGGACGTGCAGCGCACGATCCTGGCCGACGGGGACGTGGTGGGCAGCGCTGCCGTGTACGGCGAGCCGGGCGAGCGCGAGGTGACGTACTGGATCGACCGCGCCTACTGGGGGCGCGGCATCGCCACGGCGGCCCTGGGTGAACTGCTCGCCCAGGTCCCCGAACGTCCCCTGTACGCCCGCGCGGCCGCCGACAACGCCGCCTCGCTGCGGGTGCTCCACAAGTGCGGGTTCCGGGTGGCCGCCCAGGCGTCCGGGTACGCCCACGCCCGCGGTGCGGAGATCGACGAGTTGGTGCTCACGCTGGACGCGTGAGCACCGCCGTGGATGAACGTCCGATGAGAAAAGCGGATGTTCGGGAACGATTCGTCCGCCGTTGATCGTCTTGTCAGTGGGATGAACAAGACGATCAGGCGCGCATCGGTCTTCGCGCTGCTCCTGGTGTTCGCTCTGCTGATCCGAGCGACCTGGGTGCAGTTCTACGAGGGCCAGGCACTCGCGGACGACAACGACAACCGGCGGAACGCGATCGAGACGTACTCCTCGCCGCTCGGGAACATCGTCGTGGCCGGAAGGGCCGTGACGGGTTCCGAGAGGACGACGGACAGCGACCTCGCGTACAAGCGGACGTACACCAACGGCAAGCTGTACGCGGCGGTGACGGGCTACGCCTCGCAGGCCTACGCCCCGACCCAGCTGGAGGGCATCTACGCCGACCTCCTCAACGGCACGGACAGCCGGCTGAAGACCGCCATGGACACGATCACCAACCAGCGGGCCGAGCCCGGTGATGTGATCACGACGATCGACCCGGCCGTGCAGAAGGCGGCCTACGACGCGCTCGGCGGCAAGAAGGGCGCGGCCGTCGCGATCGACCCGACGACCGGCAAGATCCTGGCGGTCGTGTCGACGCCTTCGTACGACCCGTCCTCGCTGACGGACGCCAACACCGCGGGCGGCGCCTGGAAGCGGCTCACCGCCGACTCCGACAAGCCGCTCACCAACCGCGCGCTGCGCCAGCCGCTGCCGCCCGGTTCGACGTTCAAGCTGGTGGTGGCCGCGGCCGCGCTGGAGGACGGTCTCTACTCCTCGGTGGACGAGAAGACCGTGAGCCCGGACCCGTACACCCTGCCGGGCACGGTGACCCCGCTGGGCAACGAGAGCGCCTCGGCGCCCTGCGAGAACGCCTCGATCCGGGTCGCGCTGGAGTACTCCTGCAACACCGTCTTCGCGAAGATGGCCGTCGACCTCGGCCAGGACAAGGTGCGGGCGACGGCCGAGAAGTTCGGCTTCAACGACGCCGAGCAGGACGTCCCGGTGCGGGCCTACGAGAGCGTCTACCCGTCCGGCATGAACAAGTCCTCGACGGCCCTGACCGGTATCGGCCAGTACGACGTCACGGCCACCCCGCTCCAGATGGCCATGGTCTCCGCAGCCATAGCCAACGGCGGCAAGCTGGTCTCACCGCACATGGTGTCGACGATCACCGACCATGGCGGTGACGTCCTGAAGAACTACGACGACGAGGCGGCCACGACGCAGGTCGTCAGCTCGGACACGGCGGAACAACTCCAGTCGGCGATGCAGTCGGTGATCCAGGACGGCACCGGCACCAACGCCCGGATCGACGGCGTCACGGTGGGCGGCAAGACGGGCACGGCCCAGCACGGCGAGAACAACAGCAAGACCCCGTACGCCTGGTTCACCTCCTACGGGAAGGCCGAGGGCAAGGAGGTCGCCGTGGCGGTGGTGGTGGAGCAGTCGAACGCGGCCCGCTCGGAGGTGAGCGGCAACGGACTGGCCGCCCCCGTGGCCAAGGCCATGATGGAGGCGGCCCTGAAGAACTGAGCCTTCCCCGGGGTTACTTGGCGCCGAGGATCTGCTCGATCGGGTCGATCGCGAAGTACACGAGGAACAGCGCCGAGGCGGCCCACAACAGCCAGTGGATCTCCTTGGCCTTCCCCAGCACCGTCTTGATCACGACGTAGGCCAGGAAGCCGGCCCCGATGCCGTTCGTGATCGAGTAGGTGAACGGCATCACAGCGATGGTCAGGAACGCCGGGATCGCGATGTCGTACTTGTCCCAGTCGATGTGCTTGACCTGAGTCATCATCAGGAAGCCCACGGCGACCAGGGCGGGAGCGGCGGCCTGGAGCGGGACGATGGTCAGCAGCGGGGTCAGGAACAGGGCCAGGCCGAAGAGCCCGCCGGTGACCAGGTTCGAGAACCCGGTGCGCGAGCCCTCACCGACGCCCGCCGCCGACTCGATGTAGGACGTGGCGGAGGACGCCGACGCCGCGCCACCGGCCACCGCCGCCGCTCCGTCGATCAGCAGGACCCGGCCGAGGTTGGGGACCTTGCCCTCCTCGTCCAGCAGCCCGGCCTCCGCGGTGATCCCGACGACCGTGCCCATCGTGTCGAAGAAGTCGGACAGGATCAGTGTGAAGATCAGCAGGACGACGGTGACGATCCCGACGCCGGGCGCGCTGAAGGAACCGAACAGGCTGAAGTGGCCGATCAGTCCGAAGTCGGGGGTGTCGACGACCTTGTCGGGCCACTCCGGCGTGGTCAGCCCCCAGGTCTTGATGTCGGCGATCGAGTTGATGATCATCGCGAGGACGGTCATGGACATGATGCTGATCAGGATCGCGCCCTTGACCTTGCGCGCGAGCAGCCCGATCGTCAGCAGCACCCCGAGACAGAAGACGAGGATCGGCCAGCCGGTGAGCGCGCCGGTGCCGCCGAGCTGAACCGGCACGGTGGTGTTGGCGGCGTCGGGGATACGGCTGACGAACCCGGCGTCCACGAAGCCGATGAACGCGATGAACAGCCCGATCCCGACACTGATCGCCTGCTTGAGCGGTTGCGGGATGGCGTGCATGACGGCCTCCCGCAGTCCGGTCACCACCAGCACACAGATCAGCAGCCCCTCCAGGACGACCAGGCCCATCGCGTCGTCCCAGCTCATCAGCGGGGCTATCTGGAAGGCGACGACCGCGTTCAGCCCGAGCCCGGCGGCGAGCGCGAGCGGCAGGTTTCCGCCGACGCCCATGACGATCGTCATCACCGCGGCCACCAGAGCCGTCGCGGTGGTCAGCTGGACCGCATCCAACTGGTGCCCGAACTTGTCCTTCGCACTGCCGAGGATGATCGGATTCAGGACAAGGATGTAGGCCATCGTGAAGAACGTGGCGAAGCCGCCGCGTGTCTCACGGGCGAGGGTGGATCCCCGTTCGGAGATCCTGAAGTACCGGTCGACGGACATGGTCGATGCTCCCTGGTGCCTGAATGATCGGTGTGCGGATGCTGGCTGGATTGTTCCTGTGTTGAACGCGCTTCAGGTTTTCCTCGTGTTACGGATTCGGGGATCGCCCTGTCATACCTTGTTCGAAGACCCGTACGAGAGCATGTACTCGGACACTGCTACGCTTCCGGATCTCCGTCCGGCGACTCCCGGATGATCACATGTCATTCACATGACACACAAAGGAGAGGGAGCCCGTGGGCACAGTCGTCGACGACGCCGCCTCCGTGGAGTTCCACGCCTTCTTCGAACGCCATTACGCCGAACTGTCCCGCCTCGCCCTGCTGTTGACCGGCGAGCCGGACGCCGCGGACGACCTGGCGGCGGACGCGTTGCTGGCCCTGTGGCACCGCTGGGACCGGGTGCGCGCGGCCGACCACCCGGCGGCGTACGCGCGCGGAGTGGTCGCCAACCTGGCCCGTACCCGCATCCGCAGCGCGGTCCGTGAGCGCCGGCGCATCGCCCTGTTCTGGTCCCAGCGCGAGGAGAAGGTCGACAATCCCGACGTGGCGGGCACGGTCGACGTCCAGGAGGCGCTGCGCAGGCTGCCGTTCCGCAAGCGGGCGTGTGTCGTGCTGCGGCACGCGTTCGATCTCTCCGAGAAGGACACCGCGCTGGCCCTCGGAGTGTCGGTCGGTACGGTTAAGAGCCAGACCTCCAAGGGAATGGCCGAGTTGCAGCGGCTGCTCGGCCCCCAGAACGCTCCGCTGAGGATGCACGCCGCGATGGCGCGCACCGGTGACGCCGGAGGAAGGGACCGATGACCATGCGGCGGGACGTGCACGGCGACCTGCGCGCCCGGCTGCAGGACGCCGCCGGGGCACACGAGCCGAACCGCGAGCGGATCCTCGCCCGGATCGAGCGCGGCATGTCGGAACAGACCCGCCCCGACCACCGGGCGACCCGGCCGCCGGTCTACGGCTGGGTGCGGGTGGTGAGCGCCACGGCCGCGGTCGCCTGCGTGCTGGGCCTCGGCGGTTACGCGGTGGCGTCCGCGGTGAAGGACGAGCCGCCCGCGCAGAAGTCGGTCGCCGCCACGGGCACGCCCAGCTCCTCGCCCGACGCCACGAGCCGGCCGCCCGCCCAATCGGCGGATCCGAGGCCGAGCAGCACCCCCACGCACCGGGCCGAGAGGCCGAGCGGTACGCCCTCGGGCACGCCGAGCACCTCCGGCGGGGTACAGGCGTCCGGCGCCGAGGACGGCCCGCTGTGGTCGGACGGCTCGGTGGACCCGCACAGCAACGAGTTCTGGGCGCAGAGCGATGTGACCTTCAAGACCTCCGCGCAACTGACCGCGCTCACGGTCGAGTTGAGGATCGCGCAGACCGGCGGTGTCACCGACACCGGCGCCTGGCGCTCGCTGCCCGAGGACGACTTCACGCTGACGGTCGCCGAGAAGGACGGTTTCCTCGTCTACACCTGGGTGCTCAAGGACGGCCGTACGGTCCCGAAGGGCGAGTGGGTGTTCGCCGGGCAGTACAACCACCAGCGCGGCGGCCGGGACGCGAAGGACGACGGCTACACGGCGACGGCGACCGCCAAGTCCGGGGACCTCGCCGTGAAGGGCGGCTTCGCGGCGCAGGACGACGGGTCCGCGGACGAAGGGGACTCGTAGGCCTCTTGCCGGAGTCTCACCGAGAAATCTCCGCGGGGCGGCAACCCTTTCCGCCTCAGCGGCCACTCAACAGGTGTATGGCATGGAACAACCATTCGGTCATCTTCAACGTCACTAGTAGTGCCGGGTAGACCGGCACCTCGCAGTACCCAGACCTGCCGGCCTGAGCCCCCCTCGGTCGGCAGCTGCCGGCTGGAGCCCCCCTCGGGCCGGCACGAGGAACGCCCCGCCTGTGACGACAGGCGGGGCGTTCCGGCGTTGTGCGGCTCAGTCCATCGCGGTGCCGATGGCGGCGGATCCGGTGGTCAGGAAGTCCGTCCGGGGCAGCGAACCGTCCGGACCGCGGGTGCCGTACGCCGTGGTGGCATCCGTCGACCGGAAGGCCGGAGTCGGCACCCGGGCGTCCCAGTTGTTCGCCGCGGACACCGTGGCCGGGCCCGGCTTCGGCAGGCCGCCCTTGTTGCCCACCGCGAGATTGCGCGCCAACCGGGCCTTGCCGGTGGCGAAGAAGAACCCGGCCGCACCGTTGGAGTACGCGGTGTTGCGGTTCAGCACGACCGCCCCGGTGTTGGAGTTCGAGGTGAACCCGTTCAGCGTGTTGCCCCAGGCCGCGTTGTTGTTGACGAGGTGGGCCACCGTGACGCCTCCACCGCCCAGCTTGAACCCGTTGCCGTTGCCCTCGAAGGCGCTGTCCCCCCACCGGTTCCTGCCGTTCCCGAAGGCCCAGCTGTGCTCGACGGTGACCGGCGAGGAGAACTGCCACAGGTCGAGCCCGTCGTCCGAATTGCCGTACAGGCGTGCCCCGGTGATCCTGTTGCCGGTCCCGGACCCGAACTTCACGGCGATCCCGTCGGCGTTCTGCCCGTGCCCGGCCGGGTCGTAGTTGCCGTGACTGTCCAGGTTCTGCACGAGGTTGTCGCTGGTCCCGTCGCCGCGCAGGGTGAATCCGGAGTCCCCGTTGTGCGCGGTGACGAGATTCTTGAAGACCCCGCCGACGGAGGAGGTGACGACCAGGCCCTGGGCCGGCGAGTTCTGGAAGGTGAGGTTCTGGACGGTCCAGTAGTCGCCGTGGATCCCCGCCAGCCAGGACCCGGCGGGCAGCCTGGACCCGTCGATCCTCACCTTCTCGCTGCCGTACGCCCGCAAGGTGATCCTTGCCGAACTCGTGCCGTTCGCCGTGGACTTGAGGGTGGCCGCCGGGGTGTAGGTGCCGGCGCGGACCTGGATGACCGTACCCGCGCTCGCGTTCCGCACCGCCGCCTCCAGCTGGGCCGTACCGGAGACGGTGACCGTCGTCGACGCGGCCTCGGCCCCGCCGCCCGACAGGCCGAGATACACACCGCCCGCGCCCGCGGTGACGGCGACCGCCGCGGCGAGGGAGAGCGTGCGGGTCCGGCGGTGGCGTCCGGTGCTGTGACGCACGGGGGCGTTCCTTTCCTCGGCAGTCAAGACGCCCTGAAGTCGCCGCCATGACCGGTGAGGTTGCCGCGCCTCGACGAAAACAACCGAAACTTTCGCTGCCGCCGCTCGCGCACTCACCGATTGACGTGCTGTTTCCCACTCGTAACACTCCGAAGGCGCGCACAGCCCCCAACAGAAACCCCCACACCCCCACACTCACAGGCGCGACATGCGCCCTCGTATCCTCCTCGTCGCCTGTCTCTCGCTATTGCTGGCCCTGCTCACCGCACCGCCCGGTTCCGCCCACTCAGGAGCACCGCCCGTGAACCACCCCAAGTACGCCGGATATCTCTTCGCCTACTTCACCGGCGAGGGCACCGCCGACGGCGAGCAGATCCGCTACGCCCTCAGCCGCGGCAACGACCCCCTGCACTGGCGCGAGCTCAACCAGGGCAAGCCGGTCCTGACGTCGACGACCGGCGAGAAGGGCCTGCGCGACCCCTTCGTGATCCGCTCCCCCAAGGGCGACACGTTCTATCTGATCGCCACCGACCTGCGCATGTACAAGAACAGCAGCGGCAGTTGGGACGACGTCCAGCGGCACGGCAGCAAGTCGATCATGATCTGGGAGTCCACCGACCTGGTCCACTGGACCGACCAGCGCCTGGTGAAGGTCGCCCCGGACAACGCGGGCAACACCTGGGCACCGGAAGCCTACTGGGACGCCGGCCTCGGCGAGTACGTCGTCTTCTGGGCGTCGAAGCTGTACGCCGACGACGACCCCGGGCACACGGGATCGACGTACAACAAGATGCTGTACGCGACCACCAAGGACTTCCGCACCTTCAGCGCGCCGAAGGTCTGGGACGACCCCGGCTACTCGGTGATCGACTCGACGGTCGTGAAGTACAAGGACACCTACTACCGCTACACCAAGGACGAGCGGGACCCCACCTCCAGCTCGCCCTGCGCCAAGTTCATCACCGGCGAGAAGTCGACGAGCCTGACCTCGACGACGTACGACCTGGTCGCGGACTGCATCGGCAGCGGGGCGATGGACCGCGGTGAGGGGCCGACGGTGTTCAAGTCGAACACCGAGAAGAAGTGGTACCTGTTCATCGACGAGTACGGCGGCCGCGGGTACGTCCCCTTCGAGACCACCGACCTCGACTCGGGCAGGTGGACCCCGTCCACGAACTACCAGCTCCCCGCGAGTCCCCGGCACGGCACGGTACTTCCGGTGACGCAGAAGGAGTACGACCGGCTGCTGGCCGCGTATCCGTCGACACCCGCCTCGGTGGTGGACGCGACGGCCAAGGGCCAGAAGGGGTACGCGATTGTCACGGAGGCCGCGTCGAAGGTCGTGCTGCCGGTGCAGACCGACACCGACCTCACGCACCTCGCTCCGAAGATCGCCGTGGGTGAGGGCGCGAGCATCGCCCCCAGGTCCGGTACCCGGCGCGACTTCCGCAGGCCGCAGTCGTACACCGTGACGGCCGCCGACGGCACCAGCCGCAGTTGGACGGTCGAGGCGGTGCGGACCGGCAGCCCCGTCCTGCCCGGCCTCAACGCCGACCCGGACGTGCACTATCTGAACGGCGAGTACTGGATCTACCCGACCACCGACGGCTTCAACGGCTGGAGCGGGACGCGGTTCAAGGCCTACTCCTCCAAGGACCTGGTCCACTGGAAGGACCACGGGGTCATCCTCGACCTCGGCGCGGACGTGTCGTGGGCCGACAAGTACGCGTGGGCGCCGGCGATCGCGGAGAAGAACGGCACGTACTACTTCTACTTCTGCGCCGAGCAGCAGATCGGTGTGGCGGTGGCGGACTCCCCCGCCGGTCCCTTCAAGGACGCGCTGGGCAAGCCACTCGTGGCCAAGGGCGGTTCGCTGCAGGGCCAGATGATCGACCCGGCCGTCTTCACGGACGACGACGGGACGTCGTACCTCTACTGGGGCAACGGGCACGGCTATGTCGTCCCGCTGAACGACGACATGACCTCCTACGACGCTGCCGCCGTGAAGGACATCACCCCGGACAACTTCCGCGAGGGTTCCTTCGTGATCAAGCGGAACGGCACGTACTACTTCATGTGGTCCGAGGACGACACCCGCAGCGAGAACTACCACGTCGCCTATGCGACGGGACCGTCCCCGCTCGGCCCGTGGACCAAGAAGGGGACGATCCTGTCCAAGCGTGCCGAGTACGGCATCCTCGCCACCGGCCACCACTCCGTGGTGAACGTCCCCGGCACCGACGACTGGTACATCGTCTACCACCGGTTCGCCCTGAACGGGCCGGGGAAGCCCGGCGGCGACGGAATGCACCGCGAAACCACCGTCGACAGGCTGGAGTTCGCGGCGGACGGCACGATCAAGCCCGTGGTGCCGACCCTCGAGGGGATCCGGCCGGTGCGGAACTAGCTCACGAAGTACGTCGGGTTCGGGAGCTTGTACGTCCTGTCGGCGTAGCCGCCCTCCAGGTCGGAGTACTGGTCGCCGAAGTTGGCGATGATCTCGTACCCGAGGTCGTTCTCGATGTGCGCGCGGGTGCCGGACTTGTACTGCACGGTGGTGCAGGTCCAGGTGCCCGGCGTGGCGCAGGCGCTCAGGTAGGCCGGCGGGTTCGCCTTGTTCTTGAGGAACACGTGGTCGGCGTCGAGGTTCACATCGGCGCCGATCTTCTTCAGGTTCTCGACCGCGGCCGCGCGCTGGGCCTCGCTGAGGCCCGAGTTGTAGAAGACCTCGACGCCCTTCTTCTCGGCGTACTGCACGAGCTCGGGACTGCCGAAGACGGCCGGGCGGTCGGCCCGGTTCACGTAGTCGGCCCACGTGGTCGCGTTGTACGTGTAGTTGTAGCGCTTCTCGTAGTCGAGGCTGAGCAGCAGCGTGTCGTCGATGTCGAAGACGACGGCGGGCTTCTCGCCCCTGTGGTGCGCCTTGCGGGCGGCCTGGTCGATCTGCTTCTTCGCGGCCTTGTCGATGGCCGCGAGGTCCTTGGCGTACGGGCTGGTGGGGGACGCCTGGTAGACACCGTTGGCGTCGGCCGTGGTGCCGTAGTAGGTGTCGATGTCCTTGACCAGGACGCCGATGTTGTAGGGCTCGTGCGTGGAGTTCGCCGTGGACTGACCGGCGGTGGCCGCGCCGGCGCCGTAGAGGGCGCCCGCGGCGACGGCACACGCCGCGGTGGCGGCTGCGATACGCAGTGACTTATGCATGACAGAGGTTCTACGCGCGTCACCATGTCGGGCGCGAGACCCGCCCGGTAAAAAACGGGTCAAGCGCCCTGTGCCGGTTCTTTCAGAGGCCCCTCAGTTCATGGTCGCGCCGATGGTGGTGCTGCCCGTCGTCAGGAAGGTGGTGGCGGGCAGGGTGCCGCTGGAGCTGCGGGCGTTGTACGTCGTCGAGGCGTCCGTCGACTTGAAGGCGGGGGTGCTGATCCCGCTGTCCCAGTTGTTGCCGGACGAGGAGACCTTGGAGCCCTTGCTCACCGAGCCGCCGCCGTTGCTCACCGCGAGGTTCTTGCCGAGCTTCGCGGAGCTGGTGGCGAAGTAGTAGCCCCACTTGCTGTTGGCGTAGGCGGTGGTGCGGTTGATGACGATGGCGCCGGTGTTGGAGTTCTCGGTGAATCCGTTGCCGGCGTTGCCCCAGGCGGCGGAGTTGTTGATGACGTGCGCGACGACCTCGCCGTCCCCGCCCAGCTTGTAGCCGTTGCCGTCGCCCGCGAAGGCGGAGTCGGACCAGCGGTTGACGCCGTTGCCCATGGACCAGGTGTGCTCGACGGTGACGGGCGAGGAGAAGGACCAGAAGTCGATCCCGTCGTCCGAGTTGTTGTAGAGGCGGGCTCCGGTGATGAGGTTGCCGCTGCCGGAGCCGAACTTCACGGCGATGCCGTCGGCGTTCTCGCCGTGGTTCGCGGCGTCGTAGTTGCCGTAGGAGTCGATGTTCTTGACGGTGTTGTTCACGGTCCCGTCGCCGGTGAGCGTGAAGCCTGAGTCGCCGCCGTTGATGGTCTTGATGTTGTTCCAGACCGTCCCGGTGCAGGACTGGCAGACGACCGCGCTGTCCGGGGAGTTCTGGAAGGTGATGTTGGAGACGTTCCAGTAGTCGGCGGTCAGCTTGAAGATCCAGTCGCCGTCGGGCAGCGACGAGCCGTCGATCTTCACGGTCTCCGAGCCGTACGCGGTGAGCGTGACCGGCGCGGAGGAGCTGCCGTTGGCCGTGGACTGGAGGGTGGCCGTCGGGTAGTAGGTGCCGCCTCGGACCTGGATGACGGTGCCGGCGGTGGCGTTCTTGATGGCGTTGGACAGGTCGGTCGAGTTGCTGACGACCACGGTCGCGGCCTGCGCCTGGGTGGGCAGGACGGCGAGGCCGACGCCCAGGGACAGGGCCGACAGGACGGTGAGAGCGGTACGACGAGACATGGAGTGCGGGTCCCTTCTCGTGGGGCGAGTTGATTCACCGCGCCGACTGGGCGCAGTTGCGGAGAGTTCTGATGCGTTTCACTTGGTGAGCGCCGGGCAAGAGCCAAGACCCGATTGCAGTGCAAGGCCTTTCTCCTTCAGGGCACCGGGCAGGTTCCGTCCCGGCTGGTGTTGATCGCGTCAGACTTCCCCACTCGTCGAGCGGGAGAGCAGCGTGAGCCAGGAACCTCCCCGCGTGCGGGGAGAGGGTTCAAAGGACGGCATCGAGCCACGTGAACACCTCTTCTTGCATGCGGTTGACGAAGACATGGCCGAGCCCCGGCCATGTCTTCAACCGCAACCGCTCCTCGGCGTGGCGGGAGTGCCAGACGGCGCGCAGCTTGTCGTACGCGACCTGGACGCCGTCGGCGGGGAACAGCGGGTCAAGGCCGCCGTTGAAGAAGAGCATCGGCCTGGGGGCGGCGATGCTCGCCACGTCGGGGAAGTCGAGGAACCGGGGCAGCCCCGGGTGGAGCATGTAGTAACTGGACTGCCCGCGCAGGGTGTTGTTGCCGGGCACCATCATTTCCTTGAGGCCGGTCATCCAGCAGACGGCTGCCGTGGCCGTGACGGCGTCGGTCAGCGCGGCGGTCTGCCAGGCGCGGTAGGCACCCATGGAGAAGCCGACGGCCGCGACCCTTCTGGCGTCCACCCTCTTCAGGCCGGCCAGGAATCCGGCGGCGCGGGCGTCCTCGCGGGCCATGAGCCCGGCGAGCGAGGAGCCGAGGTTGTAGAAGTTGCTTGCCAGGGCCTGCTGTTGGTCGTAGGTGACGGGTCCGCGGTCGCCCCAGCCGAGCGCGTCCGCGCACAGGACGACATAGCCGCGCCGGGCCAGCTCGTCGCCGACGAACCGGCCGCTGAAGTACTTGTCGGCCCAGGACTGCGCGGAGGCGAGCCGGGTGTCGTCGTACCAGGGCCGGACCAGTTTCTCCTTGCCGATGTCGAACTTCGCCCCGTGGTCGTGGAGCAGCAGCACGGCGGGGAACGGACCGGGGCCGTGCGGGGTGAGCAGGGCGGCCCGGACCCGCTCGTGACGGGTGAGGGAGAGCGTGACCAGCTCCCGCGTGTAGCCGTCACCTCGGTCTCGGTCGGTGAACTCGGTCGCGTACGGCGTCCCGTCCTGGCGGTCGACGAGGAGGTGTTCCTCGACCACGACCCTGGCTCTGGTCCGCCAGGCCCTGAAGTCCCGCACCGGCGAGGTTCCCCAGGCCAGCGGGAAGGTCAGCTCGGCCTTGAGTGCCGGATGGAAGTCGGGCAGCGGGCCGTCCACGACCCCGGCCTCGGCGGGGCTCACCGCTCCCCCGGCCAGCGCGGCCGCTCCGGCGCCCACCACGAACGCCCGCCGCCCCAGCGGGTCACCGGCGCTCATAGGGCCTCCAGTCCCCGAGATAGGTGCGGCGGGTGTGTACGGCGGCCTCTTCGGCGGTCAGCTGGGGCCGGTTGTCGGGGACGGAAATCACCGCTCCCGGACCGGAGTTGGCGTACTCCCGGAAACGCATGGTCTGCCAGGGGTAGGCCTCGCGCATGTTGGTGTAGGGCGCGACCGGGTCGATCCCGGGCCCGATCCGGGAGTTCCGCACGACGAGGGACGGCCAGGCGGTCGTCTCGTACGACGGCACCCAGGGCCGTGCCAGTTTGTACGCCCCGTCCTCGGCACCGGAGGTGATGCGGGAGCGGACGGCGAGGATGCCGTACGGGTTGGCGCGGGCCGTGGAGGGGGCGAAGACCATGCCCTTGGGGGTGAAGCCGACGTCCCGCTGGAGGGTGTGGAAGTGGCACTCCTCGAAGACGGCGGTGGCCCGGCCGAAGACGAAGTCCACGTCCCCCTCGATGTGACAGCGGCGGAAGTACTGCCGGTCGAAGGCGGTGAGCGCGGTCGTCTCGACGAAGAGGGTGTCCTGGTGGGCCAGGAGCCGGACGTTGTCGAAGTGGGTGCGGTCGCCGTAGGTGTAGGCGGCGACCGCCTGGGTTCCGGTGATGTCGGGATGGTCGGCGCGCAGCCAGTCGTTGGCGAGGGTGAGATCGCGGACGGTGAGGCCGGGGGCCGCGGAGGTGAAGGTGGCGGAGCCGGCGGTGCCGTAGGTTCCTGAACCGTCGGGCTTCTGGGTGCCGTTGGCGTTGTCGTGGACGATGACCGCGGCACGGGGGTCGGGGACGGCGCCGCGTACGGTCAACTCCGCCTTGTCGGCCGGGACGTTGACGACCTCGCGATAGGTGCCCGGGTGCACCACGATCGTCCAGCCGGGGCCGGTGACCGCGTCGACGGCGGCCTGGACGGAGTCGCCGGGGCGGACGTGCAGGACGCGGCGGGCGCCGGCGTGGGCCGGGGAGGCCGCCGCAAGGGCGAGTCCGGCACCGGCGGCCATGAAGGTCCGTCTGCGCATCTCAGCACGCCTCCTTCCACGGCTTCCAGTCGCCGAGGTAGGCCTCCCGGGTCGCCGACTCCGCCTGCTCGCGAGTGAGTTGGGGCCGGTTCTCCGGGACGGTGATCCGGGCGCCGGGGCCGGTGTTCCGGTACTCGGCGAACCGCTGGCTCTGCCAGGGGAAGGCGTCCGACATGTTGGTGTAGGGAGCGGCCGGGTCGATCCCGGGGCCCAGCCAGGTGTCCCGCACCACGAGCGAGGGCCGCGCGGTGGTGTCGGAGCTGGGCACCCACGGGCGGGCCAGCTTGTAGAAACCCTCCGGGGCCTCACTGCTGACGCGGCTCCTGGTGACGAGGTAGCCGCGCGGGTTGGCGCCCGCCGTGGAGGGCGCGAAGACGAAGCCGTACGGCGCCGCGGCCAGGTCGGTCCGGTTCAGGGTCCGGAAGTGGCAGTTCTCGTAGACGGCCGTGGTCCGCCCGAAGACGAAGTCGACGTCGCCCTCGGCGTAGCAGTGCGAGAAGTACTGGCGGGCGAAGGAGGTGAGGGCGATCGAGTCGGCGTAGAGGGTGTCCTGGTGGCCGAGGAAGCGGCAGTGGTGGAAGGCGGAGCGGTCGCCCTGGACCTTGATGGCGACGGCCTGGGTGCCGGTGATGCCGGGGTGGTCGGCGCGCAGCCAGTCGTTGGCGAAGGTGATCCAGCGGGCCGTGAAGCCGTCGGCCTGGACGGTGGTGGTGGCCGACCCGGTGGTGCCGTAGGTGCCGCCGCCGGGCTTGGGGGTGCCGGCCGCGTTGTCG
Organism: Streptomyces sp. NPDC102270; assembly: GCF_044766405.1. Classification (NCBI taxonomy): domain Bacteria; kingdom Bacillati; phylum Actinomycetota; class Actinomycetes; order Kitasatosporales; family Streptomycetaceae; genus Streptomyces; species Streptomyces sp. NPDC102270. The sequence goes on along the minus strand of NZ_JBIWLX010000006.1, from coordinate 372,253 downwards.
TACACGATCACGACGTCCCGGGGGTCCTCGGAGGCGCCGATCCAGGTCGTCTCGGTGCGGGTGACGTCGACCGCGACGGTCTCCCGGTAGGTGCCGGGGGCGAGGACGAGGGTCCAGCCGCTACCGGTGGCGGCGGTGACGGCGTCCTTCACGGTGGCGTGGTCGCCGCGGCCCTTCGGGTCGACGTAGAGGGTCTGCGGGGTGAGCCGGGCGGTGGGTGATCCGAAGCGGCCGAAGGGGCGCCGGGCGCCGGCGTGCGCGGGGGCCGGTGCGAGGGCGAGCGCGGCCGCCGCTCCGGTGCTCGCGATCAGGAACCCTCTTCTGGACAGGGGGAGTCGGGTGTCGTGCGAGGGCATGCGGGTGCTCCTTGGACATGCGGCTCAGGGGTGTGGGGTGCCTCGCGTGGGGGGTGAGGTGGGTGGCCGGGGCGGCCGCTGGATTCCGCCCCGGCCGGTCATGGGGGCGGTGTCAGCAGACGTGCCCGGCGCCCGCGCCGCGGTCCACGATCCCCGGCACCTTCTTGGCCGGGTCGATCTTCGTGCGCAGGGTCGGCGTCCAGCCCGCGCCGGACTCCAGGGTCTCGGCGGGGATCTCGGCGTTGTGGACGGCGATCAGGTCGGTGGGCTTGCCGTTGACGTAGTTGTCGGCGGCGGTGAGCGGGGAGACGTTCCACCGCTTGAGCACCTTGGCCGCGCTGACCCCCTGCGGCAGGGTGAACGCGTTGTGCTCGGCGACGAGGTGGGACTCCTTGCCGATGCCGAAGCTGTAGGCGTAGTCGGTGTTGGCCACGAAGTGGTTGTTGTAGGAGTCGACCTGTCCGAAGCGCACGCGGGGGGCGCGCTCGACGAGGTTCGAGAACAGGTTGTGGTGGAAGGTGACCTTGAGCTTGCCCCGGTCGCCGGCCGCCGTGGACTCGCTGTCGCTGTTGCCGATCAGGATCGTCTTGTCGTGCTCGGTGAAGACGTTCCAGGAGGCGGTGACGTAGTTCGCGCCCCGGACGATGTCCAGCTCGCCGTCGTGCTGCTGGTAGAGCATCCCGAAGTAGGTGGGCGCGGCACTGTCGGGGTGGCTGCCGTCGGTGAAGGTGTTGTGGTCCAGCCACACATGGGTGGAGCCGTAGACGACGGCGGTGTCGTACTCGGAGTTCCAGTTGCCCTTGGCACCGTCGGTGGGGTCCCACTGCGGGAAGCAGTCGATGGGGCTCTCGAAGGTGAGGTTGCGGACGATGACGTTGTCGACGGCCTTGATCTGCAGGCTCGCACCCTTGAACCCGGCGTTCTTGCCGACCCCGATGATCGTGGTGTTGGCGGGCACGTTCGCCTTGATGGTCTGGTCCTGATTGGCGGCGGAGACGCGGCGCAGGCCCTCGGGGCTGTCGTCGGGCTCGCCGCTCAGGTCGGTGTCCAGGCCCCAGGCCTCGGGTGAGTACTTCGCCAGGTAGGCGTCGAAGTCGTACCCGGGCGCGGCGAGGGAGTCGCAGCCCTCGGAGACCGCGTCGATGGTCCCCTTCACCTTGATGATCTTCGGTGCGGTGCCGCCCGCGGCGAGGGCGGCCTTGAAGCCGGCCCAGTCGGTGACGGTGTACACGTGGGCGGCGTCGGCGGCCGCGCCGCCTGTGGTGCCGGTGCCGTCGGAGGCCCAGCCGTCACCGGTGGCGAGGGTCTCGCGGGCGGTGTCGTGCCCCTTGGCCTGGGCGGTGGTGCCGGTGACCGCGAGGACCAGGGCGGCGCAGCCTGCCACGGCCATCGCCTTTGTCATGGCATGCCCATGCCATTTCTGTGCGTTCATTGTGCGGCTCTCTTTCGACTGCGAAGAAGGAGTGGTCAGGCGGCGGCCGGAGCCGGCCAGGTGATCCACGACTCGGGGATCCCGGCGTCGAGCCGGCGCACGTCCCGGGGCGCCAGCACTCGGTGCCGCAGCAGTTCACGCGCGACCAGACGCGCCACGGCGATGGCACCGGGCGGATTGAAGTGCGTGTTGTCCTGCTCGGTCGCGGTCCAGTTGAAGTACTTCTTGGTCTCCTCGACCCCGAGCCGCTGCCACAGGGCGAGCGACAGGGCCTGGATGTCGAGCAGCGCGACCCTTTCCTCTTCGGCGAGCGCCCGCATCGCGGCCGGGTACTCCCCGTGGGTCGGTAGGGCGTTGCCGCTCGCGTCGAACTTCCGCCGCTCGACGGGTGTGGCGAGCACCGGCCGGGCACCCTTCGCGCGGGCGCCGTCGATGTACCGCCGCAAACAGTCCTGGTACGTCGTCCAGGGCTCGGTGTAGCGGGTCGGATCGGCGGTCTTCTCGTCGTTGTGCGCGAACTGGATGAGGAGAATGTCGCCGGGCCGGATGAGGGCGAGGATCGCGTCGAGTCGCCCCTCGTCGATGAAGCTCTTGGAACTCCGCCCGTTCACGGCGTGATTGGCGACGGCCAGATCCTTGCGCAGGAAGAAGGGAAGGGCCATGCCCCAGCCGGTCTCGGGGGCGGCGTCGGAGTATTTCTGGGCAGCCGTGGAGTCGCCCGCGATGTAGAGGGTGCGCTGTTCTCCGGCTCGAGCGGTACCGGTCGCACTGAAAGCGACGGGCACGGCGGCAAGCGCCGCCACGGTTACTTGTCTACGAGTGAGTGACAACGTGCGTGACCTTTCCTACTCAGGGGCGCGGGGCTCTGTCGATATGCGGCTCCGCCGCGGGGCGCGACCAGCCACAACGAACCCGCAGCCGGCCGCACGGCGAACCCCCCGATGTCTCAGCCGTTCTGTTCCTTCCACTCCGCCTGAGCCTTGTTCAGCTGGTCGGCCATGGTGTCCAGGAAGTCCTTGGCGCTCATGTCACCCAGCAGCACCTTCTGGAAGTTCGGCTCGTTGTCGGCCTTGGAGATGGTGTTCCAGTCGGGCAGGTAGTACGGCAGCTGGACGATGGTCGTGGAACCGTCGGTCAGCGCGGCGGCGGCCAGCTTCGTGGGCTCGGCCTCCGAGATCCAGGCGTCCTTGGCGGCGTCGTTGTTCGACGGCACCTGCCCGGCGGACTTGTTGAACTTCGAGTTCTCCGCGGCGGAGGTCGCGAACTCGATGAACTTCCAGGCCGCGTCCTTGTTCTTCGAGCTCTTGAACACCCCGAGCCCGTCGACCGGGTTGGACACCTGCACCCGCTTGCCGGAGGCGCCGATCGGCTGCGGAATGCCCCGGAACTTGCCGACCCCGAGCGCCTTCACATGGTCCTGGTACGACCCCAGGTTGTGGTTCAGCATCCCGATGGTGCCGGAGTCCCACTGGGCGACCATCTTGGTGAAGTCGTTGTTGAGGTCGGCCGCCGGAGTGACCTTCTTGTACAGCGCCGCGTACTTTTCCAGCGCCGCCACGTTCTTCGGGTCGTTGACGGTGGTCTTGTCACCGTTCCAGAAGGAGGTGATCCCGCTCTGCCCGTACATCGCGTCCAGGGCCTGGGCGATGGACCCGGCGCCACCGCGGATGGTGTAGCCGAACTCGTTCTTCTTGGCGTCGGTGAGCTTGTCCGCGGCCTCGTAGAACTTGTCCCAGGTGGTCGGCTCGTCGAGGCCGGCCTTCTTGAACAGGTCGGTCCGGTAGTAGAGCACACCGTTGTTGGCGGAGGTCGGGATCGAGTACAGGGTCCCGTCCCCGCCCCCCGACGCCTTCAGCACGCCGACCATGTCCTCGTTGAGCTTGCCGTTCAGGGAGGACTTGGAGAGCCGGTCGTCCAGCGGCTCCAGCGCGTTCTGCGCGGAGAACCCGGCGAGCATGGCCGCACCGACACCGCCGACGTCCGGCAGACCGCCGCCCTGGATGGCGGTGTCGACCTTGGACTGGTACTCGGTGGACGCGATGCCGACGTACTCGACCTTGATGTCGGGGTTGGCCTTCTGGAAGTCGGCGATGACCTCCTTCCAGATGTCGGTGCGCACACCGCCGTTGTTGTCCCAGAAGACGATCTTGCCCTTGCCGCTGCCCTCGTCACCCTTGTCACCGCCGGCCCCGCTGCCGTCGTCACCGCAGGCGGTGACGGTCAGCGCCAGGACGGACCCGAGGGCGACGGCTATGGCAGCGCGCCTGCTTCTGCGGATACTGATCTTCATTGATCGGCTCTCTTCTTCTTCTGATCCAGCGGAGATGTGACGTTGTGGGGGGAAGTCGGTGGCCGGGAGGACGTCAGTGGCGGGCGTGGGGGGCCCAGCCGTCCGTGCCCTTGAGGTAGTTCGCGACGGTGTACGTCCTCGCGTCGGCGGCACCGAGCTGCGGCCGGTCGGCGCTCGGGGCCGCACCGGGCCCGGAGTTGCGGTACTCGGCGAACCGCGCGTCCTTCCACGAGAAGCCGCTCATGTCGGTCCACGGCGAGGTCTTCACCGCGGCCGGCAGTTCGGTGTCGCGGATCACCACCTGGGCCACGGCGGCGGGTTCACCGCCCGGGTGCCACGGCCGCCCCAGGTGGAAGGACTGGTCCGGCGCGTCGCTCACCACCTTCGACCGGGTGATCAGGAACCCGTACGGATTGCCCGTCCAGGTCGAAGCGGCCGTGATGTAGCCGTTGTTGGATTCCGAGCCCCGGCTCAGCGCCCGGATCACGGACCGCTCGATCACCGTCGTCGCCCGGCCGTAGATGAAGTCGACATCGCCCTCGATGTACGAGTCGCGGAGGTAGACCCGGCTGATCACGTCCAGCTTGGGGCTGTCGGTCATCAGCGTGTCCTGGTTGCCCAGGAAGGCGGTGTCCTCGAAGACGATCCGGTCGCCGGTCGTCTTCATCGCGAGGGCCTGCTCGCCCTTCAGCTCGACCGCGGCCTCGTCGAAGTCGTTGCTGAAGGTGAGGTGGCGGGCGGTGACGTCGTTCGCGGCGATCCGGACCGTCGCGCTGCCCGTCGAACCGCCGTACTCGGCGGGGGTGTCGTAGACGATGACGGTGTCGGACCGGTCCTGTCCAGTCCCCTGGAGCACGATCCTCGGCTTGGTCGCCGGGATGTACACCTTGGCCCGGTAGATTCCCGGCGCGACGGCGATCGTCACCCGCTCGGCGTTCCGGTCGGGCACGGCGTCCACGGCGGTCTGCACGGTCGGATAGTCACCGGGGACGTGCAGGGTCACACCGATCCGCTGCTGCGGCCCGGAGAACCGGGACACCAGCGAGGGCACTGCGGCGGCCGGGTCCAGCCGGTAGGCGTAGAAGGAGCGCGGGTCGAATGCGGTTCCCCACGCGTCCGTTCGCCCGCTCGTGTGCTTCAGGATCGAGCCGCGCTGCACCAACTCGGCGGTGGCATCTGCCTGGTAGGGATGCTGGACACCGTCGTAGTAGCTGTTCTCGATGACCATCTTGGTCTTGCCGCGCGCCCAGTTCCCGTATGTCCACACCGGGTCGCCGTCGGCGACCTGCGAGGACAGGTAGTTGTTGTACAGGTGGGCGTAGGCGAGGTTGTCCGCCGAGGGGTTGCGCTGCTTGGTGCCGCGGAACCAGTTGTGGTCGATCGTCATCTCGGTGAGGACATTGGTGGTCCAGCCGATCCCGAACGCCTTGTTGTGGTTCGTGAACTGGTTGTAGGAGACGGTGATGTACCGGCTGTCCTTGCGGATGTCGAGCAGCCCGTCGCCCATGTGCGTGAAGCGGTTGTGGTCGATCCAGACGTGGTCGACCGTGTCCATCTGGATCGCGTCGAAATCCGTCGTCTTGCCGTCCCAGTCGCCCTCGACGTAGGAGTCACGGATCGTCAGGTTGCGGATGATCACATTGTGCGTGCCGGGGTTCAGGTGCAGCTCGCCGTGGACGATCTCGCCGGTGTCGCCGACGCCGATGATCGTCTTGTTCGAGCCGACCACGATGTCCGAGCCGAAGGGTTCGACGGCTATCGTGCCCGAGACCCGTATGACGTACGGCTCCTCGGCCGCAGCGTACGCCGCCAGCGAGGCCTGGTCGGTGACGGTGACGACCTTGCCTCCGGCCCCTCCGGTGGTGCCGCCGGCAAGCGAGGCGAAGCCGTGCGCCCGGTCGCTCCAGCGGTCGACCGGGGCCTTCTCGGCGGTGACGGCCCCGGCCTGTCCGATCACCCCGAGGCTCAGCGCGGCCACCAGGCCGAGCACAGCGGCCAGGACCATGCCGTATCCCGGTCTCTGCAAGCGCTTGCTATCAAGGTGCTGCGTCATTGCGGCTCCCAACAGGCTTACGGGTTCGGTGCGTTACAGGTGGTCGATCCTGAAGTGCGAGAAGGTTGCCGCGCCGGCGTGTCCTCCTCCTACGGGCGCGAGGGCGAACAGTCCGAGCAGGGCTCCGACCCAGCGCCAGGGGGTGGCCGCGAAGACGGGTCCGCTGGGACGCGGGCCGTCGCCGAGGTCGTAGAAGAACCTGCAGCGGGCCCCGGCGCCGATCTCGATCCGCAGTCGCACGTGTTCGGCGAGGGCGAGGCGCGGATGGTCGGCGTCCCGCTCCTGCTCGGCGACGCCCTCGGCGAACCGGTGCACGAGATGGACACCCCCGTCGGCCCCCCGCTGGAGTCCGATCCAGCTGAAGGCGTCCCCGAGGACGGCGAGACCGGCCCGTGCGCCGGGTTCCTCGCTGTGCAGGCGCAGTTCCACCTCGACCGCCGACGGGGTGCCGGGCAGCCGCTGGGTGAGGACGTTCGGCAGTTTGCGCAGGTCGTGCGCGTCGGCCGAGCGGACGCAGGCGAGCCGCAGCCCGTCACCGGAGTGGTGGGTGGCCCAGCCGGGCTGTGGGTTGGCGGTCCACTGCCACTGGCGGCCGAAGCGTCCGCCGGGGAAGTCGTCGTCGGTGGCGGGCGCAGCGTCCGGCTGCGGCGGCAGATCGGGCCGTTCGTGTAAGGCGACGGGGGCGCCCTCGTCACCGAGCACCGGCCAGCCTCCCCCACTCTCGGCTTCGCTCGAGCGGGAGGTGCCCCCATCGTCCCAGCGCATCGGCTGGAGGTGGACGACCCTGCCGTAGGCGCCCCTGTGCTGGAAGTGCAGGAACCAGTCCTGGCCGGACGGGGTCCGCACCCAGCCGCCCTGGTGCGGCCCGTTGACGTCGGTGTCCTTCTGTTCCAGGACGACCCTCTCCTCGTACGGCCCGAAGAAGCCGCGCGAGCGGAAGGCGCCCTGCCAGCCGGTCTCCACTCCACCGGCGGGGGCGAGGATCCAGAACCAGCCGTCGTGCCGGTAGAGCTTGGGGCCTTCGAGGGTGAACCAGCCGGGGATCCGGTCGCCGTCGACGATCACCTTGCCCTCGTCGAGGAGTTCACGGCCGTCGAGGTCCATCCGGTGGCCGGTGAGGCGGTTCTTGACGCCGGAGCGGGACTTGGCCCAGGCGTGCACGAGGTAGGCCTCGCCGGCCTCCTCGTCCCACAGGGGGCACGGGTCGATCAGGCCCTTGCCCGACTTGACGAGGTGCGGACGGGTCCAAGGACCCCTGATCCCGGGCGCGTTGACCTGGAAGATGCCCTGGTCGGGGTCGCCCCAGAAGATCCAGAACCGTTCGTCGTGGTAACGGAGGGACGGCGCCCAGACCCCGCAGTCGTGCCGGGGCTTGGTGAACTCCCCGGCGGGTTCCAGGCGCTCGAGGGCGTGGCCGATCAGGGTCCAGTTGACGAGGTCGCGGGAGTGCAGCAGCGGGAGGCCGGGGACGCGTCCGAAGCTGGAGGCGGTGAGGTAGAAGTCGTCGCCGACGCGGATGACGTCGGGGTCGGACCAGTCGGCGTTCAGGACCGGGTTGGTGTACGTCGACGGAAGGGCCGGGGTCGGGTGGGTCACTGGCTGACCGCCTTCCGTACCAGGGCCGCCGCTTCGAGCCGGGGCAGGCGTCCGTCGGCCACGACCGTGACGATCCGTCGTACGACGGTCTCGCCGGTCGGGATCGGCAGCCTCGCGTCGGAGGCCAACGAGGAGCCCACGCCCGGGTATTCACCGGCGCGCACGAACCAGGGGTCGCGGCGGGTCTGTTCGGTGGCCCCGGCGAAGACGAGCGTCCAGGTGGCGCCGGTGAGGGCCACCCAGTCGGCGCGGGTGCCGTGGATCACGTCCTCGCCCTCACGGTCGACGGTGAAGACGTCCGGCGCCGCCTCTTCCTTCCGGGCCCGCCAGAAGAAGCCGCCGTAGGCCGCTCCCGGGCGGCCGTTGGTGGCCGGGCTGCCGATCGACAGCGCGTCCCGGGTGACGTTGGTGAGAGAGAAGGTGAAGTCCAACGCCCAGGCGGAGCCGGTCAGTTCGGTGGCCGCGACCGTACGGCGCTCGCGCAGCAGCTCGGCGCCCGAGGCGATCCAGCGCAGCTCCTCCACGAAGCCGTCGGGGTCCCGGAGCTGGAAGGAGGTGTGGCGCTGGGCACCGTGGTTGTCGAGCTCGGTCGGGCCCTGGTCGCGGACGTAGGTGCGTCCGCCCCAGAAGTTGTGCCCCTCGACGTCGGGAACGGCGACACCGACGCCGAGGTGGTGGATGTGGTCGGTCGGGCTGAGTTCGGTGACCGCCGTGCCGGCCAGGGTGGTGACGGGGTGCAGATAGGGGCGCGGGGAGAGCCGGGCGGGCAGCTCGGGCCGGGTGACGTAGCGGCCGACCGGGCGGCCCGCGACACGCAGGACCGGGGAATCGGGGGTCGTCATGTGCTCACCTCGTTCGCGACATGTGGCCGGGCCCAGTCGGCGCCCAGCTCCGAGTAGAGGGCGAGGTTGTCGGCGGCGGCCGCGACGAGTCCGTCGATGCCGGGGACGACGCGGCGGTCCTCGCCGGGCAGCAGGTGCCAGGCCGTGGCCGGGAGCGGGGTCGGGTCCGGGGCCGTCCGGATCGCCTCGACGACCTTCATGAAGGCGCCCGTCACCTCCGGGACGACCAACAGGTCGTCGCCGTCGGTGACATGGTCGACCAGGTTCTCCAGCAGGTCGGTGCGGCCGTACTCGTACTCCTCGGGGCCGTGGCCGGCCCGCTGGAGCAGCACGCGGTCCTGCTTGTACCAGTAGGTGATCCGGCCGCGGTCGCCGTGCACGACGACGTACGGCTCGTCGGGGTCCTCGGCACACAGGGTGGCGGCGACGGTGACCCTGAGGCCGTTCGCGGTGGTGACGCGGACGCAGGAGGTGTCGTCGGACTCGATGTCGTTGGCGCGCAGCAGCTCGGTCTCGATACGGGTGACGTCCTCGGCGCGGGTGGTGCCGTTCAGGGCGAGCGCGGTGGCGACGGCGTGCGCGAGGGGGTTGGTCAGCACGCCGTCGATCACGTCGACGCCGTTCATCCGCCGCTTGCCCGCCCAGGGCGCGCGCCGGTAGTACGCCTCGGCGCGTGCCCAGGCACCGGCTCCGCCGATCCCGGTCACCTCGCCGATCGCGCCCTCTCCGACCAGCTCGCGGATCGCGGGCACGGCGTGCGAGCCCAGCGACTGGAAGCCGATCTGGCAGGCGACCCCGGCCGCGGCGACCCCGTCGGCCATGCGGCGGAACTCGGCGTACGACGGGGCGGGGGGCTTCTCCAGCAGGATGTGCACGCCCCGCCGGGCCGCCACGAGCGCCAGGTCCGTGTGGGTCGGGATCGGGGTGCAGATCACCGCGATCCGGGCGCCGGTCGAGTCGAGGAGCGCGCCGAAGTCACCGGACTGCTCGGGCGTGCCCAGCCCGTCGGGGATCTCGTCGCCGGTCAGCGGGGTCAGCTCGCAGATCCCCGCCAGTCGTACGATCCCCTTGTCCTGCAGCCTGCGGATGTTCTCCAGGTGCCAGCGGCCGTGGCCGCGCGCGCCCGCCAGGACGATGTCTACGGTGCTCATGGGATCCTCCCCGCGCCCGCGCCGTGCGCCACCTGTCGGTCGGCCGCCTCGGCGCTGTCGATCTTTGTGTGCAGGGTAGGCGTCCAGCCGACGTCCGCCGTGAGATCACGCTCGCTGCCGGAGTTGTAGGCGTTGTGGATCGCGAGCAGGTCCACCGGATAGCCGTTGAAGAGGGTGCCGCTCTGGTGCAGGGCGCTGCCGTTCCAGCTCTTGACCAGGTCTGCGGCCTCGATGTGGCCGGGGGTGTGGAAGGCGTTGTTCTCGGCGTAGATCGCGGACTCGGTGGAGACGCCGAGGGAGTACCGGTAGTCGTCGCCGTCCGCGAGGTACCGGTTGTTGTAGACGTGCACCTGTCCGAAGCGGACGCGGGGCGCGCGCTGTACGACGGAGTCGAACTCGTTGTGGTGCAGGGTGACCCGGAGTGTGCCGCGGTCGCCGGTGGCCGAGTCGCTGTTGCCGATGAGCATCGCCTTGTCGTGGTCGGCGAACCGGCTCCAGGAGACGGTGACCAGGTCGGAGCCGTTCGTGATGTCCAGCAGGCCGTCGTGGCGCAGGTAGTTGCGGGCGAAGTAGGTGGGCTCGGCGGAGTCGGGGTGGCCCTTGTCGCTCAGGGTCACGTGGTCGACCCACACATGGGTGGCGCCGGCCAGCCAGATGTTGTCGTACGCCGTCTTCCAGTCGCCGAGGCCGCCGGTGTTGGGCTGCCAGACGGGGAAGCAGTCGTAGGCGTCGCGGAGGTCGAGGTTGCGGATGATGACGTTGGTGGCGTTCCTGACCTGGAGGCTGCCGCCCTTCAGGACCGCTCCCTTGAGCCCGACGATCGTGGTGTTGGAGCCGACGAGCAGCTCGACCCGCTCGGCCTGCTTCCTCGCGGACGCCTGGCGGGCCTCCTCCTGCGGGCCGCTGGGCTTGGCGGAGCCCCAGGTGCGGGGGTCGTAGGCGGCGAGGTACTTCTTCAGCGAGTAGCCGTCGGTGGCGTAGTCGGCGCAGTCCAGGTGGTCGCCGTCGTCGTCGGTGTTGGCGTCGACGCTCCCGGCGATCCTGATGATCTTCGGCGTGTCGCTGCCGCCGTCGAGGGCGCGGACCAGTCCGGCCCGGTCGGTGACGGTGTAGACGTGATCCGCGTCGGCGGCGGAGCCTCCGGTGGTGCCTTCTCCCTCCGAGGCCCAACCGTCGTTCGCGGGCAGGGTGTCCCGGCTGATGTCCCGGGCCTCGGCGTGAGCGGGGAGACAGAACAGCCCCACCATGCCTGCGGCGAGAACGACGTGACGGAACCTCATGTCCTCACCCCCCTGCCAGAACCGCAGACCGACGGTTGCCGCACACCCACGGCCACACCCGCCGTCTCGGAGGCCTCGGCGCGGACGGGGAGGCCGAGCGCCATCGCGCCTGCGAAGCGCTCGACCCGACGCGGCCTCGCCCTCACTCCACCACCGGATCCGAGATCCACCCGCGCACCGGCGGCCCGGCACACAGACACCCCGGCCCGACCGCGACCGACGGCCCCATCCGCCGCGCGAGCGGGCAGGCAGAGTCCCACCACACCTGCAGCTGGCCCGACTTGACGCGACCTCGCTCTGACCCCCCTGCCAAAGCCGAAGGCCCACTGATCCCGGACACCTGCGACCCGACCGCGACCGACCGCCACACCCGCCGCGCGAGAGGGAAGGCACAGCCCCACCACACCTGCGGCAAGCCCGATGTAGCCCGACCTCATACCCTCACCCCCCTGCCAGAACCGCAGACCGACCGTTGCCGCACGCCCACGGCCACACCGGAATCACCGCGACCGACCGCCGTACCCGCCGTCTCGGACAGCCCGGCGGCACCCACTCCGAGGAGCCTTCGGCCGACGGTGCGGCCCTCGGAGCGGACGGCTACGCCGACCAGGCCCAGCACCATGCCCCCCAGCGCGATCCGACGGAGGCTCATCCCTTCACCGCCCCCGCGCTGAAGCCCGTGATCAGCCACTTCTGGATGAAGGCGAACACGATCACCACGGGGACGGCGGCGATGATGCCGCCGGCGGCCAGTGCACCCAGGTCGACGCTGTCCGCGCTCATCAGGGTGTTGAGGCCGACCGGGATCGTCTGCTTGTCCTGGTTGTTGAGGAACATCAGGGCGAACAGGAAGTGGTTCCAGGAGTGCACGAAGGCGAAGGAACCGACGGCGATCAGACCGGGTCGCAGGAGAGGGAGGACGACGATCCGGAACGCGGTGAACCGGTTACAGCCGTCCACCCAGGCCGCCTCCTCCAGGGAGTACGGCACGTTCTTGATGAAGTTGCTGATCAGGATCATCGACAGCGGCAGCTGGAAGACCGTCTCGGCGATGATGACACTGCTCAGCGAGTTGATCATCTTCAGCTCGGCGAAGATCTCGAACAGCGGCACCAGGAGCAGCGCACCCGGCACGAACTGCGAGCACAGCAGCGCCAGCATGAACGCGTTCTTGACCTTGAAGTCGAAGCGGGCGAGCGCGTAGCCGCCTGCCAGGGCCACCAGGGTCGTCATCACCAGCGTGGCGAGGCCGACGTACACGCTGTTCTCGAAGTACGTGCCGAACGCCCGCTCCGTCCACACCTTCTCGAAGTGGTCGAAGGTGATCGGCCAGGGCACGAGCGAGGTCGAGCCGGCCGGACGCAGCGCGAACAGCAGGATCCAGTAGAAGGGGATGATCGTGAAGACGAGGTAGATCGACAGCGGCAGGTAGACGTGCCAGCGCGGGACCTCGTCCCAGGTGCGGCGGTGCTTCACCGAGCGGGGCGGCTCGGGTGCCTCGCGCACGGGAGCGGGTGCGACCTCCGTGGCCTCCTTGGTGATCACTTGGAACCGCCTCCGAACTTGCTCAGCCGCAGGTACACCATCGAGCAGAAGAGCAGGATCACGAACGCGACCGTGGTCAGGGCGGACGCGTAGCCGAAGTTGTGGGCGTCGACGGAGGTGTTGGCGATGTACAGCGGGAGGGTGGTGGTCTCGCCCGCCGGGCCGCCGCCGGTCAACGTGTAGAGCAGGTCGACGTTGTTGAACTCCCACACCGCGCGCAGCAGCGTGGACAGGATGATCGCGTCCTTCAGGTGCGGCAGCGTGATGTGCCAGAACTGCTTGAAGCGGCTGGCCCCGTCGACCTCGGCGGCCTCGTACAGGTCCTTCGAGACGGACTGGAGGTCGGCGAGGATGAGGATCGCGAAGAAGGGGACACCGCGCCACAGGTCGGCGACGACCGCCGCCGAGAAGACGGTGGAGGTGTCCGACAACCAGCTGGTGCCGTAGGAGCCGATGCCCATGTCGGCGAGGTAACGGGTGATGCCCGTCTGGGAGTTGTAGAGCAGCACCCAGATCGCGGAGGTCAGCACACCGGAGACGGCCCACGGTGAGAAGACCATCGCGCGCCCCAGCCCCCGGCCCACGAAGCTCTGGTTGACGATCAGCGCGAGCGCCAGGCCGAACAGCAGCTGGAGTCCGACCTCGACGAAGACCCACTTGGCGCTGAACGTCAGCGTGTCCCAGAACTGCGGGTCCTTGGTGAAGATCTGGACGAAGTTGTCGAAGCCCGCGTAGCCGTTCCGCCACGGCTTGGTGGGGTTGTAGTTCTGCAGGCTGTAGTAGAAGACGCTGATGACCGGGTAGGCGATGAAGCCCAGCATCAGCAGGGCCGCGGGCGCGATCAGCAGGTAGGGCAGCTTGCGCGGTGTGGCGGAGCCACGGCGTCGCCGGGGTGGCGCGGGCGGTTTCGCCACGGCTGCGGCTTGGGCCATGACTGTTCTCCGTTCTCAGTACGTCGGACGTGCGACGTGCGTTCGTCGTGCGGGAAGCGCTTTCTCTCTGCACATGGATGTGCCAGGTCGTGCTGTGCGATGGTGCCGCCCGCCCCAGCGGGTCGTGGTTCAGCTCGCGTACGGGTCGGCGACCTTGCCCGGGCGGGCGAGGAACTCGAAGTCGCAGCCGGTGTCGGCCTGGGTGATCTGTTCGTTGTAGAGCGCGCCGTAGCCGCGCTCGTCACGCGCGGGCGGCGGCGTCCACTCCGCCCTCCTGCGCTCCAACTCCTCGTCGTCCACGTTGAGTTGCAGCAAGCGCGCCTCGACGTCGAGGGTGATGCTGTCCCCCGTGCGCACGAGGGCGAGCGGTCCGCCGACGTACGACTCGGGCGCCACGTGCAGCACGCAGGCGCCGTAACTCGTCCCGCTCATCCGGGCGTCGGAGATCCGGACCATGTCCCGCACGCCCTGCTTGAGCAGGTGGTCGGGGATGGGGAGCATGCCGTACTCGGGCATGCCCGGGCCGCCCTTGGGCCCGGCGTTGCGCAGCACCACCACGCTGTCGGCGGTGATGTTCAACGCCGGGTCGTTGATGGTGCGTTGCATGGACTTGTAGTCGTCGAAGACGACCGCGGGCCCGGTGTGCTTGAGCAGGTGCGGCTCGGCGGAGATGTGCTTGATGACGGCGCCGTCCGGGCAGAGGTTGCCGCGCAGGACGGCGACCCCACCCTCGCCCGCGACCGGGTTCTCGCGGGTGCGGATGACGTCGTCGTTGTGGACGACGGCCCCCGCGATCTGCTCGCCCAGGGTGCCGTTGACGGTCGGCCGGTCCAGGTGGAGCAGGTCGGTGATCCGGGAGAGGAAGGCGGGCAGACCGCCGGCGAAGTGGAAGTCCTCCATCAGGTACGTCTGTCCGCCGGGCCGGACGTTCGCCAGCACCGGAACGGTACGCGCGATGCGGTCGAAGTCGTCCAGGGTGAGCGTGACCTGGGAGCGGCCCGCCATCGCGATCAGGTGGATGACCGCGTTGGTGGAGCCGCCGAGTCCGAGCACCGTGGTGACGGCGTCCTCGAAGGCCTCGCGGGTGAGGATCTCGGACGGCCTCAGCCCGGTCCAGGCGAGCTCCACCGCGCGGCGCCCGGAGGCGGCGGCCATCCGCTCGTGCGCGGAGTCGACGGCCGGGATGGAGGAGGCACCCGGCAGGGTCATGCCGAGGGTCTCCGCCGCCGCGGTCATCGTGGACGCGGTCCCCATGGTCATGCAGTGGCCCGGGGAGCGGGCCAACCCGCCCTGCAGTTCCCGCAGTTCGCAGTCGGTCAGGTTGCCGGCGCGGTGCTCGTCCCAGTACTTCCACATGTCGGTGCCGGACCCGAGGGTCTCGCCCCGCCAGTGCCCCGGCAGCATCGGCCCGGCGGGCACGAAGAGGGAGGCGACATCGGCCGAGGCCGCGCCCATGAGCAGTGCGGGCGTCGACTTGTCGCAGCCGCCGAGCAGCACCGCCGCGTCGATCGGGTACGACCGCAGCAGTTCCTCGGTCTCCATCGCGAGCAGGTTGCGGTAGAGCATCGGGGTGGGCTTCTGGTAGGTCTCCGAGAGGGTGGCGACCGGGAATTCGAGCGGGAAGCCGCCGGCCTGCCACACCCCCCGCTTGACCGCCTCGGCGCGCTCGCGCAGGTGCACGTGGCAGGGGTTGATGTCGGACCAGGTGTTGAGGACGGCGATCACCGGGCGGCCCTGGTACTCCTCCGCCTCGTAACCGAGCTGGCGCATCCGGGCGTTGTGCGACCAGGTGCGCAACTGGCCCTCGGCGCCGTACCACTGGTGGCTGCGCAGTTCCTCCGGCCGCAGGCGCTCTCTGTCCGTCATATCGACCACCCGGCGGCTATCGCGGCGACCTCGGAGCGCTCGGCCTCGGGCAGCTCGCGGCTCGGCGGGCGCACGTCGCGGCGGCACAGGCCGAGGGAGGCGAGGGCCTCCTTGACGACGGTGACGTTGTTGGCGGAGCCGTTCGCCGCGCGGAGTTCCTCGAAGCGGCGGATCTGCTCCCAGATCTTCATGGCGGCCGGGAAGTCACCGGACCGCAGCGCTTCGATCATGTTCAGCGAGACGGCGGGGGCGACGTTCACGAGCCCGGAGGTGAAGCCGGTGGCGCCCGCCGAGAAGTAGGAGGGCGCGTAGGGCTCGGCGAGCCCGGCGATCCACACGTAGCGTTCGAGTCCCGCGTCCCGTGCGAAGGCGGCGAACCTGGCCGCGTCCGGGACGGCGTACTTCACGCCGATCACGTTCGGGCAGGCGTCGGCGAGTTCGGCGAGACGGTCGCCGCCGAGCTGGGCGTTGCGGATGTACGGGACGACCCCGAGTTCCGGGACGGCCGAGGCGATCGCGCGGTGGTAGTCGATCCAGCCGCCCTGCGAGACGTAGGGGTGTACGGGCTGGTGGACCATGATCATGCTCGCGCCGAGTTCGCGGGCGTGGCGTGCGGAGGCGACGGCGGTGGGGACGTCGTGTCCGACGCCGACGAGGATGTCGGCCCGGTCCCCGCCCTCGTCGAGGGTCCACTCGGTGACCAGGCGGCGCTCTTCGGGGCTGAGGGCGTAGAACTCGCCGGTGTTGCCGTTGGGGGTGAGGGTGGTGATCCCTCCGTCGAGCAGCCGACGCAGCAGGGCCCGGTGGGTGTCCTGGTCGACGGTGCCGTCCTCGGCGAACGGGGTCACCGGGATCGCCACCACGTCGGCCAGGGCCGCCCGCTGGGTCTCGAACGTCTCGCTGCTCATTCCTGACCTTCCTGGTCCAGCACTCCGGGGAACGCTCGTTCCACGAAGGACGCGATGTGGGCGTGCAGGGCGCGGGCCGCGCCGTCCGCGTCGCCGTCCAGGGCGAGCCGCAGGATCTCCCGGTGCTCGTCGGCCTCCCGGTCCCAGGACGGCGAGGCGGCCCAGGCGACGGCGGAGACCAGGGCGGCCTGGTCGCGGACCTCGTCGAGCATCCGGCCGAGCAGCGGGTTGCCGCAGGGCAGGTAGAGGGCGCGGTGGAACTCCCGGTTGGCGAGGGAGCGTTCGGCGGTGTCGGTGGCGTCGTCGGCCCGGGTCAGCGCGTCTCGTGCGGCGTCGAGGGAGGCCCCGCGCCGTACGGCCCGCTTGAGTGCCTCGGGTTCGAGGAGCAGCCGGACGTCGTAGACCTCGCGCGCCATGTCCGCGTCCACCATGCGCACCGTGACGCCTTTGTACTGGCTCATCACGACGAGCCCGGTCCCGGCCAGGGTCTTGAGCGCCTCGCGCACCGGGGTCTTGGACACCCCGAACTGTGCGGCGAGTTCGGTCTCGACCAGGGCCTGACCAGGCGTCAGGCGCCCGGTGAGGATGCGGCGTTTGATCTCCTCCAGCACGTACTGCGTGCGGGAGGGGATCGGCGTGGGCACAGAGGTCATGCGCGCCTCTCGGATCTCGCGTATCGGATCTTGCGTATCTGATCTCGCATATCGCGTCTCATATATGACGTACGAAGTACGACGCGTTGAAGGTAGGGAGGACCGCGATGTTTCGTCAATGCTTCTGGCAAAAGAAGCTGAAGTTGCGGTGCGGACGCGGGTCAGACGAGCCGGGTGGCGCCCTCGAAGGCCGTGCTGGTGCGCCCCGCGAAGGCGACGGCGGCGCGCGTGGTCGCCTCTTCCCTGGTGAGCGTGGGTCCGACGTGGGTGACGATCAGCTCGCGCGCCCCGGCCTTGCGGGCGATGTCACCGGCGTCCTCGGGGGTGAGATGGACCTGTTCGCCTTCGCGATGACGGTCGATGTCCGCCTCGCACAGGAACAGGTCCGATTCCGCGGCGAGCTCGACGAGGGCGGCGCAGGGCCCGCTGTCCCCCGAGTACGCGAGGACCCGTCCCGCGCACTCGGCGCGCAGACCGTACGCCTCGGTGTCGTGGACGACGGCCCGGGAGGCGAGCCGGAGGTTCCAGTGCCGGACCTCGCGGCCGTCGTACAGGGGGTGGAAGGTGAGAATGCCGTCGAGGAAGCGCACGTCGGACCGTCCGAAGAACCCGGCGAGGCGGTGGGCGCAGCCGGGTGGCGCGTACACCGGGATCGGGGCGGGCGGAGTGAGTCCGCCGTACGCGAAGGCGTAGACGGCGGCGAGCAGATCGGCGCTGTGGTCGGCGTGGAGGTGGGAGATCCAGATCGCCGTCAGCCGGGAGGGGTCCGTGTGCCGCTGCAACTCCGCGAAGGTGCCGGGCCCGGCGTCCACCCACACCTCGGTGCCCCCGCCGCGCAGCAGATAGCCGGAGCAGGGGCGGCCCGGCCCCGGGTGCGGGGAGGCGGTACCGAGGACGGTGAGGCTCAGCGGCGGCATGGTGGGGAGCGTACGGTCCGGGCCTGCCGCCCGCCGCCCGTTTCCGTACCTCTACGGCAGGGTCGTACCGGTGTCTACGGCAGCCGGGCGCGGCGCGTCGGAGAAGGCCCGTGTCGAAGGCAGCGAGAAGGGGACGCCGACCGGGGCCCCCGCGACGGCGTCCACGAGACCCGGTTCCCGTTACGGCGTCCAGCCCGGGTTCCGCCCACTGAGCCCGATCGCCCGGTCCAGCAGCGGCGCGTCCTGTGCCACAGGGACGATCGGGCCGAAGATGGCGTCCCGGCTCGGATCCTCCGCAGAGGCGAGGAGGAAGTCGTAGCAGGCCCGGAGCGCGGCGGGGTCCGGTTCGTAGGCCTGGCCGGTGGCGCGGGCCAGGTCCCAGCCGTGGACGACCAGCTCGTCGATCGCGACGGCGGCGGCGACCTCGGCGGGCAGGTCCACGCCGCCTGCTCGGGTCATGCCGGTCCAGGCGGCCGGGTCGCGCCAGGCCTCGGCGAGTTCGTCGAGGACCTTGGGGAGCTCCTGGCGCCAGCCGGGGCCGATGTCCGGGACGGAGTCGGTCGGCGGGGTGTCGGTCGTGACGCCGAGGTCCTTGCGGGCGGCGTCACGGAAGGCCGCGGCGAGGCCGAGCAGGTGGCCCAGCAGATTGCGCACCGCGAAGTCGGGACACGGGGTCGGGTCCGCGAGCCGCTCGTCGGTCACGGCGTCCGCCAGCCGGGCGATGATCCCGCTCTGGGGCTCGAAGTCGATGGTCGTGCCGGTCATGCGTCACTCCTCACGGTGCCCGGGGCGCTGTTCCCGGGCACGACTCCCGGGCGCGGTACCCGGGGCCGTGCAGGGTGGACCGCCCGCGTCCCGAAAACTCATCGGTGCCGCCGGGACAAGTGTGTCCGCGCAGGTCAGGGAGTTGTTTCCGGCCCGGCGAGGGGCTTGGGCAACAACCTCGGCGACGTGAGGATCGAGTTGTTCCGGGCCCCTGCCGGGGTCCAGGCGTGCCGGCGACACCCGCACCGCCGCGGCCGTTGATCCGACTCATCCCGACCAAGGAGCTCATCAGTGCTGACCTGGTTCAGTGGGCGCCCATTCACACGGGTGCCGATACGGACACTGCTCATCGCCGTACTGGTCGCCGCCGTGGCCGCCACGGTCCTCGACGCGCGGGCACCGGCCCTCAGGGCCGCGGCCCCCAAGATCTCGGTCTCGCGGATCTGTGACGACTCGGTCAACGCCATCGAGGCGGCGTACGGAAGACCGGACCGTTCGGTGACTACCGGTCCGGTCCTCGCGCGGGCCGCCTCCTACCCGCTGACCGCCCCACCGGCGAAACCGCTCGGGGCACCGCAGGCGAAGATCGTCGCCACCAAGGAGAAGCAGGCCACCGCCGACTGCGCGAGCAAGCTGCACAAGGCGACGACGGCCGGCTGGTCCTATCTGACCGCACGGGCGGTCGAGATCGCCGTGGACGCGGTGGTCACGATCCTCGCCTCCACGTTGATCTGCTCGCTCACCGGTCCGGCCGGCTGCAAGTGGGGCGTGCGGATCGCCTCGTTCACCGGCGGCTTCGTGGGCGCTCTGGCCTTCCAGTACCTGACCGACGGCTACCTCAACTGGAAGAGCGTCGGCGGCGCCTTCTTCGACGCCACGGTCTCCATGCTGGCCTTCTCCGGCCTCGACAAGCTGGACGAGAAGTACGTCGGCCAGGGCGTCAGGGCCACGTTCAAGGAGCTCGGCAACCTCCTCAAGACGGTGGGCAACCGCATCGGCAGCGCCGGACCCGCCATGGTCGGCAGCATCCAGAACGCCGCGGACTACATCCTGACCCACGCCACCACCTGGGCCTTCCCCGCCGCGTACACCGGCGGCGGGTCCGTCGAGCCGGTCATCGCCGAGAAGCGCGGCGACCCGATCGCCGACGGCCTGCAGTTCCGCATCCCCCACAACGCCTCCGGCGCCGACGTGCACGACGACCTGTTCTCGGGCAACTGGAACCACCCGTACTACAACTGGGACGTCGCCGAGACGCCGCACACCAACAAGGACGGCGCGGTGGGCTACCTGATCGGCCAGGGCAACCAGTGCCTCGGCTACACCGGCGGCTACGCGGTCCTCAAGACCTGCAACTACAACGACCACACCCAGTGGTGGTTCGTCGACGGCGACGAACTGATGGCGGACACCGGCCAGTGCATGGGCGAGGTGGAGAACGCCCAGTCGCGCATGATGGGCAGTTGTGACGGACTGAACGTCCGGGCGAACCCCGAGAACTTCGACGACCAGTTCATCGTGACCCCGCCCGGCGGCACCTACATCCCGGACACCGTCAGCAACTGGAAGAGCCACCTGTCCTACTACGAGCACGCGTGACCGGATCCCGGCGCCGAGCGCGCTGAGAGACGGGGCCCGGGCCGGTGACCGACGTCACCGGCCCGGGCATTGTTCGGGTACCGGTCACTCCGCCATAGTTCGGGGCAACACAGGTTTTGTTGCTTTCTGGGGAGTTTCGATTGGGCCGTCCCGAGCGCCCGGTGGATCCTGACGCCGGTCCGGTCCAGCGGCTCGCGCATGACCTGCGTCAGCTGCGCCAGGAGGCCGGCAACCCCGCGTACCGGGAGATGTCCCGGCGCACCGGCGTCTCGGTGACCACGCTGTCGAGGGCCGCGGCCGGCGAGCGGCTCCCCTCGACGGCGGTCGTACGGGCCTACGCGCAGGCCTGCGACGCCGATCCGGACGTGTGGGAACTGCGCTGGAAGACCGCCGCCGAGGAGGCCGCCGAGGACACGGCGGCCCGTTCCCGCGAGGACGACACGACGTCGCCGTACCGGGGGCTGGCGCGTTTCGAGCCCGGCGACCGTGAGCTGTTCTTCGGCCGCGACCGCCCGGTGGCCGACTTGCTGGGCCTGGTGCGGGAGCATCGTTTCGCCGCGATGTTGGGGGCCTCCGGCAGCGGTAAGTCCTCGCTGCTGCGCGCCGGGCTGATCCCGGCCGCCCAGGAGGCCGCGCAGGGCCTGGGGCGCCCGGCGGCCCTGCGGATCGTCACTCCTGGCGAGCGGCCGGCGGCCACGTACGGCCGGCTGCTGGCGCCCGGGGACGGCGAGCCGGACAGCTGGCTGATCGTCGACCAGTTCGAGGAGGTCTTCACCCTCTGCCGGGACCGGGCCGAGCGCACCCGCTTCATCGACCTGCTGCTCACGGCCAGGGACCCGGACTCCCGGCTGCGCACGATGATCGCGATGCGCGCCGACTTCTACGGGCAGTGCGCCGAGCACCCGGGCCTCGCCGACGCGCTGCGCCACTGCGGCCTGCTGCTGGGGCCGATGAGCCCGGCGGAGCTGCGTGCGGCCGTCACCGGTCCGGCCGGCGCGGCCGGCCTCGTGGTCGAACGCGAGCTGACCTCGCGTCTCGTCGAGGAGGTCGTCGACCAGCCCGGCGCGCTGCCCATGCTCTCGCACGCCCTGCTGGAGACCTGGCGCCGGCGGCGGGGGCGCATCCTCACCCTCGCCGCGTACGAGGCGGCGGGCGGTGTCCACGGCGCGATCGCGGCCACCGCGGAAGAGGCGTACGGCACGCTGACGCCCGCCCAGGAGGTCACCGCGCGCCGGCTGCTGCTGCGGCTGATCGCCCCGGGCGAGGGCACGGCGGACACCCGCCGTTCAGCCGGCCGCGCGGAACTGGACGAGTGGTCCGACCCCGAACTCCCGCCGGTCGTGGAGCGGCTGGCCGCCGCCCGGCTGCTGACCCTCGACGGCGACACCGTGGAACTGGCCCACGAGGCGCTCATCAGCTGCTGGCCGCGGCTGAGCGGCTGGATCAACGAGGACCGCGCCCGGCTGTCGGAGCACCGCAGGCTGAGGGAGGCCGCGCTCGCCTGGACGGAGCTGGGCCACGACCAGGGAGCCCTGTACCGGGGCGTGCGACTGGAGCGGGCCGCCGAGCTGTTCGTCACGCCGGACGAGCGGGAACTGACCGCGACCGAGCGGGCCTTCCTCACCGCCGCCCTCGACACCCGCGAGGCCGAGCGGCACGCCGCCGCGCAGGCCCGCCGCCGGACCCGGCGCCTGATCGGCACGCTCTCCGCGCTGCTCGCCGTCGCGCTGGTCATCGGCCTGGTCGCCTGGCAGCAGCACCGCACCGAGGTGCGCGACAGCCAGGTCGCGGCGGCCCGCCGGGTCGCCGAGGTGGCCGCCACCATGGCGACCACTGATCCGCGGACCGCCAAGCTGCTGAGTCTGGCCGCCTGGCGGATCGCGGCCCTGCCGGAGACCCGCGCGGCGCTGCTGGGCTCCCTGGCCCAGTCCGAGCAGGACGCCTTCACCGATCCCGGGGAGGGCGGCACGGCCGTGCGCTTCCTCGTCGGCTCCGGCCGGGTCCTGCTGAGCGTCCGTGGCCGTACCTGGCGCACTTGGAGCACTGTCACCCACCGTGCGATCGCGTCCGGGCGGCTCCCGGCGGGCACCACGTGGGCCGAGGCGGCCGGCCGGGACGGCACGCTCCTCGCGCTGGACGGTGACTGGGGCGTGCGGCTGTGGGATCTGTCCTCGGGGCGCTGGGCCACGGCCGCCGGAGCCGTGCCGGACGCGGACATCGTCACCTTCGAGGCCGACCCGCGAAGCTACCTGGTGAGCGACCCCGATCGACCGCGGTCCGAGCTGCGCGCCGTCCCGGACGGCCGGCTGCTGGTCCAGGCGCCGGTGGCCTCCGAGACCAGCGTGGCCACCACCGAGGACGGCCGTCTGGTCGCGGTGTGCCCCGTCGGCGGGACGGTCCGGGTCCGGGACACGGTCGGACGCCGTGACCTCGCGGGCGGCTGGACGAGCAGCGGCGGCTGCGCCGACGACAACTCACGGCTGGAGTTCGACCGCGGCGGCCACCGGCTCGCGGAGGTCCTCCGCACCGGCGTGCGGGTGTGGGACATCGCCTCGGGGCGGCGGATCGCCGACATCGCCTTCCCGGGCGCCGAATCCACCGTCTTCAGCGAGGACGGAGGCTTCCTGGCCACCGTCGGTCCCGCCGAGCTCACGGTCTGGCGGCTGTCCGCGCCCGGTTCGCCCGTCTTCCGCCATGCGCTCAGCGGGCAGCGGCCGACCGACCGGATCGCCTGGGACCGCGAGGAGCCCGTGCTGCGGTACCTCGAAGGGGGCACGGTGCACTCCCTCGACCTGGGCGCGGCCGTCACCTCCCGGTGGCGGCCCGGCCCGCTCTACGACGCGGTGCTGAGCCCGGACGGCCGTACCCTCGCCACCGCCGAAGTGTCCGGCGCGGGCTATGAGTTCCGGCTGCTGGACCTGGGCAACGGCCGCCTGCTGCGGACACTGCCCACCGCGCACCTTCCCCTGGCCGCCGACGGCGGCGGTCCGGTGGCGGCGGCGGACACCGTGCCGGTCATGGCCTTCGGCCCGGAGGGCACGTCCTTCGCGTACGGCGTCTCGGCTCCGGGCCGGGCCGCCTCGGCGCAGTCCCTGACCCTCTGGGACACCGCCTCCGGCCGTGTGCGGTCCACGCTGGACCTGGCGCCCTCGGGACCCGAGGCGGCGGTGGAGAGCCTCGCCCTCGGCCCCGGCGGGCGGACGCTGGTGGCCGTCCGTGACACCGCCGAGGGGCAGATCGGCGAGGTGTGGGACACCGCGACCCGACGCCGGACCGCGGTACTGGGTGAGGTGAACCCCACCGCGCTGGGCCTGCGCCCGGACGGCCACCTCCTGGTCGGCGGGGACCGGTTCGCCCGGCTGCCCTCCGGTCCGGCCGGGGCAAGGACGCTGGGTCTGGGGCAGGAGATCGAGGCGGTCGCCTTCAGCGCGGACGGCTCGCGCGTGGCCGTAGGCGATGCGTCGGGGCGGGTCGCCCTGTGGGACGGCGGCCTCGGCCACCGGCTCGGCGTCCTGCCCAGCACCTTCCCGGCGCCCCTCCCGGACGGCGCCCCGGAAGCCGTCAGCGCCCTGGCCTTCAGCCCCGACGGCGGCACCCTCGCCGTCGCCGGTGACTCCGGCACCCTCCAACTCTGGGACACCGCCGGCCAGGAGCCCCTCGGCGACGGCCTGACCACCCCCGGCGAGGGCATCGTCTCCCTCGCCTTCGCCCCCCGAGGCGGCACGCTCTACGCCACCAGCCCGCACGCCCCCCTCCAGCGCTACTCCGTCACCTCCTCCCACGCGGCCGCCGCGATCTGCGCGGGCACGGCCACGACGCTGTCCCCGGCCCAGTGGCACACCTACATCCAGGACGCCCCTTACCGGGACGTGTGCCCGGGAGGCTGATCCGCGAGGACATCCGGGGCATCTGCCCGATGCCCGCACCGGGGCCTCAGATCCACGATGTCCAGGCATGACGAGAACACGCAGGACACCCAGAACACCCAAGACGCCCAAGACATGGCCCGTGCTGCGCGTCGTGCGCGACCGCGACGCGGGGTTCTTCCTCGCCGCGGTCGTGGTCTCCGGCTTCGGCACCTCGGCGCTGTGGCTGGTGTCAGGCGTCTGGGTCAAGGACCTCACCGGCTCGGACGGACTGGCCGCGCTGTGCATGCTCGCGATGTGGGCGCCGACCGTGGCGGGCCCGCTGCTGGGCGCGCTCGCCGACCGTGTCCCCCGCAAGCCCCTGCTGATCGGCGCGAACCTGCTCCCGGCGACCCTCCTGCCGCTGCTGTTCACCGTCGACTCCCAGGACCGCGTCCCGCTCCTCCTCGCGGTCCTCTTCCTGTACGGCGCGGCAGGCGTCGTCCATGACGCGGCGGAGTCGGCCCTGGTCGCGGGCGCCGTCGCCCCGTCGCTGCTCGGCGACTTCAACGGTCTGCGCACGGCGGTCACGGAGGGCATGAAGCTGGTGGCACCCCTCGCGGGCGCGGGCCTCTACGCGCTCCACGGCGGCCCGGGCGTGGCCCTTCTCGACGCGATCACCTTCGTGCTCGCCGCGGTGCTGTACGCCCGGCTGCGCGTCCGCGAGAGCGAGCCGCGGTCGGCCGTCGACGGCCGACGGAGGTCACCCCGACTCACCCCCGCCTCCGAGGGCGTCCGCCACATATGGGCCCACCCCACACTGCGCCCCCTGATCCTGGCCGGCGGCACCACCATGCTCTTCGCCGGGCTCAACGGGGCGCTGATGTATGCCGTGACCGACGGCCTCGGCCACTCCCCCGCCTACGCCGGTGCGCTGTACGCCGTCCAGGGCGCCGGTTCCGTGGCGGTGGGGCTGCTGTCCGGGCCCGCCCTGCGCCGCCTGGGCGAGCGCCGGTTCGCCGCCTACGGCATCGCGTTGACGGCCGTCGCCGCCGGGTTGCGGGCGGTCCCCTGCGACCCGCTCGCCCTCGCGTGCAGCGCGGCGAGCGGGATGGGCCTCCCCTGCGTGCTGATCACCGCGCTCACCGCCGTGCAGCGACAGACGCCGGACGAACTGCTGGGCCGGGCGGTCGCGACGGCCAACACCGTGGTGTTCACGCCGAACGTGCTCGGCCTCGCCGCGGGCGCCGCGCTGGTCGAACTGGTCGACCAGCGGCCCCTGTCGGCCGTTCTGGGCGTCGTGTGGCTCGCCACGGCCGTACCGCTTTTTCAGAGGCCGGCCAGCGCCCCACGGATCGCGTCCAGGTCGCCGTCCGACGCCAACCCGGCGTGATAGAGCCGGATTTCGGTGGCCCCGAGTTCCCGCGCCCGGATGGCGTCCGCGGCGAGCGTGCCCGGGCTGCCGCCCATCTGGGAGACGACGGTGAAGTTGGCGGCGATCACCGCGTCCTCGCGGGCCCGCGCGAAAGGCGTGAGCAGGTCCGGTCCGCCCGCGCAGGGCACGACGACGCCGTCCGCGACGGACAGGATGTGCCCGGGGTCGACGCCCGGGTTGGCGCCGACGTGGTACGTCACGGGGTCGGCGTGCAGCAGGATCTGGAAGCCCTCGGGTGCGGCCGCGCGGACCGCCCGGACCGCCGACTCCTGAAGGGTGCGGGCGGTTTCGTCGCGCCACGCGCGGGTGGCCGCCGCCGTCCCGGACCCGAGCAGCTTCTCGACGCCGGCCCAGCCCTCGTCGTCCGGCGCGCCCCGCCACAGCGGCTCCAGGGCGGTGCGTACGGCGGCCGCCAACTCGTCGGCGTCGACGCCTTGTTCGCCGTACCCCTCGCGGCAGGTGCCGCAGAAGCAGAGCGCCATGAGGTACATGCCGGCGTCGCCGAGGGGCACCCCGCCGGTCTTGTCGTGGGCGTGCAGGTGCTGGAGTCCGTACCAGCCGAGGGACTCCAGTTCGGTGCCGGCCGCGCCCGGGCGCAGTGCCGCCTCGACGGCGAGGTCGACGAGGTACGCGCGCGTGGCGGGCTGCGCGATGCACGGGGCCCAGGGGTAGCGGTCGCCGTAGGCGTTGACGACGGAGGTGTCCGGGTGTTCCGCGCCCAGGCGGGAGTTGTGCGCGAGGACGACCCAGGTGTGCACCTCGAGCCCCGCGTCCGTCAGGGCCCGCGCCGCCTCGCCGAAGGCGTCACCGGGGGCCCAGTCGCCGGCCGCGTAGGGGCGCAGTTCGCGGCCCGTCCAGCGGTCGTCCACGGGGTAGAGCACGGCCGCGTGCTCGGCGGTGACGATGCGGTGGCGGGGGTGGCGGGGGGTCAACGCGCGCGTGGAGTGGTAGGCGGAGGCGAGGGTCGCCTGCCGTACACCGAGCGCGGCGATGCGGTCCGCGGCCTGCGGATCCCCGTTGACGTCCCAGGGGTAGACGAACGTAGCGGCCTTCACTTCTCCTTCTCCTCCTCCAGCAGCGCGTACCCGCGTTCGGTGATCTGCGCGAGCTGCTTCACATGGTCCTCGCCCGGCTCGTGCAGCGGCGGGCGGACCTCCCCCACGTCGAGCCCGCGCATCCGGACCCCGGCTTTCACCAGGGAGACCGCGTACCCGCGGCCCCGCGCGCGCAGTTCGACGAAGGGACGGTAGAAGCCGTCGAGCAGACGGTCGGCGGTGGCCCGGTCGCCGTCGATGAGCGCGCGGTGGAAGGCGAGGGCGATCTCGGGGGCGAAGCAGAACACGGCGGACGAGTACAGGGGGACGCCGATGGCCTGGTAGGCGAGCTGGGTCTGCTCGGCGGTCGGCAGTCCGTTGAAGTAGAGGAAGTCGCCGGGGACCTCGGTGCGTACGGCGCTGACGATCCGCTGCATGAGGTCCAGGTCGCCGAGGCCGTCCTTGAGGCCGATGATCCCCTCGCTGCGTGCCAGTTCGACCACGGTCTCCGGGGTGAAGACGGCGTTGTCGCGCTGGTAGACGATCACCGGGAGCGCGGTCGCGGCGGCCACCTCGCGGTAGTGCCGCAGCAGCCCCTCCTGCCCGGCCACGACGAGGTAGGGCGGCAGGGCGAGCAGTCCGTCGGCGCCGGCCGCCTCGGCGAGCCGTGCGTACCGTACGGCGAGCGCGGTGCCGTATCCGGCGCCCGCGATCACCGGCACCCGGCCCGCCGTCTCCTCGACGGCCGCCCGGACGCACGCCTCGAACTCCTCGGGCGTGAGCGCGTGGAACTCCCCGGTGCCGCAACAGGCGAACACGGCCGCGGCCCCCGCCGTCACGCCCTCGCGCACATGCGCGCGGTAGATGTCGAGGTCGACCGAGCCGTCGGCGCCGTACGCCGTGACCGGGAAGAACAGCGGCCCGCTGGGGATGCCGAGTCGATGGACGAGGTCGGCAGACGTCACAGGCTCTCCCTAGAACAAGTGGAACGGGCGGACAGAACGGAAGGGGCGTGCGGGATTCTGATCGGAGTTTATATTTATGAACATGGGTAGCGCCACCCTTGACGAGGCAGGGCAATGATCCTTAGCTTGTCCACGAATGTGAATACCGTGCACTCATACGGCCGTCGCCCCAAGGAGACCCGAGGATGCCCGCTCCCCGTACCGTTCTGCTCACCGGTGCCGCCGGCGGGCTCGGCACCCTGATGCGGGATCTGCTCCCGGCCTACGGCTACGACCTGCGCCTGCTCGATCTGCGACCCGTCGAGGGCGAGCCGGACGCGATCGTCGCCGACCTCGCCGACAAGGAGGCCGTCCGCGAGGCCGTACGCGGTGTCGACGCGATCATCCACCTCGCGGGCATCTCCCTGGAAGCCCCCTTCGAGAAGATCCTCAAGGCGAACATCGAGGGCACCTACAACCTGTACGAGGCCGCGCACGCGGAAGGCGTCGGACGGATCGTCTTCGCCTCCTCCAACCACGCCGTCGGCTACACCCCGCGCCCGCGGGGCGACGACCCGCTGATCCCGATCGACACCCCGCGCCGCCCCGACACCTTCTACGGCCTGTCCAAGTCCTTCGGCGAGGACCTCGCGCAGTTCTACTGGGACAAGCACGGCCTGGAGACCGTCTCCGTGCGCATCGGCTCCTGCTTCGCCGAGCCCACCAGCGTGCGCATGCTCTCGGTGTGGATGAGCCCGGCCGACGGCGCCCGTCTCCTCCACGCGGCCCTGACCGCCGAGGACGTCGGCCACACCGTGGTCTACGGCTCCTCCGCCAACACCCGCCTGTGGTGGGACCTGACCACCGCGCGGTCCCTCGGCTACGACCCGCAGGACGACTCCGAGCCCTACGCCGAGAAGCTCATCGCCGAACAGGGCGAACTCCAGGACGGCAACGAGGGCCACGCCTACCTGGGCGGCCAGTTCGTGACGGACCCGCCGATCTGGCCGTACTGACACCCACGAGACGGACGGGCGGGCACCGAACGGGCCCGCCCGCAGCCATATCCGGGCACGGGGAACAGCCGCTGATGGTCGCGCGAATCGCACACTCAGGGGCGCGGGGAACTGCGCGACCAGCCACAACACGCCCGCAGCCCCACACAAGCGCACCACCCGAGCTTGTGGGCCCGCCCCGCCCGAACGGGCACACGCGGTCACTATCACCCCCGCAACAGACCTGGTCACCACACCCCACCCGCTGTAGAACTTCCCCCAGAGCCCGAACGGGCAGACAGCGCAGCAGCAAGGCGGGTGAGCCCATGACCAACAGCGCGGAAGACCGCCAGCGGCACATCGTACGGACCGCCCGCACCACCGGCTCCGTCGACGTCAACACCCTCGCCACCCAACTCGGCGTGGCCAAGGAGACCGTGCGCCGGGACCTCCGCGCCCTGGAGGACCACGGCCTGGTCCGCCGTACGCACGGCGGCGCCTACCCCGTGGAGAGCGCCGGGTTCGAGACCACGCTCGCCTTCCGGGCCACCAGCCATGTGCCCGAGAAGCGCCGGGTCGCGGCCGCCGCGGCCGAGTTGCTCGGGGACGCCGAGACGGTCTTCGTCGACGAGGGCTTCACCCCGCAGCTCATCGCCGAGGCCCTGCCCCGGGACCGGCCGCTGACCGTGGTCACCGCGTCCCTTCCGGTCGCCGGGGCCCTCGCCGAGGCCGAGAACACCTCCGTCCTGCTGCTCGGCGGCCGGGTCCGCCCCGGCACCCTGGCGACCGTCGACCACTGGACGACCAAGATGCTGGCCGGCTTCGTCCTCGACCTGGCGTTCATCGGCGCCAACGGCATCTCCCGTGAACACGGCCTCACCACCCCCGACCCCGCGGTCAGCGAGGTCAAGGCGCAGGCGATCCGGGCCGCGCGCCGCACGGTGTTCGCCGGCGTGCACACCAAGTTCGGCGCGGTCAGCTTCTGCCGGTTCGCGGAGATCGGCGCGCTGGAAACGATCGTGACGAGCACGCTGCTGCCCTCTTCCGAGGCCCACCGCTACTCACTGCTGGGACCACAGGTCATCCGGGTCTGACTCTCCAATCGGCTTGTTCAGCAGGCTTTTTGTGCCACACGACACCCTTTATGTCCCTCTATGTCCAGGAGTGATCCATGCGAACCCAGAGCCGACGACGGCCGCCGCGAGCCACGCTCGCCATGGCCGCCGCAGGGACGCTGCTCGCCCCGCTGCTCTCCGGCTGCTGGGTCGGAGCGGGCGGGGCCGGGTCGGGCGGTGACGCCATCAACGTCCTGATGGTCAACAACCCCCAGATGACCGAGTTGCAGAAGCTGACCCGGGCCCACTTCACCAAGGAGACCGGGATCAAGGTCAACTTCACCGTTCTGCCCGAGAACGACGTCCGCGACAAGATCAGCCAGGACTTCGCCAACCAGGCAGGCCAGTACGACGTGGCGACCCTGTCGAACTACGAGATCCCGATCTACGCCCGCAACGGCTGGCTGCACGAGATGAACTCGTACCTGGCCAAGGACCCCTCGTACGACGAGAAGGACGTCCTGGCGCCGATGCGCCAGTCGCTGACCGGCGACGACGGCAAGCTCTACGGCCAGCCCTTCTACGGCGAGTCGTCCTTCCTGATGTACCGCAAGGACGTGTTCGAGAAGGAGGGTCTGACGATGCCGGCCCACCCCACCTGGACCCAGGTGGCCGACCTGGCCGCGAAGGCGGACGGCGCCGAGTCCGGCATGAAGGGCATCTGTCTGCGCGGCCTGCCCGGCTGGGGCGAGGTCATGGCCCCGCTGACCACGGTCGTGAACACCTTCGGCGGCACCTGGTTCGACAAGGGCTGGAAGGCCCGCCTGGACTCCCCCGAGTTCGAGAAGGCGGTGAAGTTCTACGTCGGCCTGGTCCGCGACCACGGCGAGTCCGGCGCCGCCCAGTCCGGCTTCGCCGAGTGCCTCAACAACATGACCCAGGGCAAGGTCGCCATGTGGTACGACGCCACCTCCGCGGCCGGTTCCCTGGAGGCCAAGGGCTCCCCGGTCAAGGGCAAGATGGGCTACGCCCCCGCCCCCGTCGAGGAGACGAAGTCCTCCGGCTGGCTCTACACCTGGGCCTGGGGCATCCAGGACGCCTCACGCAACCCCGACAAGGCCTGGAGGTTCGTCTCCTGGGCCTCCGGCAAGCAGTACGAGCAGCTGGTCGGCGACGAGATCGGCTGGTCCAACGTGCCGGCCGGCAAACGCGCGTCGACGTACACCAACCCCGCCTACGTCAAAGAGGCCGCCGCCTTCCAGGAGATGACCAAGGAGGCCATCGAGCAGGCCCGGCCGAACGACCCGGGGGTGCAGCCGCGCCCCGCGCCCGGCATCCAGTTCGTCGGCATCCCCGAGTTCACCGATCTCGGCACCAGGGTCTCCCAGGAGATCAGCGCGGCCATCGCCGGACGCCAGTCCGTCGAGTCGGCCCTGAAGAAGTCCCAGCAGCTCGCCGAGAAGATCTCCGAGGAGTACGAGGGACGATGACCGCGACAACCATGGCCCCGCCGGCCACTGAGACCGTACGCACCGCGGACCCGTCGAAGGCCCGCCTCCGCGCCTGGGCCACCCGCGGCCCGCTCCTCCCCGCCCTGATCTTCATGATCGTGGTCACCCAGCTGCCGTTCGTGGCCACAGTGGTGATCTCGTTCTTCGACTGGAACTCCCTCTATCCCAAGGCCCGTCACTTCACCGGCGTCGACAACTACCAGGAGGTCCTCACCGACGCGGACCTGCGCCACTCTGTGTGGACGACGGTCCTGCTGACGGTGACCGTGGTCCTGGTCAGCCTGATCCTCGGACTGCTCCTGGCCCTGCTCCTCGACCGCCGCTTCAAGGGCCGGGGCGTGGTCCGCACCCTGCTGATCGCCCCCTTCCTGGTGGTCCCGGTGGCGGCAGCGCTGCTCTGGAAGCATGTGCTCTACAACCCTGAATACGGCCTGCTCAATGGGTTGCTGCACTATGTGGGCGGCCCACAGCCGGACTGGATCTCCAGCACCCCGCTGCTCGCCGTCGAGGCCTCCCTGGTCTGGCAGTGGACCCCGTTCATGATGCTCATCCTGCTGGCCGGCCTGCAGAGCCGCGACCAGCAGCAGATGGAGGCAGCGCGGGTGGACGGCGCGAGCGACTGGCAGATCTTCCGCTATCTGACCCTCCCGCACCTGCGCAGGTACCTGGAGCTGGGCGCGCTGCTGGGCTCGATCTACATCGTCCAGAACTTCGACGCGGTCTTCACGATCACCTCTGGCGGCCTGGGCACCGCCAACCTTCCCTACACCGTCTACCAGAGCTTCTACCAGGCCCACGAGAACGGCCTCGCCTCGGCCGCCGGCGTCCTGGTCGTCATCGGCTCGATCGTCATCGCGACCTTCGCCCTGCGCGTGGTGTCGTCCCTGTTCCGTGAGGAGGTAGGCCGGGCATGAGCAGCACAATCGCCGTGAAACGCAAGGGGCTTGGGCTGGGTCTGGTGGCCTGGCTGCTGGGGATCGTGTTCTTCCTGCCGATCGCCTGGATGGCCCTGACGTCCTTCCACTCGGAGACGGACGCGGCCACCAACCCGCCTTCCTTCGGCGCCGCCCTCACCCTGGACGGCTACCGCGAGTTCTTCGGCACGGGCGGCGGCGCGAGCCCCTGGCCCGCCCTGATCAACTCGACGGTCGCCTCGCTGGCCTCGACCGTCTTCGTCCTGCTTCTGGCCCTCCCGGCGGCGTACGCGCTGTCGATCCGCCCGGTGAAGAAGTGGACGGACGTCCTGTTCTTCTTCCTGTCGACGAAGATGCTCCCGGTGGTGGCGGGCCTGCTGCCCATCTACCTGTTCGCGAAGAACACCGGCATGCTCGACAACATCTGGCTGCTCGTCATCCTCTACACGTCGATGAACCTGCCGATCGCCGTCTGGATGATGCAGTCCTTCCTCGCCGAGGTCCCGGTGGCCGTGATCGAGGCCGCGCGCGTGGACGGCGCCCGCCTTCCCACGATCCTCGCGCGCGTGGTCGCCCCGATCGCCCTGCCCGGCATCGCGGCGACGGCCCTGATCTGCTTCATCTTCAGCTGGAACGAACTGCTGTTCGCGAGGGTGCTGACCGGCGTGGTGGCCGAGACCGCGCCCGTCTTCCTGACCGGCTTCATCACCAGCCAGGGCCTGTTCCTGGCGAAGGTGTGCGCCGCGTCCCTCGTCATCTCCCTGCCGGTGCTCGCCGCGGGGTTCGCCGCCCAGGACAAACTGGTCCAGGGCCTGTCGCTGGGAGCCGTGAAATGAAGGCCGCCGTCATCGAGTCCGTGGGCCGTGCCGTCGTCGCCGAGGTCCCGGACCCGACGCCGGGCCCGCGCGAGGCCGTCGTCGAGGTCGCCGCGTGCGGCCTGTGCGGCACCGACCTGCACATCCTCCAGGGCGAGTTCGCGCCCAAGCTGCCGATCGTGCCGGGCCACGAGTTCGCGGGCGAAGTGGTCGGGGTCGGCACCCAGGTCACCGAGCTCGCGGTCGGCGACCGGGTGGCGGTGGACCCCTCCCTGTACTGCCACGAGTGCCGGCACTGCCGTACGGGCCACAACAACCTCTGCGAGCGCTGGGCCGCGATCGGCGTGACCACGGCGGGTGGCGCGGCGCAGTTCGCCGTCGCGCCGGTGGCCAACTGCGTGCGGCTGCCGGAGCACATCCGGACGCAGGACGCGGCGCTGGTGGAGCCGCTGTCCTGTGCCGTGCGGGGTTATGACGTCCTGCAGTCCCGGCTGGGCGCCCATGTCCTGATCTACGGCTCGGGGACGATGGGCCTGATGATGCTGGAGCTGGCCAAGCGGACCGGCGCGGCGAGCGTGGACATGGTGGACGTGAACCCGACCCGTCTGGAGACGGCCCGCCGGCTCGGCGTCTCGGCGTCCGCCGCGAACCCGGACGAGCTGGACCGCCCCCAGGGCTGGGACCTGGTCATCGACGCGACGGGCAACGCGGCGGCGATCCAGGACGGCCTGGACCGGGTGGCCAAGGCGGGCACCTTCCTCCAGTTCGGCGTGGCCGACTACGCGACGCGGGTGACGATCGACCCGTACCGCATCTACAACCAGGAGATCACCATCACGGGCTCGATGGCGGTGCTGCACAGCTTCGAGCGGGCGGCGGAGCTGTTCGCGAACGGCGTCCTGGACCCGGAGATCTTCATCAGCGACCGGGTCCCCCTGGACCGGTATCCGCAGGCGTTGGAGCAGTTCGCGGCGGGGGTGGGCAGGAAGATCGTGGTGGTGCCGTAGCCCCGCTCGGCCATTTGGCCGTCGGGTAAGGGAACGGCAAAGTGGGCCCGATCGTTCACGGGGCATGACAGCTATGACCCCCGGCTCGAACATCCCCCTGTCCGCCGCCCGCGTGACGGTGGACGTCGCCGCGCCCGTGCGCCTCGACGTATCGGGCCTGCTGCTCACCGCCGACGGCAAGGTGCGCTCCGACGACGACTTCATCTTCTACAACCAGCCCTCAGGCCCGGGGGTGACGTACCGCTCGGGCGGCGGTACGGCCCCCGACGCGATCACCGTCGACACGTCGGCCGTACCGCCCGGCATCGAGAAGATCGTCGTCACCGCGAGCCCGGACGCCGCGGGCCAGACGTTCCAGGGCATCGAACCGACGGCCACGATCCGCAACGCGGACGACAACAGCGTGCTGGCCACGTTCACGCCGCCGCAGCTCGGCACCGAGACGGCGCTGGTGATCGTGGAGGTCTACCTGCGCAACGGCGCCTGGAAGGCCCGGGCGGTGGGGCAGGGCTACGCCAACGGGCTGGCCGGGATCGCGACGGACTTCGGCGTGACGGTGGAGGAACCGGCACCCACGGCCGCCGCTACGCCCGCGCCGACGCCTGTGGCTCCGCCGGTCGCGCCCACCGTGCAGACCCCGGTGGCTCCGCCCGCCCCGGCCGTGGACCCCAGGATCGCCCCGCCGCCGGCCCCCGCCGCGCCCCCGGCTCCGCCCGCTCCCGCTCCCGGTGCCGGGAAGATCAACCTCGACAAGGGCCGCGTCAGCCTCCAGAAGAACCAGACGGTGTCCCTGGTCAAGGGCGGCCGTCCGCTGCTCTCCCAGGTCAAGATGGGTCTCGGCTGGGAGCCTGCCTATCGCGGCAAGGACATCGACCTCGACGCGTCGGTCATCGCCTACGGCCCGCAGCGCAACCACATCGACAGCTGCTACTTCGGCAAGCTGTCCATCGTCGGCGGCGCGATCAAGCACTCCGGCGACAACCTCACGGGTGAGGGCGGCGGTGACGACGAGGTGATCGTCGTGGACCTCGGCCGGCTCCCCCAGGAGGTCACCGGGCTCGTCTTCACGGTCAACTCCTTCTCGGGGCAGAAGTTCACGGAGGTCGCCAAGGCGTACTGCCGTCTCATCGACGCCGCGAGCGGAGAGGAACTGGTCCGCTTCGACCTCACCAACGCGGAGGCGCAGACGGGCGTGATGATGGCCAAGCTGATCAAGCAGTTCTCCGGCGAGTGGGAGATGACGGCGATCGGCGACTTCGTGAAGTCCCGCACGGTGAGGGGAATGGTGAAGCCGGCGGCACAGGCGCT
Organism: Streptomyces sp. NPDC102270; assembly: GCF_044766405.1. NCBI lineage: Bacteria > Bacillati > Actinomycetota > Actinomycetes > Kitasatosporales > Streptomycetaceae > Streptomyces > Streptomyces sp. NPDC102270. The sequence continues at coordinate 337,205 of NZ_JBIWLX010000006.1, read as the reverse complement.
CTGAGGGGCGCCGGGGGTGGTTGTTCGGCTGCGGACCGGTGGGGGCCGGTCACGCAGTTCCCCGCGCCCCTGAAGCAGGTGGGTACAGTCGCGCGAGCCCGGCTGCACCAGCCCTTTTTTGGGGGCGCGGGGAACTGCGCGACCAGCCACGACGCACCCGCACCCGCACCCGCACGATCACAAAGCAAGGCACATCCAAACGCGCCCTACGCCCGCAGCCCCTCCATGAGCAGGGACAGGTACCGCCGGACGGACTCGCCCCCGCCGTCCGCCAACTCCGCCGCACCGGCGACGCCGTGCGCCAGCCGAAGCAACTCGATCGGCTCGACATCCGGCCGCAGCGTCCCCTCCGCCCGCGCCGCCGACACCAGCCGCGTCGCCGCCTCCCGCACATGTGTCCCGCACACCGTGAGCACCGCTTCGCTCCCGTCCGCCATCGCGGACCCCAGCAGCGTCCTCAGCCCCCGCACCTGGATCGTCCCGACGCACAGCTCGTAGAGCCACTCCGCCAGCGCCCGCCCCGGCGGCAACTCCTTCGCGAGCTCGTCGGCACGCCGGGCCAACCCCTCGACGCGGTCCACGTACGCCGCCTCCAGCAGGGCCCGCCGCGTCGGGAAGTGCCGGTACAGCGTCCCGGACCCCACACCGGCCCGCTTGGCGATGTCGTCGAGGGACGCGCCCTCGCCACGCTCGGCGAACGCCTCCGCGGCCACCTTCAGCAGCCGCTCGTAGTTGCGCCGAGCGTCCGCGCGCATGGGCCTGACCTGCGTCATCCGGGTGCTCCTTCCCCTCAGGGCAGTTGGCCGGAGGCGTGCAGCGCGTCGAACACCATTTGATCCACCGCCGAGACGCGCGCACGATCGCCGTAGCCGAACCAGTCCGACTCCGCGATCTCCCGTGAGGCAGTCAGCGGACCGGTGTACTCGGCGGTGTAGCAGATCATCCGGAACTCGGTGCCCCCGTCGCCATCCCTCCGCGTCTCGAAGGTGCCGACGTGCACCATCGTGGCCGTATCGACCCGGGACCGGAGTTCCTCGGTGATCTCGCGTGCCAAGGTCTCGGCGTCGGACTCGCCCGGCTCCCGCTTCCCGCCCGGGAAGTAGAAGACGTCCACACCGCGGTTGCGTGTCACCAGCACCCGCCCGTCACGCACCAGAACCCAGGCCACCTTCTCCGGAACGCCCTCGCGCTTCCCCATACCCGGACCCTACCCACTGGCTAGAACAGCGCGCTGTACCCGTTGAGCGCCGGCTGCCCGCCCAGGTGGGCGTAGAGCACCGTGGAGTCCGCGCCGATCTCCCCGCGCCCGACGAGGTCGATCATCCCGGCCATGGACTTGCCCTCGTACACGGGGTCGGTGACCATCCCCTCGGTGCGGGCGGCGAGGCGCATCGCCTCCAGCGTGGTCTCGTCGGGGATGCCGTAGACGCCCGCGTGGTACCGCTCGTCCAGCTCTACGTCCTCTTCGGTCAACTCCTTGTGTACGCCGATGAGCTGCCCGGTGCGGTGGGCGATCCGTGCGATCTGTTCCCGGGTGGTGACAGGCTTGGCGGAGGCGTCGATGCCGAGCACGCGTCGGGGCCGGCCGCCCGCCTCCTCCAGCGCCCGGAACCCGGCGACCATGCCGGCCTGGGTGGACCCGGTCACCGAGCAGACCACGACCGTGTCGAAGAAGACGCCCAACTCACGCTCCTGATCGGCCACTTCATAGGCCCAGGCGGCGAATCCGAGGCCCCCGAGCGGGTGGTCGGAGGCGCCGGCGGGGATGGCGTAGGGCTTGCCACCCCCCTCCTCGACGTCCCTGAGCGCCTGCTCCCAGCTCTCCTTGAACCCGATCCCGAACCCGGCCTTCACCAGCCGCACGTCGGCCCCGGCGAGCCGGCTGATCAGGATGTTGCCGACCTTGTCGTAGACGGCGTCCGGCCAGTCCACCCAACTCTCCTGCACCAGCACGCACTTGAGCCCGGCCCGGGCGGCACACGCGGCGACCTGGCGGGTGTGGTTGGACTGGACGCCGCCGATCGAGACCAGGGTGTCGCAGCCCTTGGCGAGGGCGTCCGCGACCAGGTACTCCAGCTTGCGGGTCTTGTTGCCGCCGTACGCGATCCCGGAGTTGCAGTCCTCGCGCTTGGCCCACAGGGCGGCACCACCGAGGTGCGCGGTCAGGCGCTCCAGGCGGTGCACGGGGGACGGCCCGAAGAGGAGGGGGTAACGGTCGTAGGACGAAAGGGGCATGAGGACCTCCCGGGTCGGTCGCTGTGGGCTCAGTCGCTGTCGGCCAACTCGGCCAGGCCCCGCCAGATCTCCGCCGTGACCCGGACCGCCTCGTCCACGTCACCGGCCGCACAGGCCTCGATCAGCCGGTCGTGCAGGCCCGCCGACCGGCAGTTGCCGCCCTCGCCGAAGCGCCTGCGCTCCAGCCGGCGGATGAGCGGGGTGTACCGGGCGGTGGTGGCGGCGGCCGCGCCGTTTCCGCTGACACGGACGAGAACGTCGTGCAGGGCGTCGTCGGCGCGCAGGGCCTCGTCCACCTCGCCGGCGCTGACGGCGGCCGCGAAGCGTTCGTTGGCCGCGCGCATCGTCTCGATGTCGGCGGCGAACAGGCGTGGCACGGCGACCCGGGTGACCAGTTCGTGCATGGCCCCGACCACGGCGGCGGCGTCCCGCACGTCGGCGGCGACGACTTGGGTCACGCGGGTGTAGCTCTGCGGCTTGCTCTCCAGCAGCCCCTCGTCGACCAGCCGCGCGAAGGCCTCCCGCACCGGCGCCCGCGACAGCCCGAGCCGCTCGGCGAGATCGGCGTCCCGCACAACCTCCCCGGGCTCGATCTCGCCGGCCACGATGGCGTCCCGGATGGACGCGTAGGCACGGTCCCGGAGAAGGGTGCGGGCAAGCGGTCGTATGGCCTCCATGGACTGAAATGTTAGATGTCAGTACTGGGGCGGGCAAGGGTGTGGCCCGCACCCCCCGTGAGGTGCGGGCCACGCTCGGGCTCAGGCCGCCCAGGGCCAGTCGGCGTTCTGACGAAGTTGGCGACCGCGAGCAGGAACAGTTCGGAGCGTGCGTCACGCTCGCGGCCCCGGCCGCCCTCGTAGGTCCGCAGGATGCGTCCCGTCGACGTCACCCGCGAAGTGGGACGGGCCCGAGCGGCCTTCTTGTTGAATCGCGCCACGGTGAATTCCCCCGAATTCATTTCCGTTTCGGAGGGAGGCGCAGCAAAAGGAGGGTGACCGAGGTCGAAGTCGACTGCGGTGCTTATAAACTGGCGCGTCTTCCGTTCCGCCACACCGACCCTGAGTCGATGACGGAATCGAACCCGCACGAGGGCTTTCCCCCACCAGTTCCCGAAGTATCCGCTGCCTGCGCACCGGGCACCCACCATGAGCTGCGCCTCCCGAGATCAGCATGCTCGCACCGGGAGGTGCGTGAAGTTGTGGTGCCCAGTATTCAGATCGGCGGAACCGCCATTAGGTGCTCTGCCTCTGAGCTAGGCCGGCACGTGGTACCGGTGGCGGGATTCGAACCCGCGGCCTCCCCATTAAGAGTGGAAGTAGGTCCTGCCTTCGCACCTGGACGTTCATCACTCTAGGAGGCGTGCCGCGGGCCGGGCGAGCGAATTGAATTCAGCCGCGCTTCTGCCGCTTCCACGGCCCCGTGATCGCCAGCATGATCCCCGGAGTCTGGATGTTGGCGTACAGCGTCCGGCCGTCGGGAGAGAAGGTGACGCCGGTGAACTCGCTGTACTCGGGCTCGTCTTCGGTGCCGAGGTTCAGTTCGTTGCGGGCGATGGGGTAGGTGCGGCCGCTCTCCGTGGCCCCGAACAGGTGCTGGACGCCCTCGCCGTCCTCGGCGATGACGAGTCCGCCGTACGGGGAGACGGTGATGTTGTCGGGGCCGTCGAAGGCGCCGTCCTTGGACGGGTCGGGGTTGACGCCGAGGAGGACCTTCAGGGTGAGGGTGCGGCGCTTGGGGTCGTAGAACCAGACCTGGCCGTCGTGCTGGACGGGGCTCTCCTCACGGGCGTACGAGGAGACGACGTACGCGCCGCCGTCGCCCCACCACATGCCCTCGAGCTTGCGGGCGCGGGTGACCTGGCCGTCGGTGAACTGCTTGCGGACGGAGACCGTCTTGGCGTCACGGTCGGGGACGTCGACCCAGTCGACGCCGTACACCGTGCCGATCTTCGTGGCGCGGGAGAGGTCGTCGACGAACTTGCCACCGGAGTCGAAGCACTTGAAGGCCTGCAGGACCCCCGCGTTGTCGGCGAGGGTGCGCAGCTTGCCGCGGCCGTGGTGGAAGCCCGTCGGCGGGGTCCAGCGGAAGAGCAGGCCGTTGGGGCCGGAAGCGTCCTCGGTCAGGTAGGCGTGGCCGCGCTTGGGGTCGATGACGACCGCCTCGTGGGCGTACCGGCCGAACGCCTTGACGGGCTTGGGGTCGCGGTTGGCGCGGCGGTCCTCGGGGTCGACCTCGAAGATGTAGCCGTGGTCCTTGGTCATGCCGTTCTGGCCGGCCTTGTCCTCGGTCTCCTCGCCGGTGAGCCAGGTGCCCCAAGGGGTGCTGCCGCCCGCGCAGTTGGTGGAAGTGCCGGCGATGCCGACCCACTCGGCGACATGCCCGTGGCGGACCTCGACGACCGTGCAGCCACCGGAGGCGGCGGGGTCGTAGACGAGGCCCTCGGTGAGCGGCACGGGGTGGGGCCAGTTGGCACGCGGGCCCTTGAGCTCGTGGTTGTTGACCAGGAGGGTCGCGCCGCGGGGGCCGCAGAAGGTGGCCGTGCCGTCGTGGTTGGACGGGGTGAACTCGCCGGACTCCAGCCTGGTTTTGCCGCTGTAGGTGATGACGCGGTACTTGAACCCGGCGGGCAGCGCGAGCAGGCCGTCGGGGTCGGCGATCAGCGGGCCGTAGCCGACGCCGCCGTGGACGCCCGCGGACTGCGCGTCCGCGCTCTCGACGTCGGTGGCCGCGAGCGCGTTGGGGGCGGTGGCGAGAGCGCCGACCGTGCCCGCCAGCACGACACCGGCCCCGGTGATGGCGGATTTCGCGGCAAAGTCCCTGCGGGTGAGCGACATGGTGTCTCCTGAGACGGTGGGTATGCCGTGGAGGGTGGGGGACCTCGGGTCGGCGCTACGCTCCCGCCCACATCTGAACACCGGTTGAACGCCAGGAGACTTCAGTGCACCCGGTTCCATGAATCAACAAAGGGCGAGAAAAGCGCCCCTTTTAGGGGCGCGGGGAACGGCGCGACCAGCCCCCACTCACCCGCACCCGCGACACCACCTCAACCCCCCTGCTGCGACCGCGCCTTGAACGCCGCCTTACGGGCCTCCTTGGCCACCCTCTTGTCCGGATGCAACCGCCCCATCGCCTCCAGCACATCCGCCGTGGCCGGGTGATCCACCCGCCAGGCCGCCGCGAAGAACCCACCGTGCTGCTGGGCCAGCCCTTCCACCAGCCCCTGCAGCTCCTCGGAGTTCCCCTCCGCGGCGAGCTGCGCGGCGATCGTGTCGACGGTCAGCCAGAACACCATGTCCTGGGACGGCGCGGGCACGTCCCCGAACCCGCGCTCGGTCAGCCAGACCCGGGCCAGCCCGCCCAGCTCGGCGTCATCGAGGACCTCCCGCAGCGCGGGCTCGGCCACCGCGCCGACCAACGACAGCGCCTGCTGACACCGCAGCCTGCGCAGCGGCGCCCCGGCGTCGCTGCCCCGGGCCGCTGCCAGCAACTCCCGTGCGGCGGCCAGGGATTCACGCCGGTCCAGCCACTGCTCGGTCTCGGCCTGGGCGGCGGAAGGAGGAAACGCGGCGGTCCCGTCCAGGAGCGCGTCCGCCCCCTTGTCGGCGAGGTCGCCGACGGCCGGGGCCGCGATTCCGGCCTCCAGCAGCCGCGAGCGCAGCCCGTACAGCCCGAGCGGGGTCAGCCGGACCATGCCGTACCGGGAGACGTCGGTGTCGTCGACGACCGCGGCGGGCTCCTCGTCGGTGTCGGCCATCAGCGCCTCGTCGACAGGCTGGTACTCGACGATCCCGACCGGCTCCAGGATCCGGAACTGCTCGTCCAGCCGCATCATCGCGTCGGACACCTGCTCCAGGACGTCGTTGGTGGGCTCGCCCATGTCGCTCGGCACGATCATCGACGCGGCGAGGGCGGGCAGGGGGACCGGTCCGTCGCCCGGGCCGTCGGCGCCGACCGTGAGCAGGTAGAGGTTGCCTAGCACGCCGTCGAGGAACTCCTGCTCGGCCCGCGGGTCCCAGTCCAGGGAGGCGAAGTCGACCTCGCCGTCCTCGTCCAGGGCATCGACCAGATCGTCCAGATCCGGCACGCTCGCGTCGGCCAGCGCCGTCTCCAGCGCCGTCAGCCACACGCCGAGCACGTCCTGCGGGGACCCGGACAGCAGGGCCAGGTCCTCGCCGGTGGCAACCGTGCCCTCCTCCTCGTCGACGATCTCGACGAGCCCGGTGTCGACGGCGATCCGCCAGGCCTCGCTCGCGTGGGCGGCCGCGTCGTCCCCGGTCAGCTGGAGGTGCGCGGCCGCCGCGGGCAGCTGCTCCTCGACGAGTCCGCCCCCGGCGTCGACCCGGGTGTCCTCGCCGGCCCAGCGGGCGAGCTTGGCGGCCCGGGCGAGCAACGGCGTGGACAGGGCGTCCCGCGCCAGCTCCGCTTCGGGGTGCAGCCGCACCGGCGGCAGGGGGGAGCTGTCTGACATCGGCTGGTTCTCCTAGGACGCGTCGTGCCACTCAGCCGCTCAGCGTAGACGGATATCCACCCATGCCGCCCGGTTCATCTCCCGGACGGGGTCCGTACATGGCTGAAACCTTGACAACTGGACTGACCAGGCAGGAGATTGACGCGCGTAGAAATCCGGCGGACATCTGTTCACTGTATGTTCTACGCGCGTCGCCACCGCCCCACAGGTCGCGGCTCCCCCGTTTCACGTTCACCCTCGTCCCAGGCGCCTACGTTCGTCCCCGGAGGGATCCCGTTGCCGAGCAAGAAGTCCGCGCGTCTCGCCGCGCTCACCGTCGCCGCCCTGTCCGCGGCCTCCACCGTCGTCCTCGTCTCGCCCGCCCACGCGGCCGCGGTGAGCATCCATGACATCCAGGGCGCGACCCGGATATCCCCGTACGCCGGTCAGAAGGTCACGGATGTGGCCGGAATCGTCACCGGCGTGCGTACCTACGGCTCCTCCAAGGGTTTCTGGATCCAGGATCCGAACCCCGACGCCGACCCGGCCACCAGTGAGGGCGTCTTCGTCTTCACCAGCTCCGCCCCGAAGGTCGCCGTCGGCGACGCCGTGACGGTCACCGGCACGGTCTCGGAGTACGTCCCGGGCGGCACCTCCAGCGGGAACCAGTCGGTGACCGAGATCACCAAGCCGACCGTCACGGTCCTCTCCAGCGGCAACGCGGTCCCGGCGGCCCCGGTGATCGACGCGAGGTCGGTACCGGCCGCGTATGTCCCGGCGGGCGATGCCGCCGCGGGCAACTCGATCAACGGCCTGACGCTGGAGCCGAAGAAGTACGCCCTGGACTTCTACGAGTCCCTGGAGGGCATGAACGTCAAGGTCGCCGACACCCGCGTGGTCGGCGCGAGCGACCCGTACACCGAACTGTGGGTGACGGTGAAGCCGCGCGAGAACGCCACGGCGCGGGGTGGCACGCTCTACGGCTCCTCCAGCTCGCAGAACACCGGCCGGCTGCAGATCCAGTCGCTGGGCGCGACCTCGGCCTTCCCCGTCGCGAACGTCGGTGACGTCCTCACCGGCTCCACCGCGGGCCCGCTGGACTACAACCAGTTCGGCGGCTACACCCTGGTCGCCAACGAGATCGGCACGCTGAAGAGCGCGGGTCTGGCGCGGGAGACCACGCAGAAGCAGAGGAACGGGGAGCTCGCGGTCGCGACGTACAACGTCGAGAACCTCGACCCGACCGACGCCACCTTCGAGGAGCACGCCTCCGCGATCGTGAACAACCTGAAGTCGCCCGACATCGTGTCCCTGGAGGAGATCCAGGACGACAACGGCGCGAAGGACGACGGCACGACCGCCGCCGACGTGACGGTGAACAAGCTGATCGACGCGATCGTGGCGGCGGGCGGTCCTAGGTACGAGTCGCGTTCGATCGACCCGGCCAACGACACGGACGGCGGCGAGCCGGGCGGCAACATCCGCCAGGTGTTCCTGTTCAACCCGGAGCGGGTCTCCTTCACGGACCGCGCGGGCGGCGACGCCACCACCGCGGTGGGCGTCAACAAGGTCCACGGCAAGGCGCAGCTGACGGCCTCCCCGGGCCGTATCGCCCCCACCGACGACGCCTGGAAGTCCAGCCGCAAGCCGCTGGCCGGCGAGTTCGTCTTCCGGGGCCGCACGGTCTTCGTGATCGCCAACCACTTCAACTCCAAGGGCGGCGACTACGGTCTGACCTCGGCGACCCAGCCGGTGCCGCGCAGCTCGGAGATCCAGCGCCACCAGCAGGCGACCCTCGTCCACGCCTTCGTCAAGGACATCCTCGACACCCAGAAGAACGCGGACGTCATCGCCCTCGGCGACATCAACGACTTCGACTTCTCCGACACCGCGAAGATCCTGGAGGGTGACGGCGAGCTCTGGTCGGCGATCAAGTCGCTGCCGAAGAGCGAGCGTTACACCTACGACTACCAGGGCAACCAGCAGGTCCTGGACCAGATCCTGGTCAGCCCGTCGATCCGGCGCGGCTGCGACTTCGAGTACGACAGTGTGCACATCAACTCGGAGTTCCACGACCAGATCAGCGACCACGACCCGCAGGTGCTGCGCTTCAAGCCGTAACCCGTAACCCGTAATCCGTAACCGGTCAGGCCTGGTTGAACACGCCGTTCAGCCAGGCCTGCCACTCGCCCTCGCACTCCTTGATGTCGGAGTCGGGGGCGAAGTCGTGCAGGGAGATGCCGACCGGGTGGCCCCAGTGGTTGCGCCCGAAGACACGGGTGAGTGACCGGTCGGTGCGCAGCCCGATGAAGTAGGGGTTGCGGAAGTCGACCACGGCGTCGAAGGTGTCCGGGCCGTGGACCGTCACGCGCGTGCCGGCGGCCACGTCCTCGCCGACGCCGAGGGCCCGTCCCACGACGGCGAGGGCGTCGGGGGCCTTGGACGCCTCGGGTCCGTCGAAGGTCGCGAAGGCGGCCGGGCGGGGCGCGAAGTGGGTCAGGTACTCGCGCAGGGTGTGCAGATAGAAGTCGGTGTGCTTGGCGGCGCCGTCGTACTGGTTGTCCCAGTCGTCGACGAAGATCCCGCTGTGCACGTAGCGCACCCAGGCCCGCCGGCCCTCGTCACGGGGTTCGACGGTGTAGTCGAGCTGGTTCAGGCTCTGCTCGGAGATGCCGTCGACGTCCTCGACCCGGTTGGTGTAGTGGTGCGGCGGGTCCCAGGCGGTGACCTTGGACCCGAAGGGGCCCTTGCCGCCGACCCGGGGCTCGGGCGGCTCCATCGGCCACAGATAGCCGCCGGTGCCGGTGGTGATCGCCTCCCACACCTGCTCGGGGGTGGCGTCGACCTCGAACTCGCGGGCGATCTCGAACTCTTTGGACATGATCTACTCCAACTCGCTCTGTTTCAGCGTGGGATGGACGGCCACCACGATCCGGTGGTCACGGCCCCCCTCGGCGTCCGGGGCGTCGTACTTGCGGATCAGGCCGGTGACTCCGGCCGTCAACTCCTCGATGAACGCGGCCCGTTCGGCGGCCGAGGCGAAGCGCACCTCGCCGTCCAGCGCGTACGTCGCCAGGCGCTTGCGGGCCTTCGTCGCGCCGGTGATCAGCGAGCCGACGTCCCGCACCAGGCGGGCGCCGAGCGCGAGGAGCCAGCGCGCGGAGAGCTGGTCGCGGAAGCGGTCCGGGTCGGGCTGCACGGCGGCGAGGGCGAGCGGTGAGATCACGTACGACGCCGCGGTCGCCCGCATCAGCCGCTCGGTGACGTTGCCCTTGCGGCGCTCCCCCGCGAGCTCGACCAGGCCGTGCCGCTCCAGCGCCTTCAGGTGGTAGTTCACCTTCTGCCGGGGCAGCCCGACCTTGCCGGCCAGCATGGCGGCCGACGCGGGGCCGGCCGCCAGCTCGGCGAGCAGCCTCGCCCTTATGGGGTCCAGGGAGACGGCTGCGGCCTCGGGGTCCTCGATCACGGTGACGTCCAGCATGGGTCCACCGTCTCACCGAACACTTTTTTTGTCCAGACGGTTCGAGTTTTCGGTGGGGCGCTCTGGGACGCCCTAGTCGGGAATCAGCCCGAGAGCGTGGTCGTACCGGCTGACCGTGGTGCTCTTCAGCCCCGGCCAGGTCTGCACGCGCTCCCAGCGGTCCGAGGCCGAGCCGATCCCGTCGCCCGGGGCGGCGAGCGCGTCGAGGTGGGCCTGGGCGCTCTCCCACTCGGCATAGTTGAGGACGCGGGTGCCGTCGGTGCTGAGGTGGAAGTGGCCGCTGATACCGCCAGGGTGCGGATTGGGCTCGCTCTCCAGCGCTTCGAGGACGGCGTCCACCCAGGCGCGCTGCCGGTCGGAGTCGGGTCCGTCGAACTCGATGTCGACGATCACGATGCAGCCGGGCACGCGCGGGTCACCGTCCCGGGCGGCGCTGCGGTAGTGCCGGTAGCGGCCGAGGCCGAGGCGCTCGATGCCCGGAACGACGGTGTCGATCTCGTCCACCCGCTCCTGCCGGTGCGTCTTGACGAAGGCCTCGTAGGCCTGCTCGCTCGTCCACTGCGAGTAGTGCATCAGGGTGGCGGCGTCGTGCCCGCTGTAGAGGTGATAGCCGAGCAGGCCGTCGGCGGGCCAGGGCCGCCGCTCCCAGACGGCGGCGACGGCCTCGACGGTCTGCCGCTGGCGCAGGGGGGTGCCCACACGCCAGTGGCTGAAGAAGGGAGCACCGACGCGAGGGTCGGTCAGGTCGGGGTGAGTGTCGGTACGACGTGTCATGCCGACCACCCTCCGACCTCAACCGCGATTCAGGTCAAGTCGGCGATTCAGAAGGGGGTTTCGGGAGACCCGCCACGACATGGACGAGCAGGCCGACGACCAGCCCAGCAGCCCTTCCAAGTTGCCCGCGCGCTCCTGGCGGCGGTGCTGCGGCGCACGGGGAAGGAGTTGCTGGACGACGAACTCGCCGACCGCGCGGCGGCGTTGACGTACTACGGCGTCCTGTCGCTGTTTCCCGCCCTGCTGGCGATGGTCTCCCTGCTGGGCGTGGTGGGACAGCGCGCCACGGACAAGATCCTGGACAACATCGCGGACCTCGCACCGGGCCCGGCCCGGGACATCCTGCGCAACGCGGTGGTCCAGCTCGGCGACAGCGGCGGCACCGGCAGCGTCCTTGCGATCCTCGGACTGCTGGCCGCGCTGTGGTCCGCCTCCGGGTACGTCGCCGCGTTCATCCGTTCGTCCAACGCGGTGTACGACCTTCCCGAGGGCCGCCCGGTGTGGAAGCTGACACCGCTGCGGCTGGCGCTGACCGTGACGCTGATGCTGATGCTGGCGGCGAGCGCGCTGATCGTGGTGTTCACGGGTCCGCTGGCCATGGGGGTCCCCCCGGTCGAACGAAGTTGAGACTGGGGGAGGGCGGGCAGGGCGGTGGGGTTCGGTGACGCGGCGATCGCGATCTGGGGCGTGGCCAAGTGGCCGGTGCTGCTGCTCCTGGTCGTCATGATGATCGGGCTGTTGTACTGGGCCGCCCCCAACGTCCGCGGCCGCGGCTCCAGCTGGATCTCCCCGGGCAGTGTCATCGCCACCCTGGTCTGGCTCGCCGCCTCCGCGGGTTTCGCCCTCTACGCCGCGAACTTCGGTTCGTACGACAAGACGTACGGCACCCTCGCCGGCGCCATCGTCTTCCTGGTGTGGCTCTGGCTGACGAACCTCGCGATCCTGCTGGGTCTGGAGTTCGACGCGGAGCTGGCGCGGGACGGGCTATCGCCTCCGGCGCGGCCGGGCCGACTCAGGAGCCGTATGTGGAGCCCGGGACACGCGGAAGTGGCCGCCGAGATTGCGGGCGTCCCGGGCGTCCCGGGCGTCTCGGGGCAAGTGAGCCGACCCGGCCCACCCGGCACACGCGGACGTGGGCGGCACCCGTGACTCCGGGTGCCGCCCACGTCGGGCCTTCGGCGTACCGAGGCCTACTTCTTCGGGGCCTACTTCTTCGGGTACCGCCACGACACGACGACGATCGCGGCCAGGGCGGCGCCGACGATCAGCGCCGGCCGTGGATGCCGTAGCACCGCCATGACCAGCGGCCGGGCCGGTCCGGGCACATCGTGCTGCGCCCTGCGCTCCAGCGCGGCACTCGTCTGGGATGCCTTGCCCTGGGTGGTCCGGCCCGCCCGCTGCGTCCGGTCCTGGACCTTGTGGCCGGCCTGCGTGGCCTTGTCGTGCACGGTGTGACCGGCCTGCGCCGCGCTGCTGCGCAGTTGCACGGTCATCGCGCCCGCCTTGTCCCTGAGGTCTGCCGCACGGGCCCGGGCACGGCCCTTCACATCCATCTTTCCTGCCAACTCCTCCACTGTGTCGCCCAGTTCGCTGCGGGTCCGCTCGATCTGCTGCCGCAGTTCCTCGGGCCCCTTGGCTCCCGTCACGGGGGGCTCCCCGCCCGTCCTGTCCGTCATCGGTGCGCCCTTTCCCTGATCTCCTCGACGTCCGCCTTGACGCTGCCGAGGGCCTCCTCGGGCGTCGGGGGTGTGGCACGGCGCAGCTGAGCGCGGCCGAGGGCGGCGAGCACCCCCGCGATCACGAACAGCACAGCCGTCACGATCAGCGCCGAGGCCCACACCGACAGCACCAGTGAGAGCGCGGCGGTGGCCGTTCCGGCCAGGGCGAGCAGACCCGCGTAGGCGAAGGCACCGGCCGCGCCGAGCAGCCCGCCGCCCTTCCCGGCCCGCCGGCCCTTCTCGGCCAGCTCCTCCTTCGCGAGGGCGACTTCCTGCCGTACCAGCCGGGAGACCTGTTCGCTGGCCTGTCCGACGAGTTCGCCCACCGAGTGATGTTCGTCTTGCGCCGGCCTGGGGGCCGTGGTTCCGGTCACGTGTTCCGCCTCCTCTCGGTCGGACCACCCGGGTACCCGGCCCGGCCCCCGCTACCCCACCTGCGGGCCGCCGTCCGGGCCGCACTGTCCGAGCCGGGCCAGCTGGCTCTGGAACCAGTCCAGCCGGGCCTGCAACAGGGCTGCCTCGGCGGCGAGTTCGGGCACTCCGAGTTCCTGGGGCAGCCCGGGATCACCGGGCTCGAGGACGGCGGCCGGCCGTGCCACCACCCGCAGCCCCTCTCCGGCCAGCCGGGCGAACCCGGCGAGCGAGACGGCCGTACGTCCGCGCAGGCAGCCCCCGCAGGACGGAGACAGGGCCCGCCAGCCGGGTCTGCCCCAGCCGGCGTCGGCCAGGGCCGCCGCGACCGTGCCGCAGGCGCAGGGTCCGACGGTGGCGGTGCGCACCCGCTGGCGGGCGTAGCGGAAGCCGCGCTCGAAGCGGAGGTAGCGGCCGAGGACCAGGACGTCGAGAAGGACGGCCGTGCGGTGCTCGGCCGTGCACAGCAGAGCCTCCGCCGCCGCGCGGTCGTGCACACAGTGGAAGCCGCAGTCGCAGCGGCGGTTCGGTGCCCGGTGCCGCAGGCCGTAGACGCAGGACGCGTCGGCCAGGACTCCGTACGGCCGCGCGCCGCCGAGCGACACACCGGTGAACCCGGCCCGGGTGCCGTCCTGGGACAGCACCGGGTGGGCGATCTTGAATCCGGTCGGCGGCTCCGTCGGTCGTTCCTCCGGAAGCCGCAGTCTCATCGGGCCGCCGGAACCTCTTCGGGGGCCTTCAGTTCCTTGATCTCCTCCGGAAGTTCGAGCTCCTCGTCCTGAATCTGCGGCCGCTCCTCGGCGACTCCGGTGGCCAGTGCCTTGCCGAGCTTCATGACGCCTCCCACACAAAGGGGTCCTTCTCGCCATGGTGACCCATGAGGGCCGTAATGCCCATAGGGCCGCCCCGGACTCCGTAGCAACCCTTCACGGCGCCTCGTAGGAGAATTAAGTGGAGCTTCACCTTCGGCGGGCCGAGACTGCTGCCATGACGACTTCGCCCGCCTTCGGCCGCGCCCTCTGCGCCATGATCACTCCCTTCACCGAGGAGGGCTCGCTCGATCTCGACGGCGCTCAGCGGCTGGCCGCGCGGCTGGTGGCCGAGGGCTGCGACGGCCTCGTGCTGTCCGGCACGACGGGTGAGTCGCCGACCACGACGGACGCGGAGAAGGCGGCCCTGGTGACGGCGGTGCGGGAGGCGGTGGGCGAGAGAACGCCGGTGGTGGCGGGGGTGGGCACCTTCGACACCCGGCACACCGTGGAGCTGGCCCTCGCCGCCGAGAAGGCGGGCGCGGACGGGGTGCTGGTGGTCAGCCCCTACTACAGCAGGCCGCCGCAGGACGCGCTGGAGGCCCACTTCCGCGAGATCGCGGACGCCTGCGCACTGCCCGTCATGCTCTACGACATCCCCGGCCGCACCGGCACCCGCATCGAACCGGAGACGATGATCCGGCTCGCCGAGCATCCCCGGATCGTCGCGGTCAAGGACTGTTCCTACGACTTCCTGGGCGCTCAGAAGGTCCTGGACCGCACGGAGTTGGCGTACTACGCGGGCTGCGACGAGCACATCCTCGCCCTGTACGCGGTGGGCGGGACGGGGTACGTCAGCACGGTGGCCAACGTGGTCCCGGCCGAACTCCGCGCGGTCCTGGACACGTTCGAGGCGGGCGACACCCCCGTGTCCGCCCGCCTCCAACAACGGGCCACGCCGCTGATCGAGGCGATGATGTCGGCGGGCCTGCCCGGCACGGTCACTGCCAAGGCCCTCCTCAACGCGCTCGGTCTGCCGGCGGGCCCGGTCCGCGCCCCGCTGCGGCCCGCCGACCGGGAGACGGCCGACGGGCTGCTGGCGGAGTACGAACGCCTCGTGGCCGCCTGATCAGGGCTGGGCGAACAGCGGCTCCCAGCGCCCGGCGTCCCCGTCGTTGCCCTCCCGGAAGCCGCTGAGCGGGACCTGCTTGTCGCTGCCGACGGTGACCAGGACGAGCCGCTGATGGAACTCGCTCTTGTCGTTCTCGCCGATGTCCCAGGCGATGAGCTGCTTGTTGCCCACCCAGGCCAGCAACTGCTGCCCGCGCACCTCGGTCTTGGCGCCGGTCTCGGCGTCGAGGACCCAGGAGGAGGTCTTCCACTTCCTGCCCGCGAAGTCACCGGCGACGAGCATGCCGCTGGGCGACTTGCCCGCGTCGACGAACCACTCCAGGTACCTGTCCTGCGCGGGCGTGGGGACCTTGACGCCCTTGAGGTCCCAGAACTCCTTCCCGATGTCCCCCATGGGGTTCCCGGCCCAGACGTGCCGGCCGTCGTCGGTGAGGGCGAAGTCCTGGCGGGCGTTGAGGAAGCCGGCCCCGAACTCACCGTCGTCGGAGGCGAGCTTCACCTCGCTCCAGGCGCCCTTCCCGGAGGCCCCGTCGAGGACGTAGAAGCCGGTGCGGCTCGACGTCCCCTCCTGATCCCAGCCGTCGGAGCCCTGCGTCTTGATCAGCCGATCGGGGTTCTTGCTGTACGTCGTCGCGACCAGCTTGCGGCCGTCGCGGGAGAAGGCGAGTCCGCCGACGCCGTGGTCGACCGGGATCCACCGCTGGACCGTGCCGGTGGTCAGGTCGAGCAGACCGATCCGGGAGGCGGGCAGGTCCTGTTCGAGGACGGCGGCGGTCTTCGCGCCGGGAGCGACGGCGACCCAGGACCAGTCCGCGGCCCTGGCGTACTTGCCGGTCTTCGGGTTGAGCAGGTGGTAGGTGCGCCGGTAGACGGCGGTCCCCGCGGTCTTCTTGACCGTCTCCGGGACGAAGTACCCGGCCAGGGTCGTGCCCCCGACGGAGATCTCCTCGCGCGGCGGGGACTGGTCGGGGTGGGCCTTGGTCTTCTTCTCCACCACGACCCCGCCGCCGCCCGAGGGGCGCACGTCCTCCTTGCCGGAGTCCAGCAGCGGCACCGCCACCCCGACGGCGACCACGGCGACCGCGGTCACGGCGGCGGCCGCGATCCTGCGGTTGCGGCGGCGGCGCCGGACGGCGAACACCCGGTCGGCGAATCCCACTGCCGCCGGGGACTGTTCGGCGGCCTGTTCGCGCAGTGCGTCGCGCACGATGTCGTCGACGTTCACGAACGCACCTCCACGGGCGAGTGGTCACGGGAGTCGAACCGCTCGGTCTCCGCGGGCCCCAGGGCGGCCAGTTCGGGGGCGAGCTGACGCAGCCGGGCCAGCGAACGGTGGGTGGTGGACCGCACGGTGCCGACCGAGCAGCCCAGCAGGCGGGCCACGTCGGCCTCGGGCAGGTCCTCGAAGTAGCGCAGCACCAGCACGGTGCGCTGGCGTGCGGTGAGCCGGGAGAGGGCCTCGCGTATCACCAGGCGCAGTTCGGCCGCGGCGGCGGTGTCGGGGCCGGGTTCGCCGGTGCCCGGCGGTTCGGGCGGCTCGGCGACACTGACCTCCCGGCGGGGCCACTTCAGCCGCCAGCGGCTGACCTGCTGGCGGTAGAGGACCTGCCGTACGTAGGCCTCCGGTTCGTCGATCTTCTGCCACCGCCCGGCCGCCTTCACCAGGGCGTTCTGCAGCAGGTCCTCACCGGCGTGCCGGTCTCCCCCGCACAGCAGCACGGCGGTCTTCAGCAGAGCGGACGACCTGCTGTCCACGAAGTCCCGGAAACTCTCCAGCCCTTCGGCATTCATCGTCACCTTCTCTTCCCCGGCGACACCTGTGCGCCGCCCCTCCGACCCTTGTGACGCGTGCGGGTCGCCGCCGCTATGCCACCCCCACGAAAAAAAATCGCCGCGGAGGAACTCTGTCCTCTGCGGCGACTTTCGGTGGCGCGGATCGGTTGCGCGGGTTCAGTTGTGGCTGTGCAGGACGTCGTTGAGGCCGCCCCAGACCGCGTTGTTCGGGCGGGCCTCGACCGTGCCGGTGACGGAGTTGCGGCGGAAGAGGATGTTCGAGGCGCCGCTGAGCTCGCGGGCCTTGACGATCTGGCCGTCGGGCATGGTGACCCGGGTGCCCGCGGTGACGTAGAGACCGGCCTCGACGACGCACTCATCGCCGAGCGCGATGCCGACACCCGCCTCGGCGCCGATCAGGCAGCGCTCGCCGATGGTGATGCGGACGTTGCCGCCGCCGGAGAGCGTGCCCATGGTGGAGGCGCCACCGCCGATGTCCGAGCCGTCGCCGACCACGACACCGGCCGAGATGCGACCCTCGACCATCGACGTGCCGAGCGTGCCCGCGTTGAAGTTGACGAAGCCCTCGTGCATGACGGTGGTGCCCGCGGCGAGGTGCGCGCCGAGGCGGACCCGGTCGGCGTCGGCGATGCGGACGCCCTTGGGGGCCACGTAGTCCGTCATGCGCGGGAACTTGTCGACGCTCGTCACCGCGAGGTGCAGGCCCTCGGCGCGGGCGTTGAGACGCACCTTCTCGATCTCGTCGACGGCGACCGGGCCGAGCGAGGTCCAGGCGACGTTGGGCAGGAGGCCGAAGATGCCGTCCAGGCTCTGGCCGTGCGGCTGGACCAGACGGTGCGAGAGCAGGTGCAGACGCAGGTAGGCGTCGTGCGTGTCGAGCGGCTTGTCGTCGAGGGAGGCGATGACCGTGCGGACCGCGATCACCTCGACGCCACGGCGGGCGTCCGGTCCGATCGCCTTGGCGGCGCCTTCGCCGAGCAGTTCCACGGCCCGGTCGGCCGAGAGCCGCTCGGTGCCGGCCGGGCCGGGTTCGGCGGAGAGCTCGGGAGCGGGGAACCAGGTGTCGAGGACGGTGCCGTCGGCGGCGACGGTGGCGAGGCCTGCGGCGATGGCGCCGGTGGTGCGCGGAGCAGTCGTGTCGGTCATGAGGGAAACCTAACCGGCGCGGGGCACGGTACGCGAACCCGTACACGGGGCGTCTCGGGTGATGGGCGGCCCGCACTCCCCCGCGGTGCGGGCCGCCCGGTCGGTGGGGTCAGCCGCGATCACCGGCCCGGGCGACGACGGCCGTAGCGGTCGTCGAGCCGCGCGAACAGCTCCGGCTGCTCCAGCGACCGGGCCACGACCTCCGCGTCGTCCTCCGTCCGTGCCGTGGACGACGGTGGCCCACTCACAAGGCTCCCCCTGGTTCGTCGGTGTGTGCGTGACACCCCCTGTTGCCCGATGGGCCGCGAAGAGTTCACGGCCGGCGCGGGAATCTCAGCGCATCACCCGGTCCCGACCGGGATCACCCGCGCCAGCACCTCCCGCGCATACTCCTCGTCGTACGGCACTCCGGTCAGCAGCACCTGGAGACAGATCCCGTCCATCAGCGCGACCAGCGCCCGTGCCGTGACCCGGTCCGTGCGGCGGGCGAGGCGTTCGGCGAGGTCGTCGGCCCACTCGGCGGCGACGGGGCGCAGGGCGGGGCGGCGCAGGGCGGCGAGGTAGAGCTCGTACTCCAGCTCGACGCCGGTGCGGTCGCCGCCGAGCCAGTCGCCGAGGACCCGGGCGAGCCCGGCGGCCAGGTCACCGCCGGGGTCGTCCAGGGCGCCGTGCGCGGCGACCGCCTTGGCGAAGCCCTCGCTGGCCTGGCGCAGCGCGGCGACCATCAGCTCGTCGAGGCTCTTGAAGTGGTACGTCGTCGATCCGAGCGGCACATCGGCCGCAGCGGCGGCGCTGCGGTGGCTCAGCCCCGCGAGCCCCTTCTCCCCCACGACCCGGATGGCGGCGTCGATGATCCGCTGCCGGCGCTCGGGGTCGTACCGCCGGGCCATCAGTGCGCCCCGCCCAGGTTCAGGACCACGACGCCCACGATGATCAGCGCGATCCCGGCGGCTCTGGTGACCGTCATCCCCTCCCCGAGGAAGACCATCCCGATCGCGGCGATGGCCGCGGTGCCCGCTCCGGCCCAGATCGCGTACGCGGTGCCGACCGACACCGTCTTCAGCGTCTGGGCGAGCAGCGCGAAGGAGAGGACATAGCCGAGCACGGTCAGCAGCGAGGGCCCGAGCCGGCTGAAGCCCTCGGTGTACTTCATGGCCGTGGTCGCTCCGACCTCGGCGGCGATGGCTCCGGCGAGCAGCAGGTATCCCATGTGTACGAGCGTACATAACCGCGGGTTGCCGTCGCCGCATATGGGCGGGCTGAGGCCCGCTTGAGCGAGGAATGTGGAAACCGGCCGCTTCAAAGGGCTGCTCGGGACCGCCGGTAACCACTAGTGTTCCTCCGAACCACTTGTGTTTCACCATTCACATACCGCGCCACCACAGCAGCGGCACGTCGCCTCGCGCCGCGCCGGAGGAACAGCGCATGCCCGAAGAGAAGTCCCGGCCGCCCCAGAACCGCCCCTGGGAGAACGGCTGGACGTTGGACACCTCCCGCACGCCCGGCACCCGACGGCTCTATCTCGCCGGGGCGCTGGCGGTGGCCACGATCATCGCCTGTGTGGCGGCGATAGCCGCCACCGACGACAGAGGTGACGATTCGTCAAAAACCGCACGGGACGAGGGAGGCCTGATCTCCTTCTCCTCGCAACCCGTGACGACCACGGCGCCGCAGGGCGACAGCGGCCTTTCGTCGGTGTCCCCCACTCCCCGGGGCCCCCGGCAGCAGGGCACCGGCCCCACCGTCGCGGTCACGGCCACCCCGAAGCCGCCCAAGCCCACGGCTTCCAAGGGCAGTTCGGCCAAGCCGAAGCCCTCGGTGACCTACCGCTCGGTCCGCTCGGTCAACTACCCCGACCGCTACTGGCACGTGGACGACGGCTATGTGGGCCTGGACCCGGTCCGCGGTTCGGAATCCCGCGAGGATTCCACCTTCAAGCAGGTCAAGGGCCTGGCGAACGCCTCGTGTTACTCGTTCACCACTCATGACGGCAAGTACCTGCGCCACCGCAACTTCGTCCTGCGGGCCGACCGCGACGACGGCTCGTCCCTCTTCCGACAGGACGCCACGTTCTGCCCCCGGGACGCCGCCTACACCAGCGCGACGATGCTGGAGTCGGTGAACTACCCCGGCTACTTCCTGCGCCACAGCAACTTCGTGATCCGTCTGGAACGCTTCGAGTACAGCTCGCCGTATCTGTCGGACTCGTCGTTCCAGCTGGTGGACGGCCTGGCCTGAACCGCGTCCGAGCACCGGAAAGCGGCGGCACCCGGAAGGCGCCGCCGCTTTCCCACGTGCACGTCTGTCAGACGTTGAACCCGAGCGCCCGAAGCTGCTCGCGTCCGTCGTCCGTGATCTTGTCCGGGCCCCACGGCGGCATCCACACCCAGTTGATGCGGAGTTCGCTGACGAGGCCGTCCGTGGCGGACTTGGCCTGGTCCTCGATGACGTCCGTCAGCGGACAGGCCGCCGAGGTCAGGGTCATGTCGAGGGTCGCGATGTTCGCGTCGTCGATGTGGATGCCGTAGATCAGGCCGAGGTTGACGACATCGATGCCCAGCTCGGGGTCGACGACGTCGTACAGCGCCTCGCGGACCTCTTCCTCCGAGGCCGGCTTCATCTCAACGGTCTCGCTCATGCCGTCTTCCTTTCGGCGTCGGCTCCGGCGTCCAGCGCCTGGGCCGTCGCGTCCTTCCATGCCATCCAGCTGAGGAGGGCGCACTTGACCCGGGCCGGGTACTTGGAGACACCGGCGAACGCGACCGCGTCCTCCAGCACCTCCTCCATCGCGTCGTCGGGCTCGATCCTGCCCTTGGACTGCATCAGCTCCAGGAAGGTCTCCTGGATCCGCTGCGCGTCCGCCAGGTCCTTGCCGACCAGCAGATCGTTCAGTACGGAGGCGCTGGCCTGGCTGATCGAGCAGCCCTGACCCTCGTAGGAGACGTCCTCGATCGTCGTGCCGTCGTACTTCACTCGGAGGGTGATCTCGTCGCCGCACGTCGGGTTCACGTGGTGCACCTCGGCGTCGCCATCCCTGAGACCACGCCCGTGCGGGTGCTTGTAGTGGTCCAGGATGACTTCCTGGTACATCGAATCCAGCTTCATGCGATAGCCCGTTCCCGTCAGCCGAAGAAGTTCCGTACGTGCTCCAGCCCCTCGACCAGTGCGTCGATCTCGGCCGGAGTGGAGTACAGATAGAACGACGCTCGCGTGGTCGCGGGAATTCCGTACCTCAGGCAGACCGGCCGCGCGCAGTGGTGGCCGACCCGGACCGCGATGCCCTGCTCGTCGAGGACCTGGCCCACGTCGTGCGGGTGGATGTCGCCGAGCGTGAAGGAGATCGCCGCGCCCCGGTCCTCGGCCGTGGTCGGGCCGATGATCCTGAGGTCGGGGATCTCCGTCAGGCGCTGGACCGCGTACTCGGTCAGCGCGTGCTCATGGGCGAGGATCTTGTCCATGCCGATGGCGTTCAGGTAGTCGATCGCCGCGCCCAGACCGACCGCCTGCGCGACCGGAGGGGTGCCCGCCTCGAACTTGTGGGGCGCCGGGGCGTACGTCGACGAGTGCATCGACACGGTCTCGATCATCTCGCCGCCGCCGAGGAACGGCGGCAGGTCCTCGAGGAGTTCCTGCCGGCCCCACAGCACGCCGATGCCCGTCGGTCCGCACATCTTGTGACCGGTGAAGGCCACGAAGTCGGCCTGCAGGGCCTGTACGTCCAGCGGCATGTGCGGCGCGGCCTGCGAGGCGTCGATGCAGACCAGGGCACCGACCTGCTGTGCCCGGCGCACTATCGCCTCGACCGGGTTGACCGTGCCCAGGATGTTGGAGACCAGCACGAAGGAGACGATCTTCGTCTTCTCGGTGATGATCTCGTCGATGTTGGACAGGTCGAGGCGGCCGTCGTCGGTCAGCCCGAACCACTTCAGCTTCGCGCCCGTGCGCTGCGCCAGCAGCTGCCACGGCACGATGTTGGAGTGGTGCTCCATCTCCGTGATGACGATCTCGGTCTCGGAGTCCACGCGGTAGGGCTCATCCGCCCAGCCCAGCATGTTCGCCACGAGGTTGAGCGACTCGGAGGCGTTCTTGGTGAAGATCACCTCGTTGCGCGAGGGCGCGTTGATGAACTCGGCGACCTTGTCGCGCGCGCCCTCGTACAGCGCCGTGGCCTCCTCGGCGAGCACATGCACACCGCGGTGGACGTTGGCGTTGTACCGCTCGTAGTACTCGCTCAGGGCGTCCAGCACCTGGCGCGGCTTCTGCGAGGTCGCCGCGTTGTCCAGGTACACGAGCTTCCGGTCGTCGTGGACCAGGCGGTCCAGGATCGGGAAGTCCTTGCGGATCGCCTCGGTGTCGAGGAGGCCCGGCAGCTGCGTCACGCGGATACGCCACCCTTCGTGTATGCCTCGTAGCCCTCGTTCTCCAGCTTGTCGGCGAGCTCGGCGCCGCCGGACTCGACGATGCGACCGCCGGAGAAGACGTGGACGAAGTCGGGCTTGATGTAGCGCAGGATGCGCGTGTAGTGCGTGATCAGCAGGGTGCCGACCTCGCCGGTCTCGCGGACGCGGTTGACGCCCTCGGAGACGACCCGCAGGGCGTCGACGTCGAGGCCGGAGTCCGTCTCGTCGAGGATCGCGACCTTCGGCTTGAGCAGTTCGAGCTGGAGGATCTCGTGGCGCTTCTTCTCACCGCCGGAGAAGCCCTCGTTGACGTTGCGCTCGGCGAAGGCCGGGTCCATGTGGAGGCGCTCCATGGTCTCCCTGACCTCCTTCACCCACGTCCGCAGCTTGGGGGCCTCGCCGCGGATGGCGGTGGCGGACGTACGGAGGAAGTTGGAGACCGAGACGCCGGGGACCTCGACCGGGTACTGCATCGCCAGGAACAGGCCCGCGCGGGCGCGCTCGTCGACGGACATCTCCAGGACGTCCTCGCCGTCGAGGGTGACGGTGCCGCCGGTGATGGTGTACTTCGGGTGACCCGCGAGCGAGTAGGCGAGCGTCGACTTGCCGGAGCCGTTGGGGCCCATGATGGCGTGCGTCTCGCCCTGCTTCACGGTCAGGTCGACACCCTTGAGGATCTCCTTCGTGGCGTTGTCGGCCTCGACGGTGACGTGCAGGTCTCGGATTTCAAGCGTTGCCATGGGTGCCTCAGGACTCCTGGGAAAGGGAGACGAGCACATCGTCCCCTTCGATCTTTACGGGATATACGGGGACGGGGCGCGTCGCGGGAAGGCCGGACGGTTTACCGGTGCGCAGGTCGAAGCTGGAGCCGTGCAGCCAGCACTCGATCTGGCAGTCCTCCACCTCGCCCTCGGAGAGCGAGACGTTCGCGTGGGAGCAGATGTCGTGGATGGCGAACACCTCCCCCTCGGTACGGACGACCGAGACCGGCGTGCCGTCGAGTTCCACCCGCTTCGGGGTGTCCTCCTCCAGCTCGCTCAGCCCGCAGGCCCGAACGAAACGGGCACGGTCGTAGGCCATCAGACGGTGGCCTCCAGCTCCTCGTCGATCTTCACGAGAAGGCGCTCCTCGATGTCGTCGACACCGATCTGCTGGACCAGCTCGGCGAAGAAGCCGCGGACGACCAGACGCCGGGCCTCGTCGGCGGGGATGCCACGGGCCATCAGGTAGAAGAGCTGCTCGTCGTCGAAGCGGCCGGTCGCCGAGGCGTGTCCCGCTCCGACGATCTCGCCGGTCTCGATCTCCAGGTTCGGCACGGAGTCGACCCGGGCGCCGTCGGTGAGGACGAGGTTGCGGTTCATCTCGTAGGTGTCGGTGCCCTCGGCCTTGGCCTCGATGAGCACGTCACCGATCCACACCGCGTGGGCGCCCTCGCCCTGGAGCGCGCCCTTGTAGGCGACGTTCGACTTGCAGTGCGGGGTGTTGTGGTCGACCAGGAGACGGTGCTCCTGGTGCTGGCCGGCGTCCGTGAAGTACAGGCCGAACAGCTCGGCCTCGCCGCCGGGGCCGGCGTAGGCGACGCGGGGGTGCAGCCGGACGAGGTCGCCGCCGAAGGTGACCACGAACGACTTGAAGGTGGCGTCCCGGCCGATGAGCGCGTTGTGCTGGGCCACGTGCACGGCCTTGTCGTCCCAGTCCTGGACGGACACGACGGTCAGCTTGGCGCCGTCGCCCAGGATGTAGTCGACGTTGGAGGCGAGTACGGCGTCACCGGTGTGGTCGATGACGACGACGGCCTCGGCGAAGGCTCCCAGCTCGACGACCTGGTGGCCGTAGCGGACCCCGCCCTCGCCGTGCACGGCGATGCGGATCGGCTCGGTGAGCACCGTCTCCTTGGGGACGGTGACCACGCCGGCCTTCTCGAACGCCGAGTACGCCTGGGCGGCGATGCGGTCCACCGGGGTGCCGGCCTTGCCGAGCCGGGCGTCGTCGCGGCCGACGGTCTCGATCACCACGCCCTCGGGCGCCGTGATGTCGACCTTCACGCCGCCGTCGGTGGCGACCGCGGTGCCGTCGTGCAGCCCGCGCAGGCGCTCCAGCGGGGTGAACCGCCACTCCTCCTCGCGGCCGTGGGGGACCGGGAAGTCCGCCACGTCGAAGGACGGGGGCGCGCTCATGCGCGTGGCGACGGTCGACTCGGCGGCCACCGCGATCTGGCCGGCGGTCGTGCTGCCCACCGGAATGTTCTGAGCCTCAGCCATGGCTGTCGGTCTGCTCTCTTCCTACGTCAGGTTCGCTAGCTGTGTCCGAAAGGGGGCGGGCGTCAGCCGACCGCGCCTTCCATCTGCAGCTCGATCAGCCGGTTGAGCTCCAGCGCGTACTCCATCGGCAGCTCCTTCGCGATGGGCTCGACGAAGCCGCGCACGATCATCGCCATCGCCTCGAACTCGCTCAGACCACGGCTCATCAGGTAGAAGAGCTGGTCCTCGGAGACCTTGGAGACAGTCGCCTCGTGGCCCATCGACACGTCGTCCTCGCGGACGTCCACGTAGGGGTACGTGTCGGAGCGGGAGATGGTGTCGACGAGCAGCGCGTCGCACAGCACGTTGGACTTGGAACCGTGGGCGCCCTCGCCGATCTCGACGAGACCGCGGTAGGACGTACGACCGCCACCGCGCGCCACCGACTTGGAGACGATGTTGGAGGAGGTGTTCGGCGCCATGTGGACCATCTTGGAGCCGGCGTCCTGGTGCTGGCCCTCGCCCGCGAAGGCGATGGACAGGGTCTCGCCCTTGGCGTGCTCGCCCATCAGGTAGACGGCCGGGTACTTCATCGTCACCTTGGAGCCGATGTTGCCGTCGATCCACTCCATGGTCGCGCCCTCGTACGCCACGGCGCGCTTGGTGACCAGGTTGTAGACGTTGTTCGACCAGTTCTGGATGGTCGTGTAACGGCAGCGGGCGTTCTTCTTGACGATGATCTCGACGACCGCGGAGTGCAGCGAGTCCGACTTGTAGATCGGCGCCGTACAACCCTCGACGTAGTGCACGTAGGCACCCTCGTCGACGATGATCAGGGTCCGCTCGAACTGGCCCATGTTCTCCGTGTTGATACGGAAGTAGGCCTGGAGCGGGATCTCCACGTGCACGCCCTTCGGCACGTAGATGAAGGAGCCGCCGGACCACACCGCGGTGTTCAGCGACGCGAACTTGTTGTCGCCGACCGGGATGACCGTGCCGAAGTACTCCTTGAAGAGCTCCGGGTGCTCCTTGAGAGCGGTGTCGGTGTCCAGGAAGATGACGCCCTGCTCCTCCAGGTCCTCGCGGATCTGGTGGTAGACGACCTCGGACTCGTACTGGGCCGCGACACCGGCGACGAGGCGCTGCTTCTCCGCCTCGGGGATGCCGAGCTTGTCGTACGTGTTCTTGATGTCCTCGGGCAGATCCTCCCAGGACTCCGCCTGCTTCTCCGTGGAACGCACGAAGTACTTGATGTTGTCGAAGTCGATGCCGGAGAGGTCCGAGCCCCAGTTGGGCATGGGCTTCTTGCCGAACAGGCGCAGACCCTTGAGGCGGAGCTTGGTCATCCACTCCGGCTCGTTCTTCTTCGCGGAGATGTCGCGGACGACGTCGTCGTTGATACCGCGCCGCGCGGAAGCGCCGGCCGTGTCGGAGTCGGCCCAGCCGTATTCGTACTTGCCCAGGCCCTCGAGCTCGGGGTGGGCAGTCTCCGTGGGGAGAGTCATGCGGGGTTCCTCCCGGCCGTGCTTGCAGATGCGTGATCAGACATGTGGGAAATCTTGGGGATGAACGTCGTGCAGACGCCGTCGCCGTGCGCGATGGTGGCCAGTCGCTGGACGTGCGTTCCGAGCAGCTGGGAGAAGATCTCGGTCTCCGCCTCACAGAGCTGGGGGAACTTCTCCGCGACATGGGCCACCGGGCAGTGGTGCTGGCAGAGCTGCTCGCCGACCGGTGCGCTGCGCGCCGTAGCAGCGTACCCGTCCGCGCTCAGGGCCTTGGCCAGGGCTTCGGTGCGCTCCTCGGGGGCGGCGGCCTCGACGACCTTGCGGTACTCCTCGGCCTGCGCGGCGATCCTGGCGCGCGCGAAGGCGACGACCGCCTCGTCCCCGCCGAAGCGCTCCTGGATCCAGCTCAGGGCGTCCGCGGCGAGCTTGTCGTACGACTGGTCGAAGGCGTCCCGGCCGCAGTCGGTGAGCGCGAAGACCTTGGCGGGGCGGCCGCGCGTGCGCGCGCCGTAGACCCGCTGCTCCCGCGCCTCGACGACGTCGTCGGCCACCAGCGCGTCCAGATGACGTCGTACGGCCGCCTGGGTGAGCCCCAGCCGCCCGGCCAGCTCGGCGACGGTCGACGGGCCGTGGTCCAGGATGGATCGCGCGACGCGGTTGCGGGTGGACCGCTCACCGGTCGCGAGCTCCTCCTGAGGGGCCCCCGTGGGGGTCTCCCGAGCCTCGCCGACGTTTTTCACAACGCCATTGTTGCGTAATTCCTCAGGACCGGGCAACCCGCGTCCGTCACGACGGGCGGTGCCCTACATCACTTAGGTACTCCTAACCTGACCTGGGGAAACGATCTTTGATCGATCAAACGGGTGGCGTCCGGCGGTCCTGTCGGGAACACTCGCGAGGATGCTCATACCACCTCCCACCGGCCCACTTGTCACTCGCGAGACCCTCGCCGGAGACCTGCGCGAGCTGGGTGTGAAAAGCGGCGAGATCCTGCTCGTGCACTCCTCCCTGAGCTCCCTGGGCTGGGTCTGCGGCGGCCCGGTCGCGGTGGTCCAGGCCCTCCTGGACGTAATCGGCCCGGACGGCACCCTGGTGGTCCCCACCCAGACCGGCGACCTGTCGGACCCGGCGGTGTGGAGCAACCCCCCGGTGCCCGAGGAGTGGTGGGACACCATCCGGGCGACCATGCCCGCCTACGACCCCCTCGTCACGCCCTCACGCGGAGTCGGCGTGATCCCGGAGACCGTGCGCACCTGGCCCGGCGCCCTGCGCAGCGCGCACCCGCAGACCTCCTTCGCGGCGATGGGGCCACACGCGCGTGCGGTCCTGGACGGCCATGCCCCCGACTGCCGCCTCGGCGAGCAGAGCCCCCTGGCCCGCCTCGAGGCGCTCCACGCGCGGGTGCTGCTCCTCGGCGCGGGCTACGACACCTGCACCAGCTTCCATCTCGCCGAGTACCGCGTCCCGGCCCCCCGGGTACGGGTCGGCCGCCCTGGACCGGACGGCTGGGAGGTGGTCACCGAGGTCTCGATCACCTCGGACCGCTTCGACGAACTCGGGTACGACTTCGAGCGGGACAGCGGCGTCGTCGTACGGGGAAGGGCGGGCGCGGCCGACGTACGGCTGTTCCCGGTGGCGGACGCGGTGCGGTACGCGCAGCGGTGGCTGACGCTGCACCGCTCACGGGAGGACGTTCCCGGAAATGCGCTGGGTGGAGATCCTGCACCCGCCCGACTGCGGCGCGGGCCGCGAACCTAGACTCGGGCGCATGCGAAGTGAGCCCGTGGTCCAGGTCCACGCCCTGGTGAAGCGGTACGGCACGAAGACCGCCGTGGACGGCCTCGACCTGGTGACCCGGGCGGGCGTGACCGCCGTTCTCGGGCCCAACGGGGCCGGCAAGACGACGACGGTCGAGACCTGCGAGGGATACCGGAAGCCGGACTCCGGCACGGTACGGGTCCTGGGCCTCGACCCGGTGCGCCAGGCCCGTGAGCTGCACCCGAGGATCGGAGTGATGCTCCAGTCCGGGGGCGTGTACTCGGGCGCCCGGGCCGACGAGATGCTGCGGCACATGGCGAGACTGCACGCGCACCCGCTCGACGTGGACGCGCTGATCGAGCGCCTCGGACTGGACGGCTGCGGCCGGACGACGTACCGCAGGCTGTCGGGCGGCCAGCAGCAGCGCCTGGCTCTGGCCATGGCCGTCGTGGGCCGGCCGGAACTGGTGTTTTTGGACGAGCCGACCGCGGGGCTCGACCCGCAGGCCCGCCGCGCGACCTGGGACCTGATCCGCGACCTGCGCGCGGACGGTGTCTCGGTGGTCCTGACCACGCACTACATGGACGAGGCCGAGCAGCTCGCCGACGACGTGGCGATCATCGACGGCGGCCGGGTCATCGCCCAGGGCACCCCGGAAGAGCTGTGCCGGGGCGGCGCGGAGAACACCCTGCGCTTCACGGGCCGCCCCGGGCTCGACGTGGGCTCCCTGCTCAAGGCCCTCCCGGCGGACTGCTCGGCGGCCGAACTGACCCCCGGCTCCTACCGGGTCGTGGGCAAGGTCAACCCCCAGCTGCTGGCGACGGTGACGTCCTGGTGCGCCCAGCACGGCGTGATGCCGGAGAAGATCTCGGTGGAACGGCACACCCTGGAAGACGTTTTTCTGGAGCTCACGGGCAAGGAGCTGCGCGCGTGACGGCCACCGGTATGTACACCCCGAAGCCGGGCGCGGCGCCCCTGGGACGCATGATCGCGACCCAGGCGGTCCTGGAGACGAAGATGCTCCTGCGCAACGGCGAGCAGCTCCTGCTGACGGTGGTGATTCCGGCCCTGGTGCTGGTCCTGTTCAGCTGGGTGGACATCATCGACACGGGCCAGGGCAAGGCCGTGGACTTCCTCACCCCCGGTGTCCTCGCCCTCGCGGTCATGTCCACGGCGTTCACCGGGCAGGCGATCGCGACCGGCTTCGAGCGCCGCTACGGTGTCCTGAAGCGCCTGGCCTCCTCCCCGCTCCCCCGCTGGGGCCTGATGACGGCGAAGACGGCGTCGGTCCTGGTGACGGAGATCCTCCAGGTGATCCTCCTGACGGTGATCGCCTTCGCGCTGGGCTGGTCCCCGCACGGCAACCCCTTCGCCGTCCTGCTGCTCCTGATCCTCGGCACGGCGGCCTTCTCGGGCCTCGGCCTCCTGATGGCCGGCACCCTGAAGGCGGAGGCCACCCTGGCGGCGGCGAACCTGGTCTTCCTCCTGCTGCTGGTGGGCGGCGGCGTGATGGTCCCCCTGTCCAAGTTCCCTTCAAGCACCCAGGACGTACTGAGCCTGCTTCCCATCACGGCCCTGTCCGACGGCCTGCGGGACGTGCTGCAGCACGGGACCGGGACGCCGTGGGGGGATCTGGGGATTCTGGCGGTGTGGGCGGTGGCGGGCCTGGCCTTGGCGGGACGCTTCTTCCGCTGGGAGTAGGGGGCCTCGTGAAAGCGTGCACAAGCTGCCCTCTACGATGGAAAGCGTGCCGAACCTGACCCGTGCCGACGCCGTAGCGGCCGTCCGCAACCCGCTCGCCTTCATCGCCGCACGCTGGACCCCGACCCCCCGGACGGTTCAGCGGGCGGCTCTCTCCGCGCTCGTCATGGCGGTGGTCATCGTGGTCACCGGCGGGGCGGTGCGGCTGACCGGGTCGGGGCTCGGGTGCCCGACCTGGCCCAAGTGCACGGACGACTCGCTGACCGCGACCAGCGCGATGGGCTTCCACGGCGCCATCGAGTTCGGCAACCGGATGCTGACGTACGTGTTGTGCGCCGCCGTCGGGTGGGCGATCATCGCCGCGCGCTCCGAGAAGCCGTACCGGCGCAGCCTGACACGGCTGGGCTGGGCGCAGTTCTGGATCGTGATGAGCAACGCGATCCTCGGCGGCATCGTCGTGCTCGTGGGTCTCAACCCGTACACCGTCGCGGCGCACTTCGTGGCGACGACGGCCCTGATCACGGTCGCCGCGGTGATGTGGCAGCGCACCCGTGAGGGCGACACGGCACCCCGCCCGCTGGTCGGCAGGCCCGTGCAGCAGCTGGTGTGGTTCATGGTCGCGGCCGCCGCCCTGCTGATCCTGGTCGGCACGGTCGTGACCGGCGCCGGACCGCACGCCGGTGACTCCAGCGAGGTCGATCGGATGCCGCTGGACTGGGAGACGGTGGCCAAGGTCCACGCGGTCCTGGCCTGGATCGTGGTGTCGCTGACCTTCGCCCTGTGGTTCATCCTCAAGGCGGTCGACGCCCCCAAGGGCCCCCTGCACCGCACCCGTGACCTGTTCCTGGTCCTCCTCTCCCAGGGCGTCATCGGCTACGTCCAGTACTTCACGGACCTGCCCGAGTTCCTGGTCGGTCTGCACATGCTCGGCTCGGCGCTGGTCTGGATCGGTGTCCTGCGCGTCCTGCTGGCCCTGCGGGAGCGGTCCGGGGGCGAGCCGTCCGAGGTGCCCGTTCAGTCGTACGCCGCCACCAGTTCGTCGATCGCCGGGCCCAGGTAACCGCGGGTCAGCGCAGCCCTGTTCTCGACGGCGGGTCCGGGCTCGCCGTAGCGGCGCCTCCGGATGTCCTCGACGAGCTCCACGGGCGCCCCGAGTCCCGGCAGCAGTTCCAGCGCCTCGCGCTTGCTGATCAGTCGCCCTTCCCGCAGGGTGACGCTCGCGCGGGCGAAGGTCAGCAGCCCCCCGTCGACCCACACGTCCCGCGTCCACAGCGGGGCGTTGCCGAGGGCCGGGCGCCAGAAGTCGCGCTGGTCACGGACGACGAAGTCGGTGAGCTCCCGGTCCGACACCGGCGGCAGCAGGTCCGCGGGCGGTTTCCCCAGCAGCACCCGCCCGAAGCTGTGCAGTTCGCGCTGGGTCACCGCGGTGACCGGCCGCTTGAACAGCTCCTCGTGCGCCCAGGTGAGGTGGCGACGGCCCGGATCGGCCGACGGTGTCAGGTAGGTGCAGTGCAGCTGCCCGGACAGCGGCTCGGCCCGCAGCCGGGCGTGTGCCTTCGCCAGCCGCCAGACCGTCCGCGGCCCCAGCCCGTCGAGTACGGCGATCAGGTCCAGGTCGCTGCGGCCCTCCTGATAGTCGCTGCCGGCCAGCGAGCCGTGGGCCCAGACGGCGACGGGCTCGAGCGGGGCGAGCTCGGTCAGGAAGCGGTCGAGTAACACCTCGGTCTGCATGCATCCCATCCTGTACAGCTCACTCCAGCCCGTAAACCCTGCGCGCGTTCCCCGCCGCGATGAGCCCCGCCACCCGCTGCGCGTCGGCCAGCGACCAGGCCCCCTCCGTGACCCAGCCGCCCAGCACCCTGGCCAGCGCCTCGCGGAACAGGCGGGCGCCCACCACATGCAGTTCGGGCAGGCTGTGGGCCCCGCTGGAGAAGACGATCTTGCCGAAGGGGGCCAGTTCCAGGATCTCCGCGAGGACGGTCGCCGCGCGGGCGCCGGTGCGCGCGAGGGCGGCGCCGGAGTCGGCGTAGACGTGCGGGAAGACACCGGCGAGATGGGCGGCGTGCCGGTGGTAGGGGTAGCTGTGCAGCAGGACGAGGTCGGTGCCGAGGCCCGCGGTGGCCCGGACGAAGTCGGTGAGCAGGACGGGGTCCGTGCGGTCGATGCGCAGGCCCGGTTCGCCGAGCCCGGCGTGGAGTTGGAGGGGCAGGCCGGAGGCGGCCGCGATCCACAGCAGGTGCCGTAGCAGGACGGGGTCGGACAGCTCGCCGCCCACCCGGCGGCCCGCCAGCCACCGGCCCGCCGCGCCCCGCACCTCTCCGGGACCCGGCGGCTCGGGCGCGAGCGCCAGTCCGTGCCGTACGCCGGCCACCGAGGTGAAGGCGACCGCGCTCGCGGCGGCTCCGTGCACCGACTCTGCGAGGTTGGCGAGGAAGGACTCGACGGTGCCGGAGGTGTCGGCGACCTGTTCGGCGAGGAGTTCCAGGCGCACGATCTCGCGGGCCTCGGCGGCCGCGGCGGAGGCCAGCTCGGTGGGTCCCGTGAGGTCCCCGGGCAGCCCGGTGTCGACCAGATAGGTCGTGATGCCGCTGCCGCGGAGCAGCCTGCGGCCCGCTTCCAGGACGCCCAGTTCACGGCGCCGGGCCAGATAGCGGGCGGGCAGACAGTGCGGTTCCAGGCCGAGCAGGGGCGGGCACCATCGCCGTACGGCGAAACCCGTCTGGGTGTCGAACAGGGTGGTCCCCGGGGCGGGTGGGCCCTCGGTGCGGGCCAGCTGGGCCTCGAAGGTGCCGAGACCCAGCTCCGTCCTCAGTACGCCGTGGCAGTACTGGTCCACGAGGGACGGCGTTTCGATCATCCGGGCTCCCCGTGGCAGGACTGTGCGCTTGCTACAGGTCCTAACGGGTGAACCGGGCGTCAGGTGTTGCTGTCACACACCCCGTGCGAAGCGCGCCGCGGGTTGAGCCGTTTCGCCCACGCTGAGGGACCCCGCCGGCCTTCGCGCGACTGCGGGTCCGTCGTGGCCGACAACGCCCACCCGGCGAAGCCGCACGCCGAGCGCGGCGGCGACACCGTCACCGGCAGCCCGTACCGCATCCGGGTCGTCGACGTGCGCTCCGGAGCACTGACCCGGCTCACCGGGCACCGCGGACAGCACGGCCCGGCGCAGGGCGGTGCCTGGGAGGACTTCGACCCCCTCGCCTCGGTCGCCGCCGCTACAGCCCCGTGCCGTTTCGGGGCGCGTTGATCAGCCGTTGCTCGGGCCGCCGACCTGGATGCCCGCCATCCGGCTCCACTCGTACGGCCCGGTCTTCACCTTCGCGGCGAACTCGCCGTCGAACTCCTCGTGAACGGTGATGCCGGACTTCTCGACGGCCTTCTCGGCGATCTCGTACGAGGGGGCCACCAGGTCGCCCCAGCCGCCGTCCTCGCCGACGAGGACGATCCGGGTGCCGCGCTCGCCGATGTAGGCCAGCTGGCCCTCGGCGCCGCCGTGCTCCTTGGAGAAGGCGCTGATCTGCTTGGCGAGCCGGGCGACCTTGCGCTCGGCCTTCGCGTCTACCTGCTGCGTGTCTGCCATGACCAGGATGCTACCGACGGGTAGAGGGGACGGCGACGTGACCCTCACCTCAGGAAGGGATCGACCGCCACGGCGACGAAGAGGATCGACACATAGGTGATCGACCAGTGGAACAGCCGCATCTCCTTGAGCTTCGCGCCCGTCACCTCGGCCTTGGCCCGGTTCTGCAGGCCGTGCGCCTCCCACAGCCAGAAGCCGCCCGCGAGCAGCGCGACCGCCGTGTAGAACCAGCCGGTGTAGCCGAGCGGCTGCAGCAGCAGCGACACCCCGACCATCACCCAGCTGTAGAGGACGATCTGCCTGGCGACCACCTTGTTGGAGGCGACCACCGGCAGCATCGGCACGCCCACGCGCGCGTAGTCCTCGCGCACCTTCATGGACAGCGGCCAGTAGTGCGGCGGCGTCCAGAAGAACATGACCAGGAAGAGGATGATCGGCGCCCACGCCATGGAGTTCGTGACGGACGACCAGCCGATGAGGACCGGCAGGCAGCCGGCGATGCCGCCCCACACGATGTTCTGCGAGGTACGACGCTTGAGGATCATCGTGTAGACGACGACGTAGAAGAGCAGCGCTCCGAGCGACAGCCAGGCGGACAGCCAGTTGACGGTGAGGCCGAACAACAGCGTCGAGACGACCGCCAGTGTGATGCCGAAGGCCAGGCACTCGCGCGGCGACACCATTCCGGTGACCAGTGGACGCTGCGAGGTGCGGTCCATGAGCGCGTCGATGTCGCGGTCGATGTACATGTTGAGCGCGTTGGCGCCGCCGGCCGAGAGATAGCCGCCGACACAGGTCAGCAGGACCAGCTTCAGGTCCGGCACACCCTGCTGCGCCAGGAACATCACCGGAACGGTGGTGATCAGCAGCAGCTCGATGATCCGGGGCTTGGTCAGCGCCACGAATGCCTTGACACGGGCCCCGAACGGCCGGTGACTCGAGCTCTTGCTCTCCCCCAGCACTCCGGCTGGACGGGATTCGACGGCCGTCACGCACACCCCTACAGAGACATCCCAGCGAGCCTCACCCGTGTGAAGTACCGGTAAAGGCTCGCGCGTACCACGCCACTGTAGACGTTGCCCATACCCGGGCATTCGCGGGGGTCCGGTCGTGTCCGGGGACGGCCCCGGAAGAGCTCGGCGCCACTCTGTTGAGCACTCGTACGAGCGGCTGCGTATTCACTTGCCGAATGCCGGTACGGGCCAGTCGGGAGGCGGATCCCAACCCGGCCCGCCAGTCTGGAATGACTCGAAAAGACGCACGTACTTGCGGGGGTAGGCTCGACAACGGCCGGGCGTCCCGTGCACCGGCATTTCGACATGCGTGACATGTGGAGAGGAGCCCTGACCCAGGGTGAGCACCAAGCCGACCACCACAGACCTCGAGTGGACCGAGTTGGACCAGCGGGCCGTCGACACCGCCCGCGTCCTGGCCGCCGACGCCGTACAGAAGGTCGGTAACGGCCATCCCGGTACGGCGATGAGCCTGGCTCCCGCCGCCTACACCCTCTTCCAGAAGGTGATGCGGCACGACCCGGCCGACCCCGACTGGGTCGGGCGCGACCGCTTCGTGCTGTCCGCCGGCCATTCGTCCCTGACCCTCTACACCCAGCTGTACCTGGCCGGTTTCGGCCTGGAGCTGGACGACCTCAAGGCCTTCCGCACCTGGGGCTCGAAGACCCCGGGCCACCCGGAGTACGGCCACACCAAGGGCGTGGAGACCACCACAGGTCCCCTCGGCCAGGGTGTCGCCAACGCGGTCGGCATGGCGATGGCCGCCCGCTACGAGCGCGGTCTGTTCGACCCGGAGGCGCCCGAGGGCACCTCCCCCTTCGACCACTTCGTCTTCGCCATCGCCGGTGACGGCTGCCTCCAGGAGGGCATCTCCGCCGAAGCCTCCTCGATGGCCGGCCACCAGAAGCTCGGCAACCTGATCCTGCTGTGGGACGACAACCACATCTCGATCGAGGGCGACACCGAGACGGCCGTCTCCGAGGACACGGCTCTGCGCTACGAGGCGTACGGCTGGCACGTCCAGCGTGTCGAGCCGCAGGCCAACGGCGACCTCGACCCGGTCGCGATCTTCGAGGCGATCCAGAAGGCCAAGGCGGTCACCGACCGGCCGTCCTTCATCGCGATGCGCTCGATCATCGCCTGGCCCGCCCCGAACGCCCAGAACACCGAGGCCGCCCACGGCTCGGCGCTCGGCGACGACGAGGTCGCGGCGACCAAGCGGGTGCTGGGCTTCGACCCCGAGCAGTCCTTCGAGGTGTCCGACGAGGTCATCAACCACACCCGGCAGGCGCTGGAGCGGGGCCGCCAGGCGAAGGCCGAGTGGGAGAAGTCCTTCCAGGAGTGGCGGAACAACAACCCCGAGCGCGCGGCCGAGTTCGAGCGCGTCGCCGCGGGTGAGCTGCCCAAGGGCTGGGAGTCGGCGATCCCGGTCTTCGAGCCCGGCAAGGGCGTCGCGACCCGTGCCGCGTCCGGCAAGGTCCTGCAGGCCCTCGGCGCCGTGATCCCCGAGCTGTGGGGCGGCTCCGCCGACCTCGCGGGCTCCAACAACACGACGATCGACAAGAACAGTTCGTTCCTCCCGGCGGACAACCCGCTGCCGGAGGCGGACCCGTACGGCCGCACGATCCACTTCGGTATCCGCGAGCACTCCATGGCCGCGGAGATGAACGGCATCGCGCTGCACGGCAACACCCGTATCTACGGCGGTACGTTCCTCGTCTTCTCCGACTACATGCGCAACTCCGTCCGGCTCTCGGCGTTGATGCACCTGCCGGTGACGTACGTGTGGACGCACGACTCCATCGGTCTGGGCGAGGACGGCCCGACGCACCAGCCGGTCGAGCACCTGGCCTCGCTGCGCGCGATCCCCGGTCTGAACGTGGTCCGCCCTGCGGACGCCAACGAGACCGCGATCGCCTGGCGCGAGATCCTGGGCCGCTGGACCAAGGAGTTCGGCAAGGGTGCCCCGCACGGCCTGGCGCTGACCCGTCAGGGCGTGCCGACGTACGAGCCCAACGAGGAAGCCGCCAAGGGCGGTTACGTCCTGTTCGAGGCCGAAGGGCCCGAAGGGCAGAGCGCGGACCCGCAGGTCATCCTGATCGCCACCGGTTCCGAGGTGCACGTGGCCGTCGAGGCGCGTGAGCAGCTCCAGGCCGACGGTGTGCCGACGCGTGTCGTCTCCATGCCGTGCGTGGAGTGGTTCGAGGAGCAGGACCAGGGGTACCGGGACAGCGTCCTGCTTCCGTCCGTGAGGGCCCGTGTCGCGGTCGAGGCGGGTATCGGTCTGACCTGGCACAAGTACGTCGGGGATGCCGGCCGCATCGTTTCCCTGGAGCACTTCGGTGCTTCCGCGGACGCCAAGGTCCTCTTCCGGGAGTTCGGCTTCACCGGCGAGAACGTGGCCGCGCAGGCACGGGAATCTCTCGCCGCCGCCCAGCGCTGACGCTCACATACGACTTAGGAGATGTAATTCCATGACAGACGCACTCAAGCGCCTCTCCGAGGAAGGCGTGGCGATCTGGCTGGACGACCTGTCGCGCAAGCGGATCACGTCCGGCAACCTCGCCGAGCTGATCGACCAGCAGCACGTCGTGGGCGTCACCACCAACCCCTCGATCTTCCAGAAGGCGATCTCCGAGGGCGACGGTTACGACCAGCAGCTCTCCGACCTGGCCTTCCGCAAGGTGTCCGTCGAAGAGGCCATCCGCATGATCACGACGGCGGACGTCCGGGACGCCGCCGACATCCTGCGCCCGGTCTTCGACGCGACGGGCGGCCAGGACGGCCGGGTGTCCATCGAGGTCGACCCGCGCCTGGCGCACAACCTCAAGGCGACCGTCGCCGAGGCCAAGCAGCTCGCCTGGCTCGTCGACCGCCCCAACACCCTCATCAAGATCCCGGCCACCCAGGCCGGCATCCCCGCGATCACCGAGGTCATCGGCCTCGGAATCAGCGTCAACGTCACGCTGATCTTCTCGCTGGAGCGCTACCGCCTGGTCATGGACGCCTTCCTGGCCGGTCTGGAGAAGGCCAAGGAGCGGGGTCTGGACCTGTCGAAGATCCACTCCGTGGCGTCCTTCTTCGTGTCCCGTGTGGACACCGAGATCGACAAGCGCCTCGACGGGCTCGGCACCGACGAGGCCAAGGCCGCCCGCGGCAAGGCCGGCATCGCCAACGCGCGCCTGGCCTACCAGGCGTACGAGGAGGTCTTCTCGGGCGAGCGCTGGGCGAAGCTGGAGAACGCCGGCGCCAACAAGCAGCGTCCGCTGTGGGCCTCGACCGGCGTCAAGGACCCGGCGTACAAGAAGACCATGTACGTCGAGGAACTGGTCGCGCCGAACACGGTGAACACCATGCCGGAGGCGACGCTGTTCGCCACCGAGGAGCAGGGTGAGATCCGCGGCGACGCCGTCTCGGGCACCTACGAGCAGGCGCGCGCCGACCTCGACGCGCTCGAGAAGCTCGGCATCTCCTACGACGAGGTGGTCCAGCTTCTGGAGGACGAGGGCGTCGAGAAGTTCGAGGCGGCCTGGAACGACCTGCTCAAGTCGACCGAGGCGGAGCTTCAGCGCCTCGCCCCCTCGGAGGGCTGAGATCTTGTCGAGCAGCAACCCGCTGCGTGACCCCGCCGACCGACGGCTCCCGCGTATCGCGGGGCCGTCGGGCCTGGTCATCTTCGGCGTCACGGGCGATTTGTCACGAAAGAAGCTCATGCCCGCCGTGTACGACCTCGCGAACCGGGGTCTGCTGCCGCCGGGCTTCTCACTGGTCGGCTTCGCCCGGCGGGACTGGGAGAACGAGGACTTCGCGGAAGTCGTCCACGACGCCGTCAAGGAACACGCCCGGACGCCGTTCCGCGAGGAGGTCTGGCAGCAGCTCATCCAGGGGATGCGCTTCGTCCAGGGCACGTTCGACGACGACGACTCGTTCGAGCGGCTGCGCGACACCATCGACGAACTCGACAAGGCGCAGGGCACCGGCGGCAACTTCGCCTTCTACCTGTCCGTGCCGCCGTCGGCCTTCCCCGTGGTCATCCAGCAGCTGAAGAAGCACCGGCTGGCCGACCAGTCGAGCGGCTCCTGGCGGCGCGCGGTCATCGAAAAGCCCTTCGGCCACGACCTGAAGTCGGCCGAGGAGCTCAACGCGACCGTCGAGGAGGTCTTCGCCCCGGACCAGGTCTTCCGCATCGACCACTACCTGGGCAAGGAGACCGTCCAGAACATCCTGGCACTGCGCTTCGCCAACACGATGTTCGAGCCGATCTGGAACCGGTCCTTCGTGGACCACGTGCAGATCACCATGGCCGAGGACATCGGCATCGGCGGCCGGGCCGGGTACTACGACGGCATCGGCGCCGCCCGTGACGTCATCCAGAACCACCTGCTCCAGTTGATGGCCCTCACCGCGATGGAGGAGCCCGCCTCCTTCGACGCGGACGCGCTGGCCGCTGAGAAGACCAAGGTGCTCGGCGCGGTGAAGCTGCCGAAGGACCTGGGCCGCAACGCCGTGCGCGGACAGTACGCGGCGGGCTGGCAGGGCGGCGAGAAGGCAGTCGGCTACCTCGAAGAGGACGGCATCGACCCGCAGTCCAAGACCGACACCTACGCGGCCATCAAGGTGGAGATCGACAACCGCCGCTGGGCGGGCGTCCCCTTCTACCTGCGCACCGGCAAGCGGCTCGGCCGCCGGGTCACCGAGATCGCGGTGGTCTTCCAGCGGGCACCGCACTCCCCCTTCGACACGACGGCCACCGAGGAGCTCGGCTCCAACGCGATCGTCATCCGCGTCCAGCCCGACGAGGGCGTCACCGTCCGCTTCGGCTCCAAGGTGCCGGGCACCTCGATGGAGATCCGGGACGTGTCGATGGACTTCGCCTACGGCGAGTCGTTCACGGAGTCCTCTCCCGAGGCGTACGAGCGTCTGATCCTCGACGTCCTGCTCGGCGACTCGAACCTCTTCCCCCGTACGGAGGAGGTCGAGCTGTCCTGGAAGATCCTCGACCCGATCGAGGAGTACTGGGACACGCACGGCAAGCCCGCTCAGTACCCCTCCGGTACCTGGGGCCCGGTCGAGGCGGACGAAATGCTCGCACGAGAGGGACGGAGCTGGCGCCGGCCATGAAGACAGACCTCACGGACACCACGGCCAGCAAGATCAACAAGGCCCTGGTCAAGGCCCGTCGGGCCATCGGCACACCGGCCGTCGGCATGGTGCTCACCCTGGTCATCGTCACCGACGAGGAGAACGCCTACGACGCCCTCAAGGCCGCCAACGACGCCTCCCGCGAGCACCCCTCGCGCACGCTGGTGGTCATCAAGCGGGTGTCGCGGAGTCCTCGTGACCGCACCCAGTCCCGCCTCGACGCCGAGGTGCGGGTGGGCGCGGACGCGGGCACCGGCGAGACCGTGGTGCTGCGGCTGTACGGCGAGGTCGCCGACCACGCCCAGTCGGTCGTCCTTCCGCTGCTGCTGCCGGACGCGCCGGTCGTCGTCTGGTGGCCGGTGGACGCGCCGCTCGACCCGGCCGGGGACCCGCTCGGGGCGCTCGCCCAACGACGGGTCACCGACACGTACGCCTCCGAGCAGCCGGTGCGCGAGCTGACGGCACGCGCCGACGCCTACACACCGGGCGACACCGACCTCTCCTGGACCCGGATCACGCCGTGGCGCTCGATGCTGGCCGCCGCACTCGACCAGGTCATCTGCAAGGTGGAGGCCGTCGAGGTGGAGGGCGAGGAGTTCAACCCGAGCTGCGAGCTGCTGGCGATGTGGCTGGCGGACCGGCTGGACGTGCCGGTGAAGCGGTCGCTGTCGAACGGACCCGGCCTCACGGCGGTCCGCATGCACACGGACAGCGGCCCGATCGTCCTGGACCGTGCCGACGGCTCGCTGGCCACGCTCTCCATCCAGGGGCAGCCGGACCGTGCGGTGGCGCTCAAGCGCCGGGACACGGCCGAGCTGATCGCGGAGGAGCTGCGCAGGCTGGACCCGGACGACACGTATGCCTCCGCGCTGCGGTTCGGGGTGGAACGGCTGAACCCGTCGGCGCCCTTTCCGGAACCTGCTGCCAAAGGAGAACCCGGCTCCGATACCGGCGCGTCCGGCTCCGGAGATTCCGTCTCCGCGGAGCCGGCCGCAGCCGGAGCCTCCGCGGAAGTCGCCGTCAAAGCCCCTGTCGAGGGCCCTGCGAAAGCTTCCGGGCGGGAAGCGGCGCCGTCGGCATCGCTGAAGCCGGTCCCTTCCGGCCTGTCCGGGAAGGCGGCGAAGTGAGCACTCCGCAGCTGGTCGTGCACCACGACAAGGAGCTGATGGCGCAGGCCGCCGCGGCCCGTCTGATCACGAAGATCGTCGACGCGCAGGCCTCCCGGGGCTCGGCGTCGGTGGTCCTCACGGGCGGCCGCAACGGCAACGGCCTGCTCGCCGCCCTCGCCACGGCCCCCGCCCGGGACGCCGTGGACTGGGGCCGCCTGGACCTGTGGTGGGGCGACGAGCGCTTCCTGCCCGAGGGCGACCCGGAACGCAATGACACACAGGCCAGAGAGGCCCTGCTCGACGCCGTACCGCTGGACCCGAAGCGCGTGCACGCCATGCCCGCGTCGGACGGTCCGCACGGGGACGACGTCGAGGCCGCCGCGGCGGCCTACGCCGAGGAGCTGGCCCGCGCGGCCGGCCCCGAGAACCATGGCGCGGTCCCGACCTTCGACGTGCTGATGCTCGGCGTCGGCCCGGACACCCATGTGGCGTCCCTGTTCCCCGAGCTCCCGGCGGTCCGGGAGACGGAACGCACGGTCGTCGGTGTCCACGGGGCCCCGAAGCCCCCGCCGACCCGGATCTCCTTGACCCTGCCCGCGATCCGCGCCGCCCGCGAGGTGTGGCTGCTCGCGGCCGGCGAGGACAAGGCACAGGCCGCGGCGATCGCCCTGTCCGGCGCGGGCGAGATCCAGGCACCGGCGGCGGGCGCACGCGGCCGGGCCCGCACCCTGTGGCTGCTGGACTCGGCGGCGGCCTCCCAGCTGCCGAGGTCGCTGTATCCCCCGGCTTCGTCGTAACACCAGCCCTGCGTACGGCAGTCGACGCCGGGTCTCTCTCAGGAGAGGCCCGGCGCTCCTGTGACGTCCGGGAAGTCGTACGCTCCCCACTCCCCCGGCGCCTTGCGAATCTGCCGGAGCAGGTCGGAGAAGAGCGGCGCGTCGAAGAGCAGGCCGTTGTAGTCGTCCGGGATGCGTTTGTAGTTGATCACTGCGGTCGGTGTGCCCGGGCCTTTGGATTCCTCACTGCCACCGACGCTCTCGTATGCCTCCTCGGAAGCTTTCAGCCGTCCTCGGCCTCCTCGGGCTGGTGGCCGTGGAGCACCTGGTGGTACTCCGCGAACCTGCCCTGCGCCAGCGCCGCCCGCAGCGCGTTGACCGCCTTCTTCGAGCCGCTGCCGCCGAGCCTGTCGTCCAGGAAGGACGCCAGGGTGCACTCGGTCCTGGCCTCGCCCCGCACGGTCGCCTCCCGCAGCTCCGGGCCGGCGCCGGTGGACTCGAACTCCTCGCGGACCGGGCACCGCGGGTCCACGTAGAGATGCACCGTCACCGGGGCGTGCGGGTTGCCCACGGTGATCGTCGTGCCGTCCGGGCCGAGCTTCTCCGGAACGCTCTCCAGACTGCTGTAGGCGTCTTCGAGAGGCGTGCCCCGCTGCCCGCGACCCGCGAGCACCGCCCCCACAAGGGTCGCCGTGAGTGCCACGGCGACCCGTCCCCGCAGAGGGGTGTCCTACTGCCGTCCGCGCAGCTCGCGGTAGGTCGCCACCAGGGCCTTGGTCGAGGCGTCCAGGCCCGGTACCTCGGCGCCCTCGGTGAGTGCCGGTTCGACACGCTTGGCGAGGACCTTGCCGAGTTCGACGCCCCACTGGTCGAAGGAGTCGATGTTCCAGACCGCGCCCTGGACGAACACCTTGTGTTCGTAGAGGGCGATGAGCTGGCCGAGCACGGACGGGGTGAGTTCCTTCGCGAGGATCGTGGTCGTCGGGTGGTTGCCCCGGAACGTCTTGTGCGGAACCAGCTCCTCGGCCACCCCCTCCGCCCGCACCTCGTCCGGCGTCTTGCCGAAGGCCAGCGCCTGGGTCTGGGCGAAGAAGTTCGCCATGAGCAGGTCGTGCTGGGCCTTGAGCCCGCCGGAGAGCTCGGCGACCGGCTCGGCGAAGCCGATGAAGTCCGCCGGGATCAGCTTGGTGCCCTGGTGGATGAGCTGGTAGTAGGCGTGCTGCCCGTTGGTGCCGGGCGTGCCCCACACCACCGGTCCGGTCTGCCACTGAACCGGGTTGCCGTCCCGGTCCACCGACTTGCCGTTGGACTCCATGTCCAGTTGCTGCAGGTAGGCGGTGAACTTGGACAGGTAGTGGGAGTAGGGCAGAACGGCGTGCGACTGCGCGTCGTGGAAGTTGCCGTACCAGATGCCCAACAGGCCGAGCAGCAAAGGCACGTTGGACTCCGCCGGGGCGGTGCGGAAGTGCTCGTCGACGAGGTGGAAGCCGTCGAGCATCTCCCGGAAGCGGTCCGGGCCGATGGCGATCATCAGGGAGAGGCCGATCGCCGAGTCGAAGGAGTAGCGGCCGCCCACCCAGTCCCAGAACTCGAACATGTTGGCGGTGTCGATGCCGAAGTCCGACACCTTCTCGGCGTTGGTAGACAGCGCCACGAAGTGCCGGGCGACGGCTTCCTGACCGGCCTTCAGCTCACCGATCAGCCACTCGCGGGCCGAGGTGGCGTTGGTGATCGTCTCGATCGTGGTGAAGGTCTTGGAGGCGATGACGAACAGCGTCTCCGCGGCGTCCAGGTCGCGGGTGGCCTCGTGCAGATCGGCGCCGTCGACGTTCGACACGAAGCGGACGGTGAGGTCGCGGTCGGTGAAGCCGCGCAGCACCTCGTAGGCCATCGCGGGACCCAGGTCGGAGCCGCCGATGCCGACGTTGACCACGTTCCTGATGCGCTTGCCGGTGTGCCCCGTCCACTCCCCCGAGCGGACGCGCTCGGCGAAGTCACTCATCTTGTCGAGCACGGCGTGCACCGCCGGGACGACGTTCTCCCCGTCGACCTCGATCACCGCGTCGCGCGGGGCCCGCAGAGCGGTGTGCAGCACGGCCCGGTCCTCGGTCGTGTTGATCTTCTCGCCGCGGAACATGGCGTCCCGCA
This sequence comes from Streptomyces sp. NPDC102270, assembly GCF_044766405.1. Lineage (NCBI taxonomy): Bacteria > Bacillati > Actinomycetota > Actinomycetes > Kitasatosporales > Streptomycetaceae > Streptomyces > Streptomyces sp. NPDC102270. The sequence goes on along the minus strand of NZ_JBIWLX010000006.1, from coordinate 293,947 downwards.
GGCCGAAGACGTCGGTCGCGGCGGCGAGTTCACGCAGCAGCCGCAGCGTCTCGTCGGTGACCAGGTGCTTGGAGTAGTCGACGTACAGGTCACCGACCCGCAGTGTGTACCCGGTGCCGCGCCCGGGGTCGGCGGCGAACAGCTCCCTCAGCCGCACCTCGCCGAGCTCCTCGCGGTGCTCGGCCAGCGCGGTCCATTCGGGTGTCCGGTTGAGCCTGGTACGGCCGTCTGCGTTCATGTCCGACTTCAGCCTTCTTTCGTGCCTGTCCCAGCTGTTCCAACCTAGTTGATCATCGCGGGGCGCGAGCCGTGCCGGCGTCGGCACCCGGCGCAACCACAGGTACGTGCGCGCGGAGCGCGGGTATCAGCGAGGGAAGGCACCGGACGAAGAAGCCGGACGCGAGCAAAGCCCCGGGCTGTGCGCGCGGTGAACCTCGCGGCGGCAGCACAGATCGGTGCCCCCGCGCCCAAGGGCCCGGCCGGGCTCCCTCGTCAGGATCCCGGCCGGCACGTCCCCCACCCTGCCGGCGAACCGAAGACGGCTGTCGCCTGAGCGAGCGGGTCGCGGACCGCGCGCACCTGTCCCACGCGGGTGCCGACCGGCCGCTCACCACTTCCTCGGCCGGGGCCACCAGTTGTGCGGGCGGTCATCTCCGTCGCGTACCCTGCGGTGCCCGCGCCCGCGATCAGGGCATCCACCAGAAGGCCCGGCAGCACGTCACCGAAGGCCGAGAGCACGGCGGCACTCCTCAGCCGCCCGAATCCCCTGACCTCGACCTGACAATCGGCGAGCAGCGGACGTGAAACCGCTCCGGCCAGGCACCCCTCGGTGCCCGGCCGGCTCTCGACTCCTAGATCTCGCCCCGCAGTTTGGCGAGCGCCTCGGCGAGGATCGCCTCGCCGTCCGCGTCGCTGCGCCGCTCCCGTACGTACGCGAGGTGCGTCTTGTACGGCTCGGTGCGCGGCGGGTCCGGCGGGTTGTCCCGGTCCTGTCCGGCGGGAAAGCCGCAGCGCGGGCAGTCCCAGGTATCGGGGACCTGCGCGTCGCTGGCGAAGCTGGGCTGCGTCTCGTGCCCGTTGGAGCACCAGAAGGAGATGCGCAGACGGGGCGCGGACTCGCCCCGCTCGGCTTCGCCCATCGGCCCCGCCCCGACCCGGCTACCTCGGATCGCGTTGCCACTTGCCACGGTCGTAACTCCCCTGCGTGATGGTGCCGCGAAGCGAGTCGACGTGTCGCTTCGTTGCGAGCGCCTCAGTCTACGTAAGGCCCAACGCGCGTCCAGTGATTGGAGTTACAGCTCCCACACCTAGACGCAAGCCCCATGATAGGCCGCGCTCAGGTGCGCGTACCGAACATGGGGCCTTACGTGCGGAATGGACGTGCTGTGTGTGGCGTGACCGCTCAGCTGTTCGTCTTCATGAGGAGACTGAGCACGATGATGCACGCGAACCAGAGCAGACCGACCACGATGGTGATCCGGTCGAGGTTGCGCTCGGCGACCGAGGAACCACCGACGGACGACTGCATGCCGCCACCGAACATGTCGGAGAGGCCGCCGCCCTTGCCCTTGTGCATGAGCACCAGCAGCATCATCAGGCCGCTGAAGATGATCAGGGCGATCGAGAACCCCATAACCACGGCTGGACCAACTCTCTCGGATTCGGGTGAACGACGGGGGCACGGCCTTCAGGGCCATGCCCCCGCAAGGGTACGACGGATCGCCGCTAGGGCCTACTCACTGGTCCCGGAAGCGCACGATCTTGACGAACTCTTCGGCGTCCAGCGAGGCACCGCCGACCAGGGCGCCGTCGATGTCGGCCTGCGCCATGATCTCGGCGACGTTGCCGGACTTGACGGAGCCGCCGTACTGGATGCGGACCTGGTCGGCCAGCTCCTGCGAGTACAGCTCGGCGATCTTGCCGCGGATGGCGGCGCAGACCTCCTGGGCGTCCTCGGCGCCGCAGACCTTGCCGGTGCCGATGGCCCAGACGGGCTCGTAGGCGATGACGACGGACTCGGCCTGCTCGGCCGGGAGGTCCTTGAGGCCGCCCTCGACCTGGGCGAGGGTGTGGGAGACGTGGTTGCCCGCCTCGCGGACGTCCAGCTCCTCACCGACGCACAGGATCGGGGTGAGGCCGTGCTTGTAGGCGGCCTTGACCTTGGCGTTGACGATCTCGTCGGTCTCGGCGTGGTACTGGCGGCGCTCGGAGTGGCCGACCGCCACGTACGTGCACTTCAGCTTGGCCAGCATCGAACCGGAGATCTCGCCGGTGTAGGCGCCCGAGTCGTGCGCCGAGAGGTCCTGGGCGCCGTACTTGATCTTGAGCTTGTCGCCGTCGACCAGGGTCTGCACGGAGCGCAGGTCGGTGAAGGGCGGCAGGACGGCGACCTCGACGGCCTCGTAGTCCTTGTCCGCGAGGGCGAAAGCGAGCTTCTGGACGTGCGCGATGGCCTCGAGGTGGTTGAGGTTCATCTTCCAGTTGCCCGCCATGATCGGCGTGCGAGTGGTCATGCGGGGTCAGTCCTCCAGTGCGGCGAGGCCGGGGAGCGTCTTGCCCTCGAGGTATTCGAGGGAGGCGCCGCCACCGGTCGAGATGTGGCCGAATGCGTTCTCGTCGAAGCCCAGGATGCGGACGGCCGCGGCGGAGTCGCCACCGCCGACGACCGTGAAGGCCGAGGAGTCGAGGAGAGACTGGGCGACCGCCTTGGTGCCCTCGGCGAATTCGGGGTGCTCGAAGACGCCCATCGGGCCGTTCCAGAAGACGGTGGCGGCGTCGGTGATCTTCGAGGCGTACAGCTTGCCGGACGCCGGGCCGATGTCCAGGCCCATCCGGTCGGCCGGGATGGCGTCCGCGGCGACGGTGGTGGCGTCGGCCGGGGCCTTGGTCTTCAGGTCCGGGAACGCGGGGGCGACCACGGCGTCGACCGGCAGGACCAGCTCGACACCGGTCTTCTCGGCGCGCTCGATGTACTCCAGGACCGCCGGGATCTGGTCCTCCTGGAGGAGGGAGGCGCCGACCTCGTGGCCCTTGGCCTTGAGGAAGGTGAAGGCCATGCCGCCGCCGATGAGGATGCGGTCGGCCTTGCCGAGCAGCTGGTCGATGACGGCGAGCTTGTCGGAGACCTTGGCGCCGCCGAGCACGACCACGTAGGGCCGCTGGACCTCGTCGGTGAGCTTCTTCAGGACGCCGACCTCGGTGGCGATGAGGTAGCCGGCGTAGTGCGGCAGCCGGGCCGGGAGGTCGAAGACCGAGGCGTGCTTGCGGTGCACGGCGCCGAAGCCGTCACCTACGTAGACGTCGGCGAGGGCGGCCAGCTGGTCCGCGAAGGCGCCGCGCTCGGCGTCGTCCTTGGAGGTCTCGCCGGCGTTGAAGCGGAGGTTCTCGACGACCGCGACCTGGCCGTCGGCGAGGTCCGCGACCGTGGCGGTGGCCGACTCGCCCACCGTGTCGGTCGCGAAGGCCACGGAGGCGCCCAGGAGTTCACCGAGACGGGCGGCGGCCGGGGCGAGGGAGAAGGCCGGGTCCGGGGCGCCCTTGGGGCGGCCCAGGTGGGAGGCGACGACCACGCGGGCGCCCGCCTCGGCGAGGGCCTTCACGGTCGGCAGGACGGCGCGGATACGGCCGTCGTCGGTGATGGTGGTGCCGTCCAGCGGCACGTTGAGGTCGGCGCGGACGAAGACCCGCTTGCCGGCCACGCCTTCGGCGAGCAGTTCGTCGATCGTCTTCATGAAGGGGACTCCTGAGGAGGGCTCTGGATCGAAGGAAAGCTGATCACGTGAGTCAGGGCTCGGGCAACGCGTCCTCGCGCTGCCCGAGCCCTGCTCACACACCTAGGTGCCTGATCGGTCGATCAGAGCTGGTTGCCGACGAAGACCGTGAGGTCGACGAGGCGGTTGGAGTAGCCCCACTCGTTGTCGTACCAGCCGAGGATCTTCACCGTGTTGCCCTCCTGGACCATGGTCAGGGAGGAGTCGAAGGTGCAGGACGACGGGTCGCCGACGATGTCCGAGGAGACGATCGGGTCCTCGGTGTAGGTCAGGAAGCCCTTGAGGTCGCCGTCGTCGGAGGCCTTCTTGAACGCGGCGTTGACCTCGTCCTTGGTGACCTCGCGCTGCAGCGTCACGACCAGGTCGGTGGCCGAGCCGGTCGGGACCGGGACGCGCATCGCGATGCCGTCCAGCTTGCCCTTGAGCTGCGGGAGCACCAGCGCGGTGGCCTTGGCGGCACCCGTCGTGGTCGGGATGATGTTCTCGGCGGCGGCGCGGGCGCGGCGCAGGTCCGAGTGCGGGAAGTCCAGGATCCGCTGGTCGTTCGTGTACGCGTGCACCGTCGTCATCAGGCCCTTGACGATGCCGAAGTTCTCGTCCAGAACCTTGGCCATCGGCGCCACACAGTTGGTGGTGCAGGAGGCGTTGGAGATGACGTGGTGGTTGGCCGCGTCGTACTTGTCCTGGTTGACGCCCATCACGATGGTGATGTCCTCGTCCTTGGCCGGAGCCGAGATGAGGACCTTCTTGGCGCCGCCGGCGATGTGCTTCTCGGCGTCGGCCTTCTTCGTGAAGATGCCGGTCGACTCGATGACGATGTCGACGCCGAGGTCGCCCCAGGGGATGTCGGCGGGGTTGCGCTCGGACAGCACCTTGATGGTGTGACCGTCGACGGTGATCGTGTCGGCGGTGTGCGACACCTCGGCCTTCAGGCGGCCCAGGATGGTGTCGTACTTGAGCAGGTGAGCGGTGGTCGCGGTGTCACCCAGGTCGTTGACAGCCACGATCTCGATGTCAGCACCCTGCTCCAGCAGCGCGCGGAAGTAGTTACGACCGATGCGGCCAAAGCCGTTGATGCCTACGCGGATCGTCACGAAACCGATCTCCTCGTTGGTACGCCGGGTTCGAATCCGGCGAGCTGTATGGGATGTCCCCGACCACCCCCGACCCTACCTCCCTGAGCCCGGCGGAGTGACATCGAGATGCCCCATACACGGCAGGGCGGTCCGTACCCGCCAGTAGGGGTACGGACCGCCCCGGACCGAAAGCTCCGGTCACCCGGAACGACCGTGTCGGGTCACCCCGGGTTCACCCGCCGATGGCCGCGAGCGCCTTGGTGAGAAGTGCCGTGCGGTCGGCCGCCGCGGTGACGTGCTCCAGGCCGAAGCCCAGCAGCACGGTGTCGTCCGTGGTGACCGCGCCGTACGTCTTGAACAGCTCTCCGACGCGTCCCCAGTCCTTCACGACCGCGGGGCTGCCCGCGGGCGGTCCGGGCACGCTCCACGCGCCGAGCGAGGTCTCGAAGCCCTCGGTCTCCACGGCCTGGCCGCCGATGACCGCGGACGCGTTGTCGGCGAGGACACCGCGGCCGCCGGAGCCCGGGTCGGTGATGTAGCTGAGGGAGACCTCGACCTTCTTGCCGGCGTACGCGGAGAGGTCGAAGGAGACCTCCTGCCAGCCGGCCGACGCCCCGGTGAGGCTGTTCCACCGGCCGCTGGTGCCGGAGGCCGTGCAGCCGTCGGTGCCCTGCGTCAGATACCGCTTGAGCGCGGGGTGGGCGGCGATGAAGAACCCGGCCTCGCACTCGGCGGGTACGGCGTTGCTGGTGGCGCCGTTCCTCTCCGGGAGCGTGGTCCAGTCGTCGGCGCCCGCGGTGTGCGCCTCCAGGACGGCGTGGTCGTAGCCCTCCTCGGTGTCCCAGAGCAGCCGGGTGCGCAGGGTGGGTGCCTGTGCGGCGGTGACCTGGGTGAGGTCGACGGTGCGGGTGAGGCGGTTCCAGGCGTAGTCACTGTGCGTGACGGCCGCCATGGAGGCACCCTCGTACGGTCCGTACGGGTTGGGCGTGCCGGGGTAGGTGCCGGCTCCCGCGCTCGTGAACTGCGGGAAGGTCGCCGCGGGCAGGTTGTCCGAGGTGACGCTGAAGGATCCGGCGGCGTCCAGCGGGTTGCCGGGGGCGGCCCCGAGGCCGGCGCCGGCTCCGGCGAGCTTGCCGACGCCCTGGAAGGCGGTGGCGCCCGGCAGGGTCGTACGGGTGTAGGCGCCCAGGTAGTACTGGCTGAAGTCGTTCGACAGGGTGCCGCCGCCCAGGTCGACGTTGCCGCCGGCCCGCTCGCCCGCCTCGATCAGCTTGCCGCCCTCGTTCAGGAAGGCGCGCAGCTGGAGCTGGGTGGGGTTGCCCGGGACGGTCGCGCCCGTGTAGTGGACGACGGTTCTGAAGTGGTCCAGCACACCGAGCGCGTCGGGCGCGCCCTGCGTGGCGACGTTCCAGACGATCGCCTTGCGTCCGGCCGCCTTCAGCGCGTCCACGTACGTCTGCGCCTGCGTGGCGGTCGCGCCCTCCTCGGCGACCACGAGCACGTCCGCGCGGGGCCGCTCGGCCACGGTGTAGGTGAAGTGCGCGCTGGAGGTGGGCTTTTTGCCCTTCGTCCGGCCGGTGAACCAGACCTCGACCTTGTCGCCGGGATCGCCGTCGGGGATCTTGGCCCGGTACTCGTCGAAGTACAGGTTGTCCTCACCGCCGTACGTCTCGCCGCCCTTCCAGGCCCTGAGCGTCCTGTCCTTGGTACGGCCGCCGTTGACGCGGTACTTGAGCTCCTTGTCGCCCACCGACTTGCGGACGACGACGGAGACCTCCTGGTCGGCGCCGCGCGAGTAGGACGTGGTGAACGTCTTCGGGGTGAAGTCGGCGGCCTTCAGGCCGAGCGAGGACTTCGGCTGGTCCGGCTTGGCCGCGGACTCGGCGACGGAGAGCGCGAAGGGGATGTTCTTCTCGAACTCCTGCTGGATCAGCTTCTCGTCGTCCGGGAAGTTGAAGACCGACTGGCAGTCCGCCGCGTTCCACTGGTCGTTCGGGTCGAGGTCCGAGGCGGTCTGGCAGGTCGACATCTCGGGGGTGAACATCGCCAGGCCGTTGACGTTCGACGCGTGGCCGTCCGCCTCGCCGTTGGTGGTGTACAGCTCCGAGGAGACCTGCGGACGGTAGCCGGGGATCGCGGAATTGTCCGGGGTGCCGGCGAGCGCCTTGTACATGACGTCGTCGGGCGTGTCGGTGGCCACCTGCCAGCCGACGCCGTAGAGGAGGAGTTCGGCGGCGGAGTGGTAGTTGATGCCGTACGTGAAGCCGATCCGCTTCTCGAAGGCGTCCAGCGCCTTGGTCTCGGGCTCCGAGGACGGGGCCGTGCCGCGGTAGGTCTCGCTGGTGGGGTTGGGGGACGAACCCTCGTTGTCGTAGCCCCACTTGTAGGAGAAGTTGCGGTTGAGGTCGACGCCGTCGCCGACGCCTATGGTGCCGTCGCCGTTGTTGTCGTGCAGGTTCTTGCGCCACAGGCGGTTGTCGTCGTTCTGGAAGGTGTAGTCGTAGCCGTCGGGGTTGGCCGACAGGACGAACCACAGCTCGGTGGAGTCGACGATCTTCTTGAGGCGCTTGTCGGTCCGGTAACCGTCCACGTAGTGGTGGAGCAGCCGCCTGGTCATCTCCGGCGTGATCCACTCGCGCGCGTGCTGGTTGGACATGTAGAGGACGGCGGGTTTGGCGCCGTCCTTGGACTTCTTCGCGTTCTTGGTCAGTTTGAGCGCGAGGATGTCCTTGCCGTTGACGGTCTTGCCGATGGAGACGACCTTGGTGAGGCCGGGGTTGGCGCGGGCGGTCGCGAGGATCTCCTCCCGGAGCCCGCCGCTTCCGCTGTACGGCCGGAACACGCCCTCGGCGGCCTTGTCCACGCGCGCCTCGGCCTTGGCGCTCAGGGTGTGCTCGGTGAGCTCGACACCCTGCCCTTCGAGCTTGTGGGCCTCCTGGTCGGTCAGGTAGACCTCGACGGTCGCGGTGCCCTTCGCGGGCACCTGCTCGCTCAGTTCGTGGCCGTCCTGCCCGGCCGCCAGCAGCAGGGGTACCTGCCCGCTGGTGACCTCGGCGCGGAAGACCTTGACTTCGTTCGGATCAGGAGAACTGGCGCTCTGCGCGGCCTGGGCGACGGGCGCGATGCCCGCGCCGCCGAGCAGGAGCGCGCCAACGGCGAGGATCGGTCTCGCTCTTCGTCTCATGAGCCCCCCTTGCGGTGGTCCGCCACAGCAGCGAACAGATGCCAGGCTCATGACAGTTCATGATCCAGTCAAGGGTGCCTCACGGATGCGTAAACGCCGGTGCCGACCACCCAAGTGGGCGTCGGCACCGGCGAGGTGAGGAAGGGTCAGCCGACCAGGTTGTCGGCCATCTCCTCGGTGATGCTGGACTCCGTGCCCGGGATGCCGAGGTCGGAGGCACGCTTGTCGGCCATGGCCAGCAGCCGGCGGATCCGGCCGGCGACGGCGTCCTTGGTCAGCGGCGGGTCGGCGAGCGCGCCCAGCTCCTCAAGGGATGCCTGCTTGTGGTCCATGCGCAGTCGGCCCGCGGCAGCGAGATGCTCGGGCACGTCATCGCCCAGGATCTCCAGGGCGCGCTGGACCCGGGCACCGGCGGCGACGGCCGCCCGCGCGGAGCGGCGCAGGTTGGCGTCGTCGAAGTTGGCGAGACGGTTCGCCGTGGCCCGCACCTCGCGGCGCATCCGGCGTTCCTCCCAGGCGAGCACCGACTCGTGGGCGCCCAGCCGGGTGAGCAGGGCACCGATCGCGTCACCGTCCCGGACGACCACGCGGTCCACGCCGCGCACCTCGCGGGCCTTGGCGGGGATCGAGAGGCGGCGGGCGGCGCCGACCAGGGCGAGCGCGGCCTCGGGGCCCGGGCAGGTGACCTCCAGGGACGAGGAGCGGCCGGGCTCGGTGAGCGAGCCGTGGGCCAGGAAGGCTCCGCGCCAGGCGGCCTCGGCGTCACAGGTGGCACCGGAGACGACCTGCGGGGGCAACCCCCGGATCGGGCGGCCCCGGCCGTCGACCAGGCCGGTCTGGCGGGCCAGCTGGTCACCGCCGGCCACGACCCGGACGACGTAACGCGAACCGCGGCGCAGTCCGCCCGGTGCCATCACGATCAGTTCGGAGCTGTGGCCGAAGATCTCCAGGATGTCCCGCTTGAGTCTGCGGGCCGCCATCGCGGTGTCCAGCTCCGCCTCGATCACAATGCGCCCGCTCACCAGGTGGAGGCCGCCGGCGAACCGCAGGACGGCGGAGACCTCCGCCTTTCTGCAGCAGGTCCGGGTGACGGGGAGCCGGGAGATCTCGTCCTTCACCGCTGCCGTCATCGCCATGGGCCGATCCTTCCATGCATCCGAAAAATACGGTCGTACGCGGCGGCCAACAGCTCCGGGTCGTGCCTCGGGGTCCCGTCGGGCCGGGCCACCGGCGCCAGCTCGACCGCGGCGCCGAACCGCTTGGCGGCATCGGTCAGGGAATCGCGGTCGGGCACGGCGGCCTGGTCGGCCAGCACCACGTCCAGGGCGAGTTTAGGGGCGTGTCGTCCCAAAACCTCCAAATGACGCTGCGGGGAGAAGCCATCGGTTTCTCCCGGCTGCGGTGCGAGGTTCAGGGAGAGTACCCGGCGCGCCTTCGTCTGGGTGAGGGCGTCCAGGAGTTCGGGCACCAGCAGGTGCGGGATGACCGAGGAGAACCAGGAGCCGGGGCCGAGGACCACCCAGTCCGCGTCCCGGACCGCCTCCAGCACCTCGGGGACGGCGGGCGGGTCGTGCGGCACCACGTGCACCGACTGCACCTCGCCCGGGGTCAGGGCCACCGTCGCCTGTCCCCTTACGGTCTCCACGTCCTCGGGCCGGTCCGGGTCGTGCCCCTTGACCAGGGCCTGCAGCTCCAGGGGTACGGCGGACATGGGCAGCACGCGCCCCTGCGCGCCGAGGAGTCTGCCGACCAGGTCGAGGGCCTGGACGTGGTCGCCGAGCTGCTCCCACAGAGCGACGATCAGCAGATTGCCGACCGCGTGTTCGTGCAGGTCGCCCTTGGACTGGAAGCGGTGCTGGATGACCCGGGCCCAGGTCTGCCCCCACTCGTCGTCACCGCACAGCGCGGCCAGCGCCTTGCGCAGGTCGCCGGGCGGCAGCACGCCCAGCTCGTCGCGCAGGCGCCCGCTGGAGCCGCCGTCGTCGGCCACGGTGACGACGGCGGTGAGGTCGCCGGTGATCCGGCGCAGGGCGGCCAGCGAGGCGGACAGGCCCATGCCGCCGCCGAGCGCCACCACCTTGGGCTGAGCACCGCGTCGGCGGGGCCGGGCGCCGCGGGTCTCGACGGTCCGGGTCGCCCGCCCTTCGGGGACGACCCGGCGCAGCCTGCTCAGCCGCGGACTACGTGCGGTCATTCCCGTCCCATGTCCCGGTGTACGACCACCGTCTCCACACCCTCGGCCGCGAGGCGCGCGGCGAGCTTCTCCGACGTGGCGACCGAGCGGTGCTTGCCGCCGGTGCAGCCGATGGCGATGGTCACGTACCGCTTGCCCTCGCGGCGGTAGCCGGCCGCGATGAGGCGCAGCAGCTCGGCGTAGCGGTCGAGGAACTCCTTGGCGCCGGGCTGGTTGAAGACGTACGCCGACACCTCCTCGTTGAGGCCGGTGAAGGGGCGCAGCTCCGGGACCCAGTGCGGGTTGGGCAGGAACCGCATGTCCGCGACCAGGTCGGCGTCGACCGGGAGGCCGTACTTGAAGCCGAAGGACATGACGGTGGCACGGAGCTCGGGCTCCTCCTCGCCGGCGAACTGGGCGTCCATCTTGGCGCGCAGCTCGTGCACGTTGAGGCTGGAGGTGTCGATGACCAGGTCGGCGTCGCCGCGCAGCTCGCGCAGGAGCTCGCGCTCGGCGTCGATGCCGTCGACGATGCGGCCGTCGCCCTGCAGGGGGTGCGGGCGCCGCACGGACTCGAAGCGGCGCACCAGGGCCTCGTCGGAGGACTCCAGGAAGACGATCCGCCGGGTGACGTGCTTGGCCTCCAGGTCGGCGAGGGACTCGCGGAGGTTGTCGAAGAAGCGCCGGCCGCGGACGTCGACGACCACCGCGATCCGGGCGACATTGCCCTGGGAGCGGGCGCCGAGCTCCACCATGGTGGGGATCAGCGCGGGCGGGAGGTTGTCGACGACGAACCAGCCGAGGTCCTCGAGACACTTCGCGGCGGTCGATCGCCCGGCGCCGGACATCCCGGAGATGATCACCAACTCGGGGATGGCCGCCTCCGGGACTCCGGCCGCATCGGCGGGCGCGCCCGTACTCACCTGTGCGTCTTCTCCGCCCTGGTCCTGTTGTTCTTCGTGCTCGTTCACATTCATGTCTCCTGCCCCCGTCGTTCGTCCGGGGCACCCGCCGTCACGGGGTCCCCGCCGGAACCCGTGGTGCCGGGTTCCTCCTCATCCATGATCTCTCCAGTCGCCGTGTTCACGGCGGGCGCGGCCGGGGCCGCCTGGGCGAGGGCCACGGCGATCGTCTCGGCCGTCTTGCGGCCTATGCCGGGGACCTCGCAGATCTGGTCGATGGTGGCGGATCGTAGTTTCTTCAAGGACCCGAAATGTTTCAGCAGGGCCTGCTTGCGTGTGTCCCCGAGACCGGGGACGTCGTCGAGCGGGCTCGACCGGAAGCGCTGGGCCCGCTTGGTGCGCTGGTAGGTGATCGCGAAGCGGTGGGCCTCGTCACGGACCCGCTGGAGAAGGTACAGGCCTTCGCTGGTGCGGGGCAGCACGACCGGGTCGTCATCGCCCGGCAGCCAGACCTCCTCCAGGCGCTTGGCGAGGCCGCAGACGGCGATGTCGTCGATGCCGAGCTCGTCCAGGGCCTTCTTCGCGGCGGCGACCTGGGGCTGCCCGCCGTCGACGACGACGAGCTGGGGCGGGTAGGCGAACTTCTTGGGGCGGCCGTCGTCGTCCTTGAGGCCGTTCTCGGTGGTGCCCTCCTCGGGGAGGTCGTCCACCCACTCGCCCGTCTTCTCCTTCTCGGCGAGGTAGCGCCGGAAGCGACGGGAGATCACCTCGTGCATGGACCGGACGTCGTCCTGTCCCGCGAAGCCCTTGATCTGGAAGCGGCGGTACTCGCTCTTGCGCTGGAGTCCGTCCTCGAAGACGACCATGGACGCGACCACGTCGTCGCCCTGGAGGTGGGAGATGTCGTAGCACTCGATCCTGAGCGGTGCGCTGTCCAGGTCGAGGGCCTCGGCGATCTCCTCCAGGGCACGCGAGCGCGTGGTCAGGTCGGAGGCGCGCTTGGTCTTGTGGAGGACGAGGGCCTGCTGCGCGTTGCGCTGCACGGTCTCCATGAGGGCCTTCTTGTCGCCGCGCTGCGGGATGCGCAGGGAGACCCCCGAGCCGCGGCGCTCGGTCAGCCACTCCTGGACCGGCTCGACCGGCTCGGGCAGGGCCGGGACGAGGACCTCCTTGGGGACCGAGTCGCCCTTCTCCTCGCCGTAGAGCTGCTGGAGGGCGTGCTCGACGAGGGCGCCAGTGGTGATCTCCTCGACCTTGTCGGTGACCCAGCCGCGCTGGCCGCGCACGCGCCCGCCGCGCACGTGGAAGATCTGGACGGCGGCCTCCAGCTCGTCCTCGGCGACCGCGATCAGGTCGGCGTCGGTCGCGTCGGCGAGCACGACGGCGCTCTTCTCCATGGCCTTCTTCAGGGCCCCGATGTCGTCGCGCAGACGGGCCGCCCGCTCGTACTCCATCTCCTCGGCGGCGTCCTTCATCTGCTTCTCCAGACGGCGGATGTAGGTGCCGGTGCGGCCGGCCATGAAGTCGCAGAACTCCTCGGCGAGGTCGCGGTGTTCGTCGGCGGAGACGCGGTCGACGCAGGGTGCCGAGCACTTGCCGATGTAGCCGAGGAGGCAGGGGCGGCCGGTGCGGGTGGCGTTCTTGAAGACGCCGGCGGAGCAGGTGCGGACGGGGAAGACGCGCAGCAGGAGGTCGACGGTGTCGCGGATCGCCCACGCGTGCCCGTAGGGCCCGAAGTACCTCACGCCCTTGCGTTTGTGGCCGCGCATCACCTGCACGCGCGGGAACTCCTCGTTCATCGTCACCGCGAGATACGGGTAGCTCTTGTCGTCGCGGTACTTGACGTTGAACCGGGGGTCGAACTCCTTGATCCAGGAGTACTCCAGCTGGAGGGCCTCGACCTCCGTGGACACCACCGTCCACTCCACGGAGGCGGCCGTGGTCACCATCGTGCGGGTGCGGGGGTGCAGGCTCGCCAGGTCCTGGAAGTAGTTCGCCAGGCGCTGGCGCAGGCTCTTCGCCTTTCCGACGTAGATCACCCGGCGGTGCTCGTCGCGGAACCTGTACACCCCGGGAGTGTCCGGGATCTCCCCGGGTTTGGGGCGGTAGCTGGAGGGGTCGGCCATGTCTCACACCCTACTGGCGAGGGCTGACAGTCCGGTGAGCCTGTGGACAACGGCCGGTGGCCACGCATCGGGCCGGCCGCTGCCTCCCGGGATGATCTCCGCCTTTCTCGACACCGCCGAGGTCGCGTCCGGGCTGCTGCGTTCGCCGGTACTGGCCGAACGCTGGGAGCGGCCGAGTGCACTGGACCGTTTCCGGATCAGCGGCCTGGTCGGCCATCTGGCCCGAGCCGTTCTCAACGTCGAGCACTGGCTCGCCTCGCCACCCCCCTCGGACCGGACTCCCGTTGACGCGGTCACGTACTTCCTGGCCGGTGTCGGCCCGGCGCCGGATCCGGACGACGCGGTGCCGCTGCGGATCCGTGAGCTGGGCGATCAGGAGGCGGCCGGTGGGCCCGACGCCCTGGCCGAGGCGTTCGACACCGCTCGTGCCCGGCTCGCGGCGCAGTTGCCGGCCATGCCGTCCGACCGGCCCGTAGGTGTGTTCGCCCACGTCCTGCCGCTCGACCAGTGCCTGCTCACCCGTCTCGTGGAACTTGTGGTCCACCTCGACGACCCGGCCGTCAGTCTGGAGGTCCCCATGCCGTCGGTGCCCGCCGAGGCCTCCGACGCGGTCACCGACTGCCACCCGTATCGCCGTGGCCCGTCACGGCTTCCTTCCGGTGCTGCGCACCCTCGCCCGCCGGGAACGCGCCACCGCTCGGATCGCGGCGTTCTGACGCCCGCCTCCGCCGGGTGGACCGGCGGTGGTCCTCGGGCCCTCGGTGAGGCCGAGCTTGCCAAGGATGCTGCGGACTTGTTTCTCGACGGTGCCCTCGGTGACCCGCAAACGGCCGACGCCGGCGTTGGAGCGGTCCTCGGCGGCTTCGACGTGGCGGTGGAACCGGCCTGCAGGCGGCCGGGAGTGCACCACCGTTCGGCGACAGGTGTTGTCGGGACTTGGTCAACACGCTTCAATGCGGAGGAACTCGGGGCCGGGAACGACGGCGTACGGATGTGAAGCCTCCCCGGCACTGCCACGGACGGCCCCGGCACACCCTCGCGAACGGCCTGACCAGCCGCCCGGACCTGCACAGAAAGGCCCCTGCATGCCGCACGCCACACAGCACGCGGACGACGTCAGCGTCGCCGACGCGGAACTGGATTCGGCCCTGCGCGGCGGCCCCTTCCATGTCGCGCTGCGTGCGGCGATCGCCGCACGGGGGCTGCCGCTCCAGCGCGTCCAGCACCATCTGTCGCGCCACGGGGTCAAGGTCGGTGTCACCAGCCTCAGTTACTGGCAGCAGGGCGCCCGGCGCCCGCAGCGTCCCGAGTCGCTGCGGGCCGTACGGGCGCTGGAGGAGATCCTTCAGCTGCCGGAGGAGTCGCTGATCCGGCTGCTCGCCGAGGACGACGACCGGTCGGCGGCCGAGCGGCCCGCGACCCGCTCCTACCGCTCCCTCCTCGCGGCCTCGGACATTCTCGGACAACTGCTGGGCGAACTGGACGCGCCGCCCGACGGCGGGCTGCACACCCTCGGCCATCACGAACGCATAGGCATCGGGGCGCGCCGTGAGCTGCGCAGCCGCGAATCGCACCACATCGTGCGCGCCCACCGCGAGGGCGTGGACCGTTTCATCGCCGTCCACCACGGCGACCCGGGGTGCGTGCCGGAGCGCATGACCGTGCACGCCCTGGAGAACTGCCGTACGGGACGCGTGCGTTCGCACCACGACACCGGGGTGCTCGTGGCCGAGCTGCTCCTCGACGCCCGGCTGCGGGCCGGGGACACCTTCCTGTTCCGCTACGGCGTCGAGGACGGCACGGCCGGGGTGTCCCGCGAGTACACCCGCGGCTTCGGCTCGCCCGGCGGGCAGTACGCGCTCCAGGTCCGGTTCGACGAGAACGCCCTGCCGGTGCGCTGCCACCGCTTCGCCCAGCACTCCCCCGCCGCGCCCCGCAGCGGCCGCCAGGAACTGTCCCTCACCGGCCGCCACCACTCGGTCCACCTGGTCGAGCCACGGGTGCGGTCGGGGGCCGTGGGGATCGGGTGGGACTGGGAGCAGGGAGCGGTGCCGTCGGACCGGTGACATGACGTAAACGTTTGCGCAAGCGTTTACGTGCACCGCTGAATGGGATACCTTCCCGGCCGTGGGCCACTGTTCCGGTGCCCCGCAAGGGCGCCGTTCCGGGAGGGGAAGCCGATGCCGACCATGGCCGACGTGGCACGCAACGCCGGGGTCTCCGTGGCGACCGTCTCGCACGTCCTCAACGGCACCCGGCCGGTCCTGCCCCACACCCGCCAGGCCGTGCTGGACGCCGTCGACGAGCTCGGCTACACCCCCAACACCCTCGCGCGCTCCCTGGTGACCTCCCGGACCCGCTCCATCGGACTCGCGGTGTCGGCGATCAGCAATCCGTACTTCACGGAGATCCTCCAGGGCGTCGAGGCGGGCGCGCTGGAACACGGGTACAGCCTGCTCATCGCCGATCCGCACGACGACCCCGTGCACGAGCGCAAGGTCGCCCAGCTGCTCCACGAAAGGCGCGTGGACGGCATGATCGTCGCGCCCTCCGCCGACCCTCGCGAACTCGTGTCCTACCTCGGGCGCCACCAGGTCCCGACGGTGTTCCTGGACCGGGTGATCGACGATGTGGGCGGGAGCGGCCCGCAGCGCTTCGACCAGGTCTGCGCCGAGAACACCGAGCCGATGGCCGGGCTGGTCACCCACCTCGCCGGACTCGGTCACCGGCGCATCGGCCTGGTGGCCGGCCTGCCCGGCCTGAGCACCACCGCCGAGCGGATCGCCGGATACCGGCAGGGCCTGACCGCCGCCCACCTCCCCCACGACGATCACCTGGTCGTCCACGGCGACTCCGAAGCGGCCGGAGCGGAACGGGCCACGGCCGCCCTGCTCGCCCTCGCCGAGCCGCCCACCGCCCTCGTCACCGCCAACAACGCGATGACCATCGGCACCCTGCGCGCCCTGCGCGAGCACGGCGTTTCGGTGCCGGACGACCTGGCCCTGTGCTGCTTCGACGACTTCGCCTGGGCGGATCTGTTCTCGCCCCGGCTCACCGCCATCGCCCAGCCCAGCAGGGAGATCGGCGCGCAGGCGGTCCGTGTGCTGCTGGAACGGCTGGACAGGCCGGACCGGCCTGCCCGGACCGTGCGCCTCGACTGCACGTTCGTGCATCGCACGTCGTGCGGCTGCTCCGACTCCGGACAGCGGGCGCGGCCCTCGCAGCCCTCGCATTCTCAGAAAGGAACGGTTTCTTGATCGTCGTCGCTGGTGAGGCCCTCATCGATCTGGTCCCGCAGGGCACGGGAGCCCTGGCAGGTCTCAAGCCGGCGCTCGGCGGCGGCCCCTACAACACCGCCGTGGCCCTCGGCCGGCTCGGCTCCCCCACCGCCTTCTGTTCGCGCATCTCGTACGACGCCTTCGGCGAGGCCCTGCTCGACGGCCTCCGGGAGGCGGGGGTGGACGTGTCCGCCGTGCAGCGCGGTACGGAGCCCACCACGCTCGCCGTCGCCACGGTCGACACCAACGGCTCGGCCGCCTACTCCTTCTACGTAGACGGCACCGCCGACCGTCTGTTCGCCGCCCCCGCCGAACTTCCCGCCGGTACGCGCGCGGTGTCCTTCGGCACCTGCTCGCTCGTCCTGGAGCCGGGGGCGAGCGCCTACGAGGAGCTGCTGCGGACCGCGGCCGCGCAGGGGGTGTTCACCGCGCTCGACCCGAACATCCGGGACGGGCTGATCCCCGACGCGGACGCCTACCGGGCCCGGTTCAAGAGCTGGCTGCCGTCGGTGTCGCTGCTCAAGCTCTCCGAGGAGGACGCGCGGTGGCTGGGCGGCACCCCGTGTGAGTGGCTGGCCGCAGGGCCCTCGGCCGTCGTCGTCACCCAGGGCGGGGAGGGGCTGACCGTGTTCACCCGGGACGGGGCGGTGCTGCCGGTGCCGGGCGAGAAGGTCGACGTCGTGGACACGATCGGCGCGGGCGACACGGTGAACGCCGCCCTCCTGCACGGCCTGGCCACCCTCGGCGCACTGTCCCCGCAGGCGGTCGCCGGCCTGGGGGTCGAGGACTGGGCCCGGCTGCTGCGGTTCGCGGCACGCGCGGCGGCGATCACCTGCTCACGAGCCGGGGCGCAGCCGCCGTACGCGTCCGAGCTGGGCGAGCTGTAGGGCCGAGAGGGGTGCCGGTGGGCGGGGCCGGTGCGTTGATCCAGGGCTGATGACGGAGCGAGCGGTGCCCCGCGGGGAAGTTCCCGCGGGGCACCGCTCCTGTGTGTTCCAGATGCGGCTCGCCGCCCCGGCGTCTCAGGCCTTGCGGGCCCGGGTCGTCTTCTTGGCGGGCGTGGCCTTCTTGGTGGCTTCGGCGGCCTTCTTGGTCGCCGTCGTCCTGGCCGTCGCCGTCTTTTTCGCCGTGGACTTGGCGGCGACCGTCTTCTTCGCCGCGGCCGTCTTCCTGGCCGGTGCCTTGCGCGGGGCCTTCACCGAGGTCCCGTCGCTGATCCGGTCGGCACCGAGGATCTCCCTGAGGAACTTGCCGGTGTGGCTGGCCGGGACCCCGGCGACCTCCTCCGGCGTGCCCTCGGCGACGACGAGGCCGCCGCCCGCGCCACCCTCGGGGCCCATGTCGACGACCCAGTCGGCCGTCTTGATCACATCGAGGTTGTGCTCGATGACGATGACGGTGTTGCCCTTGTCGACCAGGCCCGACAGGACCTTCAGCAGCTTGCTGATGTCCTCGAAGTGCAGACCGGTGGTCGGCTCGTCCAGGACGTAGACGGTACGGCCGGTGGACCGCTTCTGGAGCTCGCTGGCGAGCTTCACGCGCTGGGCCTCGCCGCCGGACAGGGTGGTCGCGGCCTGGCCGAGACGGACGTAGCCGAGACCGACGTCCTTGAGGGTGTTGAGGTGGCGGGCGATCGCAGGGACGGCCTCGAAGAACTCCGTGGCCTCCTCGATCGGCATGTTCAGGACGTCGGCGATGGACTTGCCCTTGTAGTGGACCTCCAGGGTCTCCCGGTTGTACCGGGCGCCGTGGCAGACCTCGCACGGGACGTAGACATCCGGGAGGAAGTTCATCTCGATCTTGATTGTGCCGTCGCCCGCGCAGTTCTCGCAGCGACCGCCCTTGACGTTGAAGGAGAAGCGGCCGGGCATGTAGCCGCGGACCTTCGCCTCGGTGGTCTCGGCGAACAGCTTGCGGACGTGGTCGAAGACGCCGGTGTACGTCGCCGGGTTCGATCGCGGGGTGCGGCCGATGGGCGACTGGTCCACGTGCACGACCTTGTCGACGAGGTCGTCGCCGTCCACGCGCGTGTGCCGGCCCGGGACGCTCCTCGCGCCGTTGAGTTCGCGCGCCAGGTGTGTGTACAGGATGTCGTTGACCAGGGTCGACTTTCCGGAGCCCGAGACGCCGGTGACCGCGGTGAACACGCCCAGCGGGAAGGACACGTCGATGTCCTGGAGGTTGTTCTCGCGGGCCCCGTGCACGGTGAGCTGCCGGGACGGGTCCAGGGGCCGCCGGATGTGCGGCAGCGGGATGGCCTTCTTGCCCGACAGGTACTGGCCCGTCTCCGACTCGGCGTTGGCGAGCAGCTCCTTCAGGGAGCCGCTGTGCACGACCTTGCCGCCGTGCTCGCCCGCGCCGGGGCCGATGTCCACGATCCAGTCGGCGACCTTGATGGTGTCCTCGTCGTGCTCGACGACGATGAGCGTGTTGCCCATGTCGCGCAGCCGGACCAGGGTCTCGATGAGGCGGTGGTTGTCGCGCTGGTGCAGACCGATGGACGGCTCGTCGAGGACGTACAGGACGCCGACGAGTCCTGAGCCGATCTGGGTGGCCAGGCGGATGCGCTGGGCCTCGCCGCCGGAGAGGGTGCCGGCCGCGCGGTTCAGCGAGAGGTAGTCCAGGCCGACGTCGACCAGGAACTTCAGCCGCTCGTTGACCTCCTTCAGCACCCGCTCGGCGATCTTCTTGTCACGGGCGCTGAGCTTCAGCTCACCCAGGAAGTCCGCGCAGTCGCTGATGGACATGCCGGAGACCTCGGCGATCGACTTGCCCATGACGGTGACCGCGAGGACGAGCGGCTTCAGACGCGTGCCCTCACAGGTGGGACAGGGCACCTCGCGCATGTAGCCCTCGAAGCGCTCGCGGCTGGCGTCGCTCTCGGACTCGCTGTGCCGACGCTTGACGAAGGGAACGGCACCTTCGAAGGGGGTCGTGTAGACCCGCTCGCGGCCGTACCGGTTGCGGTAGCGGACCTCGATCTGCGTCTTGTGGCCGTAAAGAAGGGCCTTCTTGGCGCGCTGGGGCAGCCCGGCGAAGGGGATGTCCGTCCGGAAGCCCAGCGCGTCCGCGAGGGCGCCGATCAGACGGCCGAAGTAGTCCTTGGTGTGCCCGTGCGACCAGGGGTGGATGGCGCCCTCGTCGAGGGACTTGTCCTCGTCGGGGACGATCAGCTCCGGGTCGACCTCCATGCGCGTGCCGATGCCGGAGCAGTCGGGGCAGGCGCCGAAGGGCGAGTTGAAGGAGAAGGAACGGGGCTCCAGCTCCTCGAAGGACAGGTCGTCGTACGTGCAGTACAGGTGCTCCGAGAACATGCGCTCACGCTCGGGGTCGTCCTCGGGGAGGTCGACGAAGTCGAGCACGACCATGCCGCCGGCGAGACCGAGGGCGGTCTCCACCGAGTCGGTGAGACGGCGCTTGGCGGACTCCTTCACCGTGAGGCGGTCGATGACCACCTCGATGGTGTGCTTCTCCTGCTTCTTCAGCGTGGGCGGGTTGGAGAGCTGGACGGTCTCGCCGTCCACCCGCGCGCGGCTGTAACCCTTGGTCTGGAGATCGGCGAAGAGGTCGACGAACTCTCCCTTGCGCTCCCGCACCAGCGGCGAGAGCACCTGGAAGCGGCTGCCCTCCGGCAGCTCCAGGACCCGGTCCACGATGGCCTGCGGCGACTGGCGCGAGATCGGGCGGCCGCACTCGGGGCAGTGCGGCTTGCCGATGCGCGCGAAGAGCAGACGCAGGTAGTCGTAGACCTCTGTGATGGTGCCGACCGTCGAGCGCGGGTTGCGCGAGGTCGACTTCTGGTCGATGGAGACCGCGGGCGACAGGCCCTCGATGAAGTCGACGTCGGGCTTGTCCATCTGCCCGAGGAACTGGCGGGCGTACGAGGAGAGCGACTCCACGTAGCGCCGCTGGCCCTCGGCGAAGATGGTGTCGAAGGCCAGGGAGGACTTGCCCGACCCGGACAGGCCCGTGAAGACGATGAGCGAGTCGCGAGGCAGGTCGAGCGAGACGTTCTTCAGGTTGTGCTCGCGCGCGCCACGGACGATGAGACGGTCGGCCACGCCGGTCCGCACCTTTCTTTGAGAGAAGTGACAGGGGCGGGGCCCCCGTGCTTCTTCAGACTAGGGGGAGCCACTGACAACGCCGGTCGGATTCCCGGATGCATAACAATCCCCGGCCTTCCAGCATGCCCGACGCCGCACCCGACCATATAGCACGTGCATTCGATTTACGGCACAGCTTCACCACCTTCACCCAAAGGTGTGGCGGAGCTAGGGTCAGCAGCATGATTGATCACGCTCATGACCTGGAGTCTGTACGTGGTGCGACCGAGCGACTGCTGACCGCAGCCGCCACGATGGACAACGCGGCCGTGACGCAGTCGTCACGGCTGCCGGGCTGGAGCCGCGGCCATGTCCTCGCGCACCTCTCCCGCAATGCCGACGCCCTGGTGAACGTTCTGCGCGGGCAGCCCATGTACCCCTCGGCGGAAGCGCGCGACGCCGACATCGAGCGCGACGCCCCGCGCCTGCTCGACGTCCAGCTGGCCGACCTCCGCGCGAGCGCCGCCCGCTTCGACGAGGCCGCGGCAGCACCGGCGGACTGGTCGCGGACGGTGGAGCTGCGCAACGGGGTCACCGACTCGGCGTCGCGGGTGCCGTTCCGGCGGTGGGTCGAGGTGGAGCTGCACCATGTGGACCTCGGGATCGGGTACGAGCTGGAGGCCCTCTCGGAGGAGTTCACGCAGCGCGAGATCAACTTCCTGACGGAGCGGTTCCGGGGTCATCCCGAGGTACCCGCGCTCTTCATCCAGGAGGACGACGGCCGCAGGATCCCGACGGGCGGCGCCGGTGATCCCGCGCTCGTCGTCACCGGCCGCCAGGCCGATCTGCTCGGCTGGCTCGCCGGCCGCCGCGACGGCTCGGCACTGACCGTTCACGGTGGCACCCTCCCCTCGCTGCCCCCGCTATAGGCTGCCGCCCATGACGTACAGCGGACAGGTGACGGTCGGCGGGCCCGCCGACGTGCACGAGCTCAAGGACCTGATGATCACCAAGATCGCGGTCGGCCCGATGGACAACAACGCCTATCTGTTGCGCTGCCGGGCCACCGACGAGCAACTGCTGATCGACGCCGCCGACGACGCGGACACCCTGCTGGGCACGATCGGTGACGACGGCATCGCGTCCGTCGTCACCACCCACCAGCACGGCGACCACTGGCAGGCGCTCGCGGCGGTCGTCGCGGCCACCCACGCGCGTACGTACGCGGGCCGGGACGACGCCGACGGCATCCCCGTCCCCACCGACGTGCCGGTCGACGACGGCGACGTCATCCGCGTGGGGCACGTCGAGTTGACCGCGCGCCACCTGGTCGGCCACACGCCGGGCTCGATCGCCCTCGTCTACGACGACCCGCACGGGCATCCCCATGTATTCACCGGGGACTGCCTGTTCCCGGGGGGCCCTGGCCGGACAACACGCCCCGCAGAATTCAGCTCTCTCATGGGCGGCCTGGAGACCAAGCTATTCGACGTCCTGCCCGATGAGACGTGGGTCTACCCCGGCCATGGCAACGACACCACCCTCGGCACGGAGCGACCCCACCTCGCAGAGTGGCGCGCACGAGGTTGGTGACCATTGAACTGGGTTCATCCTCCGGTGGTGGACTTCGCGTTGGTCAAGTCAACTGAGACATGGACACCTACGACGGCGCCGCCACGGTCGTGGCGGACGGAAACGAATATGCGTGCCACGCCATGCTCCGGCGGTGGACAGAGCGAATCCGGTCCCAATCCTTCGGGGGACCCAGCATCTCAACAGGGCGCACGGGCTGGGACGGAACGCTAACGCTCGACGGCGACGCCTACGCGGTCTACGCGGCCGAGGACCTACAACTCCGCATCAGCCGAACCAGCTCCTTCACCATCGCGGAGGGCGGGGACCTCGGTTCAGGAACGCTGAGGATCAAGGGCAATAACGCCGCCCCGTTCGATTGACCGCCCTCGAGGGCGCGTGACCGCGCGAACGGTCGCCTGTCGCCTTGATCTGATGGACAACTCCGAGTGACGTCAGCCCCTCCCCCGCACACAGACGGTCGGAGGCACCGCCCACCACGGTCTGGAGGAGCTGGTACGCCGCACCGTGCTCGTGCCCCCAGTGCATCGCCGCGCGCCACAGGGTCAGGCCATAGCCACGCCCGCGGTGCTCCGGCAGGACACTTAAACTGCGGCAGAAGACACGTCACCCCCTGAGCGTCGGCCATCGTCTCCATGGGGCCGATGGCGCCGGCCACCCGGCCGCCGTCGAGGGTGGTGAGGACGGGACCCACGGATCCGGCTCGCATCCGCTCGTGTAGGAACGCGAACCCGTCCGCTGCCATGGCGTCGGCGAACTCCGCGAACACGGCCTCCTCGGGGAGCTGTGCGGCCTCCAGGACGATCCTGTCCGGCGGCAGGCCGGGGCCGATGGTGAAGTCCTTGAGCTGGACGCGCGTGCCGCCCCGGGCGTGCTCCTCGGGCTCGTCGGGGCCGAGGAAGGACACCACCCTGGCCTGCGCTGCGCTGTGGGCGTCAGCGAGTTCCCGGGCGAGGTCCGCGGCGACGTCCAGGCCGTCCCCGAAAACGTGGACGCGGACAGTGCCGGCTGCCCGTTCGACGAGCGTCGGCACAAGCGTCAGCCTCCGGACGTGCTCGATCGCATCGACCAGGACGCGCTCGGCCTTCCGGTCGGACCAGCGGCGGTCTTTGTCGTGAGGAAGGAACCGGCCTGTACCGGCCGCCTCCACGACGGCGGCGAACAGCTCGGGGAGCGGACTACCCAGGTGGACCGGCCCGAGGGTCGGCACGAACGGCACGGGCAGGACGTGCTCGATCCAGTCCCAGTGGAGGCGCATGGCTCGCACGCTACGCCTGGTCGACGACCGGGACGGCACCGTACGTGAACCCGTTGATATACCGCTGCCGCTGGAGACGTACACGTGTTCACACCGGCCGGAGACGACGAAGGCACGACGCCTCCATGGATAGGGCCGGGCTCCCATCGACTGGAGTACCTCCAAGAGCCAATATCCGTACCCGGGCCACACAACGGGCTACGCCACGGCCAGGACAGCTATGACATGACGAATGCCCGGCGGCCTACCGACACGTACCGGCCTCCCCACGGCGCCGCAGGACAGCGGATGAGGGATGTAGCGTGCGTTCCCGGCCCTCGTCCGGCAGGTCATCGGTTGCCCTGCTACGCAAAAGAGCGGGAGGCCGGCCCTCAGATACGACGAAAGGCCCGCGACGAGCAGTCGCGGGCCTTCGCGCTGAGGTCGGTGAGGACGCCAGCGGGGCCGGGTGGACCTCCAGCCACTCGCGCGGGTTGAACGGTGACGACACTTCGCCTGCGGATCAGACGGTCCCGGCCGGAACTGCGGCCGCCTCGTCAGCGCCCGGCTCGCACAGCGCGAGCGCCGCCGGACAGATGGCATATGCGGGTTCTGGAACGTCCGGCGCACCTGGGTGTCCGGCCGGACAGATTGCCTGTCCGGAAAGGTGCAGCAGTGACTTTCAGGTCGGCAGAGTCGCCCCATGAACGAAGAACTTGGGCCTATACGGCCCACCTCCGACTCACCGAAACCGACGAAGAAGGGCACGAGCGACAATGCAGCCGCCGAAGGGGAAGAAGCCGCGCACACCCAGCCCGAGGCCCGGCGGAGCCTTGGAGAGGAGGTCGGTCTCGCGGCGGTCCGAGGGGGAGCTTCCGGAGGCGTTCGCGGGATCCTCGACTGGATCCGCGACATCTTCGACGGACTGGACTCCTGACCCCGACGACTTCGAGGGCCTGGACCAGGAGGGATGGTTCGAGTACGTCACGGCCGCGCACGAGGCGTACGACAAGCCTTCGCTCCGCACGATCATGCGCCAGGCACGTAAGCGCGAGAAAGGATGCACTCTCGGGCACAGCACGGTCCACGACGTCCTGGGTGGGCATAAATGGCCCACCCAGCAGACCGCCTACTGGCTCGGCATCGGCATCGGCGGCCACGCCCTCGGCGCACAGTTCCGGGCCGCTTGGACTGCAGCTGACGGCAACCTCCGCAAGGAGGTCCACCAGGAGGTCATGGGGAAGCAGCTCGCGCTCCGCGAGCACCCTGGCGCCCTGGTACAGCGCCGTCAGATGCGGCAGGAGGAGCGGCAGAAGGAGCGCGCCAGATGGCGCCGCCGCAAGAGGGAGCGTCTGATGATGCTCGTGTCGATCATCATGGGCGTTATCACCCTGATCGAGATGGTGATCAGGGAGTGGGGAACCCTGCTGGGATCGATCCTCTTCGGCTGAGAGTGATCCTGCCGAAGGAAGCGGCAGGATCACCCATGGCCAAGGCTATGCAACAGGGGCTCCACCGGTCATGCCGGTGGAGCCCCGCAGTGTTCTCCGGATGCGGCCGCTCAGGGGAATGCAGAAGGTGGCCCCATGGCGATCGTCGTGCTGCGCGAGCCGCGCAAGGAACTGTCGCAGGACTTCGGTCCGGGCGACCCGGTCGACAACATCGAGGCGATACACGCCGCGCCGGCCGACCCAGACGTCTCAGGAGATCCGGACGACCGGACGTTCTGCGGCAAGTCGACCCTGGACATGGAGCGGGTGTACTACCAGCCTCCCGGGCCGGGCGCCGCGTGGCTCCCGGCCAACATGCAGGATTGGGAGTGCCGCGACTGCGCAGCCGCGCTCCGGTCGCAGTAGAGGGCCCCGCAGCGTGGCTGCGGGACCTCGTCGTCAATCAGGGGCTACAGCACCCGTACCGGCTTCACGTCGGAGGGGAGCGGGCAAGCACCCATGTGCAGTCCGGGGTCGGGGGGACTGCTGCATGGGCTGCGGTCTGCTGGGCGGGGTTCACCTGGCAGGCAGCGGAACCTCCCACCTCTCCGCAATCCATCCCTTCGGCTCCCAGCCGTACTGCCTCAGTCGTCTACCCTCTTCTACCCGTCCGGCCGCGTATTTCCCATCCGGGGGCCTCCTGTCCAGGCGCCCCGCGGTCCCAGCGGTTCGGCGAGTATGGCGCGGGTCTGCAGAGAGAGGGCCGCGACCTTGGAAACCGAAGGCGCACCAGCGGGCCGCGCTGGCAGGATCACCGCATGCTCATCACACCCCGCCCCGGCACAGACCGGAAGAACATCCGGCAGGCCCTCAGCGGCGTCCACACCACGGCGATGAACCTGCAACGACCGTACGGCAGCGCCTTCGAAGGGCTGCTGACGTATTTGGACTGGGCCACGGAGTCCGCGCGGATGTTGCGCTCCCAGATCAGCGATCGGGACCTCGACCAGCTCGTGTTCACCGACCGCTACCGGGCGCTGCTGGGCAGCTGCGGCACGCTCGCTGGGACCGCCCAGCAGCGCCTCGTGAACGGTCTGGTCCAACTTGAGGTCGCCGAACGGATCGAGGCGTTTGAGGCGGCCGTAGCCGCGCTGGATGCGCAGATCGGCCGGTGGAGCCAGCGGGAGGTGTTCGTCGTGGCCGACTCCAGCTTCTACATCCAGAACGAGGTGAAGCTGGCCGACGTCGACCTGCACGAGGTGCTCGACGTGCCGCGCTGGCAGTTCGTGCGCCTGTTGTTTCCGATCGTGGTGGTCGACGAGCTGGACGACCTCAAGGACGCCAGCAAGCAGCGGGCCCGCTGGCGTGCCGCCCACACTCTCGGTCTTCTCGACGGGGTCCTCAAGGGTGGCACGCACGGGGTCCTGCATGAAGGGGAGCACACCGTTCAGGACGGCGAGACCCGTGGCAGGGTCAACGTGGAGATCGTCCTCGATCCCCCCGGCCACGTGCGCCTAGACCGCCCCGATATCGAGATCATCGACCGGACGGTGGCTATCCAGGGCCTGGCCGGCCGCGACGTTCGGTTGCTGACGTGCGATACGAGTCAGCACACCCGGGGCCGGGCCGCCGCGCTGCAGGTGACCAAGGTGGCGACGAAGGACCCCGGTGACGAACCGGACTGGTCGGCCCCGGACAGGTCCGGCACTGGCGTACGCGCGCAGCGGCGCGCCCGGCAGGCCGAAACCCAGGCTCCGACGGCCAGCTGAGAATCGAGCACCACGGCAGTGACACTGCACTGCACGCCGCCTGGCGGTTCCGCACGCTGCTGCTTTTCCTCGTCCCCCAGCTTCCTGGCCTCCGTCAGAACGCACTTGAGATGAGCCCACAGCCGCGCCGCGGGCCGGACCACGTGCCATGGCGGTGTGCGTGGAGCATGCGAAACGAACCGCGAGATGAGGACTCTGCCCACGAACTCGGTGAGCGGTATGGACGGCTCCGGGGTCCAGGAGGCGCCGACGAAGCGGGCCATCGGTTCAAGAGCGACCAGGTCACCGCCCTGTCGGGCAACCGTACCGAGGGCACGGCGCCCAGCCAGGGGATGCGCCTGCGGTCGCTGAACCAGCAGGAACGGACTCCGTAGGCACTCATCCGCTCCGTGCGGTTGCGGATCTCGGCAGCGGTGATGCTCGCCAACTGCGCCTCCAGGGCCATCCGGTGGCCGCCGACCGTGGAGACGAGATGTCCGCTCGCCAACGGTCGTCCGGCCTGCTCACCTCCAGTTCGGCCATCCACCCGGCCGCGCGGGCGGCCTGGGCAAGTTCGACTTTTCCGGCCGCTCAGCTGAACGGCTTGGCTGTGACCTGGTGTGATGCGTCACGTTGCTGTTCGGGACGTAGTCCTGGGGCTGCTGCTGCGGCGATCAGGGTCTGTGCGATCTTGCGCATCGCGTCCCATCGGTCGTCCAGCGGTGTGTCGCCGGCCTCGGCGGTGGTGAGCATCTTGTCGATTCGCTCCTGGACGGTCTTCTTGTCGGCCGGGACAAGTTCGCCCTGGTAGTCGCTGATGCCGTTGTTGAAGCCGGTCCAGCGGACCGGCAGCGGCTCGCCAGAAGCTGTCAGCAGGCATTCGAGGCCGAAGTAGAACTCCACGGAACATGCGCGACCGTTGATGTCGTAGCGGGTGTCACCCGTGGGTCCGAGAGTCGGGTAGTCCTTCACGTAGTCGAGATCGGGTAGCCGGCAGACCTTGAACCGTCCGGGCAGCGGAGCGCTCGACAGCGTCTTCACGGCCTCGCGGCCAGCGGCGTCGTTGTCGACCAACGCGATGACGCGGTTCATGATGCCGGCCGCCGCGAAGGCCCGCAGGTTCTTCACCAGCTGGGGTGTGCCGCCCGCGGCCTTCGCGTCGGGGTCGAGGAACGTGAAGTAGCCTGCGAGGTCGGGCGCGACGATCTTCAGTCCTCGCTTGAGGAACCGCGCGTCGGTGGTTCCCTCTGTCATGACGATGATCGGCCCGCTGCTTGCCATCTCCGCTGCCAGCTCCTGCAAGGCGAGCTCTGAGACGGCGTCGTGCCGAGTGAAGTAGCCGGCCGACAGAAGATCGTGCAGGTCGAGGCGGACAACGGTGTCGGGTGCCTGGCCTTCGAGGAGTGCGGCGAGGAGTGCCCGCGGATCCTCGTCATATTCCCGGAACGGTTCAAGCGCCTCCAGGCAGGCGGTCTCCAGGCTGGTCAAGGGCTCCTTCGCCTCCGACGACTTGGAGCTGGCGATCAACGCGCGCAGGCCTATCTCCACCACTTCTTCGCAGTCGACAGTGTGACGAACGAGCTCGGCCACCCCCGGCTCTCGGACGTAGATGGCGTCATCGCCGTCGGAAATGCGGAGTTCCTGGAGAAAATCCCTCATCTCCGCCTTGCAGCGGTGGGAGGTGAACCCCATCAGGTTCAGCCGCTTCACCACCGTCTCCACGGTGGTCGAGTAACCGAAAGCCCTGCTCATGTCACCCTGGATGGCCTCCACGTACTCCTCCCACCCTGGTGCGCCCTCGTAGGCCTCCAGCGGGGCATCGATCCAGCCATCCTCGTCACCGCCCAGGTCGACGTCCCCCGCATTCATCGCGTCGACCTGGCTCGCCCAATCCTCGTCCACGTACTTGTCGTGCTCTTGGAAGATGGTCATGAGCTTCGTCGGAATGTGGTTCTTTCCCGCACTGATCTTGTCTTCGCCGAGGAAGAAGAACCACTTGTCGCCCACGCAACTCTCCGATCCGCGCTCCATGAATCTGCTTGGCGAGCATCACAGGTTCGCGTCTGGCAGGCAATGGACTTCAACGCTGCCCGGCTTCGAGGAGTTCAGCCTCAAGGGCGGCGATCTGCTTCTCGGAAAAGCGGAGGTTGGAGCGGGCGCTTTCAAGGCGTGACAGCGTCAGAGACTGCCCAAACGAGTGATCCGGACAAAGACAGAGCAGTAGGAAAACTCCAGCTTGAGCAGGTGATGAGCCTTGGACTCCTCCGCCAGCGTGCAGGTCGGAGCACCGGGCGCATGGGCGAAGAACCGCAGACCAAGGCTCGAGACCTTGGCGTGCATCCCGTGACCGCACTCCGGACAGGCCAGCGGGGCTGGCTGCCGCACCCGGCGGACCGCCTCCCACTACCAGCCGCAGCCGAGGTCCGGCAGAGAGGCGTCCACACGCCACCGGCCCGGGTGAACGGCGGTGAAGCTCACTGCTGCCTCCAGCCGGTACGGCCTGGCTGTGCGCTTCCCCCCGGGTCACAGCACCCTTACGGGTTCCACGTCGGCCGGGAGTGGACGCGTACCCATGTGCAGCCCGGCGCGCTCCAGGTCGACCAGGAGGTGGATCTCGTCCTCGTCGTACGGCCAGCGGGCCACAGCGCCCTCGGTGAGTAGGTGCGCGAACGTGCGGCTCGGCAGGGTGTAGCCGACCTCCAGCGGGACCGAGAACGGGCGCACCTCGAACGGCGCCTGAATCGCTCCGTGCAACACGTGCGCGCCCAGGACGGGAACGACAGTGCTGCGCCACGCCGTGATCGGCTCCGTCCACTCCAGCGAGCCGTCGCTGTCGGCCCCGTTCTGGGTCATGTCCAGGTGCGCCACGAACGGCAGGGGGAGCCCCTGGAGGCGAGCGGCGTTACCCACTCGGTCGGCGTCCGCTCCGGGTGACGCACCCACCCGGATACGACGGCGGGCAACCTTGCCGTAGGCGAGTCGGGTCATGACGCGCACGAACGCGGCGACCTGATCTGACGGCCAGGACCCTGGCCGCGCCGGCGTCTGCCCGACCATGGCGGCGAGCCAGTGGGGGAAACGTCCCTCCCGAAGCCGGGAGGCCACAGTGTGCAGGTGCTCCGCCTGATCGGGATCGGCCAGCATGTCGGCCAACTCGTCCTCTGCGATGTCCTCGTGAATGGTGCGCCCCACTGGGGGTCTCCTGTCTGGTCCGCTGGCAGTGGTCAGGTGAGGCCGGCGGTGGCGTTGTCCTCCCACCCGTCGACCCGCTGAAAGTAGCCGTTCATAGAGCGGGAGTGCCGGGCCCATCCGCCCTGGTCGGCGATCGTCACGGCGTCTTTCCCGCGCTTGCGGGCGGTCGTGGCCAGGCCGATGCGGAGGCTGTGGCCCGTCCAGGCAAGGTGAGCCCCGGCGCGGCCGCTGATCCGTTTGACGGCCCGGGTGACGGAGTCGGGAACCATACCTCCGGTGACGTTGCCGTGCCTGTCGATGCCGACGAACGCGGGCGCAGTGGGCTCCGACCAACGCGGTGCGGCCTCGGCGGCGAGGCGGGCCCGGTACGCCTTCCACGCCTCCACTGGGCAGACCTCCGGGTCGTCCTGATAGTTGATCTTCGCGTCACGGGCGGAGTGCTTGGTCTTGCCGGTGAGCACCGACACGACCATGCCTCGCGGCGTCAGGGCAACGTCCCCGGCGAGGAGGCCAGCGGGGTCCTGAGCGCGTGAGGCGTAGTGGAAGCCCGTCAGGATGAGCGCCTTGTCCCGGGCCCCGGCGAGGGTGTCGGGGCAGGCCCTCACCACGCGATACAGGTCGGGGACCTCGGCGGCCGCCGCCTGGCCCCGGCCGCGCCGCTCGCCCTCCTGCAGCAGCCGAACGGCCAGGCCGTCCAGCGCCTTGCGGGCAGCCGCCTGGTCGTCGCGGGTTACAGCGCAGCCGCGCTCACGCAGGCCGACGACAGCCCCAGCAAGGATCGTGCTTGCCGACGACGGGGCGTAGCCCTTGCCGTTCTGCTGGCCCTCGCGCAGCATCCACGTCACGAACGCCACCAGCGCGCCCCGGGATCCCTCCCGTTCCGGCAGCTCGGTGACGGCGCAGAAGCGCGTCCACACCCGCCAGCTCTTGTTGTAGGTGTCGACGGTGTTCTCCGGGGTGATCTCCTGCACGACGGCGTCGGCCAGGTCCTCGGCCTCGGCGAGCCGAAGGGCGACCTCGACGCCGTGCCGCTCGGCCCACCGCTCGACGAGCGCCAGCCGATCGGCCAGGACGGGGACCGGGAATGCGATCTCGGTGGTCATCCCCGCTCCTCGGTGAACCCGTAGTCCTCCGGACCCTCGTAAGGCAGTTCGTACTCGGGCTCGGTCTCCATCGACTCCTCGCACTCGTGACACATAGGCGGGGAGCCTGCAGCCGAAGCATCGATTTGCCGGCCGCAGCCGTCACACGGCATGAGGGTCGCGAAGGCCGTCGTGCAGCAGAAGCAGAAGTAGCGGGAGTTGGTCGCTTCGCTGCGCACGCGAACGTCGGCGCCGAGCGCCGCCTCACCGCACATCGGGCAGATGTCTGCCTGCTCCCACGACGGACTCTGCCCCCGGAAGTGCAGGTGGAGCCCCTCCGGGGGCCAGGACGTCGAGCAGAAGCGACACGTCGCGCGGTCGCCCCAGTCGCCCTGGAGCCCTGAGACGGTGCGCGGCTGCACCACAAGGGCCATCTCCTGGCAGGAGACGCACTCGATGGTGCGGTGCTCGACTCCTTCCGCTTTCAGTTCTCCTCCGATCCGGTTCATCCGCTCGCGCACGTAGGAGTTGATGTTGTTCAGCCCCTCGCGCAGACCGTCAAGCGACCGCTCCGTCTCCGTCGTCTCCGGCTCGTCGAGATAGGGCAGGAGCTGGTCCTCGATGAAATGGATCAGGAAGTCGAGTACGGCGCCGGCGCGGGCCTCGACGGCGCGGGCGTTGTGGGTCAGGCCGAAGTGCTGGAGCTTGTTCCGGTCCTCGGTGAGCTTGGTGAGTGCCTTCTGCTCCTTGTCAGTGATGGGAACGCCGACGATGTTCCGAAGCCGCGTGATGGCCTTGTCAGTGGACACGCTGTTGAGCGTGGCTTCCTCCAGGGCCTTCCGGTTGGCCTCGCCGGGGTGGGTGAAGACGAGGGTCCAGTGCTCTGCGAGCAATCGCGCCTTGAACAGCACCTCGACGGCGGCTTGGAGATGGAGCACGGCGTACTTCACGTCCCGGGGCGTCACCTCGGACTCAGTCTCGTCCAGGTGCTCGACGACACTAGCCAGGTAGTCGAGCCCGTTGCGGACCGGCGGGAAGTCGAGCTGCGGCGCGGCCAAGGTCCGAGGCCGGGGCGCCGCCTGCTCCCTCCGCTGGCCCGGGAAGCCCCAGACTGCCGTCCCGGCCGCGCGCAACAGTTCGGGATCGTTCATCAGTGCGGTTCCCCCTGGGGCCAACCGACGCCCGTTTCACTCCTGTTGTCGCGTCGGATAAGGAGAGGTTATCCGACGCCACCCACACGATGATCCCTTCGCCGGACTCCGCCGTTCGATGCGTTCGATTCTTCGTCAGGCGCCTTTCTGCGCCAACGCCTTCTTCTCGGCGTTCCGCTGCTCCCGCTCCAGACGGCTCTTCTTGAGCGCCAGCATCCGTGCTGGCCCTTGGTAGACCTCTTCGAGGATCTCGTCCATCAGCGCGACGATCGCCTCGGCGTCCTCGGGCGGCATCGGCTCATCGGCCAAGTCTCCGTGAGCGATCTCGTTTCCGCCCTCGCGGATCTCGTGCGCCAGCTCCCGCGTGATGTCACGGATGAGGTTCCGCTCGTACATCTCGTCGATCTTTGTGACCAGCGGCCCGCTGGTGATGCCCTTGTCCTTCGCCGTGGCCTCAAGAACCGCCCGGGCCAGAGCCACCGCCCCGCGGCAAGCGCGGATGGCCAGACACGCATGGGCTTCCACGGCCGCGTTAGCTATCTGCTCCGGTACATCGGAGAACTCCTGTCGAGGGATGTGCGTCGGTTGCCACGACAGCTCCCCGTCTCTTGCCATGTCTCGCTTCGGGCTGCCGTAGGCCCCGCTACGGGACACCGTGGCGATGGACAGCCGGTGGCACGCTTCGTTCGAGCACTGAAAGGCTGCCGTGTAGACGTAGGCCAGGTGCCCGGGAAGCTGCTCGGGTTCGGTCACCATCGCCATGTGGGTGCGGTCGCCGCACCAGCCACAGATTGTGCTTGCCATGGGCAGACGATACGCGCGTTGATCGATCCGACGGGAGTGATTAACACACGTTATGCGCATCCCCCAGCGTGGTCGTACCGCGCACCCCAGATACTGGACTCGTGACCGACAGCCCTGAGCGCAAGCCGAACACGAACCGGAACGCCCCCGTCGGCTCCGTCGACATGATGGCCTTCCAGGAGGACGGCACCCCGTACGAGATCTGGCCGTGCGACCACTGCCTCCCCTGGCACGCCGAAGTGGTGCACAGCGAAGGGGAGATCATCGTTCGTGAGTGGCACGCCGTCGACTGCCCGCTCTTCCTGGAGCTGATCGACGACTGACCTGCGCCGGCCGCTGGGCCGGGAGAAGGAACATTATCAAGAGCCAGGCGGGGGCAGGCGGGAACACACGGGAACATCCGGGGACATGAGGACCGTGGGGCGTCCGCCTCGCTACGGTGGGAGCGGCCGCCCTCGCGTCGGCCCGACTCCGAGCCGGACCCGCCCACGCCGGGACGGCGACGAGGACAAGGGGCTCAGCCTCACGCGACGTCAGCCCATAGTGCCCCTTGTGGTCCACCGACGCCACGGCGGCCGATGCGTGGGGTCCGCCGCCGGGAGAGCGACCGGTCCATGACGACCGACAAGCACGCCAAGCGCGCCGCCCGCGACCTCGCGGCCCGTGAGGGCATCTCGTACACGGCCGCCCGCCGCCGCCTCGCGGCCGGGCTGGTCGACCAGGAGCACCGGGAGCCGCGGCCGCCGGTCGCCGTCATGACGACCAGCTCGCCGTGCCCTGAGGGCTGCGACGGCTCGGGCCACCCCGGCACGGCGTGCTGGGCGTGGAGGCCTGCCGATGCGACCAACGGCGCCCGGTGGGAGGTACGGCGCGCTGCAGAACTCCCCGGCGGCCGTGCGGACCAGGTCATGCGGCGCCACGAGGAGGCCAGGGAGAACGCTTCCACGAGGTGGGCGCGGTTCCACGCATGGGAGACGAAGTGGCTGCTCGCCCTGGTCTACGCGATGCTCACGGACCAGCGCCCGGAACTGCTGCCGGACCGCGCGAGGCTGCGGGCCGCCGTCGAGGAGGACGACCTGGCGGCGGTCGACGCGCTCATGGAGCCGCTGGACCGCGCGGCCGCACGCCTTATGACGAAGGTGCCGGCCGTCTGGTGGGGCGAGGTGAAGCCGCGGATCGACGCGTACGCGGACGCCGTGGAGAGCGACGACCGGGAGCTGAGCACCTGGCAGGAAGTCGGCGCACGGCACGTCGTGGGCCGCCTGGTCGACCAGTGGCGCAGGACGTGGGAGCCGACCGTGCGGAACGCGTCGGGTGTCCTGCAGGCGCCGGGCGTGCTGTGGCTCGCGGTCAAGGGGTGGCTGGATGCCCTCCTGGTCGACCGGCACGGCGGCCACGCCCCCGGCGCCCGGGTCCGCTTCGGCGACGGCCGCCCCGCCGTGGTGTACGCCGTGGAGTGGGGCGAGGACGGCCCACCCGTCGCCTACCGCGTCCGGGAGCTGGAACCCGGCAGGCACGGCAACGTGGGCCGCCTGGTGCCCTCACTGACGAGTGACGTCCTGGTCCCGGCCGCCGACACGGGCCCCTTGGACGACTGAGCCGACAGGCATCGGCCGCCCCGTCTCCTGGACCTCGGCGAGGACGATCCCGTTCGCCGGGTCCCTGTGGGTGGGGAGGTACAGCGCCCAGTCCGCGCCGTCGCCCTTGAGCCAGCCGCCGGGCCACGGCGCCGACGTCGACAGCACGCGCCCGGCGAGGGGGCCGCCCGCGAATCGCACGATCATGGTGAAGCTCCGTTCCGAGGCGGGCACCTCCCACCTCACCTCTTGAGGAGGGCTCGGTGCCAGGAGGACAGGGACGCGCAACAGCGAGATAGTGCGAACTGGGCCCAGTTCGACCGGCGCGAGCCCGGCCGGGACGGTCGCATACGTCGGCCGGGGGTGCCGGCCCCGGGGACCGCAGCCGCGAGTGTCGGTGGAGCGTCATTCCGGAGTTGGGGTGCCGGTAAGAACGCTGTCACCGATCCTGCTGGCTTATTCCACGCTGTTCTGTTCCAGATTGAGTGGGACACCTTGGCGGTCGGTTTCCAGCTCAACCGCAGGTAGCTGTCTCTAGGGCCTGTCCGACGGATCATGGGCAGAAGCCAGGAAAGTATGTGCAGGTCACCGGACGATATTCTGGGTGCGCTCCGTGGATGACTATGACAGTCTCCGTGCATGTCGATCGTTGACGTGTCCCCTGAGGTGTCTATCGCGTACGAGAGTTTCGGCGACCCTGGAGACCCGCCAGTCCTGCTGGTGATGGGTTTCGGCGCGCAGATGCTCGCCTGGCACGAGGACTTTTGCCGAGCACTGGCAGACCGCGGCCGTTACGTGATCCGGTACGACAACCGGGACTGCGGGCTGTCCGCCAAGTTCGACGATCATCCTGTGGACATGGGCAAGTTCATCGCCGCCGTCAGCTCGGGAGACATTCCCGCCGCCCTCGCCATGGTTCCCTATCGGCTTCTCGACATGGCGGGTGACGGCCTCGGCCTGCTCACCGCGCTCGGTATCGAACGCGCCCACGTGGTCGGTGCCTCGATGGGAGGGATGATCGCCCAGGTGATGGCCCTCTCCTGCCCGGAGCGGGTGCTGACCTTGACGTCGATGATGTCCTCGACCGGCGAGAGCGAATACGGCCAGTCCAGCCCGGAGGCCCAGGCGGTGCTGTTCAGTCCCAAGCCCGCGGACCGCGAGGGATACGTTGCGGCGGCGGAGCGGGAACTGGTGTGGGCCTCCAAGCGATACGGCGACGCCTCGGTGCTGCGTGAGCTGGCCGCCGCGAGCTACGACCGCGCCTACTACCCCGAGGGGATCGGGCGGCAGCTCGGCGCGATGATCCTCAGCGGTTCACGTGCGGATGCACTGCGTGAGCTGCGGGTGCCGACGCTGGTGATCCACGGCCTGGACGACACGCTGATCGACCCCAGCGGCGGGAAACGCACCGCGGAGCTGGTTCCCGGCGCCCAACTCCTGCTGGTCCCCGACATGGGCCACGATCGCCCGCGTGAACTCTGGCCCGAGCTCATCGATGCCGTGGTGACCCATACCGGTTGAGCAAGCATGGCCAGAGCAGCATTGAGGGGAGATGCGGCTGCTCCGGTACTGGTGCCGGCCTCGAGTACGCCAGGTCTGTCCCAGATCATGGGCGCAGCCAGAGTCGAATCGAGGCGATGATGATGGTGCCGTGGAAGATGTAGGCACGCTTGTCGTACCTCGTGGCCACGGCCCTGCACGTCTTGAGCGCATTGATCGTTCGCTCGACTTCGTTCCTCCTTTTGTAGATCGTCTTGTCGAAGCCCGCAGGCCGGCCGCCCCTGCTGCCGCGGCTCTGGCGGTTGGCCCGCTGGTTCTTCGGTTCGGGGATCGTGTGCTTGATCTGGCGTCGTCGCAGGTATCGGCGATTGCGGCGCGAGGAGTACGCCTTGTCACCGCCGAGACGGTCCGGTCGGGTGCGCGGACGTCCGCCGCCGAGACGGGCGACTCGGACACGTTCCATGATGGGGATGAACTGTGGGGCGTCGCCCCACTGGCCTGGCGTGATCAGCAGGGCCAGCGGGCGGCGTCCGCCTTCCCCAACGAGGTGGATCTTGCAGGTGAGGCCGCCCCGAGAGCGCCCGAGCCCCTCGTCGGAGCGGTGCTGCCGGGGCGTTGATCTTTTCCCGGCACCCGCGGGCGTCGCTTGCGGGCGCCGGCAGCGTGCTGGTGAGCCCGGCAGGAGGTGGAGTCCACGCTCACCATCGACCAGTCGATACGGCCCTCCGCGTCGGCGTCAGCCAGGACAGCGGCGAAGAGCCTGTCCCACGTGCCGTCCGCCGACCAGCGTCTGTGTCTCTCATACACGGTCTTCCACTTGCCGAAACGCGCAGGCAGATCCCGCCAGGGCACCCCCGTGCGATTCCGGTACAAGATCCCGTTGATGACCCTCCGATGGCTCACCCAACGACCGCCCCGCTTAGCGGACTTCGGTAGATGCGGCTTCAGCCGGGCCCATTCCTCGTTCGACAGATCTCCCCGCCTCACGGACAGGCCAACGAGCCAGGCCCGCGAAGGTCACATGATCCGTTGGACAGGCCCTAGGGTGCTCGTGGCGGAAGTTCACTGGTCGGCCCGGAGGTTCCATGTCCCTGCAGATGAAGCTGGTTGCGATAACGCTCGACTGCCCTGATCCGCTGGCTTTGGCGGCGTTCTATCGGCAGGCCACCGGCCTTGAACTGCACCCGAAGTCGGACGCCGACTTCGCGGGCCTCAATGGTGAGCACGGACTCTTCATCGGTTTTCAGCGGGTCGAGGACTACCGGGCTCCGAGCTGGCCCGGCCAAGTCGTTCCCCAGCAGCTTCACACTTGCTTCAAGGTCGATGAGGACTTGGCCGTGGCCGAGGCCCGGTTGCTGGAGCTGGGCGCGAGCAAGCCGGATCACCAGCCGCATGGCGACAGGGCGCGGGTCCTCATCGATCCGGCTGGGCATCCATTCTGCATCAGCTTGCGCTGACTGCCGGATTCACGAGGGCCTCGACCTGTCTGGCACCGGACTTGCCGACACAGGACCGGGACCCAGCCGTACATGCCTACAGAACGGCGGGACTGCCTACACATCGCAGAGACAAGACACGTGCCCAGCGAGGCTGGCGGATCGTTGGTCAGGACAGTAGCGGCCGTCTTGGCGTTCCCGGTCGCGGGTGGGGTGTGGAATGTCGATGCAGCCGAGGCCGTGGCCCACGGTGCCTGAGTTGACCGCGCAGGTGGCGCGGGCGGTGGCGGCACGTGGCCCGTACCCGTTGGCGATGCGGGTCCGTGACGAACTGAGCGAGTTGTTCGCGGACTCCGAATTCGCCGAGGCGTTCGGAGTCAGAGGGCGGCCAGGCTGGTCACCGGGCCAGCTCGCGCTGGTGACGGTGTTGCAGTTCGCCGAGAACCTCACCGATCGCGCGGCAGCGCATCGGGTGCGATACGGCATGGACCTGAAATACGCGCTCGGCCTGGAGCTGGATGATCCCGGGTTCGACGCATCCGTGCTGTCCGAGTTCCGCGCACGGCTGGTCGAGCACGGGATGGAGGAGAAGGTGCTCGACCTGCTGCTGACCGCCCTCAAGGACCGGGGCCTGGTGAAGGCCGGAGGCAGCAGCGCACCGACTCCACCCGCGTGCTGGCGGCGGTACGCGACCTGAACAGGCTGGAGCTGGCCGGGGAGACGCTGCGGGCCGCGCTGGAAACGCTGGCCTGCGCGGCCCCGGACTGGCTCGCCGAGGCGCTGCCCGTTCGGGAATGGGCCGAACGCTACGGCCCGCGGATCCACTCCTGGCATCCGCCGGCCTCCACGAGCAAGCGGGAGGAGATGGCTCTGGTCTACGGCCAGGACGGGTTCATGCTGCTGGAGGCGGTGCATGCCCCTGATGCCCTGGCCTGGCTGCGCGAGCTCCCGGCGGTGCAGGTCCTGCGCACGATGTGGGTGCAGAACTACCACCGCACCGTGTCAGAGGCCGGAGCGGAGGTGAAGCGGCGGGAGAGCAATGACCTCCCGCCCGGCAGACTGCGGCTGGCCTCCCCGTACGACACCGACGCCCGCTACGGCCTCAAACAGGGCTCCTGGTGGACCGGCTACAAGATCCACATCAGCGAGTCCTGCGACGATGCCGATGACCAGGACCCGGCTGCCGACGGCCAGGCGCTGATCCCCGGAGCCGACGGGCCGCCGCCGCGCTTGATCACCAGCATCGCGACCACCGACGCCACAGTGACCGACGCGGAAATGACCGAACCGGTCCATCACATGCTCGCCGCCCGCGATCTCCTGCCCACCGAGCACTTCCTCGACTCCGGTTACGCCTCGGCCGAGTTGATCGTGGGCATGAAGAAGAACTTCGGCGTCACCCTGGTCACCCCCGTCCTGATGAACAGCTCACCCCAGGCGCGTGCCGGCGCCGGCTTCGACCGCACCGCTTTCACCATCGACTGGGACAAGCGGCAGGCCACCTGCCCACGCGGGGACACCAGCACCTGGTGGAGCCCCGCCACCCTGCGCGGCACCAAGGCCATCGTCATCAAGTTCGACAAGGAGACATGCCGCCCCTGCCCGGTGCGCGGCCAGTGCACCCGCTCGAAGACCGGCGGCCGGACCCTCTCCCTGCAACCTCGCGAGCTGCAAGAAGTCCTCGACCACGCCCGCCTCCAGCAGA
Organism: Streptomyces sp. NPDC102270; assembly: GCF_044766405.1. Taxonomy (NCBI): domain Bacteria; kingdom Bacillati; phylum Actinomycetota; class Actinomycetes; order Kitasatosporales; family Streptomycetaceae; genus Streptomyces; species Streptomyces sp. NPDC102270. Next base: position 254,940 of record NZ_JBIWLX010000006.1, on the reverse strand, counting down.
GCGGCGAGCAGTGGCGAGCAAAGTACGGAACCCGCGCGGGCATCGAGGGAACCATCCACCAGGCGGTCGCGGTCACCGGGATGAGACGTGCCCGCTACCTCGGTCTCCAGAAGACCCACCTGGAGCACGTCCTCTCCGCCGTTGCACTCAACCTCATACGCCTCGATGCCTGGTGGAACGGCCACCCGCTCGACCGCACCCGCGTCAGCCACCTTGCCCGCCTCGACAAAGGCGCACACCGAGGCGCGGGCGTCGACGCGGGTTCACCGCAAGAGGTTGGTCTACTTCTCGGAGTGGCTGGCGGAGGTGCCCACAGAGACGGCGTTGGCGGTGACAATCACGGTGATGGCCAGCCACGATGCCGCACCGAGGTGCTGGTCAAGGACGAGCATGCCGATCAGAGCGGCGAACACCGGGTTGACGCTCATGAAGATCCCGAAGAAGCGGGCGGGGACCCGGCGCAGCGCGAGCAGGTCGGCGAGAAACGGCACCGCGGAGGACAGCACACCGGCAGCCAGCGCGCACAGCAGGGCGCCGACGGTGGGCTGGTGGAGCCACAGGACCGCAGCGCCGAGGGGCAGGTAGAGCAGGCCGGAGACGGCCGCGGCGGCGGCCGATCCCTGCAGCCCGGGCAGGCGCTCGCCCACGGTGCGGTTGAGCAGGATGTAACAGCCCCAGCAGACGGCGGCGATCAGGGCCAGGCCGATGCCGAGATAGTCCGTGCTGGGCCGGGGGCGGGTGAGGACCACCACGCCCACCGCGGCGGCGAGAGCACAGGCCAGATCGATACGCCGGCGAGAGCTTGCCAGCGCCACAGCGAGCGGGCCGAGGAACTCCAGAGTGACCGCCAAGCCGAGCCCGATCCGGTCGATCGCCGCATACAGCGTGAGGTTCATGGTCGCGAACACCGCGGCAAGGCCAAGGACAGGACGCCACTGCGCGGCGGTGAATGAACGCAGGTTCGGCCGGCCGGCGCTCAGCAGCACCACGGCGGCCACCCACTGGCGCACCGCCACCACTCCCGCCGGCCCCAGCACCGGGAAGGCGAGCGCGGCTATTGATGCTCCGACCTGGTTGGACAGGCCGCTGCCCATCATCAGCGCCACCCCGGACCACCGGGGCGACGACGCCTGCGCCGCGGCGGCCGAAGTCTCTGCGCGAGCTTCGAGTGTCATGGCACGACCATCCGCCAGACCGACGCATACGCAAAATGCATCCGAACCCCCAGCTATACGCTGGACGTATGGATGGTCGTACGGAACTGGAGCTGCGGCACCTGCGTTGCCTGGTCGAGATCGTCGACACCGGCAGCTTCACCGACGCCGCGATCGAGCTGGGCGTCTCCCAGGCCGCGGTCTCCCGCACACTGCTCGCACTAGAGCGCATCCTCGGCGTGCGACTGCTGCACCGCACCAGCCGCACTGTCACCCCCACCACCGCAGGCGTGCAGGTTCTCGCCCGCGCCCGGAATCTCCTGGTCGACGCCGACGAACTGGTCCACCAGGCCACCACCGGCCACACCCGGCTGCACATCGGCCACGCCTGGTCCGCGATGGGCCGCCACACCGCCGAGTTCCAGCGCCGCTGGCACGACCGCTACCCCAACGTCGAACTCCACCTGATCCGCCACAACACCCCCACCGGCGGCCTCGCCGAGGGCCTGTGCGACCTGGCCGTCCTCCGCACCCCCGTCGACACCCGCCGCTACGCCCACGCCCTCGTGGGCCACGAACGCCGCTACGTCGCCCTCGCCTCCGACGACCCATGGACCAGACGTCGCAACATCCGCCTGGCGGAGATCCGCGAGCGCACCCTAGTGGTGGACCGCCGAACCGGCACCACCACCTTGGAACTGTGGCCCGAAGACGCCCGCCCTGCCGTGGAGTACACCCGCGACGTCGACGACTGGCTCGCCACCATTGCCGCTGGCCGCTCTGTCGGCGTCACCCCGCAGGCCACCGTCGCCCAGTACCGCCGCGACGGCATCACTTATCGCCCCCTGCGCGACGCTGTCCCTGTCCCCGTCCACCTCATCTGGGGCCGACAGGACCCCCACCCGGCCACCCACGCCGCCGTCGCCCTGCTCTCTGACCTCTACCGTGAAGACGCCTGACACCCGAGCCCATGGTCTACCCTCCGAGCTCCAGGCACTGATCGACGCAGTCACCACCGGACTCTCCCTCGCCGCGTGACCGAATAAGCCAGCAGGATCGTCACCAGCCCCAAACGGCGGTGATCTTGCGCGGGTGCCACTGCGGGAGCTAGGGAGCACGGCCGATCCTGCGCGGACCCGGGTCTCGGGCCTGTTGCCGAAGTTGGCAGCACATGGACTTCCGATCGCCGAGGATGAATCGGGGCCCTTGCTCACAGGGCTTCCGGAGCGACTGGTCAGAGGAGAAGGCATGAGCGGAGAGCATCTGATTTCCGATGACGAGACCCGTCAGTTCGCGGAGGGGTTCCTGGCAGCTTCTCCTTGGCTCGGCGATGCCGAGTGGGAGCGCATCGTGATCGGCCCGAACGCTGACTATCTCGCTGGGTTCGATGGCGCCTTCCCCGCTGATGCCGAACTCGCCGAAGGGCAAAGGTGGTCCTGGCGGGTGTCGTTCTCCGATCCCACAGGAACGAAGAAGACCCTCTACCACGAGGCGGTCCTGAAGGGGCTCAGCCACATCGTCTATGGAGACCACACAGGCCCTGAGGGCTTTCGCTACATGCGCATCCAGCAGTGGTTCACCGAGCCGACCGAAGCTCGACGGACGATCCAACTGTCCGCGTCAGATCACTCGTCGATCTGCCAGTGCGCCCTGTACGGCAAGATCGTCTTTTCCACGGGGGAGGCGGAGGACCTGTTCGGCAAGAAGCTGGACCTGTTCGAGGACCAGCGGCCAGGCGGTGACCAAGCTCCTGACGGACTCAACGCCTGACTGAGCTTCATCCAGGACGAACCGGAGGGCCCGCGCCGACGATGGCGTGGGCCCTCCGGGGTCTCGCCGCGGCCCCCTCTGCATGCCATTCGGGTGAACGGCGAACGGCCTAGGCTGTCGAGTTCGGGTTCATCCCGCCCATCCACGGGACGACGTCGCTGTCCTTCAGCGCCACCAGGCGACGCCAGGTGTACACCCAGACGTCCAGGCTCGCATTGTCGATGCCGCAAGCCGACAGAAAGGCGAGGTACCGCTCGTATTCCGGCACTGTCGGCGTTCCGCGGAGCATGTCGCTCACCGTGCTGCGACGCAGGAGGCCATCGGAGCGCTTCTCCAGTTCCCTCAGCGGGGGCTTGCCTCCCCACACGTGCACGGCCCTCAGCGCCTCCTGCAGTTCACCAGCATCCGCAACCCTGATGGGGTCTGGCTGACCGAACCTTGGCACGAAGGTCCGGTACGTCCTCTCCGGCCTTCGCACGCGGCCGCGTGCTGCCTGTTCCGCCCTCTCCGGCCTTCGCACGCCGCCGGGCTGCGCCTGTTCCGACATGGCGCCTTTGGCCGTCTTGCGGCGCTGAGCTTCAAGCTTGTCTCGTGTGCTCAGGAGGTCGCGACGCAGCTGACCGGTGATCTCGAGTACGTCCATCAGGCGTGCCAGGTGGCTTTTGGCCGGGAGCCTGTGCCCGTTCAAGACCTTGTGGTTCATGACGATGCTGACACCTGCGGCCTCGGCCAACTGCGCGCTGGTCATGCCCGCTCGTTGCATGGCGTCTACGAGCTTCCACGAGAGCACCCAGTACTCTCCCCGCTCTACCGCAGCCATGCGGTACCTCGCCGCCGGCTAAGAGCTCGGCGCAGGTCTTCGTTCAGGCCGACCAGCGCCTCGACAGCGGCTGCGGCGACGACGGCCGCGACCACCTCGGCCGGGTGGTCGAGCCAGAGCCACAGCAGGACGAGCGCGGAGAGGCCAGCAACGGGGGTCCGGCCGAAACCGAAGGTCTTGCGCGATTCTCCGGGTGCGTACACGCACCCGGAGGCCAGGGGATAGAGAAGCTGGAAGACCCAGCCGACTCCAGGAACGTAAGTGAACATGAGCTGACCGCCTTTCAAGCGGACGGATGGCCTGGACTGACGCGGCGTCGACGAGGGCTTCGCGGGTCCCTCACGCCTTGCTTTTGAGTCTTACGGGGCCACAGACGGCTGCACAACTCGCCTATATACGGAGCCAGTTGTTCCCCTTAGGGATGCCATCAGCGTTAGCCCGCAACGCTCCTGACGGAACGTAAGCGGCAAATCATCGTGAAATGAAAGGCTGACGACTCTGCTGGGACCTCTTGATTGTCTGATGGTGTCCGGCAGCGTCCATCACCCTGTTCACGAAACCCGTGGCCTCGAAGTAGTGAGATGCAAACTTGTCCGGTGTCGTCCGACAACGTCCGAAAATTTGGCGTCCCGGCGACGAAACAACGATGGTGACTCTGGTGAGCTGTCCGTTCGGAATGGCCTGGACGTGCTCTCATTCGGAGTGTGTTTCGCGGCACCCTCCACGTGACCGAGGTCACATCCCGAAAGGCCCGCATCCTTGCGGGTGCGGGCCTTTCGGGGTTCCGGCGCATCCCTCGAAGGGCTTCAACCCGGTTCAACCCGGCCGGCCGCGGCGGGTGTTGTGGCGTGGCGGGTCAGGCGTCGGGTTCCTCGTCGGGGAGGTCGTCCAGGAGCGCGGCGAGGGCGGCCACGTCCTCCAGCTCGGTCCAGTCGTCGGCGGCCGCGACGTCCAGCAGCCCGGCCAGTTCCGCCGGGTCGACGCCGAACCGGGCCTCCGCCCAGACGGCGAACGCCTCGTCGGGGTCCTCGGGCAGCGGCCGGTCCTGCGAGTCCTCGGGCGTCTCCTGACGCGCCGTGTGGACGGTCGGGCGGGCAGTCCGGGCCTTGAGGTCGTCCAGGGGCGGTAGGACGGCGAGAGCGGCCGCCAGGGCTTCGGGGCTGCCCTCCCGGTGCCATAGCTCCATGCCGCGCTGCGCCCAGCGCCACGCGGTCGACGGCGAGACGCGGAACGCCCCGGCGATGTGCCGGTACGGGAGGCCGGCGGCCGCCAGGACGGCGACCGTGCGCAGGTGGTCCCGGTCGGCCTCCTCCTCCTGGCGCTCCGCCTCGTCCAGCTCCTCGCGCGTAGGTCGGCCGTCCAGGATGGTGGCGAACACGGCCCGGGGCCGCTCGTGCTCGGGCACCAGGCGCTCGAAGAGGTCAGCCGCAGTGAGGGGCGCGCGGCGGATCTCCTCGGCGACGGCGACCTTCCACGGCCAGTAGACCTCTGCGTACCAGCGCTCACGGCGGGCCCGGCGCTCCTCGGGCGGGGCGGACGGGTCTGCCTTCGGCGGGCGGGGTGCCCAACGCTGACGGAGCGGCCACGGGTGCAGCTTGCCCCCGTCGACGCGCCACAGGGTGGTCACGTCCGGGTCGTGGGGGTCGCGGACGGCGTACGTGCCGTCAGGCAGGCGCGGGACGACGGGACGGGCGGCGAGCTGGGAAGCGGACGCCATGCGCTCCTCCTGGTGGTCGTTGTCATAGTTCGCATCCCTTGTCACCCAGTGAGCGAACGCTCAGCGGGCGAAAGGGCCTGGTCGTGGAGTGGTGGGGTCGGCGGGAACGGGCGGATTCCGGGGCGTAGAGGGGCTGGGAGTGCCCGGGAAGAGCCTCCCGGCCGTCCCTACAGGCCAGGGAAGAGGTCGGCCAGGAGAGCGCTCATGGCGGGGTCGACGGGCCGGTCAGCGCGCTCCTGGAGGTGGATAGCCCTGTCGGCGGCCTCCATGAGTCGTCGCGCTGCACCCGTGGCACCGCGTCCGCCGCGCTCGATGAGCCTGGACATCTGTAGGGCGACCTCCCGGTGCAACACGGCGGCGGGTGCGGTGACCTCCTCCAGGGCGCGCAGTACGGCGACGGTCAGTTCACCGTCCGGTGGGGGCGGTGTGCCGTCCTCGTCGGCAACGGCGGCACTCAGCAGGTCGGAGGCCGTCGCGGCGAGGGACATGCCGCGGCGGGCGGCGAGCGCGGTCAGGGCCTCGTGGACGGCCGGGGAGACGCGGGTGGTCAGCGGCTTGGACGCCATGGGGCGGGCCTCCGGTGGGGTATGGCACTCGGGGTCAGGGGCGCATACAGGCTCACCGGTCGTGACCTGCACGGATGTGTAGCGGTACGGAGGCTCGGCCCGCGCGAGGGTCAACAAAAGTCAGCGTTTGTGCAGCACTTCCGTAGCCCTTCTGCGGCTCCTCGCCGGGCCGGGAGCGGGGAGGGGTCACCGGTGGCCGGCCTTTCCCGTGGCGCGATCGGACGGAGGGATGCGGGCCTGCTCGAACGCCTCCTCCTGGCGGGCGAGGTCGGCGGCCGCGGCCTCCAGGACGTCCGGGGCGATCCAGCCGAACGGCTCGTCCGGTGGCTCCGTGGCCCGGGGGACGTCGTGCCAGGCGGTGACGCCGTAGCGCTTCGCGGTGGTCTCCAGCCACCCGGAGCGGTAGCCGGTGTCATGCCAGGCCCGGGGCAGGGCGAGGGCGACGTACAGGGCGGAGGCGGCCCGGGCCCACGAGTTGCGGCCGCGAGGCTGGAGTCCCCAGCAGCGCAGGCAGAGGTGCCCGGATACGTGGACGTCGGCGCGCAGCGTGCGCTCCGGGATGCCGGGGGCGGCGCACAGCCAGCACCGATTGTCCTCGGGGCGGCGGCTTCCGACGATGCTGTCGGCGGCGGTGGGCTTGCTGGCCTTCACGGGTGATCCTCTCGGGTCGGTGGGGCGGTGAGGTGGTCGACGGCGGCCGTCCAGTCGGGGACGGCGGAGGGCGTGAGGGTGAGCACGTCGGGAGACCGGCGTACGACGACTCCGGCCGCGAGGGCTGCGGCGAGGTAGCGCACGGCGTCCTCGGTGCGCAGGCAGGCACCGCGGGCGAGGTCCTGGACGACGTCGACACCGTGGCGCGGGCGGACGTGTCCGACCTCGTCGGCGCGGTCGTGGAGGACGTCCAGCAGCCCGAGGAACCGGGAGCGCAGCAGGACGGCCGGCATCGTGGCTTCCCACTCGCGGGCGAGCTGCCCGAGGTAGGCGGCCGGGACGGGTCCGGCGGACGGTCGGTTGATGAGGTCGACGGCAGGCATGGGCGCCTCCGTGCTCGTGGGTGTCGCCAGGCCCTAAACCATCGGCGTCAGGAGGCGGCGCGGTGGCCGGCCTCCGGGTGGTGCAGCGCGCCAGGCCCAGAACCATGCAGCGCGCGGGCGACGTCAGGCGGTCGCCGTGGTGTCCCCAATTGGGGACATGCCGGAGCGGCGGCGCTCCAGCTCGGATCGGTGGACGCGGACACGGTGGCCGGTCGGCCCGAGGCGCTGTACGCGCATATCCGGGTCGGCGGCGATCCAGCGGGACACGGTCTTGGGGTGGACCTGGAGGGCGGCGGCGAACTGGGCGCGCGTCAGCCACTCGGGGCCGTCGTCGTCGGCGGTGCCCACGGGGCCTCCTTCGCTCGGGTGCGGGCGGACGTCCCAGCCGGTCCCATGCGGGGACAGCCGGGAGCGGCCGGGCACCTTAACTCATTCCGGCCCCTTGCGGGGTCGGCGGAGGACGGGCCGCTCGTGAGACCGGACGTCAGGGCCGTGACCTGCGGAGAGGGGGGCGTCGTGGAACTCGTGAGACCGTCCTACGCGCGCGGGCTCGCACGAGGCGACGACGGCCGCGAGGTCGGAATCGTTCCGCACCCCGCAAAGGTTGTTGGGTTCTTGTTGTTGGGTTTCTTCTTGTTTACGTGCGCTGTAGCGCATCAGGCCAAATGCGGTGTCGCGTACGAGGCCTGATGCGGTGTAGCGCATCAGGTGCCGAATCCTCGTGCGCTGTGGCGCATCAGGTGGACGGCCCCGGAACGCAGAAAGGCCCCCGGCCGCGCCCTCCGTGGAGGGGCGGCCGGGGGCCTTGTGTGTGGGGTTAGTCGACCAGCTCGATACCGATGGCCAGGCACCCCAGCGCTTCCTTGTCCGGCGGGTAGATGCTCCGGATGTTGGCCAGTTGCTCCTCACGGGTCGCATCGGGGTTCACCTGGGAGGGCCCTTCGGCGTCCAGGAGTTCCTCGAACGAGGCGTACTCGGCGACCCGTGTCACCCGCGTCATGCATGACCGGTCGGTGTTCTTCACGGCGAACCGGATCAGGTCACCGGCGGCCAGGCCGTCGAACTTCGGGTACTTCACCCGCACTTCCCGGGTCTTGCGGCCGGTGGCCACGAGGTCGAAATACTGGGGGTACAGGTTCAGCTCGATGACGCGGGCTGAGGTGGTGCGACTCATGTGGTCGGGCTCCCTGTGGGTACGGACATCAGCCGCGCGAGTTCCGCAGCCGAGTACGAGCGGAAGAAGTGCCGGGGGTGGGACAGCAGCAGTCCCGCCAGGTTCAGCAGGCGGTCCGCGAACTCCTCCACGGTGCCGGGCCACTTCCGGGTGTCGAGCATCCAGGGTTCGGCGCCTGCGGGCAACGCCGCCTCCCCGGAGCGGATGAGGCTCTTGGAGAGCTTGGCGCCCGTCTCGGCGACGATCATCGGGCAGAACAGCCGAGCGGGCAGTTGGCCCCGGGTCAGGCCCACGGCTTGGAGCGCGCCGTCGACCAGGAGGCTTCCGGGCATCCAGTCGGTGCCCTTGACCATCACCTGGAGGACGTCGGCCTCGGCGAGCGCGGCGAGTTCCTTGACCATGTTCCGGTACAGGGTGGCGAGGTCGAGGTAGCCGCCGCCGGTGGGCGTGATGGTGGCCGCGTAGGGGCCGTGGTGCAGGCAGACCGCCGACACACGGGCGAAGCCGCGGCCGGCGAGTTCCAGACGGGTGCGCTGCGCGTACTTCTCCGCCCACCCGCAGGACTGCGGGCAGGGCACCCGCAGGTGCGGCACTCCCGTGGAGGGAGCCAGCCAGAGGCTTGCGGCGTCCAGGCGCGGCAGCACCCGCAGCCACGTCTCCCGGAACAGGCCGGTCGCCTGCTGCTGCGAGTAGGTCTCCACGCCGTACGGCACGCCCAGCCGCTCCGACAGGGCGTCGAACAAGGATGGGTAGAGGGCGCCTACCAGGCCGGTGATGCCGTCCGTACCGAGGGCGTGGGCGTAGGCCCGCTGGTAGCGGTTCCCCGATTCGGGGTCGGTGACGATCTCGTGCGGCGCGTTGTCCAGTGCCGAGAACCGGACCTCCACGGGCAGGCCGTGGCGGTCGTGGAGCAGGGCGGCCATGGCGAACGCCATCGACTGCACCAGAGAGGTGCCGGCGTGCGGGGCGCCGTTGATCTGCGTGCCCACCACCAGGGCGATCCGCTGCGGCTTGTTGGCGTGGATGCGCGGCGCGAGGACGTCCTCCACGTTCGTCAGGGCGTTCGCGAGGACGGTGTTCGGGCTGATGAGTGTCACGGTGTTGCCTCGTCTCGTGTCGGTGACCTGCTGGCTGCGTGGGCCGGGCCGGTGAACGTGGACGGGCTGAGGGCGGGTCACTCGAAGCGGACGCCGGGGCCGTCGATGTCGGGCGGCCGGGGGCGGACGGACAGGCGCACCGTGCCGTCCTCCAGCGGTTCCAGCGCCACGGCGTGCCAGGACCCGTCAGGGCCTCCGGTGGAGTCCGGTTCGAACGCGGTGACCGGGATGGTCAGGGAGCCACCGTGCGCCATGAGGACGGCGACGAGCATGGAGTGCGAGAGGTCTTCGGGCCGGACCGGGCGGCCGTCGAGGGTCACCGGTCGGCCTCCGCCGCGTGCAGCTGCTCGCCGTGCTCCTCGTCGTCGTCTGGGTCGTCCGGGTACGGGGTGACGTGCCCGCAGTGGTGGCACCGCTCGCCGTCCCGGCCGTCGAAGGTGGAGCCGGTGCACACGGGGCAGTCACCGCGCTCCAGCACGGGCAGGCCGCCCCGGGCGCAGGACGGGCAGCGGTTCACCAGGCCCCCGGCGGTGATGCTCCAGCCGACCCGGGCGGCGGCGTGCTGGGCGGCGTCAGGCCCGAGCTGGGGAGCGGCGAGGTAGAGGGCGAGGCAGGCGGACGTGTCGCATCCGACTGCGCGGTGTAGGGCCATGAGGCGGGTTCTCCGTTCGTGCGTGGTGGTGGCGGCCGGTCGGCCTGCGGGGCCCTCGGGACGCCCTGTGCGGGCGTGCTGAGGGCCGGGCAGGGCGACCGGGCGGTCAGTTGCGGACGTCGTTGCGGTTGCGGGCGAACATGCCGCGCGCGGTGCTGCTGACCTCGGTCTTGTTCGTGACCTGGACGGAGCCCTTGAAGACGTTGGTGGTGTGCGACCGCTTGGCCTTGGCGATGGCCGCGCCGATCGCCGTAGCGAGCACCGCAGCGCCGACGAACGGCGCGAGGATGATCAGCGCGAACGTCTGGAGGCTCGGCAGGCTCACCAGGGACAGGCCCTTGAAGACGAGCCAGGCGGCGCACCCGAGGCCGGTCGCCCCGGCGCCGACTCCGAGGGAGCCGACCGCGAGGCCGGCCGCCCAGGAGGGCACGATGCGCTTGTCGTCCTGCCACACGGGCGGGGTGTCGGTCTCGCCGGTCTTCGGCACGGGCGTCTCGTCGCGGAACGACGTCACCAGGGCGGGCTGCTGCTCGGGCTGGTAGGCGCTCTCTACGTCGGCGATGAGCGCGCGGACGTGGGGCGGGAGCGGCCGGGACTGCTCGGGGCGGGTCGGTTCCATGGGGGTCCTCCTGGGCGGGTACGAGGACGGCCCCCGGCGGGTGTGCCGGGGGCCGTGCGTGGGGCAACAGGAAGGCCCGGAGCCGAGGTGCTCCGGGCCTGGCGCGCGAGGGCGGGCGGTCAGTCGTCGTCGGGGGTGGTGTTGGTCGCGCCGCAGTTCCAGCAGTCGAACTCACCCGGCAGCTCGTAATGGGTGGTGCTCCAGAAACCGCGGGGCTTCCCCCAGACGACACAGGTCGTGCCGCATCGCCAGCAGTCGAATTCGAAGTCCATGACGGTCAGCATGGCGGCCTCCGGGGACGTCGGGGGAGGTATCTGCCGGACGTCCCCGGAGGGGCGGTCAGTCGCCCGAGGGAGCGGCGGGCAGGGCCCACATGCCGCGCTCGGGCTGCTCCAGCTCGCCGTGTGACTTCATCTCGGACAGGGTCGGCGCGATGTTCCGCACCTGGCGGCCGCCGTCCGCGTTCACCTTCGCCTGGAGGTCGTGCTTGTTCAGCGGGCCGTCGGCGAGGGCGTCGAGGATGCGGCTGCGGGTGGACGGGGCGCTCTTGCCCTTGGACGGCGGCGGCATGAGGCCAGCGCCCGGGGCGGTGGGGTCCATCGTCGGCCCGGCCGGGGACGGCGAGGGCGGGGCGAGGAGCGGACCGGCGAGGTAGGCCGTGGACTCCGGGTCGACCCCGGCGGCCTCCAGGCCCTCCGCCAGGGCGTGCGCGGCCGCCACGTCGTGCACGGTGATCGGGCCGCCCCGGGCCGCGTAGACGCCGCCCATGTGCGGGACGGATTCGGCCTCAAGCCGGGCGGGCTCGCCCGGGCCGTACAGATCCACGATGGCCGGGTCCAGGCCGGCGACGGGGACCGGGGAGCCGACCCGGAAGAACCGCATGAGGGCGGTCGGCCGGGGCGAGCCGAGGAGGTACGCCTGTCCGGCCGTGGAGGTGCCGGGGACGTCGGTGCCGGTGCGCTCGAACCGGGAGCGCAGAACGGGCGGGCCGCTGCGCCTCGGGATCGGGACCAGGTCCGCGCCCAGGGGCAGGAGACCGTCCGAGACGAGCGCGGCCATCATGTTGGACGACCAGCGCAATAGGACGACGTCGCCCTCCTTGAGCATGGCGCGCAGGGTGTCCGAGCCGCCCAGCTCCTCGATGTGGCCGGCCTGCGCGGCGATGCTGATGCCGACGCCGACCGACCGGCCCAACCGCCCGATCTCCTTGATCAGGTAGGCGGCCTCGTCGCGGAACGGGCTGCCCTCCTGGAGGAGCCGGTTCGCCTCGTCGATGCGGATGTTGACCAGCGGGTCCGGGTCGCCGACGACGAAGTACGACCGCCCGAGCTTGGCGTACCGCTCGGTGCGGAGCATGACCAGGCACAGCCCCGCGCGGAGCTGCATCATGGCCTCTTGCTCGGTGGTCGCCCTCCAGTCGACTTGCCCCCGGGCCTCCGGGACGGACTGGCCGCCCTTGAGGTCCGACAGCCACGAGACGATCCGGGAGCGCTTCTCAGCGGCGAGGACCAGCTGTAGGGCGCGGGACTTGCCCGCGCCCGTGGTGCCGAACATCGCGCCGCGCTGCGCGCCCGAGCCGGGCTCGTACAGCCGCATCCGGGCCGCCATGCCGTCGTGGTGGCGGCCCACGGTGATGAACCCCTCAGAGTCCATCACCAGGTCCTCGGGGCGGGCGTAGCGCAGGTTCTCCAGCGGCGGCTTGCGGTACGCGGTGATCAGAGCCCGGGACAGGCCGTCAGTCTCGACAGCCACGCACGCCGGGTCCTTGCCCCCGAGCGCGGAGACCAGGGCGGCGTGGTTGTACGTGATCAGTTCGCCGGGCCGCCGGGCGACCTCGATCTCCACGAAGTCAGGGGCGCGCATCACTGGTCCTGGTCCTCCTTGTCGATGTGTCCGGCGCGGACCGCGACGACGGTCGTGCCGGGCATGGCGGTCGGGGCGATCTTCTGCGCCCACAGCTCCGCGAAGTCCTCGGGGCCACCGGCCGCGACGGCGCCGACCCGCAGGCGGCGGTACCCGGCGCCCCTGCCCTTGACGGGCCCCACGGCGAACAGCTTTTCCTCGATGTCCATGAGGGCGGACAGCCGCGGAACGCTCACGGCCGGGACGGGCTGGCCGGGGACGTCGGCGACGATCCACGCGGCGAACTCCTTGGGGCCCACGGCGGCGATCCGTTCCAGGTGGGTCCCGGGGGCCGGGCCGCCCTCCACGGCGGCGTGTGCGGCCCACCAGGACGCCAGGCGTTCCTCCAGGGCGCCGGTCAGTTGCACGGCCGGGCCGCCCTGGACGGCGACGGCGTCGCCGATGTGCTCGTACACGGCGACGGCGGCCTCGTTGCCGGCCGCTTCGGTCGCCCAGTCGCGGGCCTGCTTGGACGGGCGGAGCCACCAGGTGAGGGCGGTCCATCCGGCAGCCGCCAGGACCTCCCACCAGTGGATGCCCGGGGCGAACTGGAAGGCGACGGCCTCAGCAACGCAGGTGAGGGCGGGGGCGGCGTACATGGTGCGCAGCCATCCGGGGGCCGCCTCCCCGGCCGGGGCCATGGACACCAGGTAGCCGCCCCCGGCGGCGATCCCGGCAGCGGGCAGGGCGACGGCAGCGGCTTCGGGGACCACGAGGGAGGCCGCCAGGACGGCGGCCCCTCCCACGGTGCCCACGCGCCCGGCGGCGTCTCGGGTGTGTCCGACGACGGCGCGCACTCGGTCCAGCGGGGGCAGCGGCACAGCAGTGCCTCCTTCCGGGGTCAGCGGTTGCGGTAGAAGTTCCGGTTCGCCATGGGGACCGTCATGGACGTCGCGACGTCGTTGACGGCCCCGTAGTCGCCCTCGTGGGCGGCCTTGGCCTGGTCGAACATCACGCTCATCTCGTCCACGGTGTTGGCCATGCGCTGGGCCCGGGCGAGGGAGGCGCGCATCACCTTCGCGGCGTCGCGGTGCTCGCCCACGGTGTCCGCGTCAACGGCCGGGCGGAGGTTGGCGGCGAGGTCGGCGAGGTGGTCGACGCTCTTGGCGCAGTCGCCGATGTACCGGTACGTCTCGCGGACCCGGGCGCCCACACCCCGGAGGGCGAGGCCGGCGGACGCAAGCTTGGCGACCATGGCGGTGAACTGGATGCCGTAGCCGACAGCGGCGACGACGGCCCCGGCCGCGCTGGCGGCCGTGGCGGCGGCGCCCCCGCCGCCGCCCTGCGGGGCGGGGGTGAAGTCCGGGGCGGGGGCGGGGAGGTTTTCCGACATGAGCAGCGGGCTCCTTATCCGTGGTACTCGACTTCGGCCGGGGCGGCGTGCCCGTGGTCGCTGGTGGTGTCGGCGAGCGGCTTGTGCCGGGCGGCGGCGTTCTTGCCCGCCGCGCTGATCGCCTCCGAGGCGGCCGGGAGCGACTTGGCGAGTGCGTCGGCGTCGGCTGCCAGGACGGCGGCTTTCTCCTGGAGGCGGCAGGCGTACCGGAACAGGGCGCCCGGGATCTTGAGGCGGACGATGGTGGCCTTGAGGTCTTCCATGTGACCGACCAGCGCGCGGGCCGCCTTGGCGTCCTCGCGGGCGGTGTCGACGCGGGCGACGATCTCCTCCGCCGCGTCTTCGTCGGCGTCGACCAGGTCGTAGATCGTCAGCTCAGCCGCGCCGCTGTCGTACGAGGGGGCAGCCATGGCGGCGACCCCTTCGGCGATCGCGGAGGGCGTGGCGGGCAGCTCGCTCACAGGCGTTGTCTCCTTACTCGCAGGGGCGGCCGCGGTGCGGGCCGCCGGGATCGGGATGGGGCCGGGCTCGGGTTCGACCAGCTCGGCGACGTCGACCAGGACCCATCCGCCGTCGACGCCGCGCAGCTGCTCCCACGCCTGTCCGGCCGGGGCGTCCGGCGGTGGTGTGTCGCCGTCGGCGACGACCAGCTCGGGCAGTTCGACGGTCGCGGCCTCGCCGCCGTCCTCGCGCTCCATGACGACGACGTACGGGTCAGTGACGGCCGGGGGCGGTGTGAGGGGGCCGTAGCCGACCCACGGGCCGCCGCCCGGGCCAGGTCCCCAGGGCGACGCTCCGGGGCCGCCGGGGGGCGCTCCTGGACCGCTGGGGGGTGCGCCGGGTCCGGTGGGCGTCGGGCCCGGGCCGGGCGGCGTGGGGCCGGTAGTCCCGGCGGCCGCAGCGGCGGCGGCAGCGGCTGCTGCGGCCCGCTGGCGGCGCTCCCAGCGCGCTTCGGCCCGGGCCGTGATCCGGTCCCACCGGGTGCGGGACCAGCGGCGGGTGTGCCGGGCCACGCGACGGCCGTTCTTGTTGAGGTAGCGGCCCGTCTTCCGGGCGGCCGGGGGCGTGACCCGGGCGAGGTAGCGGCCGCCCTGGCGGACCAGGCGGCCGGTCCGGCGAGCGGCGCGGACGGTGGCCCGGCGGGCGAGGGCGCGGGCCTTGGCTCCCCTGGTGGCCGGTGTGGTCGGGGTCCTGGTCGCCGGGCTCTTGGACCCGCCGCCCTTCCCCTTCCCGCCCTTGCCTTTGCCCTTGCCGCCCTTCCCCTTCGGGCTGGTCGACGCGGGCGAGGTGCCGGTGCCCTTGCCGCCCTTGGATCCCTTCGGCCCCTTGCCCTTGCCCTTGCTCTTGCGGGTGGACGTCCCCGAGCCGCCCGGCGACGATCCGCCGCCGCTGCTCCCGGAGCCGCCGCCCTTCGGCTTGCGGCGCTTGATCCCCTTGGGGCCGCGCAGGGCCTTCCCGCTGCCGTCCCCGTCGCTGCCTCCGTCCTTGCGCTTCCGGCGGCTGCTGCCGGGCGGCTTCGATCCGGAGCCGCTGCCCGAGCTGGGCGACGTTCCCGAGCCGGACCCGTTCTTGCGCTTGCTGCCCGGGCCGGTGCCGCCCTTCCCGCTGTGCGTGGCGGCGGGCGGCCTCGAGTTGCCCCCGCCGGGGCGAGTGGAGCCACCCGCGCCGCGCGAGCCGGACCCGGAGCGGAACGTCGCCGGGGCGCGGCCTCCGCCGCTCCCGCCTCCCGGCCGGCCGCCGCTACCGGAGCCGGTGCCAGTGCCGGCGCGTCCTCCGCTACGCGTCGCGCGGCCGAACTCGGGACCGGAAGGCACCCGGCCGCCGCCCTTCCCGGCTGCCTTCGCGGCTGCCTTGGCGGCCTCCTCGCGGACCGTGCGGTGATGCTCCGCCCGGGCCCGGCACCAGGAGGCGAGCGCCACGGTGCCGCGCAGGCACGCAACGGTGATCGCGGAGGCCACCATCACCCCGAGCGTGGCGGCCTCGCGGGGGGTCATCCCGCCGTCCTGGTGGACGGTCACCGCCTGGTCGTCGTCGCCGCCCTGGTCCTCGTCGTCGGGGGCGAGGGCGGGCAGCGTCAGGGCGAGGGGCGGGGCGAGTTGGGCACCCGCGAGGGCCGGGAACGCGGTCAGCAGATCGGATTCCGGTTCCAGGTCGGCGGGCGGTGCCGTGGGCGGTGGAGGCGGGGCGGTCGTGCCGCCGTCGCCGATGGGCGGCCGCAGTCCTCCGAGGGCCGGGAACGGGATCACCCGGCCGTCCTCGTCGTCGCTGGACATGATCGTTAGCCCTCCTTCCGGTGGATTAAGGGGGTTGACAGAGAGTGAGCAGTCCGGCGACCCTCGCGCGCGCACGTCGTACGCGCGCCTCGGGGCCCGGCGAACCCCGGGGGCCGGGCTGAAGAAGAAGAAAAAGAACTCACCGTGTGTGACCCGTCTACTGGGCTCGCTGCGTGTCGACGGACCAGCGGTGCAGGGTCTCCGCGAGCTCGCGCCAGATCGGGTGATTGGGGTCCCGCCCCGCCACCTTCGCGGCGGTGGAGCGGGCCAGGTCGTACATGACGGCCGCGAGCTGCTTCTCGTCGCTCGCGGCCGCCTGCCGGGCGTTCCAGAACTCCGCTTGATTCCGCTTCGTCTGGTCGGCCAGCCGGGGAGGAGCCGTGGTCACCGGGCCTCCTTGAAGAGGTCACCCCACGGCGTCACCGGCCGGGCCGGGGCGGTCTGCTCGTCGTCGTGGTCGCCGGGCTGCGCCGGGAGCATGGCCCGGCGGGCGGCGGCCGCCGCGACGTCGTTGGGGACGGTCCCGGCCGGGAGCGGTCGGCCGGTCTTCTGCAGCTCCTTCGCGGCCGCCTTCGCCGCGCGCTTCTCGGGCAGCTCCACGCACACCCGGCGGTAGTCGCCCTCCAGGGCTTTACCGGCGGCGACGACCGCCCGGGCGTGCTTGGCCATGTCCCGCAGGGCGCCGGACACCTGCCAGGCGTGCCAGTGGGCGGTGATCTTGTTGTCGCCGTCGATGGGGTCGGCGACCAGGTCGGCGCGGACCTCGCGGGCGAGGGTCTCGAAGTCGTCCGCGTACCGGCGGAACAGCTCCCTGACCTGGGCGGAGTACGTTTTGACGCCCTGCTCGGTCAGCAGGGTGTCGCTGGTCCAGCGGTCAGCGCTCACTGGGCGCTCCTCTCGGGGTGTGGTGCGGGGTGGTCGGTGCGCGGGGCTGGCGGTCCCGCTGCCGCGCCCGGCCCTTTGGGGGCGGGTCGGGAACGGCGGAGGCATCGCCAGATGCGGTGAGGGGCGGCCCGGTGCGGGCCGCCCCTCGGTCGGTGCGGTGGGTGTTTGTGCTGGTCAGCCGTCGTCGCACTCGCAGGCGCAGCCGGGGCCGGCGCACTTCCCGCAGTCCTGGCAGGCGGAGCAGGTGCGGCAGTGGCCACAGCCGCGGTTCTCGATCGGCCAGCACCGGCAGCCGGTGGGCTGCCACGGATCGGCGGAGCCGAACAGCCCGAGCTGGCCGGGCACGTTCTCCTCGGGGGCCCTGCGCGGCGCGCGGGGCTTCACCCGGCCCGCCATCACATGCCCTCCGGGCGGTATCCGTCCGCGAGCAGGGCGGCGGCCGCCGTCCGGTACTCCGAGGCCGTCGACACGGAGACGCCGAACGCTTCGGCGACGTCGTGGATCGGCAGGGCACCCGCGGTGCCTCCGGCGGCGAGGATCATCCGGGCGACCTTGCGGTGCATGCGCTCCTTCGGGGAGAGGCGGGCGACGTCCTCGACTTCGACCGCGCGGCGCTCCACTTCGGCAGCGCGGCGGCGCGTTTCGGCGGCGTCCAGCTCCATTCCGGCGGCGCGGGCCTCGGTTTCGGCGCGGGCCTCTCGGGCGCGCTCCGTGGCGGCCTTGGCGGCCTCCTCGCGGGCCTCGGCTTCGGCGGCGCGGGCCCGCGTTTCGGCGGCGGCCCTCGCCGTTTCGGCGGCGTCGTGATCGATTCCGGCGGCGCGCTTGCGGTCTTCGGCGGCGCGCAGTGCGGCGGCCGCCTCGCGGGCCTTCGCTTCGGCGATGCTGGCCGACTCGATCGCCTCCGTCTCGGCGTTCGCCGTGCGCTGCGCTGCGGCCACCTCGGCGGCCGCGACGACCTCGGCGCGGCTGGTGGCCGCCTGGACCTCCGTGCGGGCCTCCTGGACGGTCCCAGCGGCCTTGAGGCGGGCGACCTCAGCCTGTGCGGCCCTCTCGGCTTTCCGGGCCTCCTCGGCGACCCTGGCGTCCTCCTCCGCCTCGCGGAGGGCCTGGGCGCGCTTCTCGGCCTCCAGGGGCAGCGCCAGGGCCTCCTCCACGGTCAGGCCGTACCGGGCCATCGTGAGGGGCAGCAGGGCGTCTGACGGGGCCTTTCGCACGCTGCCGTACTCGCGTTCCAGCATCACGCGGTAGACGCGCAGCTCCTTGTCCAGCTCCACGGCCTCCGCGTAGGTGGCGACCGCCCACAGCTTCATGCGGCGCCACAGGGCGAACGTGGGGAGGGGGGCGAGGAACCAGCGGTTCAGGGGCACGCCGTCCGTCTGGCGGCCGTCCTCCAGGGCCGTGACCTTGAGGACCAGCTTCCGGCCGGCCTCCACGGCGGCGATGAACATGAGCGGGATGACGCCGTGCATCCCGGCGCCCACCAGGTCCTCACCGATGGGCTGGTCACCGGAGGAAGCGTTGAAGACGATCGTGCCGACCGTGAACGTGTGGGCCAGCAGGCGCAGGATCGGCCACGGGGTGCGGCGGCGGATGAGCAGCAGGTCAAGGGCCAGGAGCACGAGGATTCCCGCGTCCAGGCCGATCGGGAAGACGTCGAAGTCCCCGAAGCCCTTGGCCTCCCCGAGGCCCTTGAGGGCCCTGTAGGAGCCCGCGAAGCCGATCCCGGCGAGGATCGCGCCGCCCGCGAGGGCGAGGACCGTGATGCCGCGCATTGTCGTCTCGGAGCGATCCCGGCGCGGTGCCGCCGAAGCGTCGGCGGGCGCGTCCGGAACGGCGGCCGGTATCGCCGGAATCCGATCATGCGCGGTCGGAACGGTGGAGGCCGGGGCCGCCGTGGGCGGCGTCGCGGCGATGGTCATTTCGGGTGCCTCCTGGGCGGTCGTGGGGCGCGGCCGGAACGGCGGGCGATGATCCCGGAACGTCGGCGGGTGTCGTCGGAACGGCCCGCCCCGAGGGGTGTCAGGGCGGGCCGTTCGGTCACCAGCCGCGTACGCGGAGCGCCCTGCGGCGGGCTTCCGGATCGCGCGGCAGCGGAAGGGACGGGGTCGGCTCCAGAACGATGACCCGGCGGCACCGCTGGGGCGGGACGCTGCGGGGCGGGAGATCGCGGCGCTCGCTCACGGGCACTCACCTCCCGTCCGGGCGGTCTGGCGACGGGTGCCGGCGCAGCAGTGGCACGCTGAGTCCGCGGGGCCGTTCCAGGTGTCGCAGTCGGCGCAGCGCCACCGGTTCCCGGCGGAGAGCACCAGGGCGAGGGCGGCGAGCGTGGCGAGGTAGCTGGACAGGCAGACCAGCACCGCGCGCAGCGAGGGGCAGACGAGCGCCACGGCGAGCCACGCGGTGCCGTGCACCGTGAGGACCAGCAGGGCGAGGGCCTGGCGGCGGGTGAGGTGTCGGGGCGGTCGACGGGTCACGGCGTCGGTCCTCCCGTCTGCCCGGCCGCGAGGTCGCGGGCGAGCTGGACGAAACCGAGCTGCACCGTGGCGGCCTCCGCACCGGCAGCGGCGCGCTGTGCGACCGTGAGGTGGGAGCGGGTGAAGTCCACCAGGCGCTCGTGCGCCAGGTCCTCCGCTCAGTCGTGCCGGGCCTCAGGCTCCGGGATCGGGGCGTTCACCGCTTGCCTCCCTGCCGGGCGCGGCGCAGGGCCTCCTCCATGTCGGGGTCGGAGTCGGTGGGAACGGCAGGCCAGGGGTTGGTACGGTCGTTCATGCGCTTCGTCCTCCAATGATTCGGTCGGGACGGAGCGGCACGGCCCCGAGGCGCTTTCACCGTCTCGGGGCCGTGTCGCGTTCATGGACGGCGCGGGCCGGGAAGGCCGGCGGCCGCGCGGTGTGCCGGGCACTGGCACGGCGGCCAGGGCGCGGTGAGGAGCTGGGTGAGCGGGTCGACGGTCGCCGCGTCGTCGTGCGGCGTGGCGAGGGCGGCGGGCCCGCTGTAGGTGCGGCCGCCGTCGCGGCTGACTCGGATCGTGATGACGGATGCGCCCTCCGGGGCGCGGCGCCCGCCCCTCACTGCCTGGTCCCGAGGACGGTCGCGAGGAACTCGACCCGTTCGGCCGGGGTGAGGTCCGGGGCGATCAGCACCATGCGGCGGGTGCCGTGCCGGGTGACGCGGGCCGGGCAGTGCTCCGGGAGCGTCCAGTCGATGCGGACCAGCGTCCGGGAGCGGTGCGCGAGACGCTGGAAGCGCATCACGTGCATCCGGTCCAGCAGGTCGATGGCGTCGCCGCCGGTCAGCGGTTCCACCGGAGGTGCGTGAACGTCGGTGGTCATGCGGTCCCCTTCCTGATCAGGCGAAAGCCCCCGGCGGGAGTGCCGGGGGCCGGTGGTGCAGTCAGCGGGTCAGCGGGTGACGGATACGACCTCGTCGCGGTGCAGGCAGGTGCGGCGGCCGCTCTCCAGGCGGACGGTCATCAGCCCGCCCGTGTGGACCTCCTCGACCTCGCCCATCTCGCCGGGCTGCGCGGTGTGCCCGAGGGCGGTCACCTCCGCCGTAAGCTCCACGTGGTCGCCCTGTACGTACGTCGTCATCCGGTCCTCCTGGTCCACGGAAACGGCCCCCGGCGGGTGCCGGGGGCCAGTGGGGTGGTGCTGGTCGGGTCAGGCCGCGAGCTGCGCCGTGGCGGGCTCGGTCGCGGCCGGGAAGGTGACGACGTCGGCGGCGGCCGCCGTGATGCGCAGCGAGGGGGCGCAGGTCCGCATGGGGTCCGGCCCGAGGTTGAGCCGCTTGTAGGTGGCGCGGATGCTGTCCAGGTCCGGCGTCTGCCGGGAGGACGGGAGGCACTCCACGATCCATCCGCCGTAGTTCCCGGCGGGGAGGCGGTCCAGGATCTTACAGGCCTTGCGCTTGCCGCGTTCCCCGACGCGGGTCCTGTCGCAGGCGGCGGCGTAGTCGGCAGCCGCCTCCTCGATGGCCTCGGGCGCCGGCATCTCGTCGGGGCCGGGCGGGGGCGGTGATGCTGCGGAGGGCGTCAGCGGCGGTGCGGAAGGCGCGACGCGCGCGGCTGGTGAAACGGATCATGTGGGCCTCCTGGTGGCTGGTGCTGGTGGTACGAGGCCCCCGAGACGCTTTCACCGGCTCGGAGGGCCATGGTGCCGAGTGGTCACCGCTCCGGCATGCCGCGCGGCGCGCGAGGCGCTGCACGAGGTACTGGACGGCGACGGCTCGGAGCCGTTGGTGCCGGTCTTCATCTGCTTGTTTCCGACCTCCCACGTGCTCGAAGGCAGCAGATCCACGGGTTACCGGCGTGGTCCCTGATGTGAAGTTCTCAAGCCGTCGTGCGCTTCCTTTCGGGCCGCCATCACACGCTGCCGTCCGGACGCTCTCAGGTTCTTAATGAACCTTTCGGCCCGCTCAAGGTACGTCGATCACCCTTCATGAGCAAGAGATGTACCTACCAGGTGCGTCATGTACCTTGATGGCGTACCGCAATGTCCGTCATGAAAGGGGACAGGCAGTGGCATATCGATCAAGCGGGGCGGGTTACGCAGACGTGGCCGGCCACTTCCGCAAGCGCATCGAGGACGGGGACCTTGCCCCCGGTGACCCGCTGCCCTCGGTGGCGGAGGTCCGGGAGCAGTTCGACGTTTCGGCGAAGACGGTGAGCCGCGCCCTGGGCGTGCTCAAGAGCGAGGGCCTGGTGACCGCCCGCGGTGCCCTCGGGACTGTCGTAGCCGAGCCGCGAACGGTCACCAGCGGTGTGGACCGCATCCCTCGACTGGCGCGCACCGGGCGCCGGTATGGGCCTGGCGAGGACTCCACGGGGCACCGAGTGATGATGCGGTCGGCGCACGACCCCAAGGTCTGTCGAGCGCTCGACATTGAGCCCGGCGAAGAAGTCGTCATCCGCATCCGAACGTTCCGCCAGGGGGGCCGACCTACGGCCGTCGGCCTCTCGGTGTACCCGCCGCGCGCATGGGCGGCGGTGCCCGAGCTGGCGTCGGAAGAGCGCATGAGCGGGTACTTCGGCACCCCCTACGAGGAGCGCACGGGCCGGGAAGTAGCCGTGGGGAAGCGCGTCGGGTACCTGCGCCTGGCTTCAGAGGATGAGCTGGACGCACTGGAGATCAAGGTCCCGTCCGTCACGCCCGTGACCGTGTTCGTCACTGACGTCACCTTCCACGACGAGGACGGCCCGATCGCGTACTGGGAGGACGTCTACGCGCCCGACGCGAAGATCCCTGTGCCCATGGAGGCGAGCGGCCAGTGAGCGCGGCGGCATCGGTCGAACGGGAGCTGCAGGCCAGCCTCGCGGGCCTACCGGATGTCCGGCGAGCGACCTGCCCCCCCCCGGGTGAGCCCGTGGAGCCGGTGCGCGTGGCAGTCGCCGCCGCGCGGCCGGCACTCGCGCAGCGACGGCGGGAAGAGGCGGAGGCACATGCTCGGCAACAGGTCCGGCGGAAAGGAACTGGAGGTGGACCCCGGGCGTCGTCAGCGTGGTGTTCGACCACCAGCGAGGCCGCGTGGTCGAGGCGTACGACGAGAACAGCCGCCCGGTGACCTACACGTGGGAAGCCGAGTGGGCTGTTTCGCCGCCGCCGACCTCATCTTCGCCCACGGACCAAGGTCCTGATCGCTGCGATCGCGGGCGTCGTCTCGGTGGCCTGGTCGCACAACCTCGCTGGCCGGTAGCGCTGCACCACTTCCCGCGACCCGTTGCTCACCCGCGTGGCCGTGTTGTGGCCGAGCGGTTCAGGCAATGACGCCGGAGACCCAACTGCTCACGGCGTGCGCGAGGATCGCTGACAGGTACCTCTTCGACGCACCAACGCTGATCGGTGTCGTTCACGTAATGGACAGTTTCGACCGCTTGTAATCACACCGGCATGGCATGCGATCGACGGTCCGCACTCCAGGCAATCTGCGGTCGACGTATGACATGGAGCCGGAGGTGTACCGCGCGTGGAGGCGACCAGCAGTCCCACTGTCAAAAGGCGTCGTCTGGGATCCGAACTGCGTCGGCTACGCCTGGCCAGCGGGCTGAAAAGCACCGAGGTGGCCGAGCGACTCATGGTGTCCCAGCCCAAGATCGCCCATATGGAGAACGGGAACCGGGCCATCAGCCCGCGCGACGTACGCGACCTGTGCGCGCTGTACGGAGTCAGCGATCAGCGGGTCATCGACTCGATGACGGAAGAAGCGCGGGAATCCGGCCGGCAGGGCTGGTGGCATCCCTACGGTGACCTCTGCGACAGCCTCTATATCGGCCTCGAGACGGACGCCGCCTGCCTGCACACCCACGCGGCCACGGTCCTCTCCCCGTTACTGCAGACCGCCGCCTACGCCCAGGCCGTCCTCGCGCAGTCAATGCCGCAACTCACCCCGGAGCAGGCCGCCACACGCCTCGACGTGCTGCTGCGCCGCCAGCGCCGGATCCACGACCTGAACCGCACACTGCGCCTGTGGGCCGTCATCGACGAAGGGGTACTGCACCGCGTCGTCGGCAGCCGTAACGTCATACGGGAACAGTTGGAACACCTCAACGCCCTGGGCACCCTCCCGCACATCACCCTGCAGGTCCTCCCCTACACCGCGGGAGCCCATCCGGGCCTGTCAGGACAGTTCTCCATCCTGGACTTCCCCGACGGCCCCCAGGAGGGCGTGGTGTACCTGCAACGGTGCGCCAACGACCTCTACTTGGACAAGCCATCGGAGGTGCAGCACTACCGCACGATGTACGACCGCCTCCAGGCCAAGGCCCTCGACCCTGACAGCAGCCGGGACTTCATCACCGCCACCACCCACACCCATGCCGCAGACATCCGGGCGTGAGAGAACCCACCCGCAGGAACCACCACCGGCGAACCACTCCAAGCCCGGCAGTCGGGTGCGAGGGCGCCGGCCAACCCGCAGGTTAAAGAGCGGGCGTCTTCGCCAGCCGACGTGGGCCAGCTCATAGGTCGCGGTGGAAGAAGGCGGCGGGGCCGATGCCGAGTCCGCGGGCGCGGGAGGCGGTGGTGGTGACGATCCGGTCTGCGTCACCGCACTGGTTGAGAAGCATGACCTCCGGTGGATCAAGCGCCACGCCGCCTGCGCCTCGGCGGTCCTCGCCGGCACCGGCGGAGTGAGCGCGGTGGTCAACGTCCTGGGCCGCTAACCCGCCACTGAACGCGCCCGAACCCGCCCTGGCCCCGCGGCATCCGCGCAGGTCCAGGGCCACAGGGCAGCCCGCGGGGCTCTCGGGCGAGCTGGGGGCCGAGGTACGACTCGAGGAGACCGCCGGTGGGACATGCCAAAAGCAGCACGGGCCATCCAGTCGGCATCCGGCGCCGGCCATCCCCCAGGAGCAGTCGGGCGGGCGAGGGGTTTCAGGCGGTGGTGCGGTTGCCTTGGCGTGCGGCGAGCGCGGCGTCGGCGCTGGAGTAGGCGGGCAGGAAGGTGTCCATCCCGGTGACGCTGAGCAGGCGGCTCAGCCGGTCGGGGATGGCCGCCAGGGTCAGGGAGCCGTCGGCGTCCTTGGCGCAGCGCCAGATGCCGACGAGGGCGCCCAGTCCTGAGGAGTCGCAGAAGGTGACGCCGGAGAGGTCGGCGAGCAGGTCGGGGTGGCCGTTCGCGATGAGTTCCAGGGCGCGGGCGCGTACGGCGGGTGCGGCGGTGATGTCGAACTCGCCGGACAGGGCGATCACGGCCAGGGCGCCGTCGGTGTGCGGGACGTCGATGTGGAATGCGTCGGTCATGGGCGTGGGTTCTCCTGCCCGACGCAGACGTCGGCGGTCGGGGCGGCGGCGCTGTGGGCGGTGGTGGTGATGCCGGCGGGAGCAGCATCGGGGGTGGGGACGGACAGGGCCAGCAGGGCCACGTCGTCGCGTTCGGTGTCGGGGAGGGTGTCCAGGAGCGCGACGGTGTCGTCGATCAGGGCGCCGGCGCTGACCGGTGCCGGCCGCTGGGCCAGGAAGTCGGTCAGGCCCGTGTCGGCGAGCATGTCACCGTCGGCGGTGCGGGCCTCGGTCAGCCCGTCGGTGTACAGCAGCAGTCCCTCGCCGGGTGCCAGGTGCAGGGTGCGTGAGGCGAAGGCGGCTTCGGCGAACGCGCCGACCAACATGCCGCCCTTGGCGCGGACCGCCTCCACCCGCACGCCGCCGCCCTCGACGGGGCTCAGGTGGTAGGCGGGCGGGTGACCGCCGGTGGCCAGCGTGATGGTGAAACCGCCGTCACGGGCCGGGTCGAGCAGGCCGAAGACGGCGGTGCAAAAGCGGGTTCCGACTGCCGGGTCCAGCAGCAGCGCGGTGTTCAGGGCCTTGAGCGCAGCCGTGGGGTCCGCGTCGACGAGAGCTGCGGCCCGCAGCGTGTAGCGGGTCAGTGAGGTGATCGAGGCGGCTTCGGCGCCCTTGCCGCAGACATCGCCCAGGAAGAACGCCCACCGGCCCCCGCCCACGGGGAAGACGTCGTAGAAGTCACCGCCCACTTCCTGCGGGGAGGCGGTCTTGTAATGGCAGGCCAGCTCCAGGCCCGGTACCGCGGGCAGTGCCGGGGGCACCAGGGTGCGCTGCAGGGTGGAGGCGAACGCGGCGATGGCCGCCTTGTCCCGCTCCGCACGCCGGCGGGCCTCTTCCTCCGCCTGGCGCTTGTCCTGCTCGGCCTTGCGGCGCTCCTGCTCGGCGCGGACCGCGTTCAGTGCCGACAACCGCAGCTCAAGCTGGTCACGCACTACCGCGGCCAGGTCCCCGAGGGTGGAGGCATCGGCCTCGCTGATCTCGCGGGGGCGGGTGTCGAGGATGTTGACCGTGCCCAGCCGGTAGCCGTCGGCGGTGATGATCGGAGCGGCGGCGTAGAACCGTACCCCCATCGGGCCGGCGACCAGTGGGTTGGAGCAGGCGACCGGGTCCAGCAGAGTGTCGGGGATGACGGTGGTGTCATCGGTGAGCACCGCCGAGGCACACAGGCCCGGATCGCGGCCGATCTCGCTGACGCCTTCCAGGCCGTGCGCGGCCTTGAACCAGATCCGGTCCTCGTCAACGATCGTCACCGTCGCCACCGGCACCTCGAACAACCGTGCCGCCAGCGCCGCGACTCTGTCGTAGGCGCCGTCCGGCGGAGTGTCGAGAATGTCGTAACGACGCACCGCCGCCATCCGCGCCGCCTCGACCGGCGCGGCCACAGGCCGGCTCGGTGCTATCACAGGCGGGCTCGCTTGCTCCGGCATGTTCCTCGTCTCGTCATCCCCCCCAGGGAGGCACCGACCAGACAGCCAGCACCCCGGAACCCTACCGAACGCCCCCAGCGTCACCGCTCAGCAGGCGCCGCCGAGCGGCCGGCCCAGAAACTTGCGGGCGAAACCCGTGCCCCACGGACGTACGCGCTCGCGGTCAGCCAACGTGACAGTGCCCACGCACTCCCCCACGATGTCGTCCACTCCCGGCCGGCGGACTCCACTGAACGTTCGCCAACTTGAAGTAGGACCACCGAGAGCACCCGCGAATCGTTCACAGCAGCCCTTTGACCTGCGCATTCACTCCGTCACCGTGGGCGGCGATGTGGCGTTCATCGGCGAAGGACTCCTCGCGGAGCTGTCCGCAAAGGAAGGTCCTGGACTTCGGCGCGGCAGACCTGAGCAGATCTGGCGGCCGGCATCGATGTCGACGGTTCACCATCCCAGACACCCATCGCAGTCCCGGGCTCTAGCTCTGCCGGGCGGGCGGGCGGGCGGGCGGGCGAGGGCAGTCCGGGCAGACCTCCTGGGCCCCGCGGAGGGACACTTCTGCGACCTCGAGCGACCGGCTCAGCTCGTGCCCACAGAATTCGCTGCGTCGGGATCGTCGGACAGGGCGATGCCAGCGGTGATGCGCTTGCCGACCGGCTCGCGGTGGGCCTCGAAACTCTGGGCGACGGCCATGACGATCTCCAGGCCGTGCTGGCCGACCCGGCCGGGTTCCGCCGCACGCGCCACGGGCAGGGACGGGTCGCTGTCCCACACGGTCACTTCCACCCTGGCACCGGCAACACGAAGCTCCAGCAGAGCGGGCCCGGGGGCGTACTTGCGGGCGTTGGTGACCAGCTCACTGACCACCAGCTGCGTCATGTCCATGGCCCGCGCGGAAACCGGCAGGCCGTGGCCGGCCCGCACGCTGCTCAGAAAGTCGGCGACCAGATCGCGCGCCTGAGCGATACAGGAGAAATCCCCCTCAAGGGCTGCGGCGGTATGCAGCGCGATTGCGCCTCCCGTCACATCGTCCTCACCCTCAGGCATGTCGCCGAATGCCATAGCCGAAGGACGGGCAGGGAGCGCTCCGGCCAGCCGGCGCCTGGCACGACCCGCCGGGGCCGCACGCATCCCAGCCCGGCGCAAGGCGGCGTACACCGCCGGCCAGGCACTCGTCAGCGCTGCGAGCAGGGCAACGACGGAAGCGATCAGCACAAGGCCGCGAGCCCGCGTCGGCTGGCTATAGAGGGCGGCTGTGGCGGCCAGGACACAGCACAGGAGCCAGGCCGCTGCCTGAAGCAGACGCTGCCGCGGTCGTTGCTGTCTCATGCGCTGCCATCCGGGCCGTGATGATCGATGTCACGTTTTGCCATCGGCATCATGATCGACGTCTTCATACGGTAAGACGACGGTAGGCGGCTTTTGCGTACCCCCCGTGAAGAGCTGGTGAAGCAGCTGCTGGACACCCGTCCTGGCGTTTGGTCTGCCTGCCCGCGCCGCGGCCGGCCCGACGGGACAGCGAAGGCTCGGACCGCAGCGGCGCCAGCTCCTGAAAGGCGCTTTGCGCGCGAGAGGCCGCATCAGCGATGCCACGGCAGCCTTGGCCCCGCACAACCGCCACGGTCGTCGCCGAGGGCGGTCTCCACCCAGGGGGGCGGCCCCGCCTCCGGATCTGGGTTGCTGCCGGAGTCAACGGCGGCTGATCTGCGCAAGGACGTCCTGAAGCCGGCGGACGGCATCCTCCGCCTCCGTGTACTCCTCAGTACTTGGAAGGACAGTGCCGAAGGTGCCGCCACGATCAGCGGGCAGGGCACGCCAGTGCAGGACCGGTTCGAGCGCGTTAAGAGCACCGGAGAGAAACCAGGCGAGGCGGCCGTGAGTACGCGCGAGGGAGATCGCCAGGACGGCGAGCGTTTCTCGCAGGCGTTCGAGCCTTTTGATCTGCGGTAAGGCCTCCTGGGCGTCCGGTGGGCCGACGACGTCGCGCAGGCCGGCTTCGGTATCAAGAGCGAGTGCGCGGTCGCCCGGTTCAACCTTCCACACGTGGTCCTGGATCTGCTGTTCAGCTTCCTCGGCCAGCACCGCGACGATCCTCCGCATGTCCATGCTGATCACTCTAGTAACCGGCCCAGGCCCCGCGCCCGACGCGTCTTGTTCGATTCCCGAACCGGCCACCGACCCGCAGCATGTGTGGGTGCCCGACTCGGTCTGCACGGGCAGAGTGTGCAGGTTGGACCACGGCCGCCAAGACTCCGATCACAAGCGCGAGCAGCGTAGGTGTGCTTCTCCGTTCGGCGGCGCACCGCTGGCTGTGGGCCTTGGCGCCTTGCAGACTCGCGGTGCGGGCTGATCCGGTCCTTTCCACGTCGCCACCTTGGGGCCGGAAGCTCCTAAGTGCCGCCGCCGCTGGCGAAGAAGCGGCGGCGGCACCGCCTGCCCCCGGTGCGGGGGCAACTACTTCGTGACCGTGGCCAGCATGGCGGTGACGACCAGGCCCCACGCCAGCACCGCTATCCCCGTGTGCAGCCATGCGCCCTTCGATCCACCACCCCAGGGCCGTCCCTGCCAGCCGCTCTCCCTGCACACGCAGCGCCCCTGCGACAGGGGCGGAGAACCCGACCAGTAGGCACCCAGCAGGCGGGCTCGTCTTGGCTGCGGATTTCCTCCATGCCGTGAACGAGCGCTCCGCGGGCAGTGGGAACGGCCCGCTGCCCTGTGCGCCGGCCACCGCTGTCGTGCAGGCTGCCAGGGTGAGAGCCAACATGCGGCATCAGCCATTCGGCCGCATCCTGAAGTCCGGTCACTCCCTCAGCCCAGGCCTACAGCCCAAGGGAGGTCCTGTGATCGTTCTCGCGCTCGTACTGCCCCTCCTGATGATGGCCGCCCTCTTCGCGCTGGACGCCTTCGAGGACTGGCTCTTTCCACCCTGCGAACCTGCCGAAAGCACAAGTCCTGGGGGCGCCACGCCAGACCGCGCACCCTGACGACGACTGCAGGGCAGCACACCCCCTAGGAGCTGTGCGTGGCGACCTCACGGCAGGACGGCCGACGGTGGTCGCCCAGGGCGGGGCGGTGAGCCACAGCTACCCCAGGATTGAGGGCGCCGGCCGCATCTGCCTGATCAGCAGGCCCACCATGCGGAAGCCGGCCAGCAGACCAAACAGGTGCGCCTCGTGGACCGCGCGGCCCTCCAGGCGGTAGTGGTCAAGGAGAATGGGCAGCACTGGTGCTCCGCGGCCGCCAGATCGGTGACCCGCGCGGCCGGCCGGCGGGCAGGGGCAGCCGCAGACCTTGCCATACCGCGGTCCGCGTGGCGCCGCCGACGGCGCCACCGCTCCGCGTCCTGTTCGACGGCCCGGCGGCTGGGGTGCCAAGAAGCCGCGCTCGTGATCGCAGGGGCCCGCCCGATCTGGCAGGCGTCCAGCTGCGCCAAGGCGCCGTGGAGGGAAACGGTGAAGGCGGCGATCACGTTCAGGCGGTGACGAACGCGGGCGCGATGCATGCTGCAGCCGCCACCGCGTGGCGTGTGACCTGCTGGTCGTCCAGGTAGTCCAGGCCCAGGGCGGTCAGCAGCTGGTCGGCCTGCTGACGGGCTAGCGCTTTCAGAGTGTGGGCCAGCTTGTCCTCGTCGATGTCCATCTCCGAGTTCTTCAGCTGCCGGGCGGCCTCCCAGGCGGCCGCGTGGCCGGCCTGCTCCTCGGTGATGCGACGATCCAGGCCGGTGCCGCCGTACAGGGCGGTATGGGCATTCTTGTACTGCGTGATGGTCTGCAGGGACACGGATTCTCCTCGATGGACTTCCGCAGGGCTCCTGGTGCCAGCGAAACACCACCAGCCAAACGCGGCGCTCGGATCTGTGCTTCGCAAGAGCCCCCGAACGGGTGGCCTCCCCTGGGGCACGAGGTGAAGGCCCAGCCCCTCTGGAAGTGCTCATGCCTGAAACGGGGCAGTTCCTGATCGGCGACAACCCGGCAGTGACCATACGCACGGAACCGCCACCCAAGGCTCATATCTGCGCTTGATTGCCCCAGATGCAGGTGGTGACTCGTTCCCAGTGGGGTTGGGAAGCAAGCCCCGCCGCGGGGTCCTCCGGAAGCAACTGCCGGGGGGCTCACGCGTTGAAGCGCTGGAACTGGTTGGATGCCGACACGGAACGAGGGCAGGCGTTTGAAAGTGCCCCTGTCCGCTGTCTTTCTCGGTGATTGCCTTGACCTCATCCGTCCATCCCCGTCCGCAGTCCCCGTCGACGGCGGCCGATGAGCTGGTGGAAGAGCTGGAACGGCTGCGCTCGGAGAACCGGCAGCTGCAGCAGGCCCTCGCCTCGCACGCCGTCATCGACCAGGCCATCGGCGTCCTGACCGTCCTGGGGCAGATACCCCCGGCCGACGGCTTCGCGGTGCTGCGGGAGATCTCCCAGCACACCAACATCAAGCTGACCCAGGTCGCCGAACACATCCTCGAACACGGTCAGGGCGCGGCACTGCCCGATGTCCTGCTCGGGGAACTGCACTCCGCGCTGGCCCGCCATATCGCGGGCTCGCGCCCAGTCTGACCGGGGGCGGCCCCGAGTTGTCCTACCGGGGCCGGGGTCCGGTGAGGGCGTCGCCGGGGTCGTCCTGGAGGGCGATGCGGGCGGTGATGCGTTTGCCGACCGGTTCCCGCTGGGCTTCGAAGCCCTGGGCGATGGCCATGACGATCTCCAGGCCGTGCTGGCCCACCCGTCCCGCGTCGGCGGCCCGGGCCACCGGCAGTACCGGATCTCCGTCCCACACCACCACCTCCACCGCGTCGCCGACGATGCGCAGGTCCAGCAACACCGGGCCCGGCGCGTACTTGCGGGCGTTGGTGACCAGCTCGCTGACCACCAGCTGGGTCAGGTCCATGGCACGCTGCGAGACCGGTATACCGTGCTCAGCCTGGACGCGCGTGAGGAAGCCAGCGGCCAGGTGGCGGGCGCGGGCTATGCATCCGCCGTCGCCCTCCAGGGCCACCGTGGTCTGTATGACCTGCTCATCCGGTACCCAGCTGTCCTCACCCACCGGGGCCGGTTCCATCGCGGCTCGCTTCTGTTACCCCGTTCACACCCCCGCGCCTACCCACGCATGGGTGGTACACGCTTTTACGCCCTGCTCGCGAGGGCATTACCTACTCTGTGCCAGGGCAGCACTGCAGGTGAGGGGTCGTGGTGTGCCAGTATCACCGACATGACCGAGGGAGAGATGGCGGACACCGGACACGCCATGCAGCCGGGCCCGCTGTCGGTCGTTTCCACCGCCACCGACGGCATCCGTGTGCTGACCCTGGCGGGAGAGATCGACCGCGACACCGGTCAGACGCTCCGTGAGGCCCTGGACGCCTCCGGCATCCCCCGCCCCCGCATCGTGGTGAATCTGAGCCGGGTCACCTTCATAGACTCCACCGGCATCAACATCTTCATCGCCGCCCACCGCAGCCTCACCGGGGCCGGCGGCTGGATACGCCTGGCCGCACCGACCGAGGCCGTGCTGCGCACCCTGCAGATCGTCGGCGTCGACACCGTCATCGACTGCCACGAAACCCTCCACCAAGCCCTCAGCAACTGACCGACCCGGGGGACCGGCTGGCCTGCCCGACCGGCTCAGTGCTGACGGTGATCGCGCTGGGACAGGTAGAGGGGACTGAGCCGGCGCCAGTAGCCGTGCACAAGGTCTTCGGCCTCGCGCACAACCCGCTGAGCACGTGCCGCGTCCGCCAGCCAGCCCTGTGCGGTCGGGGCCCCGGCTGAGCCTGTGCGCAGACCATCCCTCAGCGCCGTTCGGCGCAAGGCACGACGGGATACCCCAGCAGTACGCGGCCTGCCACGTCGGCCCGCCAGGCACCATCGCGTGAGCAGTACCGCGGCCACCACCGACAACGCGCTGGCGGCATAGATCTCATGACCGGCCACTGGCTTCCTCCTGCCGGACACCCGCATGGACCGTGCCCGGTTCATCTGCCCCGGCATCCCAGCGGCAACGTCACCACTGGGCTAAGAAACCCTCACAGGCCATTACCGCGTGGTGAGGAGGCCAACCCCGAGACGGTGCGGCCCGCTCACCCCGGAACGTCACGCTGGCGGAAAGGTGCCGAGTTTCCTGCTCAACCGGCCGGTCTCCTCGGCGTGGTCGTCAGGAGGGTGAGGGGAAGCGGACGGCCTTCACAGGATCAACCCGTCCCCTGAGGGACACAGAAGGTTCACCACGCAGGCAGGGGTAACCCGACAGACGACTGCCACCGGTTGTACAGAATCGGTCGGCGGCAGAGCAGGGCCGCCACCCCAGGCTGGAGGAACCTCGTGAACGGCGAACAGACCACCCCATCCTGCGAGTCGCGTTTCTCCCCTGTCACGGCGAGCATCGCGGCCGCCCGTCACTGGGTCCACGACTGCATCGAAGGATTCGGCAGCCCACTGCGCCGGCACCCGATCATCCAGACCGCCGAACTGCTCGTCTCCGAACTGATCACCAACGCCATCCGCCACGGCACCGGCCCACCCCTGATCCGGCTCTCCTGGAACGGCCGACTGCTGCGCATCGCGGTCAGCGACGACAGCGACCACCGGCCGTGCCTGCGTGCCACCAAGAACACGGAGCCCGGCGGCTTCGGCCTGCAGCTCCTCGAACGGCTCGCGTACCGCTGGGGCGTCACCCCACGCCACCCCGGCAAAACAGTGTGGGCCGAACTCAACCTCACCCCCTGAGACCGTCAAAACTGAGCTCACTGTCCGCATGAGCGGACCACCTCTGATCACCGGCAGGGTCCGGCCGTGTTGGATGGGCCCATGAGCCAGACAGCTGCCCTGGCCTGCGGCAGGCTATCGCCCGGACCGAAGACGCAACACGAGAACGTATCCCCATCGGGCGCCGCCCAGAGGAAGCCGACGATCTACTGGGCACCTTCGCCACCGACGGGGCACTCGGCTTCGATCCCTTCCCCTTCCTCCAAGCGATCCATGCCGCCGGTTCGCGCGCGGTCGTCATCGGTCAGGTCGCCGGCATCATGCACGGCTCCACCGAACTGACCGGGGACCTCGACCTGCTCTGGGAGGGCACCCCTGACGAGGCGCACACCTTGCGCGACGCCCTGCCCCGGTGCGGTGCACCGAACTGCCCGATCTCGCCCGATCACAGGTGGGGTACCGGGTCACCTGTGCCAGCGGAGACCTGTGCACTCCCGAGCTGCGCTGGGGTGCCATGGATGTCACCCCCTGCCTGACCTCGGCGGAGACCACCCGTGACCCCGCAGGGTTCACCATCCGCTACGCCGCACTCGACGACCTGATCCATATGCGGTGGTCCCTCGGCCGCCCGAAGGACCACCGTCGCGCAGACGAACTCACCCGGCTAAGCACCTGACTTGGTACGACCAGCTCTCACAGCCGTGCTAACAGGACGCCGTCTGCGTGGCCCGAGACCCGGGGGCCGGGACCGTCCTTGTGCGGGCCACAGGCTCCGCCTGCGGGCGAATCCGGCAGGGTCCTAGAACGGGACGGCGGTGGTGCGGGCGGTCTTGGCTGCCGCGATAGCGGCGCGTGCCTCGTCCAAGAGCTGGTCGGCGGCGGGAGCGGTCGGGTACCGGGCGCCGCTGCCGTATCCGGCGAGCGCCCTGTTCTCGGCGGGGATCCGCTCCCGGAGCCGGACCGTCTCGGCTGCCTCGGTCGCGAGGCGGTCAGCGAGTAGGCGGGCCTGCTCCTCGTCCTCAGCTGCTGCTTGCTGCTGTCCCTGGCCGGCCAGGGCGGCGGCCTCGGCGGCCCGTTGGTCGGCGCGTTCCTGCTCCTCGGCGGCCCACTGCTCGGTGAGGGCCTGGAAGGCTGCGGCGGCCTCGGCGGTGCACCGAGTGCATACGGTCCCCTCCGGGGTTCCGGC
The DNA here is from genome assembly GCF_044766405.1 of Streptomyces sp. NPDC102270. Lineage (NCBI taxonomy): Bacteria > Bacillati > Actinomycetota > Actinomycetes > Kitasatosporales > Streptomycetaceae > Streptomyces > Streptomyces sp. NPDC102270. The sequence continues at coordinate 220,862 of NZ_JBIWLX010000006.1, read as the reverse complement.
CGGAAGGGGGCGCTGGCAGTCGGCGCACTCCACGATCGGGGCGTGCCGGGTGGCGCGCCCGGTGGGTACCGGCAAGCCCTTGCGGCGGGCGTCGCGGCGGTCGCGGCGGCGCATGACGCACGCGGTGCACTCCGCCTTGCCGCCGAGGTGGCCGTCCTCGATGCCGTCCTCACAGGACGGGTCTGGGCAGTACGGGGTGGGGGCAATCAGCTCCAAGGCGACGCCGACCGGGGAGCGCAGGCGCTCGTCGTGGAGGGCGACTTCGTAGCGGTAAGTCAGCCAGCGGCGGGCCGCGCGGTGGGCAAGCTGCTGCGGGGTCCGGGAGTCGAGGGCATCCAAGACCGCCTTCCGGTTGCGCTTCGGGATGTGCCCGTACGGCAGGAGAGCGACGAGGGCGGCCGGGAGACCGGCCTCCACCTCACGGCAAGCCGCGGCTTTGGCAGCGGCCTGGGCGTCACGCGGTCCCGGTACGCGCGCCTTCCTACTGCCCTTCCCCGATGACGAGCTGGCCTCTCCCGTCGCGGCGGAGCCGCTTTCCGTCTCGCGCGCGCTACTACCTGCACCAGTCCTACGGACGTCAGCGGCGCTACGCGCCGAAGGCGCTGTGCCGTCTGAGGAAGTTTCGTATGGGTGAGGTTCGTCTGTAGAAGGACCCCCATTTTCGGCGGGCTGGTGTCCCCCATTTTCGGGGGCCTCGTGTCCCCCAGAAATGGGGGACACGGACTGACCTACGGCTTTGCCCTTCCTCCGGGCTTCCTTCTCCTGCCGCTCCGCGATCCGGACCGCACGCGCCGCCCGCCGCTCCTCTTGCCAGTCCTGGACCCGGAGGTGACCGGCGAAGCCGGGCGGAGGGTTGAAGCGGACGACGTAGCGAGTGATCGGGATCTTGCGGACCGCGTCCCACTCCTCGATCACACTGACGGCCCCCAGCTCCTCCAACTCGGTGATGTACCGGCGGACGCGGTACGGGTGGGACGCGAGGCCGACGACGGCCGCGAGGTCGGCCTGAGTGATGACCCCGGTCAGCCGCGTTCCGGTGTCCCGGCGAAGGTGTGCAGCAAGAACGCTGTAGATCCGGTGCGCCCTGTCGCTGAGCACGGAGAAGGTCACCCACTCCGGGACCATCGTGAAGAAGGTGGGCCAGTCCTCGGAGTCGACCCGGGTCTCTCCCTCTACCTTGGGGCGCTTCGTCATCGGCTACCCCCGGCGAGGGAGGCGCCGACCGTGGCGGCGGGGTGGAAGGCGGGCAAGTGCGTCATGCTGGGGGCCTCCAGTAGGAAGCCGCTCGGCCTGATCCCCAGGCCCCCGGAGACGATGGGCCGAGCGGTGTTCGTACCGGCGGCCCAAAACCAGCCCGGATTGTTGGCGCGGACTACGGGGCCCGCTAGGGTGTGGCGCATTGAAGGCGCTCCTGCGGAGTGCTTGGAGAGGCCCGGCGACTGTGAGAGGGAGCCGGGCCTTTCGCATGTCTGCGTGCGGTTAGGCGGCATCGGTGTCCGCCTCGGAGGCCGCGCACTGCGCGACCTTGGCCAGGGCGGGCCGGAAGATCGCGCGCAGTTCGGTTATCTCCGCTCCGGTGAGCGGGGGCCGGGACGCGACGAACTCGGCGATGAACGCCTCGGGACCCTGACCTGCGGCCGGTGAGCACCAGCCATCCGGGGTGACGTTCACGCGGCGACCGCCACACCCAGCAGGGCCTCGACGTCCGCGCGCCGGTACCAGATGCGGCCGGTCGGGAGCTTGATGTAGGGCAGGCCGATCCCGAGGGAGCGGTTGTTCGCGAGCGTCTGGAGGGCGTAGTGCGTCGCCGCCGACACCTGGCGGGGCGTCATCCACTCGCCCGACCGAAGCGTCTGAGGCGCGGGCAGGTGCGACATAACCTGGACTCCTGTCGATGTAATCGAGACAACTCACTCGGTAGAACTGGTAAGTGTCAGAATTACAGCGACACTAGCAGCGATCTTCATTCGTCGCCACAACGCAGACGCACACCTCGGAAATCTCGACAGATATTGTCGCGGTTATGGCGACTGGACCCATGGACCTCGGCCCCACCTCCCGCGCCGTCGCGGACAATCTCCGCAGGCTGCGCGAGGCGCGAGGGCTGAGCCTCCGCGCACTCTCAGCCGACCTCAAGCGCCGCGGCCACAACCTCAGCGCCGACGCCCTCAACAAGATCGAGAACGGGCGGACCCCCGAGGCCGGCGCCGAACCGGCGAAGAATGTCCGGCGCATCGACGTCGATGACCTGACCGCCCTCGCGGCGGCACTCGGCGTGAACCCCAACGCCCTGCTGCTCCCCCACCAGGGATCAGGCAGCATCACCCTGACCGGCACGGGGAACGTCGACGCGACGATCGTGTGGGCATGGGCTGAGGGCCACCGCCCGCTCACCGTTGCCGAGGGTGACGACGGGACTGCGAACGCCGACTTCCAGCGCTACGCCCGGCCTCTCGGCATCCGCAGGTACGACCGCTCACCCGCCAGCAGGGCGGCACACTTCGAGGACTCCGGCGGTCGCGGGTACTACCAGCGCGGCCGGGACGGGAAGCTGCACGAGGTCAGCACCGGCGAGCCGGTCGAGTTCGACCAGCACGGCAACCACGACGACTGAGCAACCCTCCGACCTCGGCCGGAACGACGACGTGGCCCCCGGGACATCGGGGGCCACGCTCGTACGGCATCCGCGCGCTCAGTCGCCCGTCCGCGCCCACTGGAGCTCAATGGTGCTCTGGTCGAACCCGGGGCCGCGCCGCGCCACCGGGTGCACCCTCAAGCGCAGGCCCAGGCCGTCCAGGACCCGCCGCTGCTGCGGCACTTCGAGCGCTTCCCATGTCTCCGCCGACCGAGGCCCCACAAGGCCGTCGAAAGCGTCGAGGCCGAAGGCCGGCCGCAGCCGCCGGGCCTCGTTCTGCGCGTCCGTGATCTGCTTCGCCAGCTTCGCCGTGATACGCCGCAACTGCTCACGGGTGATGATCCCGTCCGCGTAGTCGTCCGCCGCCGCCTCCTGGCGCGCCTTCAGCCCCTCCGCCCGCTCCAGGGCCGCCAGGGCCGCCGAGTCGTCCCCGCGGAACACCTCGGCCGCCTCGGGCCGCGACAGCACACCCACAACCACCCGCCCCACGTAGAGGTCGAGCGCTTCCTCATTCCGGCCGACGCAGCCTCCCGCGTCGCAGACGTACGTCGGCTGCTTCTTGCCCCGCTTGGCGTTCCCCTTCAGAGCAACCCGGAGCACCGACCCGCACGGCCCGCACGTGGCGACCTCGCCCCACGTCAGCAGGTGCTTCCGCGCCCCCGGCAGCTCCCGCACCACGGCCCGCTCCGCGAACAGGTTCCGCAGCTGCGCGTACTGCTCCTCCGTGATGAGCGCCGGCCATGCCGCCTTGTACTCCACGCCCTGGTGCACACGGAGCCCCACGTTCGCCGGCCGCAGCGCGAGCTTCTTCACGCTGGTCTTGTTCCACAGCGACCCGTCCTCGTTCTGCCCGACCGCCCGCCGCTTGAGCTGTATCCCGGCACCGGGCGACGGCACACCACGCTCGTTCAGGTCAGCCGTGATGCCGATGAGACTGCCGCCAGCCAGCAGGCGGGTGACGATCTCCCGGACAATCCCGGCCTGCACCGGGTCCTCGAGGTCATGGAATCCGCTCACCTGGCCTCGCGCGTCGTACTCGTACTGACGCCGCCACCCGTATGCCACGGCGCCGTTCGCCCGGCCCTCCTGGGCGCGCTCCAGGGCGGCCCGAGCCACCCGCTCACTCTTCACCTCGGACTCGGCGGTGTCGGACTCGCCGAGGTTGGCGAGCTGCGACCGGTCCGACGCCTTCGCCATGTTGAACAGGCCGCCCGACTCGAACGCGACCCAGCACCCCGCGTGCCGCAAGTCCTCGATCGCCTGCGCACGCTCAACCCGGCGCCGCCACACGCGCGACGGGTGGTAGCCCGCGACGATGACCCGGACACCGGGTTCGCGGGCGGCCTCGATGGCGTCGGCCATCAGCCGGTCGTACTCGGGGCGTTCTTCGCCCGAGTGGGCGGAGACGTCGTTCTCGATGTACTCGCCGCCGACCTCCCAGCCGTTCCCCTCGGAGAACGTGCGCAGGTCGCTCATCTGCCGGTTGACGCCCCGTCGGCGGTCGCGGGGGTCCTCGGAGATCCGCGCGTACAAAAAGACGAGGGTACGGCGCGGGAGCGTCTTAGTGTTCACGGGAGAGGACCCTAGGGCTTCCCGGGAGGCGTGGGCAACACCCGCAAGGACCCCAAGGCGTTCGCCAGCCTGATCCACGACGTCGAGACGAAGATCTTCGACGTGCTGCCGGACGAGACCTGGGTGTACCCGGGACACGGGAACGACACCACGCTGGGGGCGGAGCGGCCGCAGTTGCCGGAGTGGCGCGCACGGGGGTGGTGAACTCGTGGGCATGCGCCCCGCGCTTGCCCCTTCGCACGCGCCCCGTGTGAACTCTTCGCACACGCCGGTGTCACACACGCGCTCCCGGCGCACATGGTTGCGCAGTCAACTGGGAGCAGCCCCGCACAGGAAGACGGCTCCTGCGCGGTACGGGCCGCCGGTCTTTCATCCCCGCCCTCGACCGGCGGCCCGGCACCCTGTCTGGAAACAGTTCACAAAAATGCAACACCCGTTCCCAATATGCGGACAATTGCCGTCGTGACCTCGACAAACGGGACAGTGGACTGTCACTCTCCCGCCATGCATCCTGCCCCCCGCGCACTGCGCAGCGCCGTCGCCGCGGCATCCATTGCCCTGCTCGCCACCGCCGTCGGCTGTGCTCCGCAGCCTGACGACGCCGCGACCGCCAAGGCCTCGGGGTCGACCGGAACCACCTGCGCCCCGGGCAAGCTGGCCACCAAGACCTCCGGCAAGCTGACGATCGCGACCGACGAGCCGGCGTACGAGCCGTGGTTCAAGGACGACAAGCCCGCGAACGGCAAGGGCTTCGAGTCGGCGGTCGCTTATGCCGTGGCGAAGCAGCTCGGCTATGACAAGAGCGCCGTCGTCTGGCAGAGCGTCCCCTTCAACAAGGCCTTCGCACCCGGGGAGAAGACCTTCGACTTCGACATCAACCAGGTGTCGATCAGCGCCGAGCGCAAGAAGGCCGTGGACTTCTCCTCCGGCTACTACGACGTGCGCCAGGCCGTCATCGCGCTCAAGGGCACCAAGGCCGCCAAGGCGACGAGCATCGCCGACCTGAAGGGCCTCAAGCTGGGCGCCCAGGTCGGCACCACGAGCCTCAACTACATCGAGGACGTGGTGAAGCCGACGCAGCAGGCCGCCGCGTACGCCAAGAACGACCAGGCCAAGTCCGCGCTGGAGAACAAGCAGGTGGACGCCATCGTCGTCGACCTTCCGACCGCCTTCTACATCACCGCGGCCGAGGTGACCGACGGCACGATCGTCGGGCAGTTCGAGAACCAGGGCGGCACGCCGGAGCAGTTCGGGCTCGTGCTCGACAAGGGGAGCTCGCTCACCTCCTGCGTGACCGGCGCCGTGGACGCCCTGCGCAAGGACGGCACGCTCGCCGAGCTGGAGCAGGAGTGGCTGTCGGACGCCGTCGACGCACCGGTGCTCAAGTGACGCTCACGAAGGACGAGGCCGGCCAGGAAGGCGCCGGTGGCTCCTACGCGCCGTCGCAGCGGCGGATCGAGCGGGAGCGCCTCAAGCGCACCCGCGCCCGCCGCGCGACGGCGATCGCCGCGGTGTCGACGCTGGTCACCGCCGTCGTCCTCTACCTGGTCGTCGTCAACGCGCCGGGTTGGCCGCGCACCAAGGAGACGTTCTTCAGCGGGCAGTACGCGCGCGAGGCGTTCCCCAAGGTCCTCGAAGGGCTGTGGCTGAACGTCCGGCTGCTGCTGATCTGCGGTGTCGCCGTGCTGGTGCTCGGCATGCTGATCGCCATCGCGCGCACACTGCGCGGCCCGGTGTTCTTCCCGCTGCGCTTCCTGGCCGCCGCCTACACGGACTTCTTCCGCGGGCTTCCGCTCATCATCAACCTCATGATCGTCGTCCTGGGCGTCCCGGCGCTGCGGCTCCAGGGGGTCACGGTCGACCCGGTGCTGCTGGGCGGTACGGCCCTCACGTTGACGTATTCGGCGTACGTGGCCGAGGTGTTCCGCGCCGGCATCGAGTCGGTGCACCCCTCGCAGCGCGCCGCGGCCCGTTCGCTCGGGCTCTCCAACCGGCAGGCCCTGCGGTACGTGGTGCTGCCGCAGGCGGTGCGTCGCCAGGTGCCGCCCCTGCTGAACGACCTGGTGTCCCTCCAGAAGGACACCGGTCTGGTGTCGATCGGGGGCGCGATCGACGCCGTACGGGCCGCCGACATCATCGTCGGCCGGAGCCTCAACTACACGCCGTACATCGTCGCGGGCCTGGTGTTCGTGGCGCTGACCATCCCGATGACCCGCTTCACGGACTGGGTGACGGCACGGATGGACCGTCAGCGGGCCCAGGGAGGTACCACATGAGCGACGCACCGGTGCTGCGGATGGAGTCGGTCCGCAAGACCTTCGGCGACACGGTCGTGCTGCGGGACGTCGACCTGGAGGTCGCCCCGCATACGGTGACCGCGCTGATCGGTGCCTCCGGCTCCGGCAAGTCGACGCTGCTGCGCTGCGCCAACCTCCTGGAGGAGATCGACGACGGCGCCATCTGGCTGGACGGCGAGGAGATCACCGATCCGCGCGCCGACCAGGACGCGGTACGGCGCCGTATCGGCGTGGTCTTCCAGGCGTACAACCTCTTTCCGCACATGACGGTGCTGGAGAACATCACGCTGGCCCCGCGCCGCGTGCACGGGGTGGCCCGCGCGGAGGCCGAGGAGCACGCCCGTGAGCTCCTGGAGCGACTCGGGCTGGCCGGCAAGGCCGGCGAGTACCCGGACCGGCTCAGCGGTGGTCAGCAGCAGCGGGTGGCGATCGTGCGGGCCCTCGCCGTACGTCCGCGTCTGCTCCTGCTCGACGAGATCACCGCGGCCCTCGACCCGGAGCTGGTGGGCGAGGTCCTGAACGTCGTGCGCGACCTGAAGGGCGACGGGATGACCATGATGCTGGCCACGCACGAGATGGGCTTCGCACGCGAGGTCGCCGACCAGGTGTGTTTTCTGGACTCGGGTGTGGTCCTTGAGCGCGGGACCGCCGCGCAGATCTTCGGCGACCCGCAGCAGGAGCGCACCCAGCGCTTCCTGCGGCGGATCGTGGAGGCGGGGCGGTTGTAAGGGGTGCCCGCCATTGCGAGCGGGCCTTACAACCCCCTACGCCTCGGCCCGTGCCGGTCCCACCAGTGCCGCGACCCGCTCCACGCCGAACACGTATCCCTGCACACCACATCCTGCGATGACCCCGTCCGCCCGCAGCGAGACGTAGGAGTGGTGCCGGAAGGACTCGCGCTGGTGGATGTTGGAGATGTGCACCTCCAGCACCGGCAGTCCGTCACAGGTGTTGAGCGCGTCCAGGATCGCGACCGACGTATGTGAGTAGGCGCCGGGGTTGATGACGATCCCGCAGTGGTTCAGGCGCGCCTCGTGGATCCAGTCGACCAGTTCGCCCTCGTGGTTGGACTGCCGGAAGTCCACGGTGCCGCCGTGCGCGGCCGCCGCCTTGGCGCACAGTGCCTCGACGTCGGCGAGGGTGTCCTTGCCATAGATCTCCGGCTGACGCTGGCCCAGCAGGTTCAGGTTGGGGCCGTTGAGGACCATGATCGGGGCGTTGGCCAGGGTGCGGGGCACGGTTCCTCCGGTCGGTGACAGCGGGCTGCTCGGACCCGGTTTATCACGGTGCGCCGCGCGCGATGCGGCCCGTACCCTCCGGGCATGACGACGATCTCGTACCCACCCAAGCCCGTACCCGGCGACCGTATAGCCGTCATCTCCCCCGGCGCAGGCCTGCCGGGGCTCTTCCCGCGCCCCTACGAGCTCGGGCTCGAGCGGCTGCGCAAGGAGTACGGGTTGGAGCCGGTCGAGTATCCGTCGACCCGCAGGATGGGCTCGACGCCCCAGGAGCGCGCCGCCGACATCCATGCCGCGTTCGCCGACCCGAGCGTCAAGGCGGTCATGGCGTCCATCGGCGGTGACGACCAGATCACCGTACTGCCGTACCTGGACCGGGAGTTGATCCGGGCGAACCCGAAGCCGTTCTTCGGGATGAGCGACAACACCAACCTGCTCGCGTATCTGTACAACACGGGCATCGTCGGCTACCACGGCGCGACCGTGATGACCGCGCTCGGGCGGCCGGTCGCCATGAGCGCGCTGACCGCCGACTCCCTGCGGGCGGCCCTGTTCACCTCGGGCGCGTACGAACTGACTCCCGCCGCCCACTGGCGGGATGTCGACCGTGACTGGGCGGACCCCGCCACCTTCGACTCCGAACCGGAGACCCGTCCCGGCAACGGCTGGACCTGGGTGAACGCCGACCGGGTTGTGGAGGGCCGGGCCTGGGGCGGTTGCCTGGAGATCCTGGGCTGGCTGCTGATGGCCGACCGCGAGATCGCGCGTGACCTGAGTCGGTACGACGGCGAAGTGCTGCTCCTGGAGACTTCGGAGGAGATGCCAAGCGACGTCGAAGTCTTCCGCACCCTGCGCAACATGGGCGAGCGCGGGCTCCTCCAGCGGTTCTCCGCACTGCTGTGGGGCCGCCCCAAGACGTGGTCCTTCGAGCGCCCCAACAGCCCGGAGGAGGCGGATCGTTACGCCGCCGACCAGCGCGAGGCCGTACTGAGGGCCATGCGCAGCTATGCCCCGCACACCACCATCGTCTTCGATGTGGACTACGGCCACACCGATCCCCAACTCGTCATCCCCTACGGCGGTCTCGTGCGCGTCGACGGTCCCGCCCGGCGCATCACCGTCACGTACTGATCAGGCCGAGCCTGCTCTGGATTGACCCGCTACGGGTTGACCGCCAGTTCGAGGTAGGCCGCGAACACCACCAGGTGGACGCCGCCCTGGAGCGGTGTGGCCCGCCCCGGAACCACCGTCAGGGAGCTCACCACCACCGTCAGGGCCAGCAGCACCATGTGGGTGGAGCCGAGCCGAGGACGAGCGGGCCGGAGAGATCGCGGCCCCAGGTGAACGCCAGCAGGACGACCGCGAGCACCGGCACGACGGACGTCCAGCTCGTGGTGAGCGACCTGAGCCGAGCGATCATGCTGCGATCGTCGCAGAGGCCGCCCGGCACCGCACCACTCCGGGGCTACTTGATTTCACCCGACTCCAGGACGTCGCAGTTGGTGTAGACGCGCTCGCCGATGCTCAGCGCGCTCAGTTGCTCCGCGAGTTTGTTCGTCTCGGGGTCGTCGCTGTTGCGCATGGCCTCGTCGTACGAGTCGAACTCGATCACCGCCAGATAGTGGTTGGGCTTGTCCCGGTCCTTCAGGAGCATGCTGTGGGTCGGGCCGCCCGTCCGGCCGGCGCTGCGCTGCCCCGCCTCCTGCAGCACCTGCCGCATCTCCTCCAGGCGCTCGGTCTCGAAGCCGATGATCTGCACGAACGTCATGGGTGTCTCCAGCCGGCCACGGCGCCCCCGGGCCGGGGGACGCGCACTGGAACCAAACAAGCACCGGGAGCGGTACCCGGCAATTCGCCGCGCTCCGCTCCCAGTGGTGGTTCTTCCTACGTCGGCCGTGGTCAGGCCTCGATGCTGTCCTTCGGAGCGCCTTCGCCCTCCGCCTGCGCCGCCTCGGCCGCCGCCCGCTTCCTGGTGGCCATGAGACTGGTGATCGTGGTGACGATCAGGACCGAGCAGATCACCCCGAGCGAGACCGGGATGCTGATCTCGGGGACGTGGACGCCGGACTCGTGCAGGGCGTGCAGCACCAGCTTGACGCCGATGAAGCCCAGGATGATCGACAGGCCGTAGCTGAGGTGGACCAGCTTCTTCAGCAGGCCGCCGATGAGGAAGTACAGCTGGCGCAGGCCCATCAGGGCGAAGGCGTTGGCCGTGAAGACGATGTACGGGTCCTGGGTCAGGCCGAAGATCGCGGGGATCGAGTCGAGCGCGAAAAGCACGTCGGTCGAGCCGATGGCGAGCATCACGACCAGCATCGGGGTCATGACCCGCTTGCCGTTCTCCACGATCCACAGCTTGGTGCCGTGGTAACGGTCGGCCACACCGAACCTGCGCTCGACGGCCTTGAGTAGTTTGTTCTCCTCGAACTCCTCTTCCTCCTCGTCCGCCCGGGCCTCCTGGATGAGCTTCCAGGCGGTCCAGATGAGGAAGGCGCCGAAGATGTAGAACACCCAGGCGAAGCTGGCGATGATCGCAGCGCCGGCGGCGATGAAGATCGCGCGCAGCACCAGGGCTATGAGGACCCCGACGAGAAGCACCCGCTGCTGGTACTGCGAGGGCACCGCGAACTTCGCCATGATCAGGACGAAGACGAAGAGGTTGTCCACGCTCAGGGACTTCTCGGTGATGAAGCCCGCGAAGAACTCTCCGCCGGCCTGGCCTCCGCCGAAGACGAGCAGACCGAGCCCGAAGAGGCCGGCCAGGGCGATCCAGACAACCGTCCAGATGCCCGCTTCCTTCAGAGACACGTCGTGCGGCTTGCGGCCGATGAAGAAGTCGACCGCGATGAGGGCGGCGAGGCCAACGATCGTCAGGACCCACAGGGTCATGGAAACGTCCACAGTTCCTCCGGCAATACGTAACGGCAAGTAACCAGCGTCGTCGCGCTGCCGGAGGTCTCTTCCACCCACGGTGGGCCGGCGCCCCGGGATCAGGCCTGATCCGTATTGACGGGTACGCCGCGGTCGACAGGGAGTACTCCCCTCCGTGCCACCAACCGTACCCAATCACCAAGGAAAGGTAAAGCGATTGGCAAAAGAAAGGTCAAAATACCTGGTGGGCAGCCTTTACGTGTACTTGGTGCGAGCCTGGGCGACCTGGTTCAGGACCTGCTGGAGGACCTGGCTGCCGGGCGGGACGAGCGCGGGCTCGTAGGTCCAGGCATGCCCGACCCACGGGTCGGCGAGGTGGTCGTCGGGCACGGGCGTCAGCCGCATGAGCGAGCGCCACAGGGGGTCGAGGAGGGGGCCGTAGGCGGAGGCCTCCTCACGGTCCGCGACCATCATCAGGTGGACGCCGACGGACGGTCCCTCGTCCGCCAGGTAGCGCAGCTGGGTCACGGCCCGGTCGTCGAAGCCGTGCGGGAAGTCGTTGACGATCAGGAGCTGTTCGGAGGTGTCGAGGCCGGGCGGGAGGGAGTCGGCCGCGCCGCCGCGCACCGCCATCTGCACGAGGTCGACGCGCTCGGTGAGACGGGCCAGGACGTCCGCCACGCCCGCGGCGCCGACGGCGGGCGGAGCCGCGAGCACGCCGGTCCACACCAGCGGGGCGAGCGCCTGCGCCCCCGAGCCGGCCGGGTCGATGACATGCAGGGTGTAGTCCCCGGCGGGATGGACGGCGAGGAGCCGGGCCGCGACCGCCACGGCCGTGTCCATGGCGAGTCGGTGCAGTTCGTGGGCGTCGAGGAACGAGCCGTCGAGCGATCCGGCGGCTCCGCTGTCGATCCACAGGCCGCGTTCCAGCGGCAGCCGGACCAGCATAGGGATGCGCAGCTCGGCGCACTCGGGCAGATGCAGGTCGCCCAGGCGCACGGCCATGGGAACCTCGAACGGCACCCGGTAGCCGTGCCAGACGGGGTTGTCCCAGCGGGCGTACGCCGGCGGCAGGGCGGGTTCGACGACCTCGGACTCGGCCGTGAGCTGGCCGAGATCGCGGTCGTAGACCGCACGGGCCTGTTCGACGAGCTGGGAGTACTTGGTGCGGGCGGCCTCGCGTGCGGCCTCGCCCTGTCCGCCGATCCGGTTGCGCGGGTCGGCGAGGGCGGCGTCCAGCTCCTTCTCCATGCGCGAGTCGGCGAAGTCGACGGCACTGCGGTACGCGGCCGTGGAGCGGGCCAGGTCCTCGAACATGCCCCACACCTGGTTGTAGAGCCGCTCCTCCATGGACCAGCCGGTCGCGTCCCCGGCGACGGGCCGCGCGGGCTGCCCCGGCCGGGCGGGGGGCGCGGCGGGCGGAGGAGGCGGCGCGGCGGTGTTCTGCCGTCGGGGATGGCTGTAGTCGATGGGACCGCCCACGGTGGGCGGCTGGGCGGTGGTGTCCGCGGGCCCCTGGACATACCCGGGCTGCGATGCACCGGTCACCGGGGTGCCCTGCGTGCCGTAGGGAGAGGCGGGCTGCGGCGTGCCGGCGGCCGGGCCGCCCTGCGGGGACATCGGCTGCGGTGGGGTGCCGGGTGGCTGGGTGCCGTACGGCGACGCCGGCTGCTGCGGTGGTACGGCACCGGGGGCGGCCTGGGCCGCGGGCGAGCCCTGGTCCGGGCCCGGCGTCGGCGTGGCCGTCTGCCGGGGGCGGTCGCCGTCCGCCATGAGCGGCGGTGGCATCGGCACCGCGCGGGACAGGCCCCGGGCCACCGCCTCATGGATGTCGTGGGCGAGCTGCCGGGCCTGGGGCAGGCCCTGGTCGGCGAGGAGTTCGGGGAGGCCGCCCGCATAGCCCTGCCCCACGGCGCGCACCTTCCAGGCGCCCTGGCGGCGGTAGAGCTCCAGCGCGACGACCGCGGACTCGGCGTCCAGGCCGGTGATGGTGTAGCCGGCGAGCTCGGTGCCGTCCAGGCCCGTGACCGCGACGAAGGGGGCGGCGACGGCGCCGAAGCGCACGGGGCCGCCCGCCGCGGGCAGCGCGAGCAGCACATGGACCCGGTGGACGGCCTCGGGCACCGCGCCCAGATCGACCGCGAGGCGGTGGTCGGCGGCCGCCTGCCGGGAGACCTCCAGACCCGGCAGGGTGGGCGCGCCCGGATGGACGACCCACTCCACGCCGTGCACTGTGCCGTGCTCGTCGCCGAGCGTGGCCCCGGCCACGACCGGCGTACCGGCCGCGATCCGGATCTCGAGTCGGGCCTGGGAGAGCGGATGGTTCTGCCCCCGCACCAGCTCGGCCGTCATCGCCTTCTCCCCCTGTGTCGTGGTGTCGGTCGGTGCCGCTCGGCGGCCGGCTACAGGTGCGGCAGGATCGCCGGCATCAGGTCCTGGAAGGTCCGGCCGTTGGCCGGGGTGCCGAGGGCCGTCATCGTCCAGCCCGCGCCCGTCCGGTGCACCTTCGCCATGATCTGGGCGGTGTAGGCGCCGCCGCCGGCGAGGGTGTAGCGGGCCAGCTCCTGGCCGTTGGTCTCGTCGACCAGGCGGCAGAAGGCGTCCTGGACCTCCTGGAAGGTCTGGCCCGTGAAGGAGTTCACGGTGAAGACGATCTGGTCGACGTGGACCGGGACGCGGGCCAGGTCGACGAGGATCGCCTCGTCGTCCCCGCCCTGCCCGACGCCGCCGACGAGGTTGTCACCGGTGTGCTTGACCGAGCCGTCGTCGCTCACCAGGTGGCGGAAGAAGACGACGTCGACGGGCTGCTTGTCCGCGAACAGGACGGCGGAGGCGTCGAGGTCGATCTCCCGCGTGCGCGAGCCGAACAGGCCGCGCCGGGGAGCCGCCTGCCAGCCGAGGCCCATGCGCACCGCGGTCAGGCTGCCTCCGTCGCTCTTCTGCAGACTGATGGCCTGACCCTTGGTCATGTTGACGGTCACGCGCCGAACCCCTCTCGCTGCTGTCCCCTGTTGCCGCGGCCCCCGCGGTTGTCCCGAACCCTACGCAGGGCCGCTGACGGTGACGCACCCTGAAGCGCACTTTGTGTCGGTCTTGCAACACAGCGCGATGCGGTCAGGCCAGGCCCGCTTCCTTCATCTGGCGCAGCTCCTTCTTCATCTCGGATACCTCGTCGCGCAGCCGGGCCGCGATCTCGAACTGGAGGTCGGCGGCGGCGGCACGCATGCGTGCCGTCATCTCCTCGATCTGCCCGGCCAGTTCGGCCGCGGGCCGGTCGGTCGGGACGGTCTCCTTGGCCTTGCCCTTGGCGGCCTTGGTACCGGCCGCCTTGCCGCCGAGGGCGGGCACGGGCGCCTTGGCCGCCTTGCCGTCCTTGCCCTTGCGGTAGCCGGAGCCGAGAAGCTGCTCGGTGTCCACGTCCTCGCGGGCGATCTGCGCGACGATGTCGTTGATCTTCTTGCGCAAGGGCTGGGGATCGATGCCCCGCTCCTTGTTGTACGCGACCTGCTTCTCCCGGCGGCGGTTGGTCTCGTCGATGGCCTTCTCCATCGCCGGGGTGATCTTGTCGGCGTACATGTGGACCTGGCCGGAGACATTGCGTGCGGCGCGGCCGATGGTCTGGATCAGGGAGGTGCCGGAGCGCAGGAAGCCCTCCTTGTCGGCGTCGAGGATGGCCACCAGGGACACCTCGGGCAGGTCGAGGCCCTCCCTCAGGAGGTTGATGCCGACCAGGACGTCGAACTCCCCGGAGCGCAGCTCGCGGAGCAGCTCCACGCGGCGCAGGGTGTCGACGTCGCTGTGCAGATAGCGGACCTGGATGCCGAGCTCCAGGAAGTAGTCGGTGAGGTCCTCGGCCATCTTCTTGGTGAGCGTGGTGACCAGGACACGCTCGTCCTTCTCGGTGCGGGTGCGGATCTCGTGCACCAGGTCGTCGATCTGGCCCTCGGTGGGCTTGACGACGACCTCGGGGTCGACCAGGCCGGTGGGGCGGATGATCTGCTCGACGACGCCGTCCCCGCGCGAGAGCTCGTACTTGCCGGGTGTCGCCGACAGGTAGACGGTCTGGCCGATGCGCTCCGTGAACTCCTCCCACTTCAGAGGGCGGTTGTCCAGGGCCGACGGGAGGCGGAAGCCGTGGTCGACGAGGGTGCGCTTGCGGGAGGCGTCGCCCTCGTACATCGCGCCGATCTGGGGCACGGTCACGTGCGACTCGTCGATGACGAGCAGGAAGTCGTCCGGGAAGTAGTCCAGCAGCGTGTTCGGCGGGGAGCCGGGCAGGCGGCCGTCGAAGTGCATCGAGTAGTTCTCCACACCGGAGCAGGAGCCGATCTGGCGGAGCATCTCGAGGTCGTAGGTGGTGCGCATCCGCAGGCGCTGGGCCTCCAGGAGCTTGCCCTGCTTCTCCAGCTCGGCCAGGCGCTCCCCGAGCTCCTTCTCGATGTCGTTGACGGCCCGCTCCATGCGCTCGGGCCCTGCGACGTAGTGGGAGGCCGGGAAGACGTACAGGTGCTCGTCGTCGCTGATGATCTCGCCGGTGAGCGGGTGGAGCGTCGAGAGGGCCTCGATCTCGTCGCCGAACATCTCGATGCGGACGGCGAGCTCCTCGTAGACCGGGAAGATCTCGATGGTGTCGCCGCGGACCCGGAAGGTGCCTCGGGTGAAGGCCAGGTCGTTGCGGGTGTACTGGATGTCCACGAAGCGGCGCAGCAGCTGGTCGCGGTCGATCTCGTCGCCGACCCTGAGGGGGACCATGCGGTCCACGTACTCCTGGGGAGTACCGAGGCCGTAGATGCAGGAGACGGAGGCGACCACGACGACGTCGCGGCGGGTGAGCAGCGAGTTGGTCGCGGAGTGGCGCAGGCGCTCGACCTCCTCGTTGATCGAGGAGTCCTTCTCGATGTAAGTGTCCGACTGCGGGACGTAGGCCTCGGGCTGGTAGTAGTCGTAGTACGAGACGAAGTACTCGACGGCGTTGTTCGGCAGGAGCTCGCGGAACTCGTTCGCCAGCTGGGCGGCCAGCGTCTTGTTCGGGGCCATCACCAGGGTGGGGCGCTGGAGCTTCTCGATCATCCAGGCGGTGGTGGCGGACTTTCCGGTGCCGGTCGCGCCGAGCAGGACGACGTCCTTCTCACCTGCCTCGATGCGCTTGGCCAGCTCGGCGATCGCCGCCGGCTGGTCACCGCTGGGCTGGTAGGAGCTGACGACCTCGAAGGGCGCCACCGTACGTTCGATGTGGGAAACGGGCCGCATGGTGTCCACCGTACGACTCCCCACTGACAACGCGGCCCGATCAAGGGTTCCGGGCGCCCGCGGCCACGGTCGGTCAGCGGTTCTGCGGGGTGCGGACGTCGTGGTGGGTCACGTCCCGGTGGGGGCGGAGCGAGGGGCGCCGGGCGGGCGGGTGGTCGACGAGTTCGCGGGCCGGGACGCCGGGCTTGTGCTCGGCGGGCGACCAGACGGGCTTGCCCATGACCATCAGCGGATCGAACAGCACGACGACGCCCGCGAGCAGCAGGAAGGACAGCGGGCCGACCATCATCGGCGCGAGCAGGGAGGCGGGCGAGTCACCGGAGACGGGGGCGGACGTGCCGTGCAGATGGACGCTGAGGGCGGCCATGCCGGTGTAGTGCATGCCCGTGACGGCCAGGCCCATGATCAGGCTCGCGCCCACGCTCCACAGGAACCCTCTGACCTGGCCGGCGGCCCACAGGGCGGCGGTGGCGGCGACGACGGCTATCACCACGGAGATCGCGACGGTGACCGTGTTGTACTCCAGCTGCCCGTTCAGGCGCATGCCGGCCATGCCCAGGTAGTGCATCGAGGCGATGCCCAGACCGGTGACGGCACCGCCGGTCATCAGGGGCGTTCCGGTCGCGCCCCAGTAGCCGACGATGAAGACCCCGATGCCCACCATGACGATGGCGACGCCCAGGCTCGCGAAGGTGATGGCCCTGTCGTAGTGGATCGGCGCCTCCCGGACCTTGAACCCCATCATCGCGACGAAGTGCATGGTCCAGATGCCGGAGCCGATCGCCGCCGAGCCGAGGACCAGCCAGCCGGGCCGCCAGGACCGGCTGACCAGCATGGATCTGGTGGTGCAGCGCAGGCCGAGGGCACCGCCGAGGCAGGCCATGAGGTAGGCCACCAGCGGTGTGACGAGTCCGTAGCTGAATCCGTCGACCGTGCCTTGCATGCGCGGCTGCCCTTCCGCCCTCTTACGTCCTGGAATTCCCTGAAATGTGCCCCTGCCCAGCACCGCGCGAGCGGTCGGGGTCGAGGCAGAGAGTATGACCGCCACCGGAATGGTCGAACGATTTTCCGGCAAAGAAACACGCCCTTGCCCCAGTTGTGCGACACCAGTGAGCGGACTTGGGACACGCCCATTCAGGATGTGTCCATTCTGCACCCCGGTGCCGTTGACGCGGTGCTGTCACAGTTGTGCTGTACGTGATGGCTCGACGCGAGGAGTACGTATGCACGCGCGCTCCGTGACCGCCCTGACCACCGCGCTCCTGGGGACCGTCGCCCTCCTGCTTCCCGCAACCGACGTCCGGGCCGTCGAGGACGGCACGCCACCCGTGGTCATCGCCCACCGGGCCGGCTCCGCCTACGCCCCCGAGAACACCCTGGCCGCCGTCGACAAGGCCGCCCGACTCGGCGCCCTCTGGGTCGAGAACGACGTCCAGCGCACCAGGGACGGCGAACTCGTCGTCCTGCACGACGACAGCCTCCGACGCACCACCGACGTGGAGCAGGTCTTCCCCGGCCGGGCGCCCTGGAAGGTGAAGGACTTCACCGCCGCCGAGATCGCGCGCCTGGACGCGGGCCGCTGGTTCTCCACCGCCTACGCGGGCGCGCGCGTGCCGACGCTGAAACAGTATGTGCACCGCGTCGATCTTCACCATCAGAAGCTGCTTCTCGAACTCAAGAACCCGGAGCTGTACCCGGGCGTCGAGCGGGAGACCCTCAAGCTCCTCGGGAACGAGGGGTGGCTCGACCGGGAGCACCGGAACCGGCTGATCGTGCAGAGCTTCAGCGCGGACAGTCTGCGGACCGTCCACGATCTCGAGCCCGCGGTGAAGACCGGCTTCCTCGGAACGCCGTCCGTGGGGGACCTGCACGCGTACGCGGCCTTCGCCGATCAGATCAACCCGTCGTACACCTCCGTCTCCAGGGCCTATGTCTCCGCGGTCCAGGCCTTCACCGGCCCGCACGACAAGCCTCTGGAGGTCTTCACCTGGACCGTCGACACCGCGGCCGCCGCACGCGGGGTCGCCGGGTACGGCGTCGACGGCATCATCACCGACAAGCCGGACGTGGTGCGGGACGCGCTGCGCGAGTAGCGGGGTGTTCGCGCAGGTCGCGGCGGGTTGTCAGTGGCGGCTCGTACGGTGGTCGCATGAACAGCCATGGGCAGGACGAGCAGCGGATCGTGTGGACCGTCGTCGGCACGGACATCGGCCCGCTGCTGCTGGCCGCGACCGACGAGGGTCTGGTCAACGTGGTCTTCCACGCCACCGACGCGGTCCGGACCAAGGCGCTGGAACGGCTCGCGTCCCGGCTGGGCACCGAGCCCGTCGAGGCGCCCGGCTCTCCGCTGCTTGCCGAGGCGATACGCCAGGTCGAGGCGTACTTCGCGGGCGAACGGCACGACTTCGAGCTGCCCCTGGACTGGTCGCTGATCTCGGGATTCAACCGGCAGGTGCTGCGCGAGCTGGCGTCCGGCGTGCGGTTCGGCCAGGTCGTCGGGTACGGCGATCTGGCCGGGCGGGTCGGCCAGCCGGGTGGTGCGCAGGCCGTGGGGGTGGCCATGGGCTCCAATCCGCTGCCGGTGGTCGTGCCCTGCCACCGGGTCGTCGAGAGCCACGGCGGCATCGGCGGGTTCGGCGGCGGTCTGGAGACCAAGCGGAAGCTGCTCGCGCTGGAGGGCGTACTGCCGGAGCCGCTGTTCTGACGTGACCGGCTTCCCTTGGTGAAGGGCCGGGCGCGACGGCCGGCCGGAAGGCCGACGCGGTAGCAGACCCCGCCGTGCGCACAGTCACCGGCATCCGAGGGCTCGGAGCCGAAAGGACGGCGATCAGACAACCAGAGATGATGGCGATCCTGCACGGCCTTGTGAACATCACCAAGGCGGTCAAGCCGGTCTGAGACGTCGCGCGCGAGGTCAGTCGTAGTGGCGTGCCTCGAACACGTTCCCGTCCGGGTCGCGGAAGTAGAAGCTGCGCCGGGCCATTCCGCGGGCGCCGAAGGAGTCGTGGGAGAAGTCCGAGACGGGCACGGACCGTTCCTCGAGGCGGGCGCGGAGAGTCTCGAAATCGTCGGCGGGCAGGGCCAGGCAGACATGATTGACGGGGTGTCCCGCGCTCTCGGCAGCGCCGGGGACCATTTTCATGCCGTCCGCCAGGGTGAGCGGCATGAGGTCGAAGACGGTCTCGTCGTTGAGCCGTACGGAGGGGAAGGACACCGCCCCGGCGGCGAAGTCGGTGAGCCTCACGGGCTCCATGCCCAGGGTCTTCTCGTAGAAGTCGGCCGATGCCACCGGGTCGCGCACCCAGAGGACGACATGGTCAAGACGTGTCGAGTTGTCCGTCATGCACCCCAGGCTGGTGTCGTCCTCCACAGCCCGCAAGGGTTTGACCGGACGCGCCGCCCGCCAGACATGAGGGAAGACCGATCGACAGGAGGCAGGCCCGTGGTGCTGGTGATGTCCGAAGAGGTGCGCGAGGCGATCGACGCGCGTCGACCCGTGGTGGCCCTGGAGTCCACGATCATCGCGCACGGGCTGCCGCGTCCGCGCAATCTGCAGGTGGCGCTGGAGCTGGAGGACGTTGTTCGGCAGGTGGGGGCCGTACCGGCGACGATCGCCGTACTGGACGGGCGCCCCCGGGTCGGCCTGGACAAGGAGCAGTTGGAGCGGGTCGCGAACGAGGACGGGATCCGCAAGCTGGGCCACCGGGATCTGCCGCTCGCGGTGGCCGCGGGGGTGAGCGGGGCGACCACCGTGTCGGCGACGGCGCAGCTGGCGGCCCTGGCCGGGGTGGAGGTGTTCGCGACGGGCGGGCTCGGCGGGGTGCACCGGGAGTGGACGACGACCCAGGACGAGTCGGCCGACCTCGGCCTGCTGGCGCGTACCGCGATCACCGTGGTGTGCGCGGGCGTGAAGTCCATCCTGGACGTGCCCGCGACGCTCCAGCGACTGGAGACCCTGGGAGTCGCGGTCGCCGGGTACGGAACGGACCGCTTCCCCGGCTTCTATCTGTCCGACTCCGGCCATCCCGTGGAGTGGCGGCTGGACTCCCCCGAGCAGGTGGCGGAGGTCATGCGGGCGCGGCAGGCGCTGGGCGCGCCCGGCTCCGCGCTGATCGTGGCCAACCCCGTGCCCGAGGAGGAGCAACTGGATCCCGGGTTGCACGCGCGTGTGCTCGCGGAAGCGCTCCAGGCCTGTGAGGAGGCGGGAGTCACCGGCCAGGGGGTCACGCCGTTCCTGCTGGGCTACCTGGTGCGGCACACCGACGGCGCCTCCCTGAGCGCCAACCTGGCGGCGGTGCGGGGCAATGTGCGGCTGGCGGCCCGGATCGCAGCTGCCCGGGCCGGGGCGTGACGACGGACGGGCACGGTGCCGCCGCGGCCGTCCGGGGCGGTGCCCTCCTGGTCGTCGGGGACGTCATCACGGACGTCGTCGCCCGGCATCGGGGACCGCTCGCCGCCGGTACGGACACCGCTGCCGCGATCCGTACGGTGCCGGGCGGAGCGGGGGCGAACGTGGCCTGCTGGGCCGCCCGAGGGGGCGGTGCGCAGGTACGGCTGCTGGGCCGGGTGGGCGCGGACGCGGCCGCGTGGCACGAGCGGGAGCTGGCCGCCTGCGGAGTACGGCCGCAGCTGGTCGTCGATCCGCAGGCGCCGACCGGGACGGTGATCTGCCTCGTGGACACGGGGGAGGCCGGCGAGCGGACGTTCCTCACCGACAGCGGCGCGTCACTGCGGCTGGAGCCGGACGACTGGTCGGACGCCCTGCTCGACGGGGTGGCGAGGCTGCATCTGTCGGGCTATCTCCTGTTCTCGGAGCCGAGCCGGGCGCTGGTGGCGGTGGCCCTGGAGTCGGCACACGCGCGTGGTGTTCCGGTGAGCGTCGACCCGGCGTCGGCGGCCTTCCTCCGGGAGCTGGGGGTGAACCGTTTTCTCTCGCTGGTCGAGGGGGTGGACGTCCTGCTGCCGAGCCTGGACGAGGCGTGCCTGCTCACCGGGTTGCCCGATGTGGCGGACGCGGCGGCCAAGTTGAGCCGCCACGTCCCGCTGGTGGTGACCAAGCAGGGGGCGCGGGGAGCCCTGATCGCCCGCTCGGGCACCGTGTACGCCCGCGTGCCCGCCGTAGCGGCGACGCCCCGGGACACCACCGGGGCGGGGGACGCCTTCACCGGCGCCTTCCTCGCGGCTCTGCTGGCGGGCGCCGCACCCGAGGAAGCGGCGGCCGAAGGATGCCGGGCGGGCGCGCTGGCGGTCGAGCGGGTGGGCGGAAGGCCGCCGGTGCCGGACTGACGGCCGGTCGCGAGCACTCCGACCGGACGGGATCGACGGCCGTCACGCGCACCCCGGGCGGCCGTTGCCGGCGCCGCCGCCGGGCTTCGGGCTCGGCAGCAGGGCCCGGCGGGCGCCTCTCCGGGCTCCCGACCGGCCACCGGCGCCCCGACTTCCGCTCCCCTGCCACTGCTACGCCTTGCGCCCCCATGCCGAGATCAGCGGGGCCGTGGCCAGGTCCATGGTGCCGGTGGCGACGTTGGCGAGGTGGCGGTCGATGTCCTCGTCCGTGGCAAGGCCCGCCGTGACCAGCCGGCCGCGGATCTGGCGGATCGTGGCGGACTCCAGGGCGGCGCAGGCCGTCGAGGCGAGCGGGAAGTAGGCGTCGGCGGCGACCTGACGCAGACCGGCCTCGCGGAGCAGGCGCGGGAGGGTGCGGCCGTAGGCGAGGTCGGCACCGCGGTCGGCGAGCAGCCGGCGAAAGCCCTGGCGCAGCCGGTTCGCCAGTTGCTGCTCGGGGCCGTACTCGTCGGGGCAGGTCAGGGGTTGCAGGGCGGGATCGCCGTCCTCCAGCAGGAGCCGGCCGCCGGGACGCAGGGAGTTGATCATCGACTGCAAGGCCCGTTCCCGGTCCGGCACATGGACCAGGACGAGCCGGGCGTGCACCAGGTCGAAGCCCTCCCCGGGGGGTTCCTCGGCGCTCACGTCGTGGACCAGCACGTCCACCGGCGGGCGGGCGACCGCTGTGAGAAGCGTGGTGTCGATGTCCGTCGCGACGACCTTTCCGGTCGGACCGACCTTCTTCGCCAGCCAGGACACCACGGACGTGCCGCCCGCGCCGACCTCCCAGCAGCGCCAGCCGGACCCGATGCCGAATCCTTCGATGTGCCGGAAGGTGGTGGGGTCGAAGAGGGTGGCGAAGGCGTTGAAGCGCTCCCTCGCCTCCGCCTGCTGGTTGTCGAGGAGATACCCGTCGGGTCGTGTCATGGCGCGATGATCCCAGTCGTCGGGCGGTCCGAAGCGGACGACGCGATTCCTACGAAGACAGATACGAAGACAGAGATGCCGTCCGTCGGTCGGGCGACCGGCACCGAAGCCGGTGCGGACCGGTTTTCCACAGGCGGGAACCAAGCGGAACCTCCCCTGTCCACAGGCTCACCCGGGGCTTGCGCCGACCTGGCAAACTGGCGCGCCAGGACGCAGAAACGCGTCGCACGGAGATCCACGCGAGGAGATCCAGATGTCCATGGCAGGGAATCTGCGAAAGGTCACGAGCCTCGGCAGGGTCGGCGGCCTGCGCAAGGTGGCCCGGCTGGCCCGGCGGCGCCCGCGCGTCGACCTGAGCCACCACGCCCGCTCCCCGCTGGGCACCTCGGTCGTCAACTGCGTGACCTACAAGGAGGGGGCCCGCGTCCCGGTCGACGGTGATCTGGTCGACACCGTGGAGCGGGTGCGCAGCAGCCGCGACGGTTTCGTCTGGCTCGGCCTGCACGAGCCGTCGGACCATGAGTTCGAGGGCATCGCGGACCTCTTCGACCTGCACCCGCTGGCCGTCGAGGACGCGGTCGAGGCCCATCAGCGCCCGAAGGTGGAGCGCTACAGCGAGACGCTGTTCGCCGTATTCAAAACGGTCTGCTACGTCGAGCACGAAGAACTCACGGCGACGAGCGAGGTGGTCAACACCGGCGAGATCATGGTGTTCGTCGGCGAGGACTTCGTGATCACGGTGCGGCACGGCAGCCACGGGTCGCTGGGCCCGCTGCGCGAGGAGCTGGAGTCCGACCCCGGGCAGCTCGCCAAGGGACCGGCCGCGGTGCTGCACGCGATCGCGGACCATGTGGTCGACGACTATCTGGACGTCACCGATTCCCTGCAGTCGGACATCGACCTGGTCGAGACGGCGGTCTTCGCGGACAACGGCGCGCGGGTCGACCCGGGCCGCATCTACCAGCTCAAGCGTGAACTCCTGGAGCTGAAGCGGGCCGTGGCCCCGCTCAGCCGCCCGCTGGAGGAGCTCTCCACCCGGCCGATCCAGGTCGTCGCCCCGGAGATACAGGCGTACTTCCGCGATGTCTCGGACCATCTGCTGCGCGCCAAGGAGCAGATCGCCGCCTTCGACGAACTGCTCAACTCGATCCTTCAGGCCCACCTCGCGCAGGTGACGGTCGCGCAGAACGAGGACATGCGGAAGATCACGGCCTGGGCCGCGGTGATCGCCGTGCCGACGATGGTCTGCGGTGTGTACGGCATGAACTTCGACCACATGCCCGAGCTGCACTGGACGTTCGGCTACCCGTTGGTCATGGGCGTGATAGTCGTCGCCTGCGGTGTGCTGTACCGCGGCTTCCGGCGCAACGGCTGGCTGTGACCGGGTCCGTCCGCGGGAAGGGTCAGTGGGTGGTGGAGGAGCGCGCGTAGACGCTCTCGGCCCAGCCGGCGATCTGCTCGTCCGTCAGGTGCCGGGCCAGGTCGGATTCGCTGATCATGCCCACCAGACGCTTGTTCTCGATGACGGGGAGCCTGCGGATCCGGTGCGCCTGCATCTCGTGCAGGACGTCGGCCACGTCGGCGCCCGCGTCGATCCAGCGGGGCGTGCCCTGAGCCATCTCACCGGCGGTCACCTCGGCCGGGTCGCGGCCCACGGCCACACAGCCGATGACGATGTCGCGGTCGGTGAGTATGCCGCAGAGCCGTTCGTTCGCGTCGCTGATGGGCAGGGCTCCGACGCCGAGTTCACGCATCAGCTGGGCGGCACGGTCGAGGGTCTCGTGGGCGGGGATCCACTGGGCTCCCCGGTGCATGATGTCTCCGGCGGTGGTCATGGAGTACCTCCCGGTGCCGGACGGCCGGCGCGGCGCGGACGGCACCGCAAGTCCCGGCGCCCTACATTCTCGCCGCGCCACCGGTGGCCCGCACCCGGAACCCGAGGGCAACGGCGCCCGGCCTCAGCAGCGCCGAGTCGGCCCTCCGATCCGCAGGATCAGCCGGTCCACGCGGGGTGGCGGGGATCGTCGGCGCGGACCAGGACGTCGGCCGTGCCGGCCGGGTCGGTCTCGTCGGCGTAGCGCTCGTAGGCGGGAAGGGTCCAGTGGTCGGGCTCGGGAGTACGGCGACGAAGGGCGCCCTCGGAGAGGAGGACGTGGACGGTCAGGTCGAAGGGGAACCAGTGGCGCAGCAGGAGGGGGCCGTGGAGCAACAGGACGCCGCCGGGCGGGAGATGGACGTAGGGACTGCGGGTGGCGCGGTCGGTGGCCGGGTCCCACAGGTCGGGCAGGAGTCGGCCGTCGCCACCGGGTTCGAGGGGGCCGAAGACCTCGCGCCACAGAGCGCCGGTGTCGAACCAGCCGTCGTAGTAGGCCTCCAGGTCGTGGTGGCCGTATTCCAAACGGAGAGAAGCCGGGCGCAGGAAGCCCTCCATGCCGACGACGAGCGAAGGCCGGCCACGTATCCGCAGGGCCTCACCGATCCGTTGGGCGAGTTCGCCCGGGCGGGCTGCCGGGGCACCGTCGAGGGCGACGCGGGGCCAGGGGCTGCCGTCGGCCGGCTTCAGGTCGAGGAGTCGGTCGGCCAGCCGCTCGCCGAGCCGGTCCCAGGTGATCGCTTCGAGTCGCACACGGCCATGATGCGTCAGCCGACGTCGAGGACGCGTTGCACGCGGGTGGCGGAGAGGGGTGTGGTCGGGGAATGAACCCCTCATGACAGGCCTCGCGACTCCCCCGGACCGTGGCGGACTTGTCGTTGTCCAGCCATTGCGGAGGCGGCACTGTGCGGAGTGCCGGGGCGGGCCGTTGCCACTGCTCGTCGTGGAGGGCGGGGCGCCGCGGTGTCTCGACTGCGCCGACCTCGGACACCTGGTGTTCCTGCCGCGTGGGGACACGGCGCTCACGCGTCGGTCGCGGGAGGAGAGCGCGCTGTCGGCGGTCGTCGTGCGGTTCAACCGGCGCAAGGGGCGTTACGAGCGGCAGGGTGTCCTCGTCGAGGAGGCGGGGCTGGCGCGGGCCGAGGAGCGGTGCCTTGCCGACGCGGAGGCACGACGGAGACGGCGGGTACGGGACGCGCGGCGGCGGGCCGTGGAGGACGTGCGGTTCGCGGAGGCGTTCGCTGCGGAGATAGCGCGGCTGTTTCCGGGGTGTCCAGAGGAGCGGGCGCGGGCCATCGCCTCGCATGCGTCCCTGCGAGGCAGTGGGCGGGTGGGGCGGAGTGCGGCGGGGCGGGCCTTGTCGGAGGGGGCGGTGGTGTCGGCGGTGGTGGCGTCCGTGCGGCATGTGGACACGCCGTATGACGCGTTGCTGATGGACGGGGTCGCACGGCACGAGGCGCGGCGGCGGATCTCGGGGCGGGTGGAGGCGGTACTGAGGGGGTGGCGAGGGCTGGGGATGGTGGTGCGGGAGGAGGCGGGCTGACGCTCCCGACCACGACACCCACCCCCTCACAGGATGGACGGTTGCTTATGGGGGTGCGCGCAATGGCCATGGTTGGAGGGGCGGGGGCGGGATTCACTGGTGGGGACGGGTGGTGCTGGGCCGGAGGCGGGAGCTGGTGTTGAGATGATCGATGGGCCTTACTTCGTGCTGGTCGTGCTCGGGGTGCTCGGGACCGGGCTGGTGGCCGGGGTGTTCTGCGCGTTCTCGACGTTCGTGATGAGGGCGCTCGCCGCGTTGCCGCCCGCGCAGGGCGTCGCCGCCATGAACGCGATCAACGTGAGCGCGGTGCGGCCGCCGTTCATGGCCTTGTTCGCGGGCTCCGCGGTGCTGTCCGCGGTGATCGCGGTGGTGACGTTCGTGCTGTGGCCGGACGAGGGGACCGTGGAGCTCCTGGTGGGCAGCGCGCTGTATCTGTTCGGCACGTTCGGGCTGACGATGGTGGCGAACGTGCCCCGCAACGACGCCCTGCTCGGGCTGGACCCGGGCACCCCGGAGGCGACGGCGTACTGGCCGGCGTACGTGCGCGAGTGGACGGTGTGGAACCACGTCCGCGCACTCGCCTCGGGCGCGGCGGCCTTGGCGTACGTACTGGCCCTCACGTGAGCGCGCGGAACCTGGCGAAAGCGCTGTCCCGACGGATTACCCGGCACTCTGCGCGAGTGGCCGAGGAGTCGTATCGTGGCCGAAAGAAGTTCCGCAGGAGTGCCGCCCGATGACGCTCGGCCATGTCGGACGCGTCAGCGTCACCAGCGTGAGCGAGGAAGACGGCCATGGCCGATCCCAAGGGATTCATGACCACCCCGCGCCAGGACTGGCCCCGTCGGCCGGTCGAGGAGCGGGTCCGGGACTGGGACGAGGTGTACGTCCCCGGGGCACTGCTGCCCATCATCACCAAGCAGGCGGACCGCTGCATGGACTGCGGGATCCCGTTCTGCCACGAGGCGTGTCCGCTGGGGAATCTCATCCCCGAGTGGAACGACCTGATCTCGCGGGAGGACTGGCGGCAGGCCGCCGACCGGCTGCACGCGACGAACAACTTCCCCGAGTTCACGGGTCGGTTGTGTCCGGCGCCGTGCGAGGCGGGGTGTGTGCTCGCCATCAACCAGCCGGCTGTGACCATCAAGAACGTCGAGGCGGCCGTCGCGGACCGGGCCTGGGAGCTCGGGTTCACGCCACCGCGACCGCCGGACCGGCTCTCGGGGCGGACCGTCGCGGTGATCGGGTCGGGGCCGACCGGGCTCGCCGCGGCACAGCAGTTGACGCGGGCGGGGCACACCGTCGCCGTCTACGAGAAGGACGACCGGATCGGCGGGCTGATGCGGTACGGCATCCCCGAGTTCAAGATGGAGAAGCGCCATCTTGAGCGGCGGATCGAGCAGATGCGGGCCGAGGGGACGAAGTTCCGTACGTCCACGGCGGTCGGGCGGGATGTCGGAGCGGCGGAGTTGCGGACGCGGTACGACGCGGTGGTGATCGCCACGGGGGCCACGGCATGGCGTGAACTGGACGTGCCGGGACGGGAGTTGGCCGGGGTCCAGCAGGCCATGGAGTACCTGCCGTTGGCCAACCGGGTGTGCGAGGGGGAACTGGCGGTGTCCCCCATGTCGGCCGCCGGGAAGCATGTCGTGATCGTGGGTGGGGGTGACACGGGAGCCGACTGTCTGGGGACCGCGGTGCGTGAAGGGGCCGCCTCCGTGACCCAGTTGGACATCTACGCCCAACCGGGGAGCGAGCGGGACGAGGATGTCGAGCCGTGGCCCACCTACCCGAAGATCTACCGCTTGTCGGCGGCGCACGAGGAAGCCCGTGATCTGGAGACGTCGCCCTCGGCCGATGCGGACGCGCGGTTGTTCGCGGCGTCGACGCTGCGCTTCACCGGGGACGAGGACGGGCATGTGCGGTCGCTGCATCTCGTCGAGGTGGACGCGGTGCGGCGCCCGGTGCAGGGCTCGGAGCGGACACTTCCCGCCGACCTCGTGCTGCTGGCGCTCGGGTTCTCCGGGCCGGATCGGGGGGACGGGCTCGTGGAGCAGCTGGGCCTGGAGATGGAGCCTCGGGGGACGGTCGCGCGGGATGCGGGGTTCGCCACGAACGTGCCGGGGGTGTTCGCCGCGGGGGACGCCGCTCGGGGGCAGTCGTTGATCGTGTGGGCGATCGCGGAGGGGCGGGCGGTCGCGGCTGCGGTCGACCGTTACCTGACGGGGAGTTCACGACTGCCGGCGCCGATCGGGCCGTACGACCGGCCGATGACGGTGTAAGGCGGCACGGGAGGATCCCGGGCAGGGAAGTTCCATACGCCGACCCCACCCACCCACCGAACCCCCGCCCACTCACCCTCGCTCGTCCGTCCCCGCCACCTTCGCCGTGGCCAGGGCCACCCGGTTCCACGTGTTGATCGTGAGGATCAGGGACAGTACGTGGGCCAGTTCCTGCTCGTCGAAAACAGCCGCGGCCTGCGCGTAGACCGTGTCGGGGACTCCCCCGTCGGCCACCAGCGTCACCGCCTCCGTGAGGGCGAGGGCCGCCTGTTCCTTCTCCGTGAAGAAATGGCGGGCCTCGCGCCAGACCGGGACCATGTGGAGGCGGTCCTCCGACTCGCCGGCCTTGCGGGCGTCGTTGGTGTGCATGTGGAGGCAGTACGCGCAGTGGTTGAGGTGGGAGGCGCGGATCTGGATCAGCTCGACGAGAGCGGGATCGAGGCCCTCACGCGCCGCCGTGTCGAAGCCGACCAGAGCCCGGAACACCTTCGGGGCGGCCTTGGCGAGGTTCAGTCGAGCCATACCTGTCACGTGCGTGTTCGTCGTGGTCATGCAATCAACCTACGGGGCGGAAAGACCGGCTGTAGGGTGCATTTCCGTGGCGGAACCATGGGTCAATTACGCGGAGCGGATCGGCTCCGACCTGCACCTGGAACTCTCCGGTCCGGGGAGCAGACGGGCCGCGCTCATCGGGGCGCTGCGGGACGCCGTACGCAGCGGGCGGCTCGCCCCGGGGACCCGACTGCCGCCCTACCGCTCGCTCGCCGCCGATCTCGGCCTGGCCCGCAACACGGTGGCCGACGCCTACGCCGAACTCGTCGCCGAGGGCTGGCTCACCGCCCGCCAGGGCTCCGGCACCCGCGTCGCCGAACGGACCGGGCCGCTCCAGCCGGCCGTACACGCGGGGGAGCCCGTGCACCGGCCCCGTGCGCGTACCGCCCGCCACGACCTCCGGCAAGGCACCCCCGACGTCTCCGGCTTCCCCCGGTCCGCCTGGCTGGCCTCCTACCGCCGGGCACTCAACCGGGCACCCAACGAGGTCTTCGGTCCCGGCGACCCCGCAGGACGGCCGGAGCTGAGGGCGGCTCTCGCGGCATACCTCGCACGCGCGCGTGGCGTGCGGACGGAACCGAACCGGATCGTCATCTGCTCCGGGTTCGCCCACGCCCTGCGGCTGCTCTTCGGGGTGTTGCGCGGTCCGCTCGCCGTGGAGGCGTACGGACTGCCCTTCCACCGGGAGCTGCTCGCGGCCGAGGGCGTACGGACCGTGCCGCTCCCCCTCGACGAACACGGCGCGCGGGTCGACCGGTTGGCCCGCGAGCGGGCCGTACTGCTCACGCCGACCCACCAGTTCCCCACCGGAGGTCCGCTGCACGCGGAGCGCCGGGCGGCGGTGGTCGACTGGGCACGCGCGCGTGGCGCGGTGGTGCTGGAGGACGACTACGACGGGGAGTTCCGCTACGACCGCAAGCCCGTCGGCGCCCTGCAGAGCCTCGATCCCGAGCGGGTGATCCTGATCGGCTCGGTCAGCAAGAGCCTGTCGCCCGCGGTGCGGCTCGGGTGGATGGTGCTGCCCGAGCGGTACGTCGGCGACGTACTCGCGGCCAAGGGCGAGCGCGAGGCCTGGGCGAGCGTGCTCGACCAGCTGGCCCTCGCCGACCTGATCGTCTCCGGGTCCTACGAC
Organism: Streptomyces sp. NPDC102270; assembly: GCF_044766405.1. Lineage (NCBI taxonomy): Bacteria > Bacillati > Actinomycetota > Actinomycetes > Kitasatosporales > Streptomycetaceae > Streptomyces > Streptomyces sp. NPDC102270. The sequence goes on along the minus strand of NZ_JBIWLX010000006.1, from coordinate 191,368 downwards.
CGTCACGTACGGCGGATGCGACAGCGCTACCGGAGCCGCCGGGACCGGCTCGTCGCCGCGCTGGCCGAGCACGCGCCGCACATCGAGGTCAGCGGGGTCGCGGCGGGGCTGCACGCGGTGCTGCGGCTGCCGCCGGGCAGCGAACGGTCCGCCGTCGAGGCCGCGGTCCGCCAAGGGGTCGCGCTCGACGGGCTCGCGGAGTTCCGCCACCCGGACACGGACATGCCGGCCCACGACGGTCTGGTCGTGGGGTACGCGACACCTTCCGAGCATGCCTACGGAGCGGCGCTGGAGGCGCTGTGCGGGGCACTGGCGCCGGGTGGGCCGTCAAGGTTGTGAGTGTGCCTCCGAGCTACGAGTCGTACATCCGCGCGGGATGCGGCTTGATGGTGTTCATCTCAATCTTTAAGTGACTACCGGGCAATTCAGCACTGCGGTCAGGAGAGCAGGAAGTCGGCCACCCCCGCCTTCGCGCCCTCGATGAACGCGGTCATCTCGTCGGTGGTGTAGATCAGCGCCGGTCCGTCCGGATCGGTGGACTGGCGCACGGCGATCCGGCCGTCGGCGAGCTTCATCGCCTCCAGGCAGTTGCCGCCGTTGCCACCGCTCCACGGCTTGTGCCAGCCCTCGCTCCCCAGCTCCCGGGCGGGCATGCCGTTGTAGACGGCGAGGCATGGCTTGATGCGGTTCATTCACAGCTCCTTGCGGAGATCCCGGAGGATCTCCTTCGTGCGATGTGCCGTAGCGGCCTGTGCCGCCATGCGGTCCATGACCTCGAGGTGGGTCGCCACCTCGACGCGCGCGTCCAGATAGATCGCGCCGGTCAGGTACTCGCTGTAGACCATGTCCGGAAGTTCGGGCACGGCGAATCGGAAGAGCACGAAGGGCCCGTACGTGCCGGGGTGCGGCCCGTTGGCGAACGGGGCGACCTGGAGCGTCACATTGGGCAGCTTCGTTGCCTCGAGCAGTTTGTCGATCTGCGCACGCATCACCTCCGGGCCGCCGACGGGGCGGCGCAGCACGGTCTCGTCCATGACCACCCACAGCCGGGGCGCGTTCTGACGGGTGAGCAGTCCCTGCCGTTCCATGCGCAGGGCCACATGGCGTTCGATGTCCTCGGGGCTGGTCTGGCCGATGGCGCCCGAGCGCAGGACGCCACGCGCGTAGTCCTCGGTCTGGAGCAGACCGGGCACGAAGTGCGGCTCGTACTCGCGGATGAGCGCGGCCGCTCCCTCCAGGCTGACGTGCATCGAGAACCAGCCGGGCAGCACGTCGTGGAAGCGCTGCCACCAGCCGGGCCGGTTGGCGTCCTCGGCGAGCTGGACGAAGTCCTCGGCCTCCTGGTCGGAGACCCCGTAGGCCTTCAGCAGCAGCTGGAGGTAGGGGATCTTGAGCCCCACCTCGGCCATCTCCATACGGCGGACGGTGGCGGGGGCGACACGGAGGATGCGGGCGGCCTCCTCGCGCTTGAGCCCGGCGCGTTCCCGCAGGTCCAGCAGGCGCCGACCGAGGACGACCTGGCCGACCGTCGGCGCGGACCGCGGTTCGCTCACGCTCCACCTCCACTGAGTCATGTACGGGCGTCGACGTCATGTACGGGCATCACGGCCACCAGCATGCTGACAGCCCAGCGGCGCCATTCGAAGACCTGATTCGAAGATTTGTACGGGTGCGAAATACCGCTGCGTACGGATCTCCGGTGATCCCAACTGGCGCCGCTCAACATGCTGTTGCGAGCAGTGTGCCACGGCCCCTCACCGCGTCACACAGCACTCTGCATTTTTCAGAGTGACACTTGCCAAGTGTTCACGACGGGGCGATAGTGGCAAGCGTGATTCCGTCCCCGCCCTTAGGAACAGACGCTACCGAAGGCCACCCCCAGGGTCTCGGTGTCGCGGGACCGGGGCCCGACAGGGCCGCCGCCCGGCGCCGGTTCCGTTTCGAGCTGGCCGCGCATCCGGGTTCTCCCGCGCAGGCCAGACGCCTGACGAGGGCGCGGCTGACCCATTGGTCGGTCTGTGAGGACACCTGCGACTCGGCCGCCCTCGTGGTCTCCGAGCTGGTGACCAACGCCATCGTGCACACCGCGAGCAGCCGTGTGGTGTGCGAGCTGCACGACAACGACGACCTGGTGCGGATAGCCGTACGTGACGAGGGCTGCGCGCCGGGTCAACCGCACCCGTCCCCGCAGCGCGGCGAAGAGGAGCACGGGAGGGGACTGCTCCTCGTCGACTCCCTCTGTCACGCGTGGGGCGCCCATGAGCACGGCCCGGGTCTGCTGGTCTGGGCGGAGCTGCCGCGCAAGGCGGACGTGCCCCGCGAGGACCCCGGCCCGCGCAACGACCTGGGGTGGGGGGCCCGCCCCAAGCCGACTCCCTCCGGGGAGCCGGGCCCGGGGGACGAGGCCGAGGAGCATCACAGAGCCGTGCCCGAGGGGGAAGCTCGCGAGCACGGAGCCGGGGGCGCGGGCGGATGGGCGTGAGCAGCGGCTCCGGCGGCCAGGTGCTGACCCTGGACACGCTGGTCCGCCTCGGACGCGGACTGCGGACGCCGGGGACGCCGGGGACGCCTCACAAGCTGACCGTGCCGGAGGGGATGACGGTGCCGCTGGGCTGCGACGCCGTGGGAGTGCCCGTACGGCTGGGCGAGCAGCTGGCGTCCCGGTTGCCGCGGGTCGGGTGCGTGTACACCGATGCCACGCACTGGTGGTGGCTCGTCCCCGCCGACTCCGACTACGCGCTCGAGTGGCCCGCGCCTGCCCAGTACGCCACCGGGGCGGTTGTTCCGGACGCCCCGGTGGCACCCGCTTTGGTGCGTCGGGGCGAGGGGACGCTGCCGTACACATCGCCGATACCGTTGTACTTGGCGTTGTGCCGGCTGACGGGGACCACTCCTGCCTGGTCCCGGCCGGTCAGTTCTGCTGGTTAGGTCGTCTTCCGAGTGCGGCCGAGTGGGGGCTTGTCACGCAGTTCCCCGCGCCCCTGAGTGGGTCACCGCACCCGGCGCTCGAAAGTGTGCGCCCGCGCGTGCTGCGAAACCTTCCTCTGCGCCCTCCCTCCCCACCGCCCACCCCGCCATAGTTGCCCCGTCCACGATCGGGGGAGGTCCGCGGTGGGGAAACGGCGTGGCACCGAGCAGCCCGGGGTCTCCGAGTCGGAGCGGCTGCTCTTCGGGGGGCCGTTGCGGTACGACGCGGGGTGGAACTCGCACTCCGACGCGTTTCTGGAGCTGGGGTTCCGGGCCATGGTGGGGCGGTTGCCGTCGCTGCTGTCGGGGAGTCTCCGGCTGGCCTGGCAGGCCGACCGGCAGGCCGCGCGGATCGTGCTGGTCGCCGAGGTCGGCCGGGGACTGACGCAGGCCGTGAGCCTGCTCGCCGTCAACAGTGTGCTGGGGCGGCTGATCGGCACAGGTGCGCTGGAGGACCGGCTGCGGGGTACCGTGCCCGCTCTGGTGACGATGGCCGCCGTCCTGCTCGTGGGGGCGCTGTTGCGGGCGGCGTCCACGTTCGCCACGGGACGCCTTGAGCCCAAGGTCGAGCGGGTGGCGACCGAGCGGTATCTGGAGCGGGCGGCCACCGTGGAGCTGGCCGCGATCGAGGACCACGCCTTTCACAAGCTGCTGGACACCGCGCAGTACGGCGCCACGTCGGCCCGCCGGATGATCTCGTTCGCGATACGTGTGGTGAACGGGATGATCTCGCTGATCGCGGCGGCGGGCGTGCTGACCGTGCTGCACCCCGCGCTGCTGCCGCTGCTGGTCACGATGACGATCCCGAGCGGCTGGGGCGCGCTGACGATCGCGCGCCGCCAGTACGAGTCCTTCCACACCTGGGTGCAGCACGTGCGGGCGGGCCGGCTGCTCGGTGCCCTGCTGATCGAGCCGGAGTCGGCGCCGGAGATCCGGGTCCACGGCGTCGGCCCGTTCCTGCTCAGGCACTACCGCGCGATGGCGGAGACGGCGGAGGCGGAGCAGGCCCGGCTGGCCCGGCTCGCGGCCCGCACGGGGCTGATCGCGGCGGCCTGGACCGGCCTGGCGACGGTGGCGACGTACGCGACACTGGGCGGACTGCTGCTGGGGGGCGCGATGGCCCTGTCGGTGGCCGGAACGGCCGTGATCGCCGTGCGCACCGGCTCACAGAGTCTGAACACCCTGGTCATCGAGATGAACACGCTGCACGAGGAGGCCCTGTTCGTCGGCGACCTCCAGCGGCTCCACGAGGAGGGGGCCAAGTGGGCGATCCCGGCGGGCGGGGCCGCGCTCCCGGACGATCCGCGCGAGATCCGCTTCGAGAACGTCACCTTCGGCTACCCGGGTGACACGACCCGCCCCGCGCTCGACGACGTGACGCTCACCCTGCCGCTCGGCAAGATCGTCGCACTGGTCGGTGAGAACGGCTCGGGAAAGACCACCCTGGTGAAGCTGCTCGCGGGGCTGTACACCCCGGACCGGGGCCGCATCCTGTGGGACGACGTGGACGCGGCGCACGCGGACCGGCAGCTGCTCGCCGAGCGGGTGGCGATGGTCGCCCAGGACTTCAAGCGGTGGCCGTTCACCGCCCGCGTCAATGTGGCGGTGGGCCGTTCGTCGGTGCCGCTGACCGACGAACGGGTGTCCGGTGCGGTCGTGGAGGCCGGGGCCGCGGAGGTGCTGGCCGATCTGCCGCGCGGCCTGGACACGCTGCTGGCCCGCAACTTCAGCGGCGGACACGAGCTCTCGGGCGGGCAGTGGCAGCGGCTCGGAATCGCCCGGGCCGCGTACCGGCGCGGGCGCATCCTGATCGTGGACGAGCCGACGGCCGCCCTGGACGCCCGGGCCGAGCTGGAGGTCTTCGACAAGATCCGCGCCCTGGCCGGCACCGGTCAGACGGTCGTCCTGATCACCCACCGGCTGGCGTCCGTACGCCACGCGGATCTGGTGCACGTCCTGGAGCAGGGGCGGCTCGTGGAGTCGGGCACGCCCGACGAGCTCCTGGCCTCCGGTGGTGTCTACGCGGAGCTGTATACGCTCCAGGCCGAGCAGTTCGCGGCAAAGGTGCCCGCCGAGGAGGCGGGCTGACCTCATGCGACAGCGTCGATCGCTGCCTCTCCGCTGCGGACGATCACCAGGAACGTGTCGGTCGCGAGGTCCATGACAACCTCGGCCGGCAGTCCTTCGAGACGCCTCTCCTGCGCGAACTCCTCCGCCGGCCACGATCCACGCGGCCCGCCAGCGGGAAAGCGTTCGAGCACTGTTCGCCCGTTCACCACCCTGCACCTCCAGAAAGCGTTGCGCTCCCCGTAGGAGCGCTTGTAGGAGTTAACGCCTTCCGGGGCCGAAAAGCCTCGGTGAGTTGCCGTACTGAGACGTAGTTGACACGAGTTCAGCGCGAAGCGTGAGAGTTTGATTACTCAACGGTCACTTTACTAACTCAATGTGTCAGTCTTCGTACTCATCGTGATACCGGATGCGTGCGCTCCCCGCAGGCGCCCCCAGAGCGGACGCACGCCCCTTGGGTTCCTCCCACTCCTCCTGCCGTCCCAGCGCGGTGAGATCGAGGAAGCTGGTGGTCGAGCCGAGTCCGTCCAGGCCGCGGTCATGGGTCGAGTAGGTGTGGAAGACCCGGTCGCGGTCGCGCAGGAAGCAGCTGACGCCGGGCCGCTCGGCCGGCTCCCCCTCGATGTCCACGGTGGCCTCGAAGTCGCGGTTGAAGTCGCTGCCGCAGGACGAGTACCAGGGCACGGTCCATCCCATCCGCGCCTTGAACGGCAGGATCTTCGTGTACGGCGCTCTCGACACGGCCGCGAACGTCGTCCCCCGTGCCTTGAGATGGGCCAGGTGCCCGATCTGGTCCAGGAAGGCGGAGCAGCTGCGGCAGCCCGCGTCCCACTCCGGCGCGAACATGAAGTGGTAGACGACGAGCTGGCCGCGTCCCTCGAACAGGTCGAGCAGGGTGGCCTTGCCGTCGCCGCCCTCGAAGACGTACTCCTCCTCCACCTCGACCATGGGCAGTCTGCGCCGCTCGGCATTGAGTGCGTCCCGCGCACGCGTGGCCGCCTTCTCCCTGACCAGCAGCTCCTCGCGCGCCGCGCGCCACTCGTCCCGCGAGACGATCTCCGGAAACGCCATGGGGTCCCTCCTGTGCAACGGTCCGTCAGGGGTGGTGACCGTGGGGAGGGGCGGAACTCATCGCTGTCGGAGAGATTTCTTCCGAGCCGCAGGGTGCGGAAACCGAGCATCCCCACGACCGCTTCCCCGACGACCCACGCACGATGAGGTCGGTCATCCATGGTCGCCGAGCGCACCGGGGAGCGGTCGGCGATGGACCGGATCCGCGGCAGGTCGGCGTCGAGCGCGGGCGGCAGCGAGAGTGACCATCCAGGCGGGCGTCCACGTCGTACGGCTGGTCGAGACGGCCCTCAGCAGGGCCCGTGCGGATCTGCCCAGTGCCGGCGCGATCACGGACTGCCCGACGCCGTGACCCCCTGCGCGAGTTGGCCCACGACGTCCAGGACGCCCTGGCCGAAGGCGGTCGGGGCGACCAGGATGCCGAGGACGAGCACGATGGCCACGGTCAGCCACTGGTCGGAGCGGCTTCGGGCCTGCACGCGGCGGCGAATCCGCACGAAGACGATGACAGCGAGCAACACCGCGACATTGATCGTCAGTTCCACCCTGCCGGCCCCCTCGGACAGACGAGTCCCGGCTTTCCTGTGTAGCGTGAACCGACCTGCAGTGTCCCCGCGGTCACCGTCAGTTGGCGCCAAAGCGCTCTTCGGGGGCCGGATTTCAGGTGTTGTAGTCCTGGATCCGTCTGCCATGGCTGCGGTCCAGCAGCGTGGGCATCCGCTCGCCCAACTCCCTGACCACCGCGTCCACGTCGATGGTCAGCAGCTGCCGGTCCCGCATCAGTACACGGCCGTCGACGATCGTTGTGCGGACGTCGGAGGAGCGGGCGCTGTGGACGAGGGTCGCGGCGAGGTCGTGGACGGGCTGGAAAGTGGAGGCCCTCGCCTCCGTGATCACCGCGCTCGACCCGGCGCTGCTGGGCGTCCAGGAGGTCGGACAGGAGGAGACGCTCGCCGACCTCGTCAAAGCGATCGGCGGGCAGTGGCACACCGCGCTGTCCCGGCACGCCGACCACCGGGGCATCCGCGTCGGCTTCCTCAGCCGTACCCCGCTGCGGATACGGCGGGACACCCATGCGTTCGCGGACGGGCTGCGCCCCGTGCAGGTCAACGACCCCGACGAGCCGGACGTGCAGGACGTGCAGGACGTGCAGGTGAAAGAGACCAGCCGCGGCTTCCTCGCCGTGGAGACCGACGCCGGCACGGGGTGCTCCAGGTCGCGGTCGCCCAGCTCAAGTCGAAGCTGCTGTCGTATCCGGGCCCCGAGGGCAGGAGCCGATTCCAGCCGGAGGACGAGGTCGAACGGGCCCGCTACGGAGCGTACGCCCTCTACCGGCGGGCGGCCGAGGCGACGACCCTGCGCGCCCTCGCGGACTTCCTGCTCGAAGGCGCCGGGACCGAACGGGACGTGATCGTCCTCGGTGACATGAACGACGTGGTGAACGCCGCCACCACACAGATCCTGCTCGGCCCGCCCGGCTCTGAGCTCGACAGACCGCGCGCGTTCCACCAGCCCGACGCGGGTGATCCGTTCCGGCTGTGGGACATCGCCCCCTGCATACCCGAGAAACGGCGCTTCTCCCGGGTCGACTTCGGGCGCCCCGAGCTGATCGACCACGTCCTGGTGAGCCACCGTCTGGCCCGCCGCATCGCGGAGGCGGGGACGGGTCTGCCCGAACATCGGGACGACACCCTCGTACTGCCGTCGGTGGACGAGGATCCGCGCAAGCGGGTGGGGACGCCCGGCTCGGACCACGCCCCGGTGTGGGTACGGGTGTAACTCCTAACCGGCGAGGGGGACTTCGGGCAGCCGGATCTCCACGCGCCCCCGCCCCCCGTCGAGCCGGCCGAGTTCGTCGAGCAGTTCGGTGAGCCGGTGGACCTGTTCGGGGGTGAGCCGCCCGGAGTCGTCGAGGTGGACGGCGCACGCGGTGGTCGTGTCGACGATCCGTTCGAGCACGGCGACGATCTCGTCGGCGCCCTCGGAATGCCGGGCGAGCGAGGGGAGTTCGGCGGCGGCGAGGGCGATGGCGGTACGGGCCTCGGCGAGCGCGCGGTAGGCCTCGCGCCGAAGGGTCCAGCGCAGGGCGCGGGTGTCTTCGGTGGGCGTGTCCTCGGTGCGGGTGTCTCGTACGGCGGACCCGGCGCCTCGGGGGACGGGCCGCTCGGTCTCCCGCAGAACGTGCGCGAGGTACGCCTGCGCCGCCCCGCCCGCCGCGGCCAGCCGGGACCGTACTCCCCCGCCCCGCTGACCCGGCATCGGCAGATGCCCCACGATCAGCACGATGGCGCAGGCGAGCAGGGTCTCGGTGATCCGGCCGGCGGAGGCCTGCGGCTCGCCGCCGACCATCACGAGGGCCAGGACGAGGACCGTGACGACGGCGGTCTGCGCGGCGAAGTGCCGGGTGGCCACGGGGATGAGGGCCCCGCTGACGGCGACGAGCGCGATGAGCCCTTCGGGCCGCGGCAGCACGAGCGCGAACCCGGCGAAGACCAGTGCGCCCAGGACGGTCCCGGCGGCCCGGCACAGCACCCGGGAGACGAGCGGTCCGAGGTCGGGCTTGACGAGGAAGACGGCGGTGGCGGGCAGCCAGTACCAGTGCTGGTGCTCCCCGTACCAGTGGGAGTGGTGCAGGGCCTGGGCCACGGCGGCGCTGGCCCCGAAGCAGAGGGCGACCCGCAGCCCGTACTCCCGCCCGCCGGCCCCGAAGACGGACCGCACCAGGTCCCGCACGGTGAGCCGGCGTGTGTGCAGATCCCCGCCCCGTCCGCGGTCGAAGGCCTCGGCGGCCCGCAGCAACGCGTCGTCGAGCGCCCGCAGCGCGGGCCCGGAGCGGCCCGGCGCGGGCAACGGCCCGGTGTGCGTGTTCTCCCGTACGGCGGCGGCGAGCCGCCGGGGCCCCGTGGCGGCCCGTCCGGGCACCGCTTCCTCCGCCCAGGCGAGGGCGGTGGCGGCCTCGGCGAGCGGCAGCGCGGCCGCGTACTGCGCGTGCAGCCGCCGCTCGGCGGCCGAGCTGGCGTACCGCCGCAGCCGGGGCCCGGCGAGCGCGTCCTGTGCGTGATCGAGAGCGGCGGTGAGCGCGACGCGGCGGGCGATGGCGTGCTCGGTGCCCGCTGCGGCGAGCAGGTCGGCCACGGCGTCGTACACCTCGGCGACGGCCTCCCGCTCGCCGTCGAACCGGAAGTCCCCGGCGAGGGCACCGGGGGTGGGCAGCACGAGCCGCAGCCCGAGCAGCCAGCAGGCCCCGCCGAGATAGGCGAGGGCCCGCAGCCACCCTTCCTCCGGCAACGGCATGCCCGCCCCGATCGCCGAGGCGACGAGCACCTGCGTACCGGCCCCTGAGGCGACGGGCCCGACGGCGCTGATACCGCCGGCGACCAGCCCGACGAGGGTGAGGACGACGGTGAGGGGCACGGCCCCCACGTACTCCCCCGCATACGTCCCGACGACCATGCCGACCGCACCCGCGAGCGCGGGCACCCCGATCCTCTTCACGGAGACCCGCCGGCTCCCGGGCCGGTCGTTGATCCCGGCCAGCATGGCGGCGATGGCGGCGACGACACCGAGGGAGGTCTGATCGACGAGGACGGCGGCGAGAAGGAGGGGCCCGGCGGACAAGGCTCCCCGCACCACGGCGCTCCAGGGAATCGGTCCCCGCTGAGCACGGAGAGCGTGCGCGAGCCAGGGCGGTAGGTGCATCCGTGGGGCGGGGCGGGACACGGGGCTCCTGTCGTCGGGGCGAGGCGAGGGTGTGCCTCCGGGCGACGGCGGCCGGGCGTTGGGCTGTGTTCCTACGGTAGATCGGGTTCCCGGACGGTCCGGGGCACTTGTGTTACCCGCGTGTGAAGATGCATGCAAAAGCCACGTTCTTTATGAACGCAACCCGGGGACGTGAGTCGGCGGAGGCTTTGCGGCCGTTCAGCCCGCTCGGTCGAACAGCTCCCGCACCTCCGTGACCGCACGGACGGCCGATCCGGGTGATGCCGTCAGGGACTGGACGATCCGGTCGACGTCCCGCAGCCCCGCCCGCTCCAGCAGCCGCTTCTCATTGGTCACCCATTCCCCCCGGGCCGCCAGCACCGAGTGCCCCATCTGGACGGCGGCCGTGGCGAGCGCGCCGGCGGTCTCGGTGAGGCGGCCGGCCGGTGCGTGGTTGGCCTCGGTGTAGGCGAGGGTGAGGTGGGCGGTGTCCCGCCAGCGGGCGGCGGCGGAGCTGCGGAGCCTGGCCGGGTAGGCCGCCGGGCGTGGCAGGTCACCCCTGAGAACCCGGTTGATCGCGAGTTCGGCCACGATCAGATAGGTGGGGATTCCCGCGAGGTGGAACAGCAGCGGCTCGACCCGGAACCGTCCCCCCTCCGCCTCCGTCAGTTCGCGTTCCACCACGTCGAGGTCCCGGTAGTGGACGTCCACCCGGCGGCCGTCGATCGTCAGCCACGCGCCGCCGTTGAACACCCCGCCGCCCCAGCCGCCGATCTCGGACACCTCGCCCTCCCAGCCGACGGCGCGGAGATCGGCCGGGTCGAAGGCGCCCCGGTAGTAGACCGCCAGGTCCCAGTCGCTGTCCGGCCGGGCGGTCCCCTGGGCGCGGGAGCCACCGAGGGCCACGGCGCGGACGGCGGGGAGTACGGCGAGGCGGTCGGCGGCGGTGTCGAGGAAGACGTCGTCGGAGAGCGTGGAGGACATGGGCTCAGCGTACGAAGGTGCCGCGCGAGGGCCCATTGTCAGTGCCACGCGCTATCAATGAAGTCGTCACTCAGTGTTACGGCGACGGGGGAATCGGCGATGACGACGTGCGGGCGCGCGGCTGGACGGCCGGGATGATCCGCCGACTGCTCGGCGAGCCGGATCTGCGCCGGCCCAACCCGTTTCTCCGTACGGCCCCGCCGAGCCGTCTCTACGGCGTCGAGCGGGTCGAGGCGGCTGAGCGGAGCGAGGAGTTCAGGGCCGCTTCGGCGGTTGCTGCCCGGCGGTCCGCCGCGGTGAAGGAGGCGTCGCGCAGGCGGCGGGAGGTGCTGGCCAGGATCGCGGCGGAGCCGATCGAGGTGCCGGTGCTCGCCCCGGACCGGTTGGCGGCGCCGGCCGTCGCGTACCGCGATCGCCGGGAAGGGCCACCACAGTCCCCGCCCGGCTGCTCGGACCTCGACCGCCGGACGGTCGACTACCTCCGTCATCGGCCGGCCCGCTACGACGACATCCTCGACGAGCTGTCCGGCCGCACCGGACGCGCGGCCGCGGAACACCTGCTGCGGCGCAGGGTCTACGCGGCCATCTCCCAGGCGTACCCCGACCTCGCCCAGGAGTGCGAGCGCCGGTGCGGCCTCCCGGACCGGTGACGTGGGCTCCCGGAAATTCAGGTGCGGTCCCGTCCCCCGGCCCCGGATGATCGGAAGTCGTCCGCCGCTCGCCACAGGAGTCCACGTGATCCAGCGCGTCACCGTCCCTGCCCTCTTCCCGCCGCCGACCTACTCCCACGCCTCCGTCGTCGAGGCCGGCACGAAGCTCGCGTTCCTCGCCGGGTCCGTTCCGCTGGACGCCAGGGGGAACCTCGTGGGTGAAGGGGATCCCGCGCGGCAGGCCGAGCAGGTGATCGCGAACCTTCGAGAGCAACTGCACGCGGTGGGTAGCGACTTGGAGCACGTGCTGGCCACTGACGTGCACGTCGTGAGCAGCGAGCCGGCGGTGCTGTCCGCCGTGTGGGAGGTCGTGGAGGCGTCCGGGCTGAGCACCGGCCCGCACTCGTCGACGCTGATCGGGGTCGCCTGCCTCGGCTACACGGGCCAGTTGGTGGAGATCACGGCCACGGCCGTGGTGCCCGAGAAGGCCTCGCGATGAGCACGGTCGTCATCCGCCGGGCCACCGCGTCCGACGCCTCCGCCACGGCCGACGTCTATCTGCGTTCCTTCGCCGCCGCGTTGCCGACGGTGCTACGGCCCCGGTCTGACGACGAGGTGCGCGCCTACATCCGGGATGTCGTGGTGCCGTCGCGGGAGACGTGGGTGGCTGTGGCGGAGGAACAGGTCGTGGGTCTCATGGTGATCGCCGGCGATCTGCTGTCCCAGCTGTATCTCGACCCCGACTGGCGGGGACGCGGCATCGGCGACCGGTTCGTCGCGCTCGCCAAGGAACGCAGCCCGCTGGGGCTGAGCCTGTGGACCTTCCAGGTCAACAAGCCGGCCCACCGCTTCTACGAGCGGCACGGCTTCGTCGAGGCCGAACGCACCGACGGCAGCGGCAACGAGGAGCGGGAGCCGGACGTGCGGTACGTCTGGCGGCCCTGAGCACGCGGTCAGCGCGACCGCGGTCCCCACACCCGCCTCTTCGGCACCGGCTTCGCATAGCCGCCCGCCCGGCTGGTGTTCAGCCCCAGCCCCACCAGCGACTCCGCCAGCTTCACCGCCGCCCCCACCCCGTCGACGACAGGAAGCCCCAGCTTCTCCCCCACCGTCCGCTGCAGCCCGGTCATCCCCGCACACCCCAGCACCAGGACCTCGGCGCCCGCCTCCCGTACCCGCTCGGCCGCCGCCACGAAGGCGGCCTCCGTGCGGTCGGCGTCGCCCAGGTCGAGAACGCCCAGTCCGGTCCCGACGACGGCGGCGCAGTTGCGCCCCACCCCCGCCAGCTCCAGGCTGTCCTCGATCTGCCCGCAGGACCGCTCCAGCGTGGTCACCACGCCGTAGCGCCGGCCGAGCAGACAGGCCAGATGGGCGGCGGCCTCGGTGATGTCGACCACCGGTACGTCCACCAACTCCCGGACGCCCTCCCGTCCGTGCTCGCCGAAGCCGGCCATGACGACGGCGTCGTAGGAAGGCCCCTCGTAGGTGCGCAGCAGGTCGATGACCGCCGCCGCGGAGAGGTAACTGTCCAGCCAGCCCTCCGCGGACTCGGGACCCCACGCGGGGGTGAGCCCGAGCACGGTGGTGCCCGGGCCTGCCGCGGCCCGGGCACCTCGTACGATCTCCTCGGTCATCTCCTGCGTGGTGTTGCAGTTGGTGACGGCGATCCGCACGTTTATCGGACCTCCACAGCCTCGGGGACCTCAGGAGCGGCTCGCTCGCTCCGGCACAGCAGCGCGTACAGGCCGGCCGCGAGGGCCGTCCCGATGAACCAGGAGTACGGGGCCACGTCGCTGAAGGTCTTCACCAGGGCGAGGACACCCGCGACCGCGGCCGCCGGCAGGAACGCCCACAGGGCCTTCGGGTTGACGCCCTTGCGGTAGTAGTAGCGGGAGCCGGGCTCGGCCCTGAACAGCTCGTCGACGTCCACGCGGCCCTTCTTGACCCAGTAGTAGTCGAGCATGATCACGCCGAACAGCGGGCCGAGGAAGGCGCCGAGGCCGCCGAGGAAGTAGTTGACGACCGTGGGGTTGGAGAAGAGGTTCCACGGGGTCACGACCAGGGCCGCGACCGTGCTGATCATGCCGCCGACCTTGAAGGTGATCTTCTGCGGCCAGACGTTGGCGAGGTCGTACGCCGGTGAGACGAAGTTGGCGACGATGTTGACGCCCATGGTGGCGACGGCGAAGGTGAGCGCGCCCAGGACCATCACCCAGGTGTTGCCGACCTTGGCGACGAGTTCCGCCGGGTCGGTGATGGCCTGGCCCCAGACCTCCAGCGAGCCGGCGGTGACGATCACGGAGACGACCACGAAGGCCGTGGAGTTGATGGGCAGGCCCCAGAAGTTGCCGCGGCGGACGGTCTTGTAGTCCGGGGCGAAGCGGGAGAAGTCGCAGAAGTTGAGCATCAGCGTGCCGTACGTGGCGAGGATCAGTCCGATCGCGCCGAACCACTGCCGCCACTGCTCGCCGACGGAGACCGGGTGTGGGGTGCTGGTGAGCGAGATGCTCCAGCCGGCCTTGGCCAGCACCCAGATCGCCAGCGCGATCATGACGAGCCAGATCGCCGGCCCGCAGAAGTCCTGGAACTTCCTCACCGACTCCATGCCCTGGCTGATGATCAGCGCCTGGATCAGCCACAGGGAGAGGAAGGAGACCCAGCCGAGCGCGTCGAGGCCGAGGAAGGAGCTGTGCGTCCAGGACTCCAGGCCCGGCCAGGCGGCCAGCAGCATCACGTTGACCGCGACGGAGGCGAGGTAGGTCTGGATGCCGTACCACATGATGGCGATCACGGCCCGGATCAGGGCCGGGATGTTGGCGCCCCACACACCGAAGCTGATGCGGCTGACGACGGGGAACGGCACGCCGTGGCGCTGGCCGATCTTCCCCATCCAGTTCATGCCGATGTAGATGATCACGAAGCCGACGAGCAGCGACGTGAAGACCTGCCACACGTTCATGCCGAGGACCAGCAGACCGGCCGCGAAGGTGTAGTTGCCCAGGTTGTGGACGTCGGACATCCACATGGCGAAGAGGTCGAAGACCTTCCAGTTCCGCTTGCCGGCGGGCGCCAGGTCTTCGTTGGTGAGCCGGGGATCGGGGACGAACGCTGGTGTGCCGGTGGCTTCGACACTGTCGGCGAGGGACACAGGGCCTCCAAGGACGGGGGACAGGAGGATGGCGGCCGCCTGGCATCCAATTTTGGTATACCAAACTGCGGACATGGTCTCCCCGTCAAGAGATCCGACCGATGTCGCGTTCGTTAAGGCTCCGTAAAACAGCTCCGGCGCCGACGACGGCTCCGGTGTCGGAGAAGATGGCTCCATGAGCTCCACGACGAACATCGAGCCTCTCGGCGCCGTCCGCGAACGCGTCCTGGCCACCCTGCGCCAGGAGATCATCGCGGGCGGGCTGCGCCCGGGTGACCGGCTGGTCGAGCGGGAGCTCGCCGACCGTTTCGGGGTCTCCCGGGTACCGGTCCGCGAGGCGATCCGCGCGCTGGTCGCCGAGGGCTTCGTCCACTTCGAGACGCCCCGCCGCACGGTCGTACGGCGCCTGACCCCGAACGACGTCAAGGAACTCTTCGAACTGCGCGAGGCGTTGGAGGTGTACGCCGCCGGTCTCGCCGCGGCCCGAGCGACTCCGGAGGATCTCGCCGAGGTGGAGCGGCTCCTCGACCTCGCGGCGACCGCGACCGAGGCGGGCGACGCGGAGACCATCACGGACGTCAACAGCCGCCTGCACGACAGCATCGTGGCGATGGCCCGCAACAGCCTGCTGGTCGAGGCCCTGGAACCGGTTGCGGGACGGCTGCGCTGGATGACCCGGCGCAACGAGGAGTGGCCCCAACTCCTCGTCGAACACCGCGACCTGTACGAGGCGATCGCCTCCGGCGATCCGGACCGGGCCCGTGCGCACGCCCTGGCGCACGTGCGCACCAACTATGAGTCGACGGTACGGCAGTTGTTCGGGGACTCGGCGGAGATGATCTAACGGGTCCAGCCGCGCGCGTACCTGTCCGTCGCCGCCACCATCGCGTCCACACCCCGGTCCCCCGCGAAGTGTGCGCCGTCGTCGATCACCGTCAACTCGCTGCCGGGCCAGGCGTGATGGAGCCGCCAGACGATGCCGAGGAGGTTGCCGAAGTCGAGGCTGCCCTGGACGAGGGTGCCGGGGATGTCCTTGAGGAGGGGCGCGTCGCGCAGGACGACGCCCTCGTCATTGCCCGCGCCCAGGAAGTGGTCGTTGCCCCAGTAGTGGGTGACGGTACGGGCGAAGCCCTGGCGGAAGACCGGGTCCTCGTAGCGCGGCACCGACCGCGGCGGCGCGGACTCGATCGCGGTCTCCCAGTCGGTCCACGCCCGCGCCGCCCGCTCACGCACCTCGGCGTCGGGCGACTCCAGCAACCGGTTGTACGCGGCGGCCACGTTCCCGGCCCGCTCCCCGGCCGGCACCTCGCCGACGAACCGCTCGAACGCCTCCGGGAAGATCTTCCCAAGTCCCCTGGTCATCAAGGCCACTTCGGGGTTCGCGCCGGTCGCGACCCCGGTCAGCACCAGCTCCGTCACGACCTCCGGATGCGTCTGCGCGTACCGCAGCCCTAGCACCGACCCGAAGGAAATGCCCCACACCAGCCACCGCTCGATCCCCAGATGCCGCCGCAGCAGTTCCAGGTCCCGGATGAGATGCGGGGTCGTGTTGACGCTCATGTCGGTGTCGTACGCGCTCGCGTGCGGCGTCGACCGCCCGGCGCCCCGCTGGTCGAGGAGCACGATCCGATACGCAGCGGGGTCGAACAGCCGACGCGCCCACGGCGTGCACCCGGACCCCGGCCCACCGTGCAGCACCACCGCGGGCTTGCCGTCCGGATTCCCGCAGGTCTCCCAGTACACGCGGTTGCCGTCGCCGACGTCGAGCATGCCGTGGTCGTACGGTTCGATCTCCGGGTAAAGAGGCATCCGGCGACCCTAACCGTCGTACGGGAGCCCCGCCGCCTCGTTTTCGGCGCTACGGCCCCGCAGTCCCGCGGCTTTTGCCGCCGTGCCCAGCACCCCCCGCAGCATCTCGGGCGTGAGCTTGCCGGTGAAGGTGTTGCGCTGGCTGACATGGAAGCAGCCGAAGAGTTCCAGGCCGTCGAGCGGGACACGCACCCCGTGTCCGAAGACGGGCCGCGGCCGGGGCACGCTCCAGCCGGCCTCCGCGAATGCGGGCAGCGCGGCCTGCCAGCCGAAGGCGCCGAGCACGACCACGGTACGGAGCGTGGGCCGCAGCAGGTTCAGCTCCTGGACCAGCCAGGGCCGGCAGGTGTCGCGCTCGCCGGGGGTGGGCTTGTTGGCGGGCGGGGCGCAGTGCACGGGCGAGGTGACCCGCACGCCGTACAGTTCCAGTCCGTCGTCCGCGGTCAGGGCGGTCGGCTGCGAGGCGAGCCCGATGTCGTACAGCGCCTGGTACAGCACGTCCCCGGAACGGTCTCCGGTGAACATCCGCCCGGTACGGTTCCCGCCGTGCGCGGCCGGAGCGAGCCCGACGATCAGCATCCGCGCGTCCGCCGGGCCGAAGCCGGGCACCGGCCGCCCCCAGTACGTCCAGTCGGCGAACGCGGCCCGCTTGGTCCGGGCCACCTCCTCCCGCCACTCGACCAACCGCGGGCAGGCACGGCAGCCCGAGATCCGACGGTCGAGATCGGCCAGCGCGTCCATGGCCCTACGGTACGGGCAGGTCGCCGGGGCGGTGGCAGGGGTGGCCGGGGCAAAGCTGGTCGGACCGTACGACGGGCACCGCCCCGGAAAACCCACCCGGTGCACACGGCCCCGGGTACTAAGGTCGGAGCCATGGCTGTGGAACCTACGGACGACAACGAGACCGGTGGGACGGGCCAGGCCGGCACGACGGCCGACGGTCCAGGAGCGAACGCCGCCGACCCGGACCCGAAGATCGCCGCCGCCGTCGCCGCCGCGGAGGCCGCCGGGCCGCAGAACGGCGAGACCGTGCGGATCGACAGCTGGATCTGGTCCGTACGCCTGGCCAAGACCCGTTCCGCGGGAGCCACCGCCTGCCGGGGCGGGCATGTGCATGTGAACGGCGAGCGCGTGAAGCCCGCCCACTCCCTGCGCGTCGGCGACGAGGTCAGGGTCCGGCAGGAGGGCTGGGAGCGGGTCGTCATCGTCAAGCGCCTGATCCGCAAGCGGGTCGGCGCCCCTGTGGCCGCCCAGTGCTACGTCGACAACTCTCCCCCGCCCCCGCCCCGCACGGCCGTCGCCCCCGCCGGCATCCGCGACCGCGGCACCGGCCGCCCGACCAAGCGCGACCGCCGCGAACTGGAACGCCTGCGCGGCCTCACGGAAGGCAGCCGCCGGAGCCGCTTCGCCGGACCGGGCGGCCCGGGCGACCTGAGCGGCCCGACCGGATCCGACGGTCCGGAAGGCGCAGGCGGCGCGGACCCGGCAGGGGCCTCGGACAAGGCACACCGTTCGGGCAGGGGCGGGAACTCAGGCAGAGGCGGGCGCTCCCGCTGAGCACGAACACCGGGCGCCCTGACGGCACCCGGCACCCCGCCACGGTCACCGCACTGAGGCCGGCCCCCTCCCCGAAGGACAGGGCGCCGACCTCAGTGCGGTGACCGTGGAGGCCGCTCTCCTCACGCCCGTCGTCGCACCAGCCGCAGCAGGTCCGCGTTGAGCCGACGCCGGGCCCAGGCGATCAGGACCAGCGGGACGATCAGGATGAGCGGAGTCGCCGCGTTCTCCCCGTCGAAATAGGTCAGCTGGACGACGAACGCGCCGACCATCAGCCCGCTGAGCGCCACGGCCGCCACCGACTGCAGCACCGGGATCAACAGGGCGATCCCGCCGGCCAGTTCGAGTACGCCGATGGTGTACATCCCCGCGCTGCCCCAGCCCATCTTGTCGAAGCCCTCGGCCGCCGAGGGGTGCGCGATCAGCTTGGGGAGCGCGCTGGCGATCACGTAGAAGAGGGCGAGCACGACCTGCAGGGTTCGCAGGGCGATCCGGGCCCGGCGGCCGCGGGCGGTCGGGGATTCGGCGATGACCGGGGAGGCAGCGGTGGAGGCGGCGGTGTGGGTGACGGGGACGGTGGTCTCGGACATCGGGGTCTCCTGTGGGAAGCGGTCCGTGTTGCTGTCACAGAGGTAGACCCGCGCCCGCACCCGAACTCATCGTCGCCACGCGACCTGATTTTTCCCGCCGGAGCCGGGCCTCAGTCCGTCACCGACGGCGGCACCGACACCGGCACCGCCCGCACCCACATCCGGTCCTCCGTGAGATACCGGTCCACTCTCAACCCCGCCTCCTCCAGCGCCTCCTCGAACTGTTTCCGCGTCAGGGGGCGGGCCCTGAACGTCTGGGTCCAGGTGGCGTCCGGGAAGTCGTACTCCACATGCACCGAGTGGACGCCCTCCGCCACCGGTTCCGACGACACGATCCGCACGGTCAACCCGCCGGGGTCGATCCGCTCGCGCGGCACACGGGTGTGGTAGTCCTCGCCCTCCCGCTGGATCAGCACACAGCCGCCCGCCGCGACATGCCGGGCGCAGGCGCGCAGCATCCGGCGCCGCACGTCCAGGTCGGCGTTGTGCACGAGGAACGACGCGAGCAGCACCACGTCGAACGTCTCGCCCAGGTCGAGGTCCTCGATGGGACCGCATATCCTGCGCGCCCCCCGCACGTGTTCGAGCATCTCGGCGGACTCGTCGACCGCGGTCACCGTGAACCCCCGCTGCAGCAGCGGGCCTGTCATGCGTCCCACGCCACTGCCCAGCTCCAGGATGTGCGCTCCCACCGGCACCGCCCCGGCGATGATCTCCGGTTCGTCTCCCACGGGGAGTCGCTTGTACAGCTCGACCGCGCATCCGTCCGGGGTGATCGGCCCCGGTCCCGTCCCTTGGTGTCCCGCTCGCATCTTCAGCTCCATGCCCGTCCAACGGCCCATATCCGCACGGCCGTTCCCCCATCGCACAGGTTCACCCGTCCGAGCTACAGGGGAAACCAGCCGTGCCCGATGTACCAGTGCCGCCCGGCCCGCAGGTGGTCGCCGACGGCCCGCTCCAGCGCGGTCCGCCGCGGCAGGCTCTCGACCGGCAGTTCCGGGTCCCCGAACACGAACTGCACGGGCTCCTTGTCCTCCGGCTCCAGGTCCTGGGGGGCCAGCCGGAAGCGCTCCTGGAAGCGGACGATGTTGGAGTCGGCGGACAGGTACTCCTTCAACTGGGGGTCGAGCAGCCAGGAATGGCACAGCGCGGCGCCGTACGGCTCTTCCGGGAAGTGCCGGGCGAAGAACTCGGCGGCCAGGGCCAGCGAGCGATCGCAGGCCTGCGGTGACAGCGGGCCGAGGAAGTCGGGGATGTGCAGGCTCAGACAGGGCGTGCCGGGAGCGAGGTCGAGTCCGGCCGCCCCGAACGTCCGGTTGTTCCACGGCCCGTACCGCGTCCGCTCGTACTGGAGTCGGCCCAGTTGGTACAGCTCGCCTCGCGAGTGCCGGGTCAGCCAGCGCGGTGACTGCACGCCCGTCCTGCCGTACCGCCTGCGGTGCACGGCCATGTTCCGGCCGAGGTCGGCGAGGGTGTGCCAGGACACCTCGGCCGGGATGCCGCGTGAGCGGTGGTACGCGCGCGTGTGGGGCAGCGCCGCCACGAACACGTAGACGGGGAAGCAGCGTTGGAGGGCGCCGGCCGGCCAGTCGAGCTCGGGCAGGACGACCGGGTCGTCGGCCCTGCCCATGTCCCGGACCAGTTCGTCGACGGAGTGTTCGAGAAATCGCCGTAGCTCCGGGTCGTCCATGACCCGTCGGCCCATCCGTACGAGTTCGTTGACGTCCTCATGCGGCACGGCGAGTTCCACCAGCACCTCGGCGAGTTCGTCGGCGTCCGGAAGCATGCGGTGACCCCTCTTCGGCCCTTTGGTCAACGTCCGTTCCGAAGAGTACGTTGCAAAGGAGGAGTGGTGATCTCGATGCGTACGGGCAGTGAGCCGACGACCGCGCGCAGTGCACTGCGGGCGCGGTTCTGGCTGAGCGTGTGGGGGCTGGTCTGGGCGGTCTTCGGCACCGTCGCGTTCGCGCTGGCGGGCCGCCCCGGGTGGGCCATCGCCTGCGGAGTGCTCTGGCTGGTGATCACCGTCGACACGACGATGATCCTCCGGCACATCCGTCAGGGCCCGCACTACCAACCGGGCCCCGACATCCCGCCGTACCGGCCTCCGGAGAACCGCCGCCGCTAGGGCCCTTCTGACGGATCTCCGCGCCGTCGCGACGCCCGGCACGCACGCTCACCGCACGGAACGCCGGACAGCGGCCGAGCCGGCACGTCACGGCAGCCGATCAGGAGTCGAAGCGTGCCGCCTTCAGGAACTCCGGATTCGGGTCCAGGGCGGCCGCCAGCCGGAAGTGCCGCCTGGCCTGGTCGGGCCGTCCCTGCCGCTCATAGGTGCGGGCGAGCGCGAAGTGGGCGAAGGCGTTGTCCGGCTCGCGCTCCAGGACGATGGCGAACTCCAGCTCGGCGGGTCGCAGTTGCGCGGCGGCGAAGAAGGCCCGCGCGCGCAGCAGCCGGGCCGCGGTGTTCTCCGGGTGGGCGGCGATGACGGAGTCGAGCAGCTTCACCGCGCCCCGCGGGTCCCGCGCGGAGAGCAACTGCTCGGCTGCGCGGTAGTCGATGACATGCGTCTCCGGAGTACGTCCGGTCGATCCGCTGGTCTCGGGCACGGCACAGTCCTTCCCTCACTGGAAGGGTTCAACGCCCGCGGCGGGGGACGCTATTCCTGAGACGTCCGGGAGGCGCGAGCCCGGCGCAGGAGATCGCCCCACACCTCCTGCACGCGTCGGCGCAGCTCTTCCAGGGGTACGTCGTTGTCGATCACGACGTCCGCGATCTCCAGGCGCTTCTCGCGGGTCGCCTGGGCGGCCATACGCGCGCGTGCGTCCTGTTCGGTCATGCCGCGCAGCCCGACGAGCCGGTGGAGCTGGGTCTCGGGGCTCGCGTCGACGACGACGACGAGGTCATACAGGGGCGCGAGGGCGTTCTCCGTGAGGAGCGGGACGTCGTGGACAACGACGGCGTCCTGGGCGGCGGCTGATTCGAGCTCGCGGGAGCGGGCGCCCACCAGGGGATGCACGATCGAGTTCAGCACGGCGAGCCGGTCCGGGTCGGCGAAGACGATGGAGCCCAGCCTGGGGCGGTCGAGGCTGCCGTCCTCGGCGAGTACGTCCTCGCCGAAGGCCTGCACGACCGCGGCGAGGCCGGGCGTGCCCGGCGCGACGACCTCGCGCGCGATGCGGTCCGCGTCGATCAGGACGGCGCCGTGCTCCACGAGGAGCTTCGACACCTCACTCTTGCCGGCGCCGATACCGCCGGTCAGGCCCACCTTCAGCATGACCGGAAGCCTAGACGTTCCCCGCGCGTCAGTTGTCGCCTTCGCGTTCCGCCAGGAAGCGCTCGAACTCGAGCCCGATCTCGTCCGCCGACGGAATGTCCACGGGCTCGGCGAGCATGTTGCCCCTGGTCTCCGCGCCGGCCGCCGCGTCGTACTGGTGCTCCAGGCCCTGGACGAGGGCCACGAGGTCCTCGTCGCCCTCCTGGATCTGGCGCTCGATCTCGGTCTGGGTGCGGTGGGCGTCGGTGCGCAGGGCGTGGGCGATGCCGGGCAGGACCATGCCGGTGGCGGCCGTGATGGCCTCCAGGACGGTCAGGGCCGCGTCCGGGTAGGTCGACCGCGCGATGTAGTGCGGGACGTGCGCCGCGACGCCCAGGACGTCGTGGCCGGCCTCCATGAGCCGGTACTCGACCAGGGCCTCGGCGCTGCCGGGCACCTGGGCCTCCTCGAAGGGGCTGCGGTGGCCGGGGACGAGGTCGTGACGGTTGCCGTGCGGGGTGAGGCCCACGGGGCGGGTGTGCGGGACGCCCATGGGGATGCCGTGGAAGTTCACCGACAGCCGGACGCCGAGCCGTTCCACGATCTGCTGGACGGCCGCGGCGAAGCGCTCCCACTCCACGTCCGGCTCCGGGCCCGACAGCAGCAGGAAGGGCGCTCCGGTGGCGTCCTGGACGAGCCGCACGTCGATCGTGGGCTCCTCGTAGTCCGTCCAGCGGTCGCGCTTGAAGGTGAGCAGCGGACGGCGGGCGCGGTAGTCGACGAGCCGATCGTGGTCGAACCGGGCCACGACCTGGTTCGGCAGCGTGTCGAGCAGCCGGTCCACGATCTGGTCGCCGGTCTCGCCCGCGTCGATGTATCCGTCGAAGTGGTAGAGCATGACCAAGCCGGCCGACTCCTGGGCGAGCGCCATGTCTACGACGGCGAGGCCCTTGGGCTCCCATGCGTACAAACCCTGCGGATCAAGCACTGTGACCGCTCCTCCTCGTGTTCATACGCTTCAACGCGCCCTGGAACAGCGGCATTCCCACCCGAGCGCTTGATCAGGCCATCTCTTACGCCCTTTTCATGACAGGCCGTCGGACAAACACTGAGGGACCGTACCCCGAAAGGTACGGCCCCTCAGTCAAGAGCTACTGCTCAGTGGGCGTTCAGCTCTGCCCACCCGCCAGCTTCTCGCGGAGCGCGGCGAGCGCCTCGTCCGAAGCCAGCGCGCCGGAGGTGTCCGCACCCTCGGAGGAGTACGAACCGCCACCGCCACCGCCACCGGCGGCCGGAACCGCACCCGCGGCGTCCCCGCCCTCGGCCGCAGCAGCGGCGTCGGCCTCGCGGGACTTGATGACCTGCTGCTGGTGCTGCTCGAAGCGGGTCTGCGCCTCGGCG
Organism: Streptomyces sp. NPDC102270; assembly: GCF_044766405.1. NCBI lineage: Bacteria > Bacillati > Actinomycetota > Actinomycetes > Kitasatosporales > Streptomycetaceae > Streptomyces > Streptomyces sp. NPDC102270. Next base: position 168,169 of record NZ_JBIWLX010000006.1, on the reverse strand, counting down.
TACTGGTGCTCCCACGCCTCGCGCTGGGTCTCGTAGCCCTCGAGCCAGTCGTTGGTCTCGGGGTCGAAGCCCTCGGGGTAGATGTAGTTGCCCTGGTCGTCGTACGACGCGGCCATGCCGTACAGGGTCGGGTCGAACTCGACCGACGCCGGGTCCGAACCAAAGGCCTCGTTGGCCTGCTTCAGCGAGAGGCTGATGCGACGGCGCTCGAGGTCGATGTCGATGACCTTGACGAAGATCTCGTCGTTGACCTGGACGACCTGCTCCGGGATCTCCACGTGGCGCTCGGCCAGCTCGGAGATGTGGACCAGACCCTCGATGCCCTCGTCCACGCGGACGAACGCACCGAACGGAACCAGCTTCGTGACCTTGCCGGGCACGACCTGGCCGATCTGGTGGGTGCGGGCGAACTGCTGCCACGGGTCTTCCTGGGTCGCCTTCAGCGACAGGGAGACACGCTCGCGGTCCATGTCGACGTCGAGAACCTCGACGGTGACTTCCTGGCCGACCTCGACAACCTCGGAGGGATGGTCGATGTGCTTCCAGGAGAGCTCGGAGACGTGAACCAGACCGTCGACGCCACCGAGGTCCACGAACGCACCGAAGTTGACGATCGAGGAGACGACGCCGGAGCGGACCTGGCCCTTCTGCAGGGTCGTGAGGAACGTCTGGCGAACCTCGGACTGGGTCTGCTCGAGCCAGGCACGGCGGGACAGGACCACGTTGTTGCGGTTCTTGTCCAGCTCGATGATCTTGGCCTCGAGCTCCTTGCCCACGTAAGGCTGGAGGTCGCGAACGCGGCGCATCTCGACGAGGGACGCCGGCAGGAAGCCACGGAGGCCGATGTCGAGGATGAGACCACCCTTGACGACCTCGATGACGGTACCGGTGACGATGCCGTCCTCTTCCTTGATCTTCTCGATGGTGCCCCAGGCGCGCTCGTACTGGGCGCGCTTCTTCGAGAGGATCAGGCGGCCTTCCTTGTCCTCCTTCTGGAGAACAAGGGCTTCGATCTCGTCACCGACGGCGACGACCTCATTGGGGTCGACGTCGTGCTTGATCGAGAGCTCACGGCTCGGGATGACACCTTCGGTCTTGTAACCGATGTCGAGGAGAACTTCGTCCCGGTCAACCTTGACGATGACGCCGTCGACGATGTCACCATCGTTGAAGTACTTGATCGTCTCGTCGATAGCGGCGAGGAATGCTTCCTCGTCACCGATGTCGTTGACCGCAACCTGCGGGGTGGTGGCGGTGGTCTCGGTGCTGCTCGTCATGTGGGAAAGGGCTCCGGTACGGACAGAGAGTCGTAGGTACTGCTACGCCGGGAGCCCGTGTCGCTCTGAAGAAGCCGGACAGCCAAGGAAGCGCCACTTTGGAAAATCCGGTGGCGCCTCGAAAACCGAGGGGACATACAACAGATGCGAGCGCAGCCTGCTACGTCTGAGGAGCGCAGGCCCGCAGCGCAACTTGTAGCATACGGGGGCAGCCAGGCAGGGTCAATGCGCGAAGGCGCACACCCGGGGCGGATCGCCGCATACCCGGCACAAAACCTGTCTCACGAGGCCACGCACGCGTGACGGCGCCCCATTTATGACGGCCGTCACGACGGGTCGGCCGGAAGAGCCGCAGACTAATACGAGGGAGCCGATCATCCAAGAGCCCGCATCACACCTGCAGGAGTCCGGCCCGGACGCCGAGTCGCAGGCCACCCGCCGCGACGCGGACATCACCGAGAGTGTCCGGGCCAACCGGGGCTGGTGGGACCGCAACGCCGACGACTATCAAGTCGAGCACGGCACGTTCCTCGGCGACGACCGTTTCGTGTGGGGCCCCGAGGGCCTCGACGAGGTGGAGGCCGAGCTGCTGGGCCCGCCCGAGGACCTCAAGGGCAGGGACGTCCTGGAGATCGGCGCCGGCGCCGCCCAGTGCGCGCGCTGGCTGGCCGAGCAGGGTGCTCGCCCGGTCGCCCTCGACATCTCCCACCGCCAGCTCCAGCACGCCCTGCGCATCGGTACGTCCTTCCCCCTGGTGTGCGCCGACGCCGGCGCGCTGCCCTTCGCGGACGGCTCCTTCGACCTGGCGTGCTCGGCGTACGGCGCGCTGCCGTTCGTCGCCGACCCGGTTCTGGTCCTGAAGGAGGTGCGCCGCGTCCTGCGCCCGGGCGGCCGCTTCGTCTTCTCGGTGACCCACCCCATCCGCTGGGCCTTCCCGGACGAGCCCGGCCCCGAGGGCCTGTCCGTCTCCGCCTCCTACTTCGACCGCACGCCCTACGTCGAACAGGACGAGGAGGGCCGCGCGGTCTACGTCGAGCACCACCGCACGATCGGCGACCGGGTCCGTGACGTGGTGGCCGGCGGCTTCCGCCTGGTCGACCTCGTGGAGCCGGAGTGGCCGGTCTGGAACACCTCGGAGTGGGGCGGCTGGTCCCCGTTGCGCGGGAACCTGATCCCCGGGACCGCGATCTTCGTGTGCGAGCGCGACTGAGGCACTCCGGCAGTCGTACGACACTGGGGACGTGATCCGTTACGACGCCCTGGACTCCCTTCCCGTACGCGGCGCCCTGCCGGCGCTGGGCGACGCCCTGGAAGGACACGGCACGGCCGTCCTCGTCGCCCCGCCCGGCACCGGCAAGACGACCCTCGTCCCGCTGGTCCTCGCGGGTCTGCTGGACTCCGGCGCGCCCGCGCGGAAGGTCGTCGTCGCCGAACCCCGCCGTATCGCCGCCCGCGCGGCCGCCCGGCGGATGGCGTGGCTGCTGGGCGAGAAGGTCGGCGAGAGCGTCGGCTACACCGTGCGCGGCGAGCGGGTGGTCGGGCCGCACGCGCGCGTGGAGGTCGTCACGACGGGTGTGCTGCTCCAGCGGCTCCAGCGCGACCAGGAGCTGACGGGTGTCGACGTGGTGGTGCTCGACGAGTGCCACGAGCGGCACCTGGACGCGGACACCACGGCGGCCTTCCTGTGGGACGTACGGCAGGCCCTGCGGCCGGAGCTGCGGCTGGTGGCCGCGTCCGCGACGACCGACGCGCAGGGGTGGGCGCGGTTGCTGGGCGACGCGCCCGTGGTCGAGGCGGCGGGTGTCGCGCATCCGGTGGAGGTCGTGTGGGCGCCGCCGGCACGTCCCGTACGCCCGCCGCACGGCATGCGGGTCGATCCGGCGCTGCTCACGCACGTGGCGTCGGTGGTACGGCGGGCGCTCTCGGAGCGGGCGGGGGATGTGCTGTGCTTCCTGCCGGGCGTGGGCGAGATCGCGCGCGTGGCCGGGCAGCTGGGCGGTCTCGGTGACGTGGAGGTGCTCCAGGTGCACGGGCGGGCGCCGGCGGCCGTACAGGACGCGGTGCTGGCGGGCGGGGAGCGGCGCCGGGTGGTGCTGGCGACCGCCGTGGCCGAGTCGTCCCTGACCGTGCCCGGGGTGCGGGTGGTCGTCGACTCGGGGCTCGCGCGGGAGCCGCGTGTCGACCACGCGCGCGGGTTGAGCGCGCTCGCGACCGTGCGGGCCTCACAGGCTGCCGGGCGGCAGCGGGCGGGGCGGGCCGGACGAGAGGCGCCGGGTGCGGTGTACCGGTGCTGGGCGGAGGCCGAGGACGCCCGGCTGCCGCGTTTCCCGTCGCCGGAGATCAAGGTCGCCGACCTGACGGCGTTCGCCCTGCAGGTGGCCTGCTGGGGCGATCCGGACGCGTCCGGGCTCGCCCTGCTGGATCCGCCGCCGGGCGGGGCGATGGCGGCCGCGCGGGACGTGCTGACGGCCGTGGGAGCCGTGGACGCGGACGGCCGGGCGACCGAGCGGGGGGCGCGGCTGACCCGCCTGGGCCTGCATCCCCGGCTGGGACGGGCGCTGCTGGACACCTCCGGCGCGGGCGCCGAGGCGGTCGCACTGCTGTCGGAGGAGCCGCCCAGGGAGTACGGCGACGACCTGGCGGTCGCCGTGCGGACCGCTCGGCGGGGCGGCGACGCCTACGCGGGACGGTGGCGGGCGGAGGTACGGCGGCTGCGGTCCGCCTCCACGCGGTTCACCGGGGCGGACACCGGCGGCGAGGGTCTCGTCGCCGCGCTCGCCTTCCCCGAGCGGGTCGCCAGGGCCGACTCGGGCTCCTACCTCATGGCCTCCGGCACCCGCGCCGAACTCGCCGACGGCTCCCCGCTCCGGGGCTCGCCCTGGATCGCGGTGGCCGTGGCGGACCGGCCCCTGGGAAAGGGGCACGCGCGTGTGCGGCTCGCCGCCGTGATCGACGAGGACACGGCCCGGACGGCCGCCGCGTCCCTGTACTCCGAGCGCCAGGAGGTGCACTGGGCGGACGGGGACGTCGTGGCACGCCGGGTGGAGCGGCTCGGCGCGATCGAGCTCGCGGTACGGCCACTGAGGGACGCGGACCCCGCCCTCGTACGCGGAGCCCTCCTCGACGGGCTCCGCCAGGAAGGGCTACGGCTGCTGCGGTGGACGCCAGACGCGGACGTCCTGCGGCAGCGGCTGGCGTTTTTGCGCCATCACCTCGGCGACCCGTGGCCCGACGTCTCCGCTGACGCGCTCCACGCGCGCGTGGACGAATGGCTGGAGCCCGAGCTGAGCCGCGCCCGCCGACGGGCCGACCTGGCGCGCATCGACGCCGGACAGGCGCTGCATAGGCTCCTGCCCTGGGCCTCCGGCGAGGCCACGCGCCTCGACGAGCTGGCGCCCGAACGGATCGCCGTACCGAGCGGGTCCAGAATCCGGATCGACTACGGCACGCCCGAACAACCCGTCCTGGCGGTGAAGTTGCAGGAGATGTTCGGGCTGCAGGAGTCGCCCCGGATCGCGGGGGTGCCGCTTCTGGTCCATCTCCTGTCCCCCGCCGGGCGCCCCGCCGCGGTCACCGCCGACCTCGCCTCCTTCTGGAAGGACGGCTACAAGGGCGTACGGGCGGAGCTGCGCGGCCGGTATCCGAAGCATCCGTGGCCGGAGGACCCGGCGGGCGCCGAGCCGACCCGGTACACCAGCGCGCGGCTCAGGCGGTGACCGGTTCGGGTTCGTCGACCTTGGCGGGGGCCGGGCGGCGGCCGCGGGCTTCGAGCAGCAGCGCGAACGCCAGCAGCAGGACGCCCAGGAGCAGGAAGCCCCACGGCAGGTACGAGGTCATGAGGAGGACGAGGGTGCGGTTCGACTTGACCAGGTCGACCGTGTGCCTGATGTAGTCCTCGCGCATCTTCACGTCGCCGGCGAAGACCGTCACCTTGTCGCGGCCGCCGAGCAGGGTGCCGCCGCGCAGTTCCTCCTTGTGGAGTTCCTCGCCGTAGACGGGAGCGCCGGTGAGGGGTTCCACCCAGAACTTGCGGACCGTGGTGTACCAGCGCGTGGTGCCGGTCTTGGCGAGGGACTGGGGGGTGATGCCCTGGACCGGCATGGTCTTGGGGAAGGGCACCTTGGTCCAGGGGATGGTCTGCTCGAAGTAGTAGACGTCGACGCCGCGGAAGTTCTGGGTGCCCTTGTAGTGGATGGGGGCCGTGGTGCGGGCCTGGGCGTCGAAGTACTGGTAGTCCCGTTTCTCGGTGAGGAAGGGCCACTTGAACTCGATGCCCTCGCGCTTGACGGGGTCGCCGTCGACCGACTCGCCGGTGGCGTGGACGGGGTCCTGGGTGTGGGCGTCGAAGATGTAGCGCTCGGGGACCTTGGAGACCATCTTGCCGTCGGGCCCGACGACGTAGGACAGGCCGTCCCAGACGACGACGTCCTTCCCGGCCGTCTTCTCGATCTTCTCCGAGGCCTCCACGTTGCCCTTGAGGGTCTGCACGATGGTGACCTTGGGGACCTTCTTCGCCTTCATTCCGTCGTTGTAGTCGATGAGGGTCGCGTCCTTGGCCTCCAGGACCATGTCCTGGTACTGGTTCGCGGGGACCTTGGCGAGGCGCGGGAAGGCGTACCAGCGCAGCAGCGGGGACAGCGCCGCGAAGAACACGGCGAGGGCGAGCAGGACCAGGCTGGTCTTGCGGCGCATCTCGGCCTCCCGGCGGATGGTTACGGGTGTGCGGGCACCGTGGTCAGCAGCGGCTTGGGGGATGTCCCGCCGGCAGGCGTGCCCAGCGCGGTGATCGTGAGGACCAGCGCGAACGCGAGGGCGAGGCCGGTCACGGCGGCGATCAGGGCGCGCATGTCTGCCTCCCGGCGGGCGGGAACTGATACATCGTCAGGTCCGGCACCGTAGCAACGCCCGGGCGAGATGAGAACAGCTCGTACACGCACGGAGGGCGCCTTGTCCGCCGTAGCGGAGAAGACGCCCTCCGGGGTGTGGGTCTCGCGCCCTACGAACTGGCGCCGGGGCTCGGCGAGGGGCTCGCGGAGGTCTCCGTGGCCGCCGCCACGGTCAGCGTCACGTCGAGCGTGGCGCCGCCCGCGGTGGTGATGCGGAGCACGAAGGTGCCGGTGGTGTCGTCGGCGTAGAGCTGCGGCAGCTTCAGCAGGCCGTTGGCGTCCGTGGTGAGGGCCGTCAGGGTGCGAACGGTCTTGCCGTCGGCGTCCTTGAAGTAGGGACCCTTGTCGTTCTCGGTCGCGTCGTCGGCCGACTTGATCAGGGTGGCGGTGGCGGCGACCTTGTCGGCGACGGCGTCCTTGTAGGTGGCCTTGACCTGGACCGCGTCGGCGAACTGGCCGCCGGGGACGCAGGTGAGGGCGGTGTCGGCGGTGCGCACGAGGGTGTCGGCGACGCGCTGGGTGACGGTGGCCGGGTAGTCCGGGCCGGTGACGGTACGGCCGATGAGGGCGGCGCGGACCGTGAAGGTGCCGGTGGTCTCGCCCGCCTGTAGCGCGGGCGCGGTGGCCACGCCGGAGCTGCTCGTCAGCGCGGTGGCGACCTTCTCGCCGCCGGTGAAGGTGGCGTCGGTGTCACCGACGATCGTGAAGCGGATCCGGACCTTGGCGACGCCGTTGCCGGCGGCGTTCTCCGCCTTGGTGCTGATCTGCTCGGCGAACGCGTCGCCCGCCATGGCGGTGAGCTTCGCGGTGCCCGAGTCCTCCAGGTGGTCCACGGACTGGGTGGGGGTGACCGGGGTCGTCGGGGGCGGAGTGGTGGGGTTCCCCGGCGGGGGCGGGGTCGTGGACGGCGGGGTGGTCGACGGCGGGGTCGGGCTCGGCGAGCCGGGCGTGCTCGGCTTCGACGGGTGCGGCGTCGAGGGCGACGACGGCGAGGAGTACGAACCCCCGCTGCCGCCGTTGCCGCTGCTGCGGCTGTCCGGGATCGTGCCGGTGCCGTCGGGGACCTCGTAGGTGCCCTTGCGGTAGTACTCCAGCCACGACCGGACGGTGTTCAGGTAGGCCTGCGACTTGTTGTAGCTGAGGATCGCCTTGTTGAGGTCACCGTCGGTCGACAGGTCCCAGCCGTTGCGGCACAGGTAGTGACCGGCGGCGAGAGCGGCGTCGTAGACGTTGTTCGGGTCCTTCACGCCGTCGCCGTTGCCGTCACGGCCGGCCCACGCCCAGGTGGACGGGATGAACTGCATGGGCCCGACAGCCGAGTCGTAGGCGCTGTCACCGTCGTAGGCACCGTTGTCGGTGTCCTTGATGAGCGCGAAGCCGTTGCCGTCGAGCTGCGGGCCGAGGATCTTGGAGGTCGTGGTGCCGTCGGCGTCGACGCGGCCGCCGCGGGCCTGGCCCGACTCGACCTGCCCGATGGCGGCGAGGAGTTGCCAGGGCAGGTTGCAGCCGGGCTTGGACTCCTGGAGTTCGGCCGCGGCCCTCTTGTAGGCGTCGAGGACGGTCGCGGGTATGCCCGCCTCGGACTCCACCGGAGAGAGGGTCGGGGCGGTGCCGTCGGTCGGCGCGGGGCTCGGGGTGTTCAGCGGCGGCAGGTCCGTGTAGTACGGCGAGTTGCCGGTGGCACCGCCGTCACCGGTGGCCGCGTCCGGAGAGGGCTGGGCGTCGGCGGCGGTCGATCTGCCGTTGTCGTCGACGGTGGCCCCCGGGGCCTGGGAGGCGGACAGTGCCGCGACCGCGGCCGCGGCCACGGCGGTGGTCACCGCTCCCTTGCGCAGCCTCCTGCCGAATTGCGCCGCCATAAAGTGAACCCCTCCTGTGGACGCCCGAGCGCCCTTGTCCGTCTGTCGCTCTCGTCCGGTTGAGACAGTCGAGCCACCCTGGAGGTTGCCCCTGTGACGCACGGCAATTCCTGATTCGCACGTTCGGCCGGGCTCCCCAGCACGGTGACCCGTGTGACCCTACGACAACTTCCTTTTCGCGGACACCGGTTCGTGCCCGGTATTCACCGGTTGGCCATGTTCGATCGGTGCGGGTCCGCGTCGCTCATACTGGACGGGACCGACCACCCGGGCGACCGCCCGCCCAACAGCCGCCGCGAGGAGCCCCGTTGCCGTTCACCCTGAGCCATGCGGCGGCGGTACTGCCCGCGGTGCGCACCGACGGAACGGGCCGGGGCCGACTGGTCCCGGCCGTGCTCGTGGCCGGATCCTTCTCGCCCGACATGACCTATTACGCGGCAAGTGTCGTGCCGGGAGCGATGGAGTTCGGCTCCGTCACACACTCCTTCCCGGGCGTCTTCACGATCGATGTGCTCGTCGCCTGGGCACTGGTGGGCCTGTGGCTGCTCCTGCGGGAGCCGCTGGTGGCTCTGCTGCCCCGAAGGCGACAGGGCAGCGTGGCGACACTGCTGCGCTGCGGGGTGCCACGCGCGCGCGTGAGTACGGGTCTGGTCGCACGGTGGTACGTCTCCGCCGCACTGGGGGCCCTGACCCATGTCGTGTGGGACGCGTTCACGCATCACGACCGCTGGGGGATGCGGCTGTTCCCGGTCCTCGGCCGGGAGCTGGCCGGGTCCCCTCTGTACTGGTATCTGCAGTACGGCGGTTCGGCGCTGGCCGCGGTGGGGATCGCCGCGTTCTGCGTGCACGCGCTGCGCCGGGCGCCCTGGGTGACCGAGACACCCGGTGTCCCCGTGCTGTCGGTGCGGGACAGGTGGTGGGCCGTGGCCGTGATCGGCGGATGCGTGACGGTGGGCGCGCTGCGGCGGGCCTCGCGGTGGTGGGCGTACTGGGGCTCCACCGCGAAGCCCTGGGAACTGATCCCGACCCTCTGCTTCGGCGCGGGCGCCGGCCTGGTGCTCGGAATAGTGCTCTACGCCGCGGGGGTCAGGCTGTGGCGCCCGGCCCGGGCGTCCGACGCCCGGGAAGAGGCCGGTCTCCCGCTCGCTCGCTGACGGCGTCCACGGCCGCGATGAACACCGTCATGGGGGGCATCGGACGGGACCGGGGCAGCAGGGTGAGGGCGAGAGCGAGATAACTGAGGGCCAGCTCGGCCCACAGCGCGGCGTCCCGCTCTCGGCGGTCGACGCGGTGCCGCAGTTCTGTGGCGGCGTGACGCAGGGTGGTGAGGCGGACCCTGCCTCGCGTCCGGCGCAGGAGCGTCACCAGGTCGAAGGGAATGCGGGCGGTGCTCGCGGCGGTCGCGTGGGCCGGAACCGGGGATCGTCGCCCGGACGGGGCCCTGTCGGCGTGCGCCTGTGCCTGCGTCCGTCCGGGACCCGCCCGGCGGTGAAGCATGCGTATACCCATGACGGCATCCTGGCCGGGGGTCGGGGCGGGGGCGCGGTTGCGGGGGCCACGCGAGTGACGAACGCTGCGCTGGGCTCGGGCGGGGCGCCTAGGGGGGTGCCGGGTCAGGTTGTCGGGCGAGTGCGGGTGCGTTGTGGCTGGTCGCGCAGTTCCCCGCGGTGCCGCTGCGCTGGGCTCGGGCGGGGCACCTAGGGGGCTGCCGGGTCAGGATGTCGGGCGAGTGCGGGTGCGTTGTGGCTGGTCGCGCAGTTCCCCGCGGTGCCGCTGCGCTGGGCTCGGGCGGGGCGCCTAGGGGGGTGCCGGGTCAGGTTGTCGGGCGAGTGCGGGTGCGGGTGCGTTGTGGCTGGTCGCGTCCCCGCGGTGCCGCTGCGCTGGGCCTGGGCGGGGCGCCTAGGGGGCTGCCGGGTCAGGATGTCGGGCGAGTGCGGGTGCGTTGTGGCTGGTCGCGCAGTTCCCCGCGCCCCTAGGGGGGTGCAGTCACCTGCGTCAGGACGGAACCGCTCGCCCCCCACCACCGAACTCCATGCGCTACCCAAACCCCCACCGGACCGGAACAGGCCGCCGCAGGCATTCAGGGGCGCGGGGAACTGCGCACAACGCCCGCCCCCACCGAACCCGCAGCCGAACCCGACCCCGACCCCGACCCCGTCCAACCGCCGGAGGCTAGTGCGCTGCGGACTCCCAGTCCGCACCGGAGCCCACCGAAACCCCCAGCGGCACGCTCAGACGTACCGCGTCGGACATCTCCCGTCGGACGATCTCCTCCGCGGCCTCCCGCTCCCCCGGCGCGATCTCCAGCACGATTTCGTCGTGGACCTGGAGCAGCATGCGGGACGCGAGACCGGCATCCCGCAGCGCGCCGTCCACCTTGAGCATCGCGATCTTGACGATGTCCGCCGCCGTCCCCTGGATCGGCGCGTTGAGAGCCATCCGCTCGGCCGCCTCGCGCCGCAGACGGTTGTCGCTGTTGAGGTCGGGCAGATACCGCCGGCGCCCGAAGAGCGTCGCCGTGTACCCCGTGGCCCGCGCCTCGTCGACCGCGCGCCGCAGATAGTCCCGCACCCCGCCGAACCGCTCGAAGTACGCGTCCATGAGGGCCCGCGCCTCCCCCGCCTCGATGTTCAGCTGCTGCGAGAGCCCGAACGCGGACAACCCGTACGCCAGCCCGTACGACATCGCCTTGATCTTCCGCCGCATCTCCGCGTCGACCGCACCGGGCTCCACGGCGAACACCTGCGACGCGGCGGTCGTGTGCAGGTCCTCCCCCGAGGTGAACGCCTCGATGAGCCCCTCGTCCTCGGAGAGGTGGGCCATCACCCGCAGTTCGATCTGGCTGTAGTCCGCGGTCATGAGGGACTCGAAGCCGTCCCCCACCACGAACCCGCGCCGGATCGCCCGCCCCTCGTCCGTACGGACCGGGATGTTCTGGAGGTTCGGGTCCGTCGACGACAGCCGGCCCGTCGCCGCCACCGTCTGGTTGAACGTCGTGTGGATACGGCCGTCCGCGGCGATCGTCTTGATCAGCCCCTCGACGGTCACCCGCAGCTTGGCCTGCTCACGGTGCCGGAGCATGATCACCGGCAGTTCGTTGTCCGTCTGCGTCGCCAGCCACGCCAGCGCGTCGGCGTCCGTGGTGTAGCCGGTCTTCGTCTTCTTCGTCTTCGGCAGGCCCAGCTCGCCGAAGAGGACTTCCTGGAGCTGCTTGGGCGAGCCGAGGTTGAACTCGTGCCCGGCCGCCGCGTGCGCCTCCTTCACGGCCTGCTGGACCGCCCCGGCGAACATCTGCTCCATGGCCTCCAGGTGTGCCCGGTCGGCCGCGATGCCGTGCCGCTCCATGCGGGCCAGCAGGGCGGAGGTGGGCAGCTCCATGTCCCGCAGCAGATCCGCGGACCCGACCTCCTCCAGGCGGCCCTCGAACGCCACGCCCAGATCGAGCACGGCCCGCGCCTGGATCATCAGCGCCTCCGCCTCGGCCCCGTCGTCCGCGCCGAAGGCGAGCTGCCCGTCGGCCGCGGCGGCGGGCGCCAGCTCCCGGCCCAGGTACTCGAGGGACAGCGCGTCCAGGTCGAAGGACCGGCGCCCCGGCTTGACGAGGTACGCGGCGAGCGCGGTGTCCATGGTGACGCCGGCGACGCTCCAGCCGTGCTCGGCGAAGACCCGCATGGCGCCCTTGGCGTTGTGGAGCACCTTGGGCCGGCCGGCGTCGGCGAGCCAGGCCACCCAGGCACTCTCGTCGGCCTCGTCCAGCTCGGACGGGTCGAACCAGGCGGCGGCCCCGCCGGACGCGGCGAGCGCGACCTCGGCGACCGAGCCGGTACCGAGTGCCCAGGTGTCGACGGTGGCCAGGCCCAGGGGCTGCTGTGCGCCGTGCTCGGCGAGCCAGCCGGCCAGCTCGCCGGTGCCGAGCACCGTCCCGTCCAGCTCCACGCCCGGCGCGACGACCGGAGTCCCCTCGGCCTCCTCGGCACCCGGGTCGACGGCCAGGAGCCGCTCCCGCAGGGAGGGGTTCCTGATCTCCAGGGTGTCGAGGATCATCGCGAGCGTCTTGCGGTCGTACGGCAGCCGCTCCAGGTCGGTGACCGACTTCGGCAGCTCCACCGTGCGCACCATCTCGGTGAGGCGGCGGTTGAGCTTGACGGCCTCCAGGTGGTCGCGGAGGTTCTGCCCGGCCTTGCCCTTGACCTCGTCGACGCGCTCGACCAGCTCCGCGAACGAACCGAACTGGTTGATCCACTTCGCGGCGGTCTTCTCGCCGACGCCGGGAATGCCGGGAAGGTTGTCGGACGGGTCGCCGCGCAGGGCCGCGAAGTCGGGGTACTGGGCGGGCGTCAGGCCGTACTTCTCGAAGACCTTCTCCGGGGTGAACCGGGTCAGCTCCGAGACGCCCTTCGTCGGGTACAGCACGGTGGTGCGCTCGCTGACCAGCTGGAAGGAGTCGCGGTCGCCGGTGACGATCAGCACGTCGAAGCCCTCGGCCTCGGCCTGCGTGGCGAGCGTGGCGATGACGTCGTCGGCCTCGAAGCCGTCGATCGCGAAGCGCGAGACGTGCATCGCGTCGAGGAGCTCGCCGATCAGCTCGACCTGGCCCTTGAACTCGTCCGGGGTCTTGGAGCGGTTGGCCTTGTACTCCGTGAACTCCTCGGAGCGCCACGTCTTGCGGGACACGTCGAAGGCCACCGCGAAGTGGGTGGGGGCCTCGTCGCGCAGGGTGTTGGCCAGCATCGACGCGAAGCCGTAGATCGCGTTCGTCGGCTGGCCGGTCGCGGTGGTGAAGTTCTCCGCGGGCAGCGCGAAGAACGCGCGATAGGCCAGCGAGTGCCCGTCCATGAGCATCAGACGCGGGCGGCTGCCGCCGGGGCTGTTGTCGGTCTTCTTCGCTGCTGTCTCTGCCACGCCCCCGATCCTGCCACGCCCCACTGACACTCAGCCCCGCTCGCCGCCGGCGGCACCGAAGGGGCAAGCTCTGCCGCCGCTTCCCGCGGGCCCGGCAAACCCCGTTGTCACCGGCGCGTGCGAGGATCGGAGACCTACCTCACAGGTGTGTGCGAAGGAGAGAGTCCGATGGCCACGAAGCCGCCCAAGGGTGATCCGGTTCAGGACGCTCCGCAGGTCACCGAACCGAAGCACGCGGCGGCCGGCCTCCCGGCCATCGGCCACACCCTGCGGATCGCCCAGCAGCAGATGGGCGTCAAGCGCACCGCGCTCACACTGCTGCGCGTCAACCAGAAGGACGGCTTCGACTGCCCCGGCTGCGCCTGGCCCGAGCCCGAGCACCGGCACGCGGCGGAGTTCTGCGAGAACGGCGCGAAGGCGGTCGCCGAGGAAGCCACCCTGCGCCGGATCACCCCCGAGTTCTTCGCCGCGCACCCCGTCGCCGACCTCGCGACCAGGAGCGGCTACTGGCTCGGCCAGCAGGGGCGGCTGACCCACCCCATGTACGTCCCCGAGGGCGGCACCCACTACGAACCGGTGACTTGGGAGCGCGCCTTCGACATCATCGCCGAGGAGATCGCGGCCCTCGGCTCCCCCGACGAGGCCGTCTTCTACACCTCGGGCCGCACCAGCAACGAGGCCGCGTTCCTCTACCAGCTCTTCGCCCGCGAGCTCGGCACGAACAACCTGCCGGACTGCTCCAACATGTGCCACGAGTCGTCCGGTTCGGCGCTCAGCGAGACCATCGGCATCGGCAAGGGCAGCGTCCTGCTCGACGACCTCTACCAGGCCGACCTGATCATCGTCGCCGGCCAGAACCCGGGCACCAACCACCCCCGCATGCTCTCCGCCCTGGAGAAGGCCAAGGCGAACGGCGCGCGGATCATCAGCGTCAACCCGCTGCCCGAGGCCGGCCTGGAGCGCTTCAAGAACCCGCAGACCCCCCAGGGCATGGTCAAGGGCGCCGCGCTCACCGACCTCTTCCTCCAGATCCGCATCGGCGGCGACCAGGCCCTGTTCCGCCTCCTCAACAAACTGATCCTGGAGACGCAAGGGGCCGTCGACGAAGCCTTCGTCCGCGAACACACCCACGGCTACGAGGAGTTCGCCGAGGCGGCCCGAGCCGCCGACTGGGACGAGACGCTCACCGCGACCGGCCTGTCCCGCGAGGAGATCGAGGAAGCCCTCTCCATGGTCCTCGCCTCCGAGCGGACCATCGTCTGCTGGGCCATGGGCCTCACCCAGCACAAGCACTCCGTGCCAACCATCCGCGAGGTCGTCAACTTCCTCCTGCTGCGCGGCAACATCGGCCGCCCCGGCGCCGGCGTCTGCCCGGTCCGCGGCCACTCCAACGTCCAGGGCGACCGCACCATGGGCATCTTCGAGCGCCCCGCACCCGCCTTCCTGGACGCCCTGGAGAAGGAGTTCGGCTTCGCCCCGCCGCGCGAGCACGGCTTCGACGTCGTGCGCGCCATCCGCGCCCTGCGCGACGGCGAGGCCAAGGTGTTCTTCGCCATGGGCGGCAACTTCGTCTCCGCCTCCCCCGACACCGACGTCACCGAGGCCGCCATGCGGCGCGCCCGGCTCACCGTGCACGTGTCGACCAAGCTCAACCGCTCGCACGCGGTCACGGGCGCGCGTGCCCTGATCCTGCCCACCCTGGGCCGCACCGAGCGGGACCTGCAGGGCAGTGGCGAGCAGTTCGTGACCGTGGAGGACTCCATGGGGATGGTGCACGCGTCCCGCGGCCGCCTGGAGCCCGCGAGCGGACAACTGCTGTCCGAGCCCGCCATCGTGTGCCGCCTGGCCCGCCGGGTGCTCGGCGAGAAGAGCCGGGTGCCGTGGGAGGAGTTCGAGAAGGACTACGCCACCATCCGCGACCGCATCGCCCGCGTGATCCCCGGCTTCGAGGACTTCAACGCGCGCGTGGCCCGCCCCGGCGGCTTCACCCTGCCGCACGCCCCGCGCGACGAGCGCCGCTTCCCCACCGCCACCGGCAAGGCCAACTTCACCGCCGCGCCCGTCGAGTACCCCGAACTGCCCGAGGGCCGGCTGCTGCTGCAGACACTGCGCTCGCACGACCAGTACAACACCACGATCTACGGCCTCGACGACCGCTACCGGGGCATCAGGAACGGCCGCCGGGTCGTCCTGGTCAACCCCGAGGACGCCGACCGGCTCCGGCTCGCCGACGGGTCCTACGTCGACCTCGTCAGCGAGTGGAGGGACGGCGTGGAGCGGCGGGCCCCGGGATTCCGGGTCGTGCACTACCCGACCGCCCGGGGATGCGCGGCCGCCTACTACCCCGAGACCAACGTCCTGGTGCCGCTGGACGCCACCGCCGACACCAGCAACACCCCGGCCAGCAAGTCCGTCGTCGTCCGTCTGGAACAATCGGCAACCGACTGAGCGTTTGCTCAGCGCAGGCAGTCGTAGCGACCAGGACGAACGGAGCCCGCCCCATGGGTGAGCAGCAGCACGCCACGTTTCCCCAAGAGGTCATCGACGAGTACGCGGCGCTCGGCGTCGACCTCGTCGCGATGTTCTCGGCCGGCCACCTGGGCACCCGCATGGGCGTGCAGATCGTCGAGGCCTCGGCGGACCGCGTGGTCGGGACCATGCCCGTCGAGGGCAACACCCAGCCGTACGGGCTGCTGCACGGAGGCGCCTCGGCCGTGCTCGCCGAGACCCTGGGCTCCGTCGGCTCCATGCTGCACGCCGGAAGCTCCAAGATCGCGGTCGGCGTGGACCTGAACTGCACACACCACCGCGGAGCGCGCTCGGGGCTGGTGACCGGAGTGGCCACACCGGTGCACCGCGGGCGGTCCACCGCGACGTACGAGATCGTGATCAGCGACGAGGAAGGCCGACGCGTCTGCACCGCCCGGCTCACCTGCCTGCTGCGGGACGCCCCCGGCCGCTAGGGCCCTGGGCCCGTCCCAGGGCGCACGCCGACTGGGCACGAGCCCCCGCCACCCCTACCGTTCTCTCATGACCGGCATCGGCCCCGCCGAACCCGTCAACTCACCCGAGACGGGGCAGAGTCACGACGTCATCGGCGCCGATCGGGCACGCCTGACGGACCGCTGGGCAGCGCGGTGGCAGAGGCTTTCGCCCCGCGCCCGCCGGACGGCTCTGGGCACGGCCGCGCTCACCCTGCTCGCGGCCGGAATCCTCCTGCCCCGCGTCCTGGCCGACGAGCACCGCGCCGAACTCCCCGACGCCCCCGTCCCCTGGCCCGCCAACGTCACCACCTGGCGCTAGGTGGGGCCCGCCGGACTCCCCCAACCCTCCGGCACCCACCCCACCAGCGCCCGCTTCCGCTTCACCGTCGACGTCCACAGCGGGCCCCCCGTCACCCTCCAGGTCACAGGCGCCGCCTTCACCGTGCACCCCGGCACGACCCGCCGCGTCACCGTGGAGATAGCGGTTTCCGACTGTTCGGGTCTGCCCCTGAATGCCGACCTACCCTTTCTTGACGTAACGCTCCGTAACACGCGCGCAATACAGCATCACAGTTTCATCTGCGGCCGGGCATACTCCCACGACCTTTTCCGGCTTCTCCGGGGCGTCTGCGCCACGACACCGGCGCCACAGCCCGGACGGCCAACCGGAAGTGCAGGTTCTCAAAATGCGGACCGAGGGGATAACGCGCCAAACCGGCTGAGAGTCCCCTCGGCGGAAGCCCGGCATCCATCACGTCATAACAAGAAAGTCACAAGCCCGCACACAGCGATGCCCCTGCCTGCAAACCGGGCTTAGAGTCACGGCCAGTCACCGCTCCATCGGGAGTTCGGTAAAGCGCGGGCACCAGCCGCACCCATCAGGGCGCGCGAGCCTGCGGAAAGGAATGATTGTGCGACGTTCCATGGTGATCCTGACCTCCGTCATGGCGACGGGGGCTCTCACACTCACCGCCTGCGGCTCCCGTGACAGCAAGGGCGGCGACAGCAACAACGGGGGTGGCACCACCCTCACCATCGGCGTGGACGCCCCGCTCTCCGGTGAGAACTCCACCACCGGTCTCGGCATCCAGTACGGCGCCCAGATCGCCGTCGACGACGCGAACAAGAACAAGCTCGTCCCCGGCGTCACCTTCAAACTGAAGGCCTACGACGACAAGGCGCAGCCGGCCACCGGCCAGTCGAACGCCACCACCATCACCGGCGACAAGACCGCCGTCGGCGCCGTCGGCCCGCTGAACTCCGGCGTCGCCCAGACGATGCAGCAGGTGTTCGCCTCGGCCAACATGGTCCAGATCTCCCCCTCGAACACCAACCCCGAGCTGACCCAGGGCAAGAACTGGCAGACGGACAAGAAGCGGCCGTACAAGACGTACTTCCGCACCGCCACCACCGACGAGCTCCAGGGCAGCTTCGCCGCCGACTACGCGTACAACGGCCTCAAGAAGAAGAAGGTCTTCGTCGTCGACGACAAGCAGACCTACGGCGCCGGCCTCGCGAAGATCTTCAACGAGCAGTTCAAGAAGCTCGGCGGCACCGTCGTCGGCACCGACCACATCAACACCGGCGACAAGGACTTCGGCTCCCTCGTCACCAAGGTCAAGAACGCCAAGGCCGACCTGCTCTACTACGGCGGCCAGTACGACGAGTCCTCGCTGATCACCAAGCAGCTCAAGGGCGCCGGCGTCAAGATCCCGCTGTTCGGCGGCGACGGCATGTTCGCCTCCACCTACATCGAGACCGCGGGCGCGGCCTCCGAGGGCGACCTCGCCACGGCCGTCGGTGTCCCCGCCGACACCCTGCCCGCCGCCAAGACGTTCATCGAGACGTACAAGTCCAAGGGCTACAAGGGTGACTACGGCGCCTACGGCGCGTACTCCTACGACGCCACCACCGCCATCATCAAGGCCGTGAAGGCCGCCATCGACGCCAACGGCGGCAAGGTCCCCAGCGACGTCAACGCCCTGCGCTCCTCCGTCGTCGACGGCGTCCAGAAGTCCGACTTCGAAGGCATCTCCGGCAAGGTCGCCTTCGACCAGTACGGCGACACCACCAACAAGCAGCTCACCGTCTACCAGGTCACCAAGGGCGCGTGGAAGGCTGTGAAGACCGGCACCGCCGACCTCGGCTAGTCCAGGCCCCAGCAGCACACAGCACCACCACACGGGCCGCGCGGGAGGGGACCCCGACCGCGCGGCCCTTGCCACACCCCACCCCAGCACGCCAAACGTGCACACGACCACCAGCGACAATGGAGGCCACGCGGTGAACACCCTGCCGCAGCAGCTGGCCAACGGGCTGCTTCTAGGCTCGATGTACGGGCTCATCGCCATCGGCTACACGATGGTGTACGGCATCGTCCAGCTCATCAACTTCGCGCACGGCGAGATCTTCATGACGGGCGCCTTCGGCGCCTTCACGGTCTACTTCTACATCCTGCCCGACGGCACCTCGATGGCCCTCGCAGTGCCCCTGATGCTGATCGGCGGCGGCATCGTCGCGATCCTCATCGCCGTCGGAGCGGAACGGTTCGCCTACCGGCCCCTGCGCGGAGCCCCACGGCTCGCACCGCTCATCACCGCGATCGGTCTCTCCCTGGCCCTCCAGGAAGTCGTCCGCAACTTCTACCCCCACGCCGACCGCGCCGTCGCCTTCCCCGGCCTCGACGCCACCCACGACATCGGCTCCGTCACCATCAAGGACTCCGACATCTTCCTCGTCGGGGCGGCCATCGTCTGCATGTCCGCGCTCGCCTTCTTCGTGCGCAAGTCCCGCACCGGCCGCGCCATGCAGGCCACCGCGCAGGACCCGGACACCGCGCAGCTCATGGGCATCGACACCAACCGCATCATCGTGATCGCCTTCGCCATCGGCGGCTTCTTCGCCGCCGTCGCCGCCGTCGCCTACGGCATGAAATACGGCAGCATCGACTACCGCATGGGCTTCCTGATGGGCCTCAAGGCCTTCACCGCCGCCGTCCTCGGCGGTATCGGCAACATCTACGGCGCGATGCTCGGCGGCCTCGTCCTCGGCGTCGCCGAGACCCTCGCCTCCGCCTACATCGACGACATCCCCGGCATGCACCTCTTCGGCGGCGGCTCCTGGAAGGACGTCTGGGCCTTCTGCCTGCTCATCCTCGTCCTCCTCGTCAGGCCACAAGGCCTGCTCGGCGAACGCGTAGCGGACAGGGCGTGATCACGATGACCGACACCACCACTCGCGGCCTCGTCCCCCTGCCCCTCGCCGCGGCCCGCGCACTCCTCCTCGCCGGAGGCATCGCCACCGCCGCCTCCGCCTTCCTCGCCTGGACCTGGACCAGCGAGTTCCCCGGCGACCTCACCATCAGCGGCTACCCCGGCGGCCTCCAGTGGCTGACCTTCATCGCCGGCCTCCTCATCACGGTGTTCGCGCTCGCGGCGTACGACATCCGCGGCCTCCGCGGGCTGATCCCCGCCCGCAACAACGCCCCCCTGGTGCTCACCGCCCTCGGCGGCTTCGGCGTCACCTGGTACACGATCGTCTCGATCGCCGTCGAACTCGGCGGACTCGCCAACCTCGAACCGGGCGGCTGGGTCGCGGCCATCGCCTCCCTCCTCCCCGTCATCGGCGCCCTCGCCCTGCCCGAACCCCGCACCGCGAGCGCCAAGGGCAACCTCAAGGCCTACATCGCCAAGCCCGACGCCATCCCCGCACCCGCACCCATCAGCCCCTGGGTCGAGCGCGCGATCATCACCCTCGTCACCATCGTCGGCCTGGCCGTCTTCACCTACGGCATCGACACCGAGTACGGCGAACTCTTCGTCGGCTTCCTCATCGTCGTCGTCTTCGCCGTCTGGGCCCTGCACACCGCCGGCCTCAACGACCGCTTCTCCCGCATCGTCGCCCGCAACCGCAGCTTCACGCTCGCCATGGGCTTCGCCGCCGCCATCGCATTCCCCTTCACCCAGACCAACGACCACTACGCCAACATCGGCGTCAACATCCTGATCTTCGGGACCGTCGCCCTGGGCCTCAACATCGTCGTCGGCCTCGCCGGCCTCCTCGACCTCGGATACGTCGCCTTCCTCGGCGTCGGCGCCTACACCGCCGCCCTCGTCTCCGGCTCCGAGTTCTCCCGCTTCTCCGGCGTCCACTTCCCCTTCTGGGCCGCCGCCCTCACCGGCGCCGCCGCATCGCTCGTCTTCGGCGTCCTCATCGGCGCCCCCACCCTGCGACTGCGCGGCGACTACCTCGCCATCGTCACCCTCGGCTTCGGAGAGATCTTCCGCATCTCCGTCAACAACATGGACGGCCAGTCCGGCCCCGACATCACCAACGGGCCCAACGGCATCCCCGCCATCCCCGACCTCAACCTCCTCGGGTTCAACCTCGGCCAAGCGCACGACATCGCCGGCTTCACCCTCGGCCGCTTCGCCAACTACTACCTCCTCATGGTGCTGATCATGGCCATCGTGGTCCTGGTCTACACCCGCGCCGCCGACTCCCGCATCGGCCGCTCCTGGATCGCCATCCGCGAGGACGAGACCGCCGCCACCGCCATGGGCATCAACGGCTTCCGCGTCAAACTCATCGCCTTCGCCCTCGGCGCCACCCTCGCCGGCCTCGCCGGCACCGTCAGCGCCCACGTCACCTACAGCGTCGTCCCGACGCCGTACCAGTTCGCGGGCTCGACACCCCCCAACTCCGCCTTCCTCCTCGCCGCGGTCGTCCTCGGCGGCATGGGCACGGTCGCGGGCCCCATCCTCGGCGCGGCACTCCTGTACCTCCTCCCGGAGAAGCTCGTCTTCCTCCAGGACAAGTCACTGCTCGCCTTCGGCATCGCCCTCATCCTGCTGATGCGCTTCCGCCCCGAAGGCATCATCGCCAACCGCCGCCGCCAGCTCGAATTCCACGAGACCGGCCAACTCGACGTACCAGAAACCACAACCCTGACCGGCGAACCCGCCGCCGTCACCAAGACGGGGGCCTGAGCACCATGACGACACCTGTACTCGAAGCCCGCAACGTCACCATGCGCTTCGGCGGCCTCACCGCCGTCCGCTCGGTCGACTTCACCGTCAACGCCGGCGAGATCGTCGGCCTCATCGGCCCCAACGGCGCCGGCAAGACCACCTTCTTCAACTGCCTCACCGGCCTCTACGTCCCCACCGAAGGCTCGGTCTCCTACAAGGGGACCGTCCTTCCCCCCAAGCCCCACCTGGTGACCAAGGCCGGCATCGCCCGCACCTTCCAGAACATCCGCCTCTTCGCCAACATGACGGTCCTCGAGAACGTCCTCGTAGGCGGCCACACGCGGACAAAGGAAGGCCTCTGGTCGGCACTGCTGCGCGGTCCCGGCTTCAAGAGGGCGGAGAAGGCCAGCGAGGAACGCGCCATGGAACTCCTGGAGTTCATCGGCCTCGCCGGCAAGCGCGACCACCTCGCCCGCAACCTCCCCTACGGCGAACAGCGCAAGCTGGAGATCGCGCGAGCCCTGGCCTCCGAGCCCGGCCTGCTCCTCCTCGACGAACCCACGGCCGGCATGAACCCCCAGGAGACGCGAGCCACCGAAGAGCTCGTCTTCGCCATCCGCGACATGGGCGTCGCCGTCCTCCTCATCGAGCACGACATGCGCTTCGTCTTCAACCTCTCCGACCGCGTCGCCGTCCTCGTCCAAGGCGAGAAACTCGTCGAAGGCACCTCCGAAGTCGTCCAGGCCGACGAACGCGTCATCGCCGCCTACCTCGGCGAACCCTTCGACGGCGACCCCGGCGCGGCCGAAGCGCAGAGCACCACCAGCACCAAGGGAGAAGGCCAGTGACCGCACTCCTCGAAGTCGAGGACCTCCGGGTCTCCTACGGCAAGATCGAAGCCGTCAAAGGCATCTCCTTCAGCGTCGAAGCCGGCCAGGTCGTCACCCTCATCGGCACCAACGGCGCCGGCAAGACGACCACCCTCAGGACACTCTCCGGTCTCCTGAAGCCCACCTCCGGCAAGGTCCTCTTCGACGGCAAACCCCTCAGCGGCGTCCCCGCCCACAAGATCGTCTCCTTCGGACTCGCCCACTCCCCCGAAGGCCGGCACATCTTCCCCCGCCTGACGATCTTCGAGAACCTCCAGCTCGGAGCCTTCCTCAGGAAGGACAAAGAGGGCATCGAAAAGGACATACAGCGCGCCTACGAGCTCTTCCCGATCCTCGGCGAACGCCGCAACCAGGCGGCAGGCACCCTGTCCGGCGGCGAACAGCAGATGCTCGCGATGGGCCGCGCACTCATGTCCCAGCCGAAGCTCCTCATGCTGGACGAGCCCTCGATGGGGCTGTCGCCGATCATGATGCAGAAGATCATGTCGACCATCGTCGAGCTGAAGTCCCAGGGCACGACGATCCTTCTGGTCGAGCAGAACGCGCAGGCCGCCCTGTCGCTGGCCGACCAGGGACACGTCATGGAGGTCGGCAACATCGTCCTGTCCGGCACCGGCCAGGACCTGCTGCACGACGAGTCCGTCCGCAAGGCGTACCTCGGCGAAGACTGATCTCCGGCTCTACGACAAGGCCCGCGCCCCCTGCTGGGGACGCGGGCCTTCGTCTGTGCCGAACGAGGTCAGCCCTTGTTGGCCTTCTTCTCGTCCGCGTCCTGAATGACAGCCTCGGCGACCTGCTGCATCGACATGCGCCGGTCCATCGACGTCTTCTGAATCCACCGGAACGCGGCGGGCTCAGTCAACCCGTACGACGTCTGCAGGATCGACTTCGCACGGTCGACCAGCTTGCGGGTCTCCAGGCGCAGGGTGAGGTCCGCGACCTCGTTCTCCAGCTCCCTCAGCTCCGTGAACCGCGAGACGGCCATCTCGATCGCCGGCACGACATCACTCTTGCTGAACGGCTTCACGAGGTACGCCATCGCACCGGCGTCCCTCGCCCGCTCGACGAGGTCCCGCTGCGAGAAGGCGGTGAGCATCAGCACCGGGGCGATCCGCTCCTCGGCGATCTTCTCGGCCGCGGAGATACCGTCCAGCTTGGGCATCTTCACGTCGAGGATGACCAGGTCCGGCTTGTGCTCACGGGCGAGTTCGACGGCCTGCTCACCGTCACCGGCCTCGCCTACGACGCTGTAGCCCTCTTCCTCCAGCATCTCTTTGAGGTCGAGCCGGATCAGGGCCTCGTCCTCGGCAATGACGACACGGGTCGTCAGCGGAGGCACGTGCGACTTGTCGTCGTCGGGCGCGTCTACGGGCTGGGGCGACTCGGGGGCGGTCACGGGGGCTCCTCGTTCAGGGCAGGGGTGCTGCTCCCAAGAGCGTACCTAGCTGCGGTATGGTGGGGGCAAGGCGGGTGACCGCCGACCTTCGTATCGAAGGGGCCCCGGTAGCCCAGCGGTAGAGGCCATGGATTCAAAACCCATCCAGCGTCGGTTCGAATCCGACTCGGGGCACTTTTCCTTAGATTCCAAGGTCGCCACTCAAAAGCGGATGTCCACGTTCTCGTGAACATCCGCTTTTTGCTGCGTGTCTTCGCGATCACTCGCACAGAGTGGCCGCATGTACGACGTCAGCACACGCAAGCGAGCCCTCGCGCTGATTGCACAGGGGCGCAGCCTCAACTCGGTCAGTCGGCAAACAGGCATCTCCCGCGCTGCAATCCGGTCCTGGCAGCAGCGCCTTGAGCCCTCACCCCGTATGGCAACCCCGGATCCTGGGCCGCCTGCTGATGACCATGCCTACGCCTACCTGCTGGGCCCCTACCTGGGCGACGGCTGTATCAGCGCGCACCCGCGCGGCAGCGGCTACTACCTCCGCATCGCGTGCGCCGACGCCTGGCCGGGCCTCATCCAGGAGTGCCGAGAAGCGATCACCAAAGTGTGCCCGGGTATCGGTGTCTACGCCGTGCAAAATGACGGCTACAGGATGGTGACCAGCTATTCCCCACACTGGCCAAGCCTGTTCCCCCAGCACGGCCCCGGCAAGAAACATGAGCGCACCATCGCACTCGCGTCCTGGCAGCAGGACATCGTCGACGCTCACCCTTGGGATTTCATCCGCGGCCTCATCCACTCCGACGGGTGCCGCATCACCAACTGGACGACGCGCCTCGTGGCCGGTGAACAGAAGCGCTACGAATACCCCCGGTACTTCTTCACCAACCTGTCGGGCGACATCATCCGGCTCTTCACCGACACCCTCGACAAGGTGGGCGTCGACTGGAAGCAGTCGAACAAGCACAACATCTCGATCGCCCGCAAAGCCTCAGTAGCCCTCATGGACACCCACGTAGGCCCCAAGCACTGACCACGACTACTTCGGACTGTCGTCCTCGCCGATGTGGTGCACCCGGACCAGGTTCGTCGACCCTGACACCCCGGGCGGCGAGCCGGCCGTGATCACGACCACGTCGCCCTTCTCGCAGCGGCCGTACCGCAGCAACAGCTCGTCCACCTGGTCCACCATCGCGTCCGTGGACTCGACATGCGGGCCGAGGAACGTCTCCACGCCCCACGTCAGGCTCAGCTGAGACCGAGTCGCCGGTTCCGGGGTGAAGGCGAGCAGTGGGATCGGGGACCGGTACCGCGACAACCGCCGAACCGTGTCGCCGCTCTGCGTGAACGCGACCAGGAACTTCGCGCCCAGGAAGTCGCCCATCTCCGCCGCCGCCCGGGCGACAGCGCCCCCTTGCGTCCGCGGCTTGTTCCGTTCCGTCAGCGGCGGCAGCCCCTTCGCGAGGATGTCCTCCTCCGCCGCAGCGACGATCTTCGCCATCGTCCGAACCGTCTCGACCGCGTACTTGCCGACGCTCGTCTCGCCCGACAGCATCACCGCGTCCGTGCCGTCGATGATCGCGTTCGCGACGTCCGATGCCTCAGCCCTCGTCGGACGGGAGTTCTCGATCATCGAGTCGAGCATCTGAGTGGCCACGATCACCGGCTTGGCGTTCCGCTTGGCCAGTTTGATCGCTCGCTTCTGGACGAGGGGGACCTGCTCCAGCGGCATCTCGACGCCCAGGTCGCCGCGGGCGACCATGATGCCGTCGAAGGCAGCCACGATGTCGTCGATGGCGTCGACCGCCTGCGGTTTCTCCACCTTGGCGATGACCGGGAGCCGGCGTCCCGACTCGTCCATGATCCGGTGGACGCCCACGATGTCACGGCCCGACCGGACGAAGGACAAAGCGATCACGTCGAAGCCCATGCGCAGGGCCCAGCGGAGGTCTTCCTGGTCCTTCTCCGACAGCGCCGGGACCGAGACCGCGACGCCGGGGAGGTTCAGGCCCTTGTGGTCGGAGACCATGCCGCCCTCGATCACCCTGGTGTGGACGCGGGGGCCTTCCACGGACGTGACTTCCAGGCAGACCTTGCCGTCGTCGACGAGGATGCGTTCACCCACAGTGACATCCGCGGCGAGCCCGCTGTACGTCGTCCCGCAGGACCGCTGGTCTCCCTGCGCGCCCTCTTCCACCGTGATGGTGAAGGTATCGCCGCGTTCGAGGAGTACGGGGCCTTCGGTGAAGTGGCCGAGCCGGATCTTCGGGCCTTGAAGGTCGGCGAGCAGGCCGACGCTGCGGCCGGTTTCGTCGGAGGCCTTGCGGACGTGGTGGTACCGCTCCTCGTGTTCGGCGTAGCTGCCGTGGCTGAGGTTGAAGCGGGCTACGTCCATTCCGGCGTCGACCAGGGCTTTGATCTGGTCGTACGAGTGGGTGGCGGGTCCCAGGGTGCAGACGATTTTTGCTCGGCGCATGTTTCGACCCTAGACCTTACCGGCGGGTAGGGAATTGGGGAGGAATGTCGGCTCAACATCCTTTGGGTGAAGGGCTGTTGACAAGTGTTGAAGTGTGCGCCACCCCGCTCTGATGAGCATTTCGTCTGCGCATGCCGGCGGTCGTTCACAGTCTCGGTGGTGCCATGGTGAAGCGTGCGGTGACCTGGGCGCGGACGTGCTGGCGCTGGGGTTCGAGGTCGAGCGGGGCGGCGGAGGTGTCCCCCGCGGCCTCGTAGGCCATGGAGCGGGCGCGGCTCGCCTTGCCCACGAAGCGTGGTTCGGGGTCCTCGGCGCCGGTGTCGGCCAGTTCGACCAGGGCGGCCAGTGTGGTGCCCAGGGCCTCCGCGTACTCCCTGGCCCGCTGGACCGCTTCCCGTACCGCCTGCTGGCGGGCCTCCCGGTGGGCCGGCGAGTCGCGCCGCAGGGCCCACCAGGGGCCGTCGACCGTCGTCAAGTCGAGGTCGGCCAGCCGGGTCGTCAGTTCGCCCAGTGCGGTGAAGTCGGTGAGTTCCGCGGTGATGTGGACGTGGCCGTGGTAGGCGTGGACGCGTTCGCTGCGGCCGTGTTCCTTGAGTTCCGGGGTGACCGAGAAGGAGCCGGTTTCCAGGTGTTCGACTGCGTCTCCGTAGCTCTTCAGCAGGTCGAGGACGTTCGCGTTGCGGCGGGTGAGGTCGTCGAGGGCGGTGCGGCGGTCCTTGCCGCGGGCGGCGACGGTGATGCCGAGGCGGGCGATCTCGGGGTCGACTTCGAGGTGGGCTTCGCCGCGGACGGCGATGCGGGGTGCGTCGGGGGTGCCGTAGGGGACGGAGTCGGTGGCCATAACGCCCCACTGTGTCAGTTTTCACGGGTGGGGTCATCAGATCGAAACCTGTGGGGTCTGTTGCCGTTCGGCATGGCCGGGTCAGAATCTACGCGCGTTGTTGACCGTTCCCCGAGGAGATCAAGAGATGGCCTTGAACCGCAGGAAGTTCCTGGAGAAGTCCGCCGTGACCGGTGCGGGGGTCGCCCTGGCCGGTGCCGTGGGCGCTCCGGCCGCCCAGGCCGCGGAGGCCGGGAAGGGGCGTGTGAAGCGGTACTCGCTGACGGTGATGGGCACCACCGATCTGCATGGTCATGTCTTCAACTGGGACTACTTCAAGGACGCGGAGTACAAGGACGCGGCGGGCAACGCGCAGGGTCTGTCGCGGATCTCGACGCTGGTGAACCAGGTCCGTGCGGAGAAGGGCCGCTGCAACACGCTGCTGCTGGACGCGGGCGACACGATCCAGGGAACGCCGCTGACGTATTACTACGCGAAGGTCGACCCGATCACCGCGAAGGGTGGTCCCGTCCATCCGATGGCCGCGGCCATGAACGCGATCGGGTACGACGCGGTGGCGCTGGGCAACCACGAGTTCAACTACGGCATCGAGACGCTGCGGAAGTTCGAGGAGCAGTGCGACTTTCCGCTCCTTGGCGCGAACGCGCTGGACGCGAAGACGCTGAAGCCGGCTTTCCCGCCGTACTTCATCAAGAAGTTCCACGTGAAGGGTGCGCCGCCGGTGAAGGTCGCGGTGCTCGGGCTGACGAACCCGGGTATCGCGATCTGGGACAAGGCTTACGTCCAGGGGAAGTTGACGTTCCCGGGGCTTGAGGAGCAGGCGGCGAAGTGGGTGCCGAAGCTGCGGTCGATGGGTGCGGACGTGGTGGTCGTGTCGGCGCACTCGGGTTCGTCGGGGACGTCGTCGTACGGTGATCAGCTGCCGTACGTGGAGAACTCGGCGGCGTTGGTGGCGCAGCAGGTGCCGGGGATCGACGCGATTCTGGTGGGGCATGCGCATGTGGAGATTCCGGAGCTGAAGGTCACCAACGCGAAGACCGGGAAGACGGTCGTACTGTCGGAGCCGTTGGCGTATGCGGAGCGGCTGTCGTTGTTCGACATCGAGCTGGTCTTCGAGAAGGGGCGCTGGGCCGTCGAGTCGGTCTCGTCGAAGGTGCTCAACTCGAACTCGGTCGCGGACGATCCGAAGATCACCAAGCTGTTGAAGGCCGACCATGACGTGGTCGTGAAGTACGTCAACCAGGTGGTCGGTACGGCGACGCAGACGCTGACGACGGTCGAGGCGCGCTACAAGGACGCTCCGATCATCGACCTGATCACGAAGGTGCAGGAGGACGTGGTCAGGGCGGCGTTGGCGGGTACGGAGTACGCCTCGCTGCCCGTGATCGCGCAGGCGTCGCCGTTCTCGCGGACCTCGGAGATCCCGGCGGGCAAGGTGACGATCCGGGATCTGTCGAGTCTGTACGTGTACGACAACACGCTGGTGGCGAAGCTGCTGACGGGTGCGCAGCTCAGGGCGTACCTGGAGTACTCGGCGGAGTACTTCGTGCAGACGGCGGCGGGTGCGGTCGTGGACGTGGAGAAGCTGACGAACGCGGGCAATCGGCCGGACTACAACTACGACTACGTGTCGGGCCTCCAGTACGAGATCGACATCGCGCAGGCGGCTGGTTCGCGGATCAAGAACCTGACGTACAACGGTGCGGCGCTGGACGACGCTCAGAAGTTCGTGTTCGCGGTGAACAACTACCGGGCGAACGGCGGCGGGGCGTTCCCGCATGTGGCCTCCGCCACCGAGGTGTGGTCGGAGTCGACGGAGATCCGGACGCGGATCGCGGAGTGGGTGACCGCGAAGGGTGTGCTGGATCCGAAGGACTTCGCGTCGGTGGACTGGAGGCTCACGCGCGACGGTACGCCGGTGTTCTAGGGCGCGTATTGAGTCGTGATCAGCAGCGTCCTGCCGACCCGCTGTGACGAGGGCGGATGCGTATGCCTTGGTCCCCTCGCCGCCGCTGTCCTCGCTGTCTGCCTCCAATCGTGACCGTGCCGCGCCGGATTCGATCGGCGGCCCGGATTGCGGCCGGAGCGTGGCCGATGAATGGTGTTGTCCCCGCCTGCGGTGATCGCTAAGGTCGGTCGGGTGACTGCCGGGTCGGCCATGGGCCACGCACGAGTGAGGTTCCCGGCCTCGGCGTGAGCCCGAGGCGGGCAAGAGGCCCGCCCCCTTCTTCGAGTCTTCGCTCCCGGCGCCCGCATCCGGCGCCCTCGTTCCAGCGGATCCCAAGACCGGAGATACACCACTGATGTCCCATGACCAGCAGTACCCGCATGAATCCGAGCTGCCGACGGCTGTCGTCCAGCTGAACCACACTGCCGTCTACGCAAGCGACCGGTACCTGTCTGCCGAGTTCCTCTCCGTGGTCCTGGGCTTGAAGGTCGGCGCCCCGTTCGGGCCGTTCCTGCCCGTCGACCTCGGCAACGGCGTGACGCTCGACTACTGCGAGAAGAGGAACGAGCTGATCCAGTCACAGCACTACGCCTTCCTCATCCCTGACGAGCAGTTCGACACTGTAATCGCCCGGCTGGAGGCGGTCGGGGTCACCTACTACGCCGACCCCGGCCACACCGAGCCTGGCCGGATCAACGATCTGTTCGGTGGTCGCGGCGCCTACTTCGACGCCCCGGACGGCCACAACATGGAGGTCATGACTCGGTCTTACGCCCGCCCATAGGTCGTGACAGGGCAGTGATCAATAGGCGCCCCGGATGAGCGTCACGCAAGAAGATCTACCGGACCAGACCCGCCGCGAGAGCGAATCCCGCAGATTGAACACGACTCGATACGCGCCCTAGTCGATCCGCGCGGTGGCCGTTCCGCGCCCACGGCGTCGTCGGCGTCCCCGGTTGCGGCGACGGGTCGTGCGCAACCGTCCTGCACGCAGCCGGGCTGCGGCCTCCGGGGCCTTCTCGGACAGTTCCACGAGAGCTGGATGCAGGGCGGGCGGGACGTAGGGTTCGGAGGCCGCGACGCGGCGGCTGTCCGCGCCGGGCCTGCCGCCGTAGCGCCCCAGGAAGCCGAACTGTGCCAGCGAGGCGAGGCCGGTGGCCGCGGTCGCGGCCCACTGCGCGGGCCCCTGGGGCAGGCGGTCGACCAGCGCCGCGCCCACAAATGCGAGCTCCCCGGTGAGAAGCAGCACCCCGATGGCCGCCAGACAACTCCGGGTGGTGCGTGCCCGGCGGGCGCGCACCACCCCGTGGAACTCGGCGTGGGCGGCGCGGAAGACGGGGTCGTGGAAGGCGATGATGCCGAGCGTCGTGGAGGCGGAACGTCGGCGCAGCGCAGCGAGCAGGGCGTCTGGCAGGGGGTGCCCGGCGGTACGCGCCACGTCCGCGCCGGACTCGGTCAGTGCCAGATTGCCGCGATGGTTGATGGTGACCAGGCCGTCCAGCAGGAGCTGGGCGGCGGCCGCCTGGATGTCGTCCTCCGTCAACCAGCGACCGGCGGCCGCACGGTAGGGGTCGACGGGTGCGGCAGGGAGCCGCGCACGCAGGTGGTCGCGCACGACGGGCGCCCCGTACAGCAGGACCGTGACGGAGACGACGGCACAGGCGAGCGCGAGGGGATCCACGCGCCGAGCCTAGGCCGTGTTCGCCCTGTCAGGACAGCCGCCCACCAGGCCCACCACGACTGATCGTGTTGGCATTGACGGTCAGCAGTGCCACCTAGAGGCCACCGGGCCCGCAGACACCGCCCTGAGCACCACTCTCCCACGCCGCCGACGCCGGTCAGCCGTATCACCGATCGGTGTCACCCCTCCACCCCGGGAGAGGCCGCTTCATCCGAGAGCAGACCGCGGACGTCGATAGCCCCCGGCCTTCGAAGGGGGAAGACCAGGGGCCACCCGCCATGCCAGGACGGCCATCGGAACATGACCACCGCGGTTCCCAACCCCACGCCAGCGAGAACTGGGACCGCGCGACCTTCCAATGCACGCGTGTCACCTGGCCCACCACGCAGAATCCAGCGCGGTCACGCGTCGTCAACCCACACTCAGCAAGGCGATTCAGGCCGTCTCCCAGCCCCCGAGGTTCAGTCAGATATCCGTCAAAGCGGATCAAGCCCACCGCCAACATCACCCCCCGCCCGACCGAGACGAGTGACTGTAGCCCGTCTGATCGACGGCCACCGGCAGCGCCTGACTCGATACCGCGCTCCTGGCCCGCGCCGCGTACGCGGTGCACGAATCCCTCGGACTGCAACGCGCCCGGGTACGCACCCTCGCGCTGCGCGCCGACGCCCCTGCAGCCCGCGGCCAACGCCACCCGGCAGCTCACCCTCGCCAACGCGGACGACAAGCCCCTTGCGATCGAAGCCGTCGCCGACCGCGCCCGCTTCGGTCACTGCGTGCTCTACCCGGCATCCCCCGCGACCACAGCACGCACACTGCCGAGCGTGGGCGAAGATCCGGGCATCCACGGGCCGCAGCAGACAGGAGGCGGCAGGTGACATACCGCGTCAGGGTTCAGTTCACGCATGACGGCCCGGCGGTGACTGGGGAGTGGAGCATCTCCGATCCCCCGACCAGTCACGCAAGAGCCAACGAACCAGTGGGCGGCATGGGTACCGTCAGCACCTGCGATGCCACCACGCCAATTCCGGTTCTGCCATCGGCTCGTGATGCGTTCGCCTGAGGAGCACCACGAGGACTCCGCACAAGCCGTTACGTCGGTCGCCTCTCGAGCAGCTCGTTGAGGACCGACATCTTGTCGGGCCGTGCCTCCAGCAGGATGAGGCCGAGCACGGCAACCGGGTCGAGCGCGGGATCGCTGCGGGTGACGTATGTGTGGACAGTGCGGTCGGGCCGGGACGTCTCCCTGACATCAAGGATGGTTCGTTCTTCGGATGTTACGGAGAAGTGCAGCTTTCTGCGGAATCGAGCACGGCGGATGCGGTACTCCGCTTCCCACAGCAGCACGGTGTTCCCATGACGCTCTCCCACCAGCTGTCCATGTGCCGACAGCAGAGGCTGCCCCTCATTGAAGTCGACGAGCAGACGCGGGTCGTCGCCGACTCGGTCCGTGCTGCCCAGCACATGCTGACGACCAGGGCCGGCCTGCGCCGCGAACGCTCCGACGGGTTCACCGTCCAGTTGGAAGAACGAACTGAACGTCCACATCATCGACTGGCCCGGTCGAAGCCCACCGCTCGTCGTCACCGGCGCCTCACCCAGTTCCCGAAAAAGCACATCGTCGTTTCGCACATGGTCGCTGAGCCCCCATCGGCTGCTGGGACATGACATTCACCAACGGAGACGTGAGCATTCCCGACGCGGTTCTTCATGTTGCTGCTGTGCCTCCCGCGGAGCAGGGCGGGGGTGCTGGCCGAGCAACTCGCGTCGTCTACTGCGGTGGCCCTAGACATCGTCAGTCGAGTGAACGCCAGCGTTCCTCTCAGAACAAACGGCGCGGGTCTGCGTCCATGACCTGTCCTCCGGCGCCCTCTGCGGTCACCTCAGTCAGCGTCTGCCCGACCATGCCGAGTGGAACTTGGCCGACGGCGCCAGGAAATGTCTACTCCCTTGACCTGGGTTGATCAACAACTCCTGGGTCCGAAGATTGGGCCGTGGCGCAGGAGACACGCCTGACCTCCTGCGCAAAAAGGATCACCCTGTGGCGCTCGTGTCCGTAGTTCGCGGCTCGAACGCCCGCCCTCCCTGCAGAGCCAGGAAAAAACAAGATGACATCCCGTAGTGCGATCAAGCAGGTCGGTATCGCCGCTGCGCTGGGCCTGGCTTCGGTGCTGACGTGCGTCTCGCCCGCGAGCGCCGCAACCGACATCATGAAGGCCGAGTCGTTCAACGCCAACAAGCTGATGTTGTCGATCTGCAATGGCCGCACAACTACCTCGTACTGGCGGCTCAACGTCCAGACCGGTGAGCTCGTGAAGCTCACGCCGACGCGGTGGAGCCTCCTGTTCAACGTCGGCTCCACCACGTTGAAGCAGCCCTGGGAGGCTTTCCAGGGCCACTGCTCCTACCCCCAGTCGTCCAGCTGGACCTGGAACGGCCGGCCCTGAGAAGCAGATCAGCGACACTCTGGTGAACTGCAGCTACAGAAGCACACACTGAGCCTTTTCAGCCTGACCCTACAGCCAGCGCGGGTAGGCATCGCCGCCGGTGGAGATCCGACGTTCCTGTGATCTCGGCGGCGACCGCAGGGGTGTCGGCCCGGCCGAAGTCCGGGCGCAGGTCGCAGGTGGCGTGCCGGTCGCCGGTCGGCACGACGGGGCGGGTGATGGCTGCGGTCCTCGTCTGCATCCTCTTGACGAACTCTGCTTTATGCTCGGGCGATGGCCGATGTCTCGAGGATGAAGACCTTTTTTGCCGGCTGCATGGACAACGCGGCGAAGGTCGGCTTCAGCCTTGTCGACGGTCGCGAGTTTCTCGGCTGGATCGCTGAGGTCGCGGACGATCGGGTATCGGTCGCTTGGGCACCCAGCCCGATCTTCATGCAAGCCACGGGCGGCGAGAAGTGGAATCCGGACGATGAGTGGATACCGTTCAGCGCGATACTGGCCGGGACACTCGTGTGGTACGACACGTCTGCCAGGCGGTGGGTGACGTACCCGCATTGAGCTTCTTCAGCGTTGCCGCCATGTCCCTGGCCGGATCCCGGGGTTTTCGTCTTCCTCAACCCCAGCACCAGCCGCGGGCCTCGATGATCTGGATCCAAGAGCTCATCCGGAACAGCCATTGATCACAATCCGATACGCGCCCTAGAGGTCCACCTGAGTTCTAGAGATCCAGCAGGGTGACGTCCACGGCGTCGGCGATGGCTTTCGCGCCGGCGTCGTTGACGTGCAGGCCGTCGCCGGCGTTGAACTCGGGGCGGATCCGGTCGGGTTGGCCGGGGTCCGCGACGGCGGCGGCCACGTCGACGATCGCGTCGAAGGGGTGGTCGCCGCCGAGGAGCCAGGCGTTGACCTCGGCGCGGACGGCCTGGCCGTGCTCGGTGTCGTAGCCGGCGTGGACGGTGCCCTGGTAGGGGCCGATGGTGGAGCCGATGACGGTGAGTCCGGCGGTGTGGAGGCGGTCGGCGAGGGTGGTGAGGCCGGCCTTGAACTCGGCTGCGGTGGGGCCTTCGGCGGGGTCGGGGTGGGCGAAGTGGCCGGGCAGACCGAGGTCGTTGAGGCCGATGTGGACGATGACGTGGCTGACGCCGGGGACGGCGAGGACGTCGTGGTCGATGCGGGCCAGGAGGTGTTCGCCGATCTCGTCGGTGAGGAGCCGGTTGCCGGAGATGCCCGCGTTGACGATCCAGCCGTGCTGGAGGCGGCGGCTGAGCTGTCCGGGGAAGCTGTTGTCGGTGCCGGGGGTGGTGGCGGCGCCTTCGATCCAGGAGTCGCCGAAGGCGACGGCGATGCGGGTGCCGGCCGGGGCGAGGACGTCGGCGCCGGCGAGGAGGTGGCCGGTGGCGAACTCCTCGGGGTCTTCGAGGACGGGGGCGGACAGGTGGTTGCCGGGGACGGCGTGTCCGGTGTCGTAGGGCATGGCGGTGAAGGTGGTGAGTCCGGTGTCGCCCGGCAGGTAGAGGCTCACCGAGAGTTCTTCTCCCGCGGTCACCGGTAGTGCGACGGGGTCGCTGATGATCTCCTCGCCGGCGGGGATGGTGACGGTGGGTGCGCCGGAGAAGTGGAGCGGGGTGTCGCTGCCGGGGTCGATGCCGCTGCCCTTGGTGCGCAGGGCGAGGTGGGCGCCGCCGATCTCCAGGGGCTGCCGGCCGTAACGGTTGGTGAGTCGTATGCGGACCGCTTCGCCGCCGCCTGCCAGGCGCAGGGACTGGCGGACGGTCTGGTCGGTGAAGCCGCGGGACTCGAAGAGGGCGAGGTTCTCGTGGGGGCTGATGGCGGCGGCGTGGTGGGCGGCGGTCCAGGTGGTCGTCATGTGGGAGCCAACCGGCCCGGTGCCCGGGTTTCTTCCGCCGCCGCAGGTTCTTTACCGTCCTTCGACGAGGGGGGTCAGGACGGGGGCGGTGCGGGCGGGTGGGATCTGTGGCAGCCGGTCTTCGAGGCCGAAGGTGGTGAAGGCGGTGCGGGTGGGGAGGGGGTAGGTGTTCTTGCCGGTGAGGGTGTTGAGGATGGTGGCGCTGCGCCAGGCGGCGAGGCCGAGGTCGGGGGTGCCGATGCCGTGGGTGTGGCGTTCGGCGTTCTGGACGTAGACGTGGCAGTCGCCGCCGGTGACGGAGGGGTCGAGGACGAGGCGGAAGTGTTCGTCG
The DNA here is from genome assembly GCF_044766405.1 of Streptomyces sp. NPDC102270. NCBI lineage: Bacteria > Bacillati > Actinomycetota > Actinomycetes > Kitasatosporales > Streptomycetaceae > Streptomyces > Streptomyces sp. NPDC102270. Next base: position 133,420 of record NZ_JBIWLX010000006.1, on the reverse strand, counting down.
ACGCGGGGGCGTTCGCGGCTGTCGCGGCGCATGTAGGGGTCGAGTCCGGCGAGGATGCGGTCGAGGGGGCGTTCGCGGTGGCCGGTGGCGAGGACGACGGCGTCGGTGGTGAGGCGGGAGCGGGTGCCCTGCTGGATGTGTTCGAGGTGGAGTTCGATCTTCGTGGTGGCGATTCTGCCGGCGGTGCGGACGCGGACGCCTGGGGTGAGGACGGTGTCGGGCCAGCCGCCGTGCTGGGTGCGGCGGTAGAGCTCGTCGTGGATGGCGGCGATGGTGTCGGCGTCGATGCCGCGGTGGAGCTGCCACTGGGTGGTGGTGAGGCGGTCGCGGACGCTTTCGGTCAGGGCGTGGAAGTAGCGGGTGTAGTCGGGGGTGAAGTGTTCGAGGCCGAGCTTGGAGTACTCCATGGGTGCGAAGGCTTCGGTGCGGCCGAGCCAGTGGAGTCCTTCGCGGCCGGTGGGGCGGTTGCGGAGGAGGTCGAGGAAGACCTCGGCGCCGGACTGTCCTGAGCCGACGACGGTGACGTGGTCGGCGGCGAGGAGGGTCTGGCGGTGGTCGAGGTAGTCGGTGGCGTGGATGACGGGCACGCCGGGGGCCTCGACGAGGGGCTTGAGGGGTTCGGGTACGTAGGGCTGGGTGCCGATGCCGAGGACGATGTTCTTGGTGTAGGTGCGGCCCAGTGCTTCGGCTTCGCCGTCGGTGTCGAGCTGGGTGAAGTCGACCTCGAAGACGTCGCGTTCGGGGTTGAAGCGGACGGCGTCGACCTGGTGGCTGAAGTGGAGTCCGGGGAGGTTCTCGGCGACCCAGCGGCAGTAGGCGTCGTATTCGGTGCGCTGGATGTGGAAGCGCTCGGAGAAGTAGAAGGGGAAGAGGCGCTCGCGGGCCTTGAGGTAGTTGAGGAAGGTCCAGTGGCTGGCGGGGTCGGCGAGGGTCACCAGGTCGGCGAGGAAGGGGACTTGGATGGTGGCGCCGTCGATGAGGAGCCCGGGGTGCCAGCCGAAGGCGGGGCGCTGTTCGTAGAAGACGGCGTCGAGTGAGGTGAGGGGCTGGGCGAGGGCGGCGAGGGAGAGGTTGAAGGGTCCGATGCCGATGCCGACGACGTCGCGGGGTGCGTCGGGCTCGAGGTGTGGGGGGTGGGGGGTCATCGGGGGGTGGTTCCTTCCACGAGGTGCAGGAGCCCGGCGAGGTGGGCCGGCCGGGTGGTGGGGTTGAGGAGGGTGGCCTTGAGCCAGAGCCGGTTCGCCGCGCGGGCTCGTCCGAGGACGGCGCGGCCGTCGGTGAGGAGTTTTCGGCGTACGGCGGCTACGGCGTCGTCGGTTGCGTTCGCCGGTCGGAACAGGACCGTGCTGATGGTGGGCGGTTCGTGGAGTTCGAACCCGGGGTGCTGGTCGATGAGTTCCGCGAACTGCCGTGCCTGATCGCAGACTTGGTCGACGAGAGCGCCGAGTCCTGTCCGTCCCAGGGTTTTCAGGGTGACGGCGATCTTGAGGATGTCGGGGCGGCGGGTGGTGCGCAGGGAGCGGCCGAGGAGGTCGGGGAGGCCGGCTTCGGTGTCGTCGTCGGCGTTGAGGTAGTCGGCGCGCTGGTTCAGGGCGGTGAGGTCGTTGCTGTCGCGGACGGCGAGGAGTCCTGCGGCGACGGGCTGCCAGCCGAGTTTGTGGAGGTCGAGGGTGACGGTGTCGGCGGCGGTGAGTCCGTCGAGCTTGCCTCGGTGCCGGTCGCTGAAGAGGAGTCCTCCGCCGTAGGCCGCGTCGATGTGCAGCCGTGCCCCGCGCTGCGCGCACAGGGCGGCGATCTCGGGGAGGGGGTCGATGTGGCCGGTGTCCGTGGTGCCCGCGGTCGCGGCGATGACCGACGGTCCGTGCAGGGCCTTGTCGAGGGCTGCGGGGTCGAGGGTGCCGTTGGGAGTGGGGACGATGAGCGGGGCCGGCAGGCCCAGGAGCCAGGCGGCGCGTGGGAGCGAGTGGTGGGCGTTTTCGCCGCAGACCAGTCGGACACCTGGGCCTTGGGTCTCGCGGGCCAGGAGGAGGGCGAGTTGATTTGATTCCGTGCCACCGGTAGTCACCAAAGCATCGGGCCGGTGGGGGCTTGTCGCGCCCCGCGGCGGAGCCGCATATCGATACAGCCCCGCGCCCCTGACTGTCTCGGAGTACGCCTCTCTCGCCAGTCGCCGTGTCACCAGTGCCTCAAGTTCCGAGGCTGCCGGGGCCTGGTCCCACGAGTCCATCGACGGGTTCAAAACGCTCACGGCAAGGTCGGCTGCTGCGGCCACCGCGAGGGGCGGGCAGTGGAGGTGGGCTGCGCACAGGGGGTCGGCCGGGTCCGCGGAGCCTTCCGCCAGGGCCTGCACCAGGTGTCGTAGGGCCTCCGGATCACCCTCGTCCGGGAGTACGTCGCCCAGTGCGGCCCGCGCTCGCGCCGCCACCTCGGCCGGGCCGCCCGCCGGAAGTGGTCCCCGGCGCGCCCGTGCCCCCTCCCCCAGCGCCTCCAGGACCGAGTCGAGCAGTGGGCGCAGCGAGGTGGGGCCTTCGGGGCCCGAGGCCAGGGGCGGCGTGTGCATCGTCGACCTCCGGGGGCGCTGGTGGCTTCCAGCTTGGACGCGGTTGCTTGGGCGCGCCCGGAGAGTTCAACGATTCTGACCCGAAAGGGGGTACTCCCGTACGGGGAAAATCCGCTCTACGCCTGCCTCACCCGCAACGCCCGTCCCAGGTCGTCGAGTTGGTCGACGAGTTTGCGGCGCAGGGCGGGGATGGGGTCGGCGTCGCGCAGGCAGGTCTCGCCGAGTCGCAGGGTGTCCTCGTCGATGGCGTAGCCGGGGAACGCCCAGCGGCCGGCGGCGTCGGCGATCGCGGGGCCCCGGCGGGCGGCGAGGGCGACGGCGTCCTGGTAGTAGCGGGGCACGTACTGCCGTACGAGGTCGGTCTGTTCAGGTTGCCAGAAGCCCTGTGCGGTGGCGGTGAACAGGTAGTTGGAGAGGTCGTCGCGGGTGAACATCGCTTCCCATGCCTGTGCTTTGGCCTCTTCGGTGGGGAGGGCGGCGCGGCAGCGGGCGGCGCCTTCCTGGCCGGCGGCGGAGGGGTCGCGTTCGAGTTCGCCGGCGATGGCGGTCTCGTCGGTGGCGCCGAGGACGGCGAGGCGGGCGAGGACGCGCCAGCGCAGTTCGGGGTCGAGTTCGGGGCCGCCGGGGACGGTGCCGTCGGCGAGCCAGGCGGCGATGGTGTCGGGGTGGGCCGCGACGTCGATGCAGTGGCGGACGGCGATCAGGCGCAGGCCGGGGTGGTCGCCGTCCTCGGTGCGGCGGATGAGGTCGCGGCACAGGGAGGAGAGGGTGGTGAGGGCGGCGGGGCGCTGTTCGGGGGTGACGTAGCGGTCGGCGACGTAGGCGGAGGCGAAGGCGAGGACGCCCTGGACGAGGGCGAGGTCGGTCTCGTGCGGGAGGTGGGCGCGGGCCGCGTCCAGGTAGGCGGTGGGCGCCAGTTCGCCGTCGCGGACGGCGTCGCGCAGGGCGTTCCAGACGACCGCGCGGGTCAGGGGTGAGGGCAGGCCCGAGAGGCTCTCGGTGACCGCTTCGAAGGAGTCGGGGTCGAAGCGGACCTTGGCGTAGGTGAGGTCGCCGTCGTTGAGGAGGAGGAGGGTGGGGCGCTTGCCGATGGGCTGCGGGGTGCTCTGCGGGACGTCGAGGTCGAGGCGGTCGCGCAGGACGAGGTGGCGGCCCTCGTCGGCGACGTCCTGGTCGTAGAGGCCGACGGCGATGCGGTGCGGGCGGCTGCCCTTGTGCTCGACCTGGAGGGTGTACGTGCCTTCCTCGCCGCGGGTGACCACGGGCCGCAGGGTGTCGACGCCGGTGGTGCGCAGCCAGGTGTCGGCCCAGGCGTGGACGTCGCGTTCGGTGGCGGAGGCGAGGGAGTCGATGAAGTCGGCGAGGGCGGCGTTGGCGAACTTGTGGCGGGCGAAGTGGGTGTTGATGCCGGCGAGGAAGTCCTTCTCGCCGAGCCAGGTCACCAGCTGTCGTAGGGCGGAGGCGCCCTTGGCGTAGGAGATGCCGTCGAAGTTCAGGAGGGCCGATGCCGTGTCGTCGACGGCTTCGGGGGCGACGGGGTGGGTGGAGGGGCGCTGGTCGGCGTCGTAGCCCCAGCCCTTGCGTACGACGCCGAAGTCGACCCAGGTGTCGGTGAAGCGGGTGGCTTCGGTGAGGGTCTGGTAGCCCATGTACTCGGCGAAGGACTCGTTCAGCCAGATGTCGTCCCACCAGCGCAGGGTGACGAGGTCGCCGAACCACATGTGGGCCATCTCGTGGGCGATGACCATGGCGCGGGTCTGGCGTTCGGTGTCGGTGACGGCGGAGCGGTAGACGAACTCGTCGCGGAAGGTGACGAGGCCGGGGTTCTCCATGGCGCCGGCGTTGAACTCGGGGACGAACGCCTGGTCGTAGGAGTCGAAGGGGTAGGGCTCCTCGAACTTCTCGTGGTAGCGGTCGTAGCACTGCTTGGTGATCTCGAAGAGTTCGTCGGCGTCCGTGTCGAGGTGGGGCGCGAGGGAACGGCGGCAGTGGATGCCGAAGGGCAGGCCGCGGTGTTCGGTGCGGACGGAGTGCCAGGGGCCGGCGGCGACGGCGACGAGGTAGGTGGAGATCAGGGGGGTGGGGGCGGCCTGCCAGAGGCCCTCGCCGAGGTCGGTGGTGATGCTGTTGGCGAGGACGGTCCAGTTCTCGGGGGCCTTGACGGAAAGGTCGAAGACGGCCTTGAGGTCGGGTTGGTCGAAGGCGGCGAAGACGCGTTGGACGTCGTCCATGAACAGCTGGGTGTAGGCGTAGGTCTCGCCGTCGGTGGGGTCGGTGAAGTGGTGCATGCCCTCGCCGGTGCGGGAGTACCGCATGACGGCGTCGATGCGCAGTTCGTGCTCGCCGGCGGTCAGGCCCGTAAGGGGCAGCCGGTTCTCCTCGAGGGTCTCCGGGTCGAGGGGGCGGCCGTCGAGGGTGGCCTCCCTCAGTTCGGCCGGCTTGAGTTCGACAAAGGTGTCCGCCTCGGTGCGCGCGGTGAACCGGATGACGGTCTGTGACGCGAAGGTCTCGTCGCCGGTGGTGAGGTCGAGCGCGATGGTGTAGCGGTGGACGTCGAGGAGCTTGGCACGGGTCTGCGCTTCGTCGCGCGTCAGTACGGACATGCAGGACATGCTGCCTGATGGCCGGGGCAACTCACAGAGGCGGATCGGTACACGCCTTATGTCCGGTCCTGTTCGAGCTCCCCGGTGTGCGCCCCGTTGGCGCGCTGCACCGGTACCCGGGCGTCCGGGTGGGACAGGGCCCCGTGGGGGGCGCTGTCCTTGCCGTTGTCGCCGTGGTCCTTGACGAGGGCGCGTAACTCCCGCACCTCGTGTTCGAGGGCGAGGTGGCGGCGGTGGGTCTCGAAGAGGTAGCGGACCTTGGTGCGCAGGGCCCAGGGGTCGATGGGTTTCATCACGAGGTCGGCGACGCCGAGGGCGAAGGCGGCGGAGGTGAGTTCGTGGTCGGGGCCGAAGCCGGTGAGCAGGATGACGGGGATGTGCTGGGTCTGTTCCAGGCGCCGCATGTAGCGGACCACGTCGAGGCCGCTGACGCCGGGCATCCGTACGTCGAGGAGCAGGAGGCCGACCTGGCCCCGGAGCACCTGCTTGAGGGCCTCGTCACCGCTGGTGGCGCGGCTGAGCCGGTAGCCCAGGGGGGCCAGGGCGCTCTCCAGGGCGTAGAGCGTGTCCTCGTGGTCGTCGACGATCAGGATCTTGGCATCCGAAGGCATGGCCCGACGTACCTCCCTCGCGGACAGCCAGCCTACGCCCGTGCGCTGACACGCAGTGCTCGTGGGCTGACAAGGAGTGCACAGCGCAGCATGCCGGGTGCGGGCGGCCGTGTCACCTCCCCGCGGGGTCGGCCGAGGTCAATCGGCCAGGGGGGCGGAGCCGTTGACGGTGTCCTCGGCGATGCGCTCGTGGTGCCTGATCACTTCGGCGATGATGAAGTTCAGGAACTTCTCAGCGAAGGCCGGGTCGAGTTTGGCGTTCTCGGCGAGGGTGCGCAGCCGCTCGATCTGGCGGGCCTCTCGGGCCGGGTCGGCGGGCGGCAGCTGGTGGCGGGCCTTGAGGTGGCCGACCTGCTGGGTGGCCTTGAACCGCTCGGCGAGCATGTGGACGACGGCCGCGTCGATGTTGTCGATACTGTCGCGCAGCCGGCTCAGCTCTTCGCGGACAGCGGGGTCGACGTCACCGGATCCGGTGTTGCTGGTGGTCATGGGCGACAACCCTAAGGGGAGCGCGGTCAGCGGGTCGTAGGCGGATCAGCCCGATCGGGAACTCGGGCGCTCGGACCCTCTGCGGATCGGCGGAAACACGGACACGCAGACCTTCCTGGATCAGGCCCACCGGAAACACGCCCCCTCAAACCCTCGGCGGATCCCCCGGATCAGGCACCCGGTTGCTCCAGCCGCCCGGTACCGTCCGGCTTTCCTGGGCTCGGAAGCGGATCGGGGGCATGCCCACTCGGCGGGTGAAGAGGCGGGAGAAGTAGGCGGGGTCGTCGTAGCCGACGCGGCGGGCGATGGAGGCGACGGGGAGTTCGGTGGTGGCGAGGAGTTCCTTGGCGCGGTCGAGGCGGATGCCGAGGAGGTAGTCCTTGGGGCTGCAGCCGGCGCCGCGGCGGACGGCGGTGCGCAGTTCGGCGAGGGTCATGCCGTGCCGGGTGGCGTGGTCGGCGACCGACAGCGGGGTGAAGGCGTCGCGGGCGAGGGCCTTGAGGACGGGGTCGCCGTCGGGGGCGAGGTCGGCACGGGCGCGGCGCAGGGCGACGAGGAGTTCGTGGACGGCGGCGCCGGTCTCCACTTCGAGGAGGGGGTTGTCGCGGCGGGCGGCCCGTGCGATGCGGGCGATCACCGCGCGTGCGCCGGTGGCGTCGGACAGGGGCACGACGGGGCGGTCGGGTTCGATGTAGCCGAGTTCGGTGTAGGTGGCGGTGGCGGGGCCGGTGAAGCCGGCGAACCCCTCGTCCCAGCCGTCCCCCGGGTCGGGCGCGTAGTGGTGGGGGATGCCGGGGGTGAGCCACAGCAGTGAGGGCGCGGTGACCGTCGTACGGCGGCCGTCGGGGGTCTCGTACCACCCGGTGCCGGTGCTGATGACGACGGCGACGTGGCTGTCGAGGGTGCGGGGACCGACGGTGGGCAGTTCGCCGTACTGGAGTCCGACGCCGAGGCAGACCAGGCCCAGGCGGTGATGGACGGGGCTGGGCGTGAGGAACCGCATCCAGGTGTGGTACATCGCGCTCCTTGCCTGCGCTTCGGTCCAAGCAGCGACGATCTTTGTCCATGGACCTGGCCGTCGCCAGTGGTGAGGGTGGAGCCTATGAGCGAGTTCACGGTGGGTGAAACCGATTTCCTGCTGGACGGCCGGCCGGTGCGGCTGCTGTCCGGCGCGCTGCACTACTTCCGGGTGCACGAGGCCCAGTGGGGACACCGGCTGGCGATGCTGCGGGCGATGGGTCTCAACTGCGTGGAGACGTACGTGCCGTGGAACCTGCACGAGCCGCACCCGGGTGAGTTCCGGGACGTGGAGGCGCTGGGCCGGTTCCTGGACGCGGCCCGGGAGGCGGGGCTGTGGGCGATCGTCCGCCCGGGCCCCTACATTTGCGCGGAGTGGGAGAACGGCGGTCTGCCGCACTGGCTGAAGGGTCACGCGCGCACGAGCGACGGCGTGTACCTGGGGCAGGTGGAGCGCTGGTTCCGGCGGCTGCTGCCGCAGGTCGTGGCGCGGCAGATCGACCGCGGCGGCCCGGTGATCATGGTGCAGGTAGAGAACGAGTACGGCAGCTACGGTTCGGACGCCGCGTATCTGCGGCGGTTGGCGGACCTGCTGCGAGCCGTGGGCGTCACTGTCCCGCTGTTCACCTCGGACGGCCCCGAGGACCACATGCTCACCGGCGGCTCGATCCCGGGCGTTCTCGCCACCGTCAACTTCGGTTCCGGCGCGCGGACGGCCTTCGAGACGCTGCGCCGCTACCGGCCGGACGGTCCGCTGATGTGCATGGAGTTCTGGTGCGGCTGGTTCGAGCACTGGGGCGGCGAGCATGTCGTACGGGACGCCGAAGACGCGGCCGCGGCGCTGCGGGAGATCCTTGAGTGCGGTGCCTCGGTGAACCTGTACATGGCGCACGGGGGCACGAACTTCGCGGGCTGGGCGGGTGCCAACCGGGGCGGGGGCGCCCTGCACGACGGTCCGCTGGAGCCGGACGTGACGTCGTACGACTACGACGCGCCGATCGACGAGTACGGCAGGCCGACCGAGAAGTTCTGGCGTTTCCGTGAGGTGCTGGCCGAGTACGGTCCGGTGGCCGACCTGCCGCCCGCGCCCGCGGCGCTGGAAGCGGACGGTGAGGTGGACCTGTCCGGGTGGGCCTCCCTGTCCGCCGCGCTGGAGGAGCGCGGCGGTCCGCTCCACGAGGGGCCCGTGCCGCCGGCTTTCGAGGAGGTGGACGTCGACCGGGGGCTCGTGCGGTACGAGGTGACCGTGCCGGGGCCGCGGCAGCCGTATCCGCTGATCGCGCGGGGCCTCAGGGATCTCGCGGTGGTGTACGTCGACGGGGAGCGGGCCGGGGTGCTCACCGAGGAGGACGTGCAGCTCAAGGAGCCGGTGGCGGGGTACGCGCGCGTGGAGCTGTGGGTGGAGTCGCTGGGGCGGGTCAACTACGGGCCCAGGAGCGGGGAGGCCAAGGGGATCACCGGGGGGCTGCTGCACGAGCGGCAGTTCCTGCACGGGGTGCGGGCGCGGGGGCTGCGCCTGGACGCGCTGGACTCGGTGACGGGGATCGGCTTCGGGGCGGTCCCCGGGGACGGCTCTCCGGGGCTGTACCGGGGTGAGGTGAGCGTGCGGGGCGCCGGGGACGCGGTGCTGGAGCTGCCGGGCTGGGTCCGGGGGTTCGTGTGGGTCAACGGCTTCAACCTCGGCCGGTACTGGTCGGCGGGCCCCCAGCGGTCGCTGTACGTGCCGGGTCCGGTGTTGCGGGAGGGCGGCAACGAGGTCTGGGTGCTGGAGCTGGAGGAGGCACCGGACCGGGCGACCGGGCTCAGGCTCCGTGCCCCGGATCCGGCCCACGAGAATCCGCCCGCGACCTCGTAGAGTGGAATCGGGTTCAGGGCGTCTTGGGGGTACGGGCGTGACGAACGACGGACCGGTCCAGCACGGCTACCCGCACCTGGAGACGGTGCGGGCCTCGATCAACGCGCTCTACAAGCGGCTCTCCTACGACACCGTGCAGGCGTTCGCGACGAGTGTGGCCCCGGTGGACGTGGCGTTCTGTGACACGGACGATCTCTATCTCGGCGCGCAGCGGGTGGCGCGGGAGCTGGTGCGGCACTACCGGCTGCCGGACGCCCGGTTCGTGGTGAGCTTCCGGGAGATGACCCACGCGGCGAACGTCGAACTCACCGCGGGCCCCGAGTACTTCGTCGAGCTGAACGACCGGTTCCGTACGCATCGGCGGGACATCGGCGCGGCGCTGGCCCACGAGGTCATGCACGTGTATCTGCACCGGCTGGATCTCTCCTTTCCCGGGGTGCGGGAGAACGAGATCCTCACGGACACGGCGGCGACGTATCTGGGGGCGGGGTGGCTGCTGCTGGACGCGTACCGGGAGGACGCGGCGTCGTCGCAGAAGCTGGGGTATCTCACGCCGGAGGAGTTCGGGTACGTGCTGGCGAAGCGGTCGCTGGTGTTCGGGGAGGATCCCTCGGTGTGGTTCACCAGCGCGCAGGCGTACACGGCGTATGTGAAGGGGATGACGCTGGCCCGGGAGGACTCCGAGCAGCCGCCCCTCACGGCGGCGGGCTGGGTGGGCCGGCGCCGCTACGCACGGGACCGCCGCCACGTCCCCGGCCCGCAGCCGGGAGTCCCTTACACCTTCACCCCGGACGGCCCCGGCCGGCTGCGGGTCTCCTTCCCGTGCCCCACCTGCCACCAGCGGATCCGGGTCCCTGTGCGGGGGCGGGTGCGGGCGCGGTGCGCGTTGTGCCGGACGGTGCTGGAGTGCGACACCTAGGATGCGCTCAGGTGCCGTACACCGGTCTGGGGGTCCCGGCCTCCTCCACCAGTTTGCGTGCTGTCTCTCCGGCCTCCGCCGGCGTCCACCTCGCGCCCCTGTCGGCCGTCGGGCCCGGCCGCCAGCCCTCCATCACGGTGATCCGGCCGCCTTCCGCCTCGAAGACCCGGCCCGTCACCCCCGTGCTCGCTTCGGAGCCCAGCCAGACCACCAGCGGTGACACGTTCTCCGGGGCCATGGCGTCGAAGCCGTCGGCCGGGGTGGCCATCGTGTCGGCGAACGTCTGCTCCGTCATCCTCGTCCGGGCCGCGGGGGCGATCGCGTTGACCTGAACGCCGTAGCGGGCGAGTTCGGCCGCCGCGACCAGGGTGAGGCCCACGATCCCCGCCTTCGCGGCGCTGTAGTTGCCCTGCCCGACCGAGCCCAGCAGTCCTGCTCCGCTGGAGGTGTTGACGATCCTGGCCACCGGCGTACGGCCCGCCTTCGTCTCCGCCCGCCAATGTGCCGCCGCGTGTTTCAGGGGCAGGAAGTGCCCCTTCAGGTGTACGCGCAGCACCGCGTCCCAGTCGTCCTCTTCGAGGTTGACCAGCATCCGGTCGCGCAGGAACCCGGCGTTGTTGACGAGGGTGTCGAGGCGGCCGTACGTCTCCAGGGCGGCCTGGACGAGGGAGGCGGCACCGTGGGGTGTCGCGATGTCGCCGCCGTGGGCGACCGCCTGGCCGCCGGCCGCGCGGATCTCCTCGGCGACGAGGAAGGCGGGGCTGTCGGGGCCCGGTGTGCCGTCGAGGCCGACGCCGAGGTCGTTGACGACGACCCGTGCTCCCTCGGCGGCGAAGGCGAGCGCGTGGGCGCGGCCCAGTCCGCGGCCCGCGCCGGTGACGACGACGACCCGGCCGTCGCAGATTCCGGTCAACTCACGTCTCCTTGTCGACAGTTCCGGCATTGGCGGCGTCGAGGAAGGCGGGCCGCTCCCCGCCGCCGTGCACCAGCAGCGAGGCCCCGCTGATGTAGGCGGCGGCGTCGGAGGCGAGGAACACGGCTGCCGCGCCCACGTCCGAGGGCTCGGCGAGGCGCCCGAGGGGGACCGTGCCGGAGACGGCGGCGATGCCCTGTTCGTCGCCGTAGTGCAGATGCGACTGCTCGGTGCGGACCATGCCGACGACCAGGGTGTTCACGCGGACGTCCGGCGCCCACTCCACGGCCATCGAGCGGGCGAGGTTCTCCAGGCCCGCCTTGGCCGCCCCGTACGCGGCCGTGCCGGGCGAGGGCCGGCCGCCGCTGACGCTCCCGATCATGACGATCGAGCCGCGGGTCCGCCTCAGCTGCTCGTACGCGGCCAGCGACACCGTCAGCGGGGCGAGGAGGTTCAACTCCAGGACACGGACGTGCCGTTCGGGGCTCGCGTCGGCGAGAAGGCGGTAGGGCGTCCCGCCCGCGTTGTTGACCAGCACGTCCAGGCGCGGCAGCTCGGCGAAGAAGTGCCGTACGGCATCGGCGTCCCGGACATCCAGCCTCGCGAACCGGGCCTTCGGCAAAGGGACTTCGGGCGGCCTGCGCGCACAGACGACGACGTCCGCCCCCGCCTGTGCGAAGGAGCGGGCGATCCCGGCGCCCACTCCCCGCGTCCCGCCGGTGACGACCACGGCCCTCCCGCTCAGCTCCATTCACCGCTACCCTTCACCTAACAAACGTTTGGTGGAAAGGTAGCTGATGCGGCCATGGGTGTCTCCACCTCGTCCCCGGAAAAGGGGATCGTCCTGGTCGGGGTCGACTTCCCGCCGGTGAACGCCCTTCCGGCGGACGGCTGGTTCGCCCTGGCCGACGCCGTGCGCGCGGCGGGCCGTGATCCGGAGGTCAGGTGCGTGGTCCTGGCGGCCGAGGGGCGGGGCTTCAACGCGGGCGTGGACATCAAGGAGATCCAGACGCGCGGCTCCGCCGCCCTCGTGGGTGCCAACCGCGGTTGCTTCGAGGCCTTTTCCGCGGTGTACGACTGCGAGGTGCCCGTAGTGGCGGCCGTGCAGGGATTCTGCCTGGGCGGGGGCATCGGCCTGGTGGGCAACGCGGATGTGATCGTGGCGAGCGAGGACGCCACCTTCGGCCTGCCCGAACTCGACCGCGGGGCGCTCGGCGCGGCCACGCACCTGGCCCGCCTGGTCCCCCAGCACCTCATGCGCGCCCTGTACTTCACCTCCCGCACGGTCACCGCCGCCGAACTGCACCGGCACGGAGCGGTGTGGAAGGTCGTGCCGAGGGAGGAACTCGCCGCCACGGCCCTGGAGTCGGCCCGTGAGATCGCCGCCAAGGACGGCGAACTGCTGCGCCTCGCCAAGGCCGCGATCAACGGCATCGACCCGGTCGACGTCCGCCGCAGCTACCGCTACGAGCAGGGCTTCACCTACGAGGCGAGCGTCAGCGGGGTCGCCGACCGGGTCCGTGACAGGTTCGGCAGGGAGGCCGAGTGAGCGACAAGACCATGACGGCCGACGAGGTCGTCTCCCGGCTGCACAGCGGCATGACGCTCGGCATCGGCGGCTGGGGCTCCCGCCGCAAGCCGATGACCCTGGTCAGGGCGTTGCTGCGGTCGCGGATCACCGACCTCACGATCGTCTCGTACGGCGGCCCCGACGTCGGCATGCTCGCCGCCGCCGGACGCATCCGCAAGCTCGTCACCGCCTTCGTCACCCTCGACTCGATCCCCCTGGAGCCGCACTACCGGGCGGCCCGCGAGGCCGGCGCCTTCGAGCTCATGGAGATCGACGAGGCGATGTTCATGTGGGGCCTGCACGCGGCCGCGAACCGGCTGCCGTTCCTGCCGGTGCGGGCCGGCATCGGGTCGGACGTCATGCGGGTCAACCCCGGTCTGCGGACGGTGACCTCGCCGTACGACGACCAGGAGACGTTCGTGGCCATGCCCGCGCTCGGCATGGATGCCGCCCTGGTGCACGTGAACCGCGCCGACCGGCTGGGCAACGGCCAGTGTCTGGGCCCCGACCCGTACTTCGACGACCTGTTCTGCGAGGCGGCCGACGCCGCTTACGTCTCCTGCGAACGGATCGTGGACACCGCGGAGTTGACGAAGGGGGCACCGCCTCAGTCGCTGCTGCTCAAACGGCACACGGTCACCGGCGTGGTCGAGGCCCCGGGAGGCGCGCACTTCACCTCCTGCGTCCCCGACTACGGCCGGGACGAGGCCGTACAGCGGGAGTACGCGACCACGCCCTGGCCGGAGTTCGCCGCACGCTATCTCGGGGGAGGACTTGATGAGCGCGACCCGGAGTGAGTACTGCGTGATCGCCTGCGCCGAGGCCTGGCGGGACGCGGGCGAGATCCTGGCGAGCCCCATGGGCCTGATCCCCTCGGTCGGTGCCCGCCTCGCCCGCCTCACCTTCTCCCCCGACCTGCTGCTGACCGACGGCGAGGCCCTGCTGGTCCGCCCGGACGGGACGCCCGAGGGCTGGCTGCCCTACCGCCAGCACCTGACCCTGGTCACGAGTGGCCGACGGCACGTGATGATGGGGGCGAGCCAGATCGACCGCCACGGCAACCAGAACATCTCGTGCATCGGCGACTGGGCGCGGCCGAGGCGACAGCTGCTCGGGGTGCGGGGAGCACCGGTCAACACCCTCAACAACCCGACCAGTTACTGGGTGCCGAGGCACTCCCGGCGGGTCTTCGTCGAGAAGGTCGACATGGTGTGCGGCGTGGGGTACGACCACGCGGACGGCGCTCCCCATCACCGTATCCCCCGGGTCGTCTCCGACCTGGGCGTCTTCGACTTCGGGACGCCGGACCACTCGATGCGGCTGGCGTCGCTGCATCCGGGGGTCACCGTGGCACAGGTGCGGGAGGCCACCGGGTTCGAGCTGGTGGTGTCCGACGAGGTGCCGTACACGCGCGAACCGACTGTGCGGGAGCTCGAGTTGATCCGCGAGGTGATCGATCCGCAGGGGTCCCGGTCAAGGGAGGTCGGCGGCTGATGGAGACCGCGCTCACCCGGCTGGTCGGGGTCCGGCATCCGATCGTGCAGACCGGGATGGGGTGGGTGGCGGGGCCCCGCCTGGTCTCCGCCACGGCGAACGCGGGCGCGCTCGGTGTCCTGGCCTCCGCGACCATGACCGTCGACCAGCTCCGGGATGCCGTACGGGAGGTGAGGTCCCGTACCGACGCGCCCTTCGGGGTGAATCTGCGGGCGGATGCCGCGGACGCCGGTGACCGGGTGCGCGTGATCATCGACGAGGGGGTGCGGGTGGCGTCCTTCGCCCTCGCGCCCTCCGCCGAGCTGATCGGCGCGCTCAAGGAGGCGGGGGTGGTCGTCGTCCCGTCCGTCGGGGCCCGGCGGCACGCCGAGAAGGTCGCGGCCTGGGGCGCGGACGCGGTGATCGTGCAGGGCGGCGAGGGCGGCGGGCACACCGGGGAGGTGGCGACGACGGTCCTGCTGCCGCAGGTGGTCGACGCGGTGGACATCCCGGTCGTGGCGGCGGGGGGCTTCTTCGACGGGCGGGGTCTGGTCGCGGCGCTGGCGTACGGGGCGGCGGGCGTCGCCATGGGGACCCGTTTCCTGCTCACCTCGGACTCGACGGTGCCGGACGCGGTGAAGGCGCGCTATCTGGCGGCGACGGTGAAGGACGTGACGGTGACCCGGGCGGTGGACGGCCTCCCGCACCGCATGCTCCGCACGGACCTGGTGGACTCCCTGGAGCGCGCGGGCCGTACCCGCGCCCTGCTGCGGGCCGCCCGGCACGCCGCCGCCTTCCGCGGGCTCTCCGGCCTGACCTGGCGGCAGTTGGTCCACGACGGCCTCGCGACCCGCCACGGCAAGGACCTCACCTGGAGCCAGGTCCTGCTCGCCGCCAACACCCCCATGCTGCTCAGATCGGCGATGGTGGACGGCCGTACGGATCTCGGCGTCATGGCCTCCGGGCAGGTCGCCGGAGTGATCGACGACCTGCCGTCGTGCGCGGAACTGGTGGAGCGGATCATGAAGGAGGCGGAGGGGGCCCTGGAGGGCCTCAAAAACGTTCGATGACCGTCACGTTCGCCTGCCCGCCGCCCTCGCACATCGGCACCATCCCCGACGGCCCGACTCCGTCCGCCGGAGCGGGTGGCCTGCCGTCGTCACAGCCTCTCGATGATCGTCACGTTCGCCTGCCCCCCGCCCTCGCACATCGGCACCATCCCCGACGGCCCCCTCGCACCGCTCGGCCCCCGGGGGGCCTCACGGGCTTCGGGAGCCTGCGTCGGACTCCGTCCGCCGACTCGGGTGTCCCGCCGTCGTCACAGCCTCTCGATGATCGTCACGTTCGCCTGCCCCCCGCCCTCGCACATCGTCTGGAGGCCGAACCGCCCGCCCGTGCGCTCCAGTTCGTGCAGCAGGGTCGTCATCAGTTTCACTCCCGTCGCCCCCAGCGGATGCCCGAGGGCGATCGCGCCGCCGTTGACGTTGACCTTCTCCGGGTCCGCGCCGGTCTCCTTCAGCCAGGCCAGGACGACCGGGGCGAAGGCCTCGTTGATCTCGACGAGGTCGATGTCGTCGATGGTGAGGCCGGTCTTCTTCAGGGCGTGCGCGGTGGCCGGGATGGGCGCGGTGAGCATACGGATGGGATCCTCGCCGCGCACGGAGAGGTGGTGCACGCGTGCGCGTGGCGTGAGGCCGTGTTCGCGCACCGCCCGCTCCGAGGCCAGCAGCATGGCCGCCGCCCCGTCGGAGACCTGCGAGGAGCAGGCCGCGGTGATGGTGCCGCCCTCGATCACCGGCTTCAGACCGGCCATCTTCTCCAACGAGGTGTCCCGGCGCGGGCCCTCGTCGACCGCGACCGGGCCGTGGGCCACCGTCTCGCGCTCGAAGCGGCCCTCGTCGATGGCGCGCAGGGCCCGCCGGTGGGACCGGAGTGCGAACTCCTCCTGGTCCTCGCGGCTGATCCCCCACTTCCCGGCGATCATCTCGGCGCCGGCGAACTGGTTCACCGCCCGGTCCCCGTACCGCGCCCGCCACCCCTCGCTGCCCGCGAAGGGCCCCTGGGTCAGCCCCAGGGGCTCGGCGGCCTGCCGGGTCGCGAAGGCGATCGGGATCATCGACATGTTCTGCACCCCGCCGGCGACCACCAGGTCCTGTGTCCCGGACAGCACGCCCTGCGCGGCGAAGTGCACGGCCTGCTGCGAGGACCCGCACTGCCGGTCCACGGTCACCCCGGGCACCTCCTCCGGCAGCCCGGCCGCGAGCCACGAGGTCCGCGCGATGTCCCCGGCCTGCGGCCCGACCGCGTCCAGGCAGCCGAAGACGACGTCCTCCACGGCGGCCGGATCGACCCCCGCCCGCTCCACCAGCGCGACCAGCACCCGCGCGCCCAGATCGGCCGGATGGACGGCGCTCAGTCCTCCCCCGCGCCGCCCGACGGGCGTACGGACCGCTTCGACGATGTAGGCCTCGGCCATGGCAACTCCCCAGTGAGTTACGTACGTACGGCGATCCCGTCCAGCACCATCGACAGGTACTGCCGGGCGATCTCCTCCGGGCTGTGCTGTCCGCCGGGCCGGTACCAGGACGCGGCGACCCACACGGTGTCGCGCACGAACCGGTAGGTCAGCCGTACGTCGAGGTCGGCCCGGAACACCTCGGCCGCGACCCCGCGCTCCAGCGTGGACAGCCAGGCCTTCTCGAACCTGCGCTGCGACTCGGCGAGGAACGCGAACCGCTCCTGCGCCACCAGTTGCCTGCTCTCCTTCTGGTAGATCGCGACGGCCGCGCGGTGCCGGTCGATCTCCCGGAACGACTCGGTGACCAGGGCCTCCAGCGTCTCGCGCGGACCGAGTTCGGCGCCCAGGACGGCGTCGTAGCCGCCCCAGAGCTCGTCGAGGAAGGTCCGCAGGATCTCCTCCAGCATCGATTCCTTGGAGTCGAAGTGGTAGTAGAGGCTGCCCGCGAGCATGCCCGCGTGGTCCGCGATCTTGCGTACGGTCGTGGCGTTGTAGCCCTGTTCGGCGAAGACCTCGGCGGCGGTGTCGAGGAGTTCACGGCGGCGTGCGGGCGCGGCGGCGCTCACCTGGGGCTTCTTCTTGGTCGGCTTGGTCGGCACGAAGTCATTGTCGTCCTATGCGTGCTGGCTGCTGACGGCGACGACCTCGCCGGTCATGTACGAGGAGTAGCCGGACGCCAGGAACACGATCACGTTGGCCACCTCCCAGGGTTCGGCGTACCGCCCGAAGGCCTCCCGCGCGGTCAGTTCCTCCAGCAGCTCGGCCGAGGTCACCTTCACCAGGTGCGGGTGCATGGCGAGGCTCGGGGAGACCGCGTTGACGCGTACGCCGTACTCGGCGGCCTCCACTGCCGCGCACCGGGTCAGGGCCATGACTCCCGCCTTCGCGGCGGCGTAGTGCGCCTGTCCGGCCTGGGCGCGCCAGCCGACGACGGAGGCGTTGTTGACGATCACGCCCGCGCGCGCGTCCCGCATCAGCCGCAGGGCAGCCCTGGTGCACCGGAAGGTGCCGTTCAACGTGACGTCCAGGACGCGGGTCCACTGCTCGTCGGTCATGTCGGCGAGGGATGAAGTGCCGCCGAGACCCGCGTTGTTGACGACGACGTCCAGCCGGCCGTGCTCTTCCACGGCCGCGTCGAACAACGCGCGCACCTGTGCCTCGTCGGTGACGTCACACGGTACGGCGGTCACCGCTCCCGGGAACTCCCGCCCCAGCTCGGCCTCGTGCTCCTTCAGCCGCCTCGCGTGCGCGTCGCTGATCAGGACGCGCGCGCCCTCCTCCAGGAAGCGGCGCGCGGTGGCCCCGCCGATGCCCGCGCCGGCAGCGGCGGTGATGACGGCGGTGCGTCCCTTCAGCAGCCCGTGCCCCGGTTCGTACACCGGACTCTCGACGCCTGTCATAGCGCCACGCTAACCTACCAAACACTTGTTAGGGAAGGACGGGTGTCCATGGATCTGGCGTTCACGCAGGAGGAAGAGGCCTTCCGCGCCGAGGCCCGCGCGTGGCTGCGCGCGCATGTGCCCGGCTGTCCGCTGCCCTCCCTGGAGACCCGGGAGGGCTTCGCGGCCCATCGCGCGTGGGAGGCGGAGCTCGCCGCGGACCGCTGGTCGGTGGTCAACTGGCCCGTCCGGTACGGCGGCCGGGACTCCGGGCTGATCCGCTGGCTGGTCTTCGAGGAGGAGTACTACGCGGCCGGGGCGCCCGGACGCGTGGGCCAGAACGGCGTCAGTCTGCTCGCCCCGACCCTCTTCGACCACGGCACGCCGGAGCAACGCGCGCGCGTGCTGCCGCCGATGGCCACCGGTGAGGTGGTCTGGGCGCAGGCATGGTCGGAGCCGGAGGCGGGCTCGGACCTGGCGTCCCTGAAGTCCCGGGGGGTGCGCACGGACGGGGGCTGGCTGCTCAGCGGCCAGAAGACCTGGTCCTCCCGGGCCGCCTTCGCGGACCGTGCCTTCGGGCTCTTCCGCACCGACCCGGACACCCCGAGACCCCACCAGGGCCTGACCTACCTGATGTTCGACCTGCGCGCCCCCGGTGTCACCGTCCGCCCGGTCCGCCGCCTCGACGGGAAGCCGGCCTTCGCCGAGCTCTTCCTGGACGAGGTGTTCGTGCCGGACGAGGACGTCATCGGCGAGCCCGGCCAGGGCTGGCGGATCGCGATGTCGGCGGCGGGCAACGAACGGGGTCTGATGCTGCGCTCACCGGGGCGTTTCCTGGCGGCCGCCGACCGGCTGTGCGCGCTGTGGCGGGCGCAGGGCAGTCCCCCTGCGGCCCGGACCCGCGTGGCGGACGCCCTCATCGGTGCCCGCGCCTACCAGCTCTTCACCTACGCGGCCGCCGCCCGCTGCCTGGCCGGTGAGACGCTCGGCCCCGAGTCCAGCCTGAACAAGGTCTTCTGGTCCGAGTACGACATCGCGCTCACCGAGACGGCCCTGGATCTCCTGGGCGAGGAGAGCGAACGGGCGGACACGGACTGGTCGGAGCGCTATGTCTTCGCCCTGGCCGGCCCCGTCTACGCCGGCACGAACGAGATCCAGCGCGACATCATCGCCGAACGCCTGCTGGGCCTCCCGAAGGGCCGCCGCTGATGGACTTCCTCCTCGACACCGAGCAGCGCGACTTCGCCGCCTCCCTGCACGCGATGCTGACCGCAGCGGACACCCCGTCGGTCGTACGGGACTGGAGCCGGGGGGACCACGCGAGCGGGCGCGCGCTGTGGAGCCGTATAGCCGAGGCGGGGGTGTTCGCGCTTGTGGTACCGGAGGCGTACGAGGGGTTGGGTCCCCGTCCCTTGGAACTCGCTCTGGCCTTCGTCGAGTTGGGGCGGCATGCGGTACCGGGCCCGTTGGTGGAGACGGTGACGGCGGCGACACTGCTCACCTCACTGGACGACACGGGCCCGGCGAAGCGGCTGCTCCCGGCGCTGGCCGCGGGCGAGACGATGGCCACGGTCGCCCGCGATCACGGGTACGCCCTGGACGGCGAGGTGGCCGGCATCCGTCTCTCCCTGACGGCCGAGGGACTGCGTCTGGCCCCCGGCCACGGCCCCGTGCGCCCCTCGCTGGATCCCGCCCGCCGTCTCACCCCGCTGGACCCCGGCGGCGAACTGCTCACCGCGCACCCTCCGACGGCGGCCGCCCTGACCATCGCCCGCCTCACCACCGCCGCCCAGGCCCTCGGCACAGGCCTCGCCCTCCTCGACAGAACCGTCTCCTACGTCAAGCAGCGCACCCAGTTCGGCGCCCCCATAGGCTCCTTCCAGGCGGTCAAACACCAACTCGCCGACGCGACGATCGCGTTGGAGTTCGCGCGCCCCCTGGTCTTCGGCGCCGCCCTGACGATGACCGAGGAAGACGTCGCCGCCGCCAAGGTCACCGCGTGCGAGGCGGCGTACCGGACGGCCCGAACCGCGCTCCAGCTCCACGGTGCGATCGGGTACACGGCGGAGTACGACCTGTCTCTGTGGCTCACCAAGGCCCGTGCCCTGCGCACCGCCTGGGGCAGCCCCGACGAGTGCCGCGACACCGTCCTCAGTGGTGGTCGCCGCTGGTGAACTCCCGGTACTCCGTGATGCCAACGGGGTGTGCGCCCACCTGAATCCGGCCCCTCCGCTCCTCTCCCTCACCGGCGTTCGATATTTTGTTCGCCGCCGTCCCCACCGGCTCACGATCACCCCTGTCACTCCGAGGAGAGCCGGCCGTGGAACCCGAGTCCGCCGTCACCACCTGCTATCGCCATCCCAAGGTGGAGTCCCACGTCCGCTGCACCCGCTGCGAGCGGTACATCTGCCCCGACTGCATGCGGGAGGCGGCCGTCGGCCACCAGTGCCCCGAGTGCGTGCGGGAGGGGGCACGGTCGGTCCGCCAGGCCCGGACCGCGTTCGGCGGGCGGATCACGACGGTCCCCCTGGTGACGTACATCCTGATCGGCCTCAACGTGCTCGCGTACGTCGGCGAGCTCGTGCGTCCGGCGATCGTGGACCGCTTCGAGATGCTGGGCGTCGGCCTGCGGGGCCCGGACGGCGGCCACTACGAGTGGCAGGACATCTACCCCTCCGGCTTCCACGCCGAGGGTGTCGTCGACGGCGAGTGGTACCGGCTGCTGACCGGCGCGTTCCTCCATCTGCCGCCCACCGAGGGCACGTTCGGGATCCTGCACATCGTGATGAACATGGTGTCGCTGTGGAACATCGGCCGGGTGGTGGAGGTCCAGCTCGGCCGCCTCAGGTACGTCGTCCTCTATCTGCTCTCGGCGCTCGGCGGCTCGGTCCTCGTCCTGCTGGTCGCGCCCACCCAGCCCACGCTCGGCGCGTCCGGCGCGATCTTCGGACTCGGCGCGGCGTACTACGTGATGGCCCGCCGCCTCGGCGCCGACATGGCTCAGGTGAACCGCTTCATGGCGGGCCTGCTGCTGTGGCTGGTGATGTCGGCGTGGCTGACGTCCTGGCAGGGCCACCTCGGCGGCCTGCTCGCCGGGGCCCTCGTCACCGTCGCCTACGCGTACGCCCCCCGGGACAACCGTCGCGCCCTGGTGCAGGCGGGAGCGTGCGCCGTACTGCTGGCGGTGCTCCTGGTGTGTACTTGGACCAAGGTCACCGAACTGACGGGAGTTCAGTGAAACGGGCCCGCGCGCTGCTCCTCGCGGCCGTCCCCGTGCTCGTCACGGCGTCGGTCTACCTCCTCGCGCCCGAGGACTCCGGGGCACCGGGGGCGGGCCCCGACCTCTCCGCCGCCTACCGGTCGCAGGCGGCCCGGGACGCCAGGGATGCCGAGGGCGCCAAGACCTGGGCTGAGCGGCCCGAGGGGTCCGGGGGCGCGGACGCCCAAGGGGTCCTCGCCGGCCTGCCGGCAGGGCTCGACGCCCCCGCCGAGAAGGAACTCGCGCAGCGGCTCGTGGCGAGCGCCGAGAACTCCACCCTCGACTGGCGCAGCGCCTACTCCTACATCGAGGACATCGGTGACGGCCAGGGTTACACGGCGGGCATCATCGGCTTCTGCACCGGCACCAGCGACCTGCTCACCATCGTCGAGGACTACACCAAGGCCCACCCGGACAACGGCCTCGCGACCTACCTCCCCGCCCTGCGCGCGGTCGACGGCACGGACTCCCACGAGGGCCTGGACCCGGGTTTCACCGCCGCTTGGAGAGCGGAAGCCGAGGTCCCGGCCTTCCAGAGGGCCCAGGACACGGCCCGCGACCGCGTCTACTTCGACCCCGCGGTCCGGCTCGCCAAACTCGACGGACTCGGCCCGCTCGGCCAGTTCGTCTACTACGACGCCATGGTCTTCCACGGCCCCGGCACCGGCCCCACCGGCTTCTACGGCCTGCGCGAACGCGCCCTCGAGAAGTCCGGCAGCCCGACGGAGGGCGGCTCGGAGAAGGCCTACCTGGACACCTTCCTCGACATCCGCGAGGACGCCATGCGCAGGAAGCACCCGGGCATCGACACCTCCCGCGTCGACACGGCTCAGCGGCGCTTCCTGGACGACGGGAACCTGGACCTGAGGACACCGCTGGAGTGGCAGGTGTACGGGGAGACGTACAAGGTGCCGGTGCCGTAGGACGACATGCGACGGCGCCTGCCATCCGGTCCGGTCGGGGACGTGGAGGGCAGGCGCCGTCAGCGTTCCGTACGCCGTTGTACGGGACGTCTATTCGGGTGTGATCACACCATCAGCGAACGGTCCGTCGGCCGGATCGGCGCGGGCAGTTCGCTCGCACCGGTCAGGAAGCGGTCGCAACCGCGGGCGGCCGAGCGGCCCTCGGCGATCGCCCACACGATGAGCGACTGGCCACGGCCCGCGTCACCGGCGACGAAGACACCCGGCACGTTGGTCTGGAAGTCGGCGTCACGGGCGATGTTGCCGCGCTCGTCGAGCTCCAGGCCGAACTGCTCGACCAGGCCGTTCTCCCGGTCGGTGCCGGTGAAGCCCATCGCGAGGGTGACCAGCTGGGCGGGGATCTTGCGCTCCGTGCCCGGCTTCGGGGTCAGCTTGCCGTCGACGAACTCGACCTCGGTGAGGTGCAGCCACTGGACGTTGCCGTCCTCGTCGCCCTCGAAGTGGGTGGTGTTGACGGAGTAGACCCGCTCACCGCCCTCCTCGTGCGCGGACGTGACCTTGTAGAGCATCGGGAAGGTCGGCCACGGCTGGTGCGGGGCTCGGTCCTCGCCGGGCCTCGGCATGATCTCCAGCTGGGTGACCGAGGCCGCGCCCTGGCGGTGGGCGGTGCCCACGCAGTCGGCGCCGGTGTCGCCACCGCCGATGACGATGACGTGCTTGCCCTCGGCCGTGATGGGGGGCGCCACGTAGTCGCCCTCCTGCACCTTGTTGGCCAGCGGCAGGTACTCCATGGCCTGGTGGATGCCCTTGAGCTCGCGGCCGGGGACCGGCAGGTCACGGGCGGTCGTGGCACCGGCGGCGATGACGATCGCGTCGTACCGCTTCTTCAGGTCGGTCGCCCTGAGGTCGCGGCCGATCTCGATGCCGGTACGGAAGCGGGTGCCTTCCGCGCGCATCTGCTCGATACGGCGGTTGATGTGCCGCTTCTCCATCTTGAACTCGGGGATGCCGTAGCGGAGGAGGCCTCCGATGCGGTCCGCGCGCTCGTAGACGGCGACGGTGTGACCGGCCCGGGTGAGCTGCTGCGCGGCGGCGAGACCCGCGGGGCCGGACCCGATGACCGCGACGGTCTTGCCGGACAGGCGCTCGGGGGCCTGCGGCGCGACATCGCCGCTGTCCCACGCCTTGTCGATGATCGAGACCTCGACGTTCTTGATGGTGACCGGCGGCTGGTTGATGCCGAGCACACACGCCGACTCGCAGGGAGCGGGGCACAGACGACCGGTGAACTCCGGGAAGTTGTTGGTCGCGTGCAGCCGCTCGGAGGCGGCGGACCAGTCCTCGCGGTAGGCGAAGTCGTTCCACTCGGGGATGAGGTTCCCGAGCGGACAGCCGTTGTGACAGAACGGGATGCCGCAGTCCATGCAGCGGCTGGCCTGCTTGCTGATGATCGGCAGCAGGGAGCCGGGGACGTAGACCTCGTTCCAGTCCTTCAGACGTACGTCGACCGGGCGGGACTTGGCGACCTCACGGCCGTGGTTCAGGAAGCCCTTCGGGTCAGCCATTGATCGCCGCCTCCATCATCTTCTCGGTGATCTCGGACTCGGAGAGTCCCGCCTGCTCGGCGGCGTCCTTGGCGGCGAGCACTGCCTTGTACGTGCTGGGGATGATCTTGCTGAAGCGCTCGACCCCTCCTCCAGGGGTATCCCACTCAGCCAGGAGCTTCTCGGCGACCGTGGACGCGGTCTCCTCCTGGTGGCGGCGCACCACGTCGTGCAGCCACTGCTTGTCGGCGTCGTCCAGCGCCTCCACGGCGTTCACGTTGCCGACGTTGACGTTGTCCCGGTCGAGGTCGATCACGTAGGCGACACCGCCGGACATGCCGGCCGCGAAGTTGCGGCCCGTCTCGCCGAGGACCACCGCGTGACCGCCGGTCATGTACTCGCAGCCGTGGTCGCCCACACCCTCGGAGACGACCAGCGCGCCGGAGTTGCGGACACAGAACCGCTCGCCCGTACGACCGCGCAGGAACAGCTCGCCGCCGGTCGCGCCGTAGGCGATGGTGTTGCCGGCGATCGTCGAGAACTCGGCGAGGTGGTCGGCGCCCCGGTCCGGACGGACGATCACGCGGCCGCCGGAGAGGCCCTTGCCGACGTAGTCGTTGGCGTCGCCCTCCAGGCGCAGCGTGACACCGCGCGGCAGGAAGGCGCCGAAGGACTGGCCGGCCGAGCCGGTGAAGGTGATGTCGATGGTGTCGTCGGGCAGGCCCGCACCGCCGAACTTCTTCGTCACCTCGTGGCCGAGCATGGTGCCGACCGTGCGGTTGATGTTGCGGATGGCGACCTGGGCGCGCACCGGCTGGGCGTCGGTCGCCGAGTCGGCGGCCAGGGCGTCGGCGGCGAGCTTGATGAGCTCGTTGTCGAGCGCCTTCTCCAGGCCGTGGTCCTGCTCGATGACCTGGTGCAGCGGAGTGCCCTCGGGCAGCTCGGGCACGTAGAAGAGCGGGGACAGGTCCAGGCCCTGCGCCTTCCAGTGGTTGACGGCCCGCTCGACGTCGAGCGTCTCGGCGTGGCCGACAGCCTCCTCGATGGAGCGGAAGCCCAGCTCGGCGAGGATCTCGCGGACCTCTTCGGCGATGAACTTGAAGAAGTTCACGACGTACTCGGCCTTGCCCGTGAACCGGTCCCGGAGCACCGGGTTCTGGGTGGCGATGCCGACCGGGCAGGTGTCCAGGTGGCAGACGCGCATCATGACGCAGCCGGAGACGACGAGCGGTGCGGTCGCGAAACCGAACTCCTCGGCGCCGAGCAGCGCGGCGATGACGACGTCACGGCCGGTCTTGAGCTGACCGTCGGTCTGGACGACGATCCGGTCGCGCAGGCCGTTGAGCAGCAGGGTCTGCTGGGTCTCGGCGAGACCCAGCTCCCAGGGACCGCCCGCGTGCTTGAGGGAGGTCAGCGGGGAGGCACCGGTGCCACCGTCGTGACCCGAGATGAGCACGACGTCCGCGTGGGCCTTGGACACACCCGCCGCGACCGTGCCGACGCCGACCTCGGAGACCAGCTTCACGTGGATCCGCGCCTGCGGGTTCGCGTTCTTCAGGTCGTGGATCAGCTGGGCCAGGTCCTCGATCGAGTAGATGTCGTGGTGCGGCGGCGGGGAGATCAGACCGACACCCGGGGTCGAGTGCCGGGTCTTGGCGACCCACGGGTAGACCTTGTGGCCGGGCAGCTGGCCGCCCTCGCCGGGCTTGGCGCCCTGGGCCATCTTGATCTGGATGTCGTCCGCGTTGACCAGGTACTCGGAGGTCACGCCGAAGCGGCCGGAGGCGACCTGCTTGATCGACGAACGCCGCGCCGGGTCGTACAGCCGGTCCGCGTCCTCGCCGCCCTCACCGGTGTTGGACTTGCCGCCCAGCTGGTTCATGGCGATGGCGAGGGTCTCGTGCGCCTCCTTGGAGATGGAGCCGTACGACATGGCGCCGGTGGAGAAGCGCTTGACGATCTCGGAGACCGGCTCGACCTCGTCGACGGAGATCGGCTGGCGGTCCGACTTGAAGCCGAACAGGCCGCGCAGCGTCATCAGGCGCTCGGACTGCTCGTTCACGCGGTCGGTGTACTTCTTGAAGATGTCGTAGCGGTTCGCGCGCGTCGAGTGCTGGAGGCGGAAGACCGTCTCCGGGTCGAACAGGTGCGGCTCGCCCTCGCGGCGCCACTGGTACTCGCCGCCTATCTCCAGGGCACGGTGGGCCGGCGCGATGCCGCTCGCCGGGTACGCCTTGGCGTGCCGGGCGGCGACCTCCTTGGCGATGACGTCGATGCCGACGCCGCCGATCTTGGAGGCCGTACCGCTGAAGTACTTCTGGACGAAGCCCTCTTCGAGACCGACGGCCTCGAAGACCTGGGCGCCCCGGTAGGAGGCGACGGTCGAGATGCCCATCTTCGACATGACCTTGAGGACGCCCTTGCCCAGGGCGTAGATCAGGTTGCGGATGGCCTGCTCGGGCTCCAGACCGTTCAGGAAGGTGCCCGCGCGCAGAAGGTCCTCGACGGACTCCATGGCGAGGTACGGGTTCACGGCCGCGGCGCCGAAGCCGATCAGCAGGGCGACGTGGTGGACCTCGCGGACGTCACCGGCCTCGACCAGCAGGCCCACCTGGGTGCGCTGCTTGGTGCGGATGAGGTGGTGGTGGACGGCCGCGGTGAGCAGCAGCGACGGGATCGGCGCGTGCTCGGCGTCCGAGTGCCGGTCGGAGAGGACGATCAGCCGGGCGCCGTTGGCGATGGCGGCGTCTGCCTCGGCGCAGATCTCCTCGATGCGCGCGGCGAGGGAGTCGCCGCCGCCGGAGACCCGGTACAGGCCGGAGAGGGTCGCGGCCTTGAAGCCGGGCATGTCGCCGTCGGCGTTGATGTGGATGAGCTTGGCCAGCTCGTCGTTGTCGATCACCGGGAAGGGCAGCACGACGGAGCGGCAGGAGGCGGCGCTCGGGTCGAGCAGGTTGCCCTGCGGGCCGAGGGCCGAGCGCAGCGAGGTGACGAGCTCCTCGCGGATCGCGTCCAGCGGCGGGTTGGTGACCTGCGCGAACAGCTGGGTGAAGTAGTCGAAGAGCAGACGCGGACGCTCGCTCAGCGCGGCGATCGGCGAGTCGGTGCCCATCGAACCGATCGGCTCGGCAGCGGCCTTGGCCATCGGCGCGAGGAGGACGCGCAGCTCTTCCTCGGTGTAGCCGAAGGTCTGCTGGCGGCGGGTGACCGAGGCGTGGGTGTGCACGATGTGCTCGCGCTCGGGCAGGTCGCCGAGCTCGATCTCGCCGGCCTCCAGCCACTCCGCGTACGGCTGCTCGGTGGCCAGGCCGGCCTTGATCTCGTCGTCCTCGATGATGCGGTGCTCGACGGTGTCGACGAGGAACATCCGGCCGGGCTGCAGGCGGCCCTTGCGGACCACCTTGGCGGGGTCGATGTCGAGGACACCGACCTCGGAGCCGAGGACGACGAGGCCGTCGTCGGTGACCCAGTAGCGGCCGGGGCGAAGGCCGTTGCGGTCGAGGACCGCGCCGACCTGCTTGCCGTCGGTGAAGGTGACACAGGCCGGACCGTCCCAGGGCTCCATCAGGTTGGAGTGGAACTGGTAGAAGGCGCGGCGGGCCGGCTCCATGGAGTCGTGGTTCTCCCACGCCTCCGGGATCATCATCAGCACGGAGTGCGGCAGCGAACGGCCGCCCAGGTGGAGGAGTTCGAGGACCTCGTCGAAGGACGCCGAGTCGGAGGCGTCCGGCGTACAGATCGGGAAGACGCGCTCGAGGGCCTTGGCGTCGTTGCCGAACAGGTCGGAGACCAGCTGCGATTCGCGGGCCGCCATCCAGTTGCGGTTGCCCTTGACGGTGTTGATCTCACCGTTGTGCGCGACGAAGCGGTACGGGTGTGCGAGCGGCCACGAGGGGAAGGTGTTCGTGGAGAACCGGGAGTGCACGAGCGCGATCGCGGAGGCGAAGCGGCGGTCGGACAGGTCCGGGAAGAAGGGCTCCAGCTGACCGGTGGTCAGCATGCCCTTGTAGACGATGGTCCGCGCGGACAGCGAGGGGAAGTAGACGTCGACCTCACGCTCGGCGCGCTTGCGCAGCACGAAGGCCTTGCGGTCGAGGTCGATACCCGTAGAAGGCACTGCGGCGCCGTCGGTCACGAAGACCTGGCGGAAGGCGGGCATCGTCGAGCGGGCGGTGGCGCCGAGCAGCCCGGGGGCGACCGGGACCTCGCGCCAGCCGAGAACGGTGAGGCCCTCCTCGGCGGCGATCGTCTCGATCTTCGAGACGGCGTCCTCGATACCGTCCTCCGGCAGGAAGGCGGTACCCACGGCGTACCCACCGGCCGTCGGCAGCTCGAAGCCGACGACCTCACGGAAGAAGGCGTCCGGAACCTGGGACAGGATGCCCGCGCCGTCACCCGAGTCGGGCTCGGCGCCGGTGGCACCGCGGTGCTCCAGGTTGCGCAGAACCGTGAGCGCCTGCTCGACCAGCGCATGGCTCGCCTCGCCGGTGAGGGTGGCCACGAAGCCGACGCCGCAGGCGTCGCGCTCGTTGCGGGGGTCGTACATACCCTGCGCAGCAGGGCGAGCATCCATGAAGGACCACTTCTGGCCATTCGTGGAGTGCTGGGACGGCTGGCGCGGCGTACGCATCGGCTCTCCCGTCGTCGTCATATGGCATATGCAGATTGCCGAGGGACGACGTTGGCCCTCTGCGTGAGTGCAAAATTTCGTGCAGGTTACATGATGGAGCGGATCTCGGGAACCGGATACTCCGTTCCAACATGCGGACGCCACGCGGTGCGAGGGGGGTGTCGCACACGTGGCTTGAAGTATGTGGGGACCGATCCGGACTGATCGGTCAGATCATCGTCCGTCGGCCCAGGGGGCGGCGAAGGCGTCGTCGCCGACCCCGCGAGTGCGCCGCAAGCATCGTTGCCCGCAGTGCTTACGGCTCATGCCCAGTGGTTAAGCACTCGAAACCAGCGAGTAACGACTACTTATGCGACCCGCCGCATAAGTAGCAGCCGAGCTATCCTACGGCCGTTCCGAACAAACTGCCCAGGGCGTACGTCACACCGGCCGCCGCACCTCCCAGAGCGAGCTGCCGGAGCCCGCTGTACCACCAGGTCCGCGCGGTCACCCTGGCCACGACCGCACCGCACGCGAAGAGTCCGACAAGAGCGAGCAGCAGAGCGGGCCACAGCGTGGTCGCACCGAGCAGGAACGGCAGTACGGGGAGCAGGGCCCCCAGGGCGAAGGACCCGAAGCTGGACACGGCGGCGACCAGCGGCGAGGGCAGGTCGCCGGGGTCGATACCCAGTTCCTCGCGGGCGTGGATCTCCAGGGCCTGCTCGGGATCCTTCGACAGCTGCCGGGCGACCTCCCTGGCCAGCTCGGGTTCGACACCCCGCCCCTCGTACAGGGCGGCGAGCTCGGCCTCCTCGTCCTGCGGATGCTTGCGCAACTCCCGGCGCTCCACATCCAGCTCGGCCTCGACCAGCTCCCGCTGGGAGGCGACGGAGGTGTACTCGCCGGCGGCCATGGAGAAGGCGCCGGCGGCGAGCCCCGCCAGCCCGGTGATCACGATGGTGTGCTGACCGACGGCCCCACCCGCCACGCCGGACATCAGGGCGAGATTGGAGACCAGCCCGTCCATGGCACCGAAGACGGCGGGCCTGAGCCAGCCGCCGTTCACATCCCGGTGCGTGTGGTTGTCGCGGTGCGCCTCGTGCAGGGGCGCTTCGATGTCGAGGATGGCCATTCCGGTCCCCCAGGAAGCTAAGCCAAAGCTAACTTTGGACACGTTCTAATTCTTAACAACGAACACAGTACGTCGGGTCATTCCCCTCCGCCAGCAAGGAAAGGCTCCGCTAACCTGCGGGTTTACCGTCGGATGCGCAGACGATCATGAGCCCGCTCAGATGTCGACCGGGTGACGTTGAGGGCAGGGAGGCTGAGGTCAACCGCCGATGGTGGGACATATACGGCAAAAGGTTCCGCGCCTCGCGCGAACCTCCTCTGCTCCTTGTTGTGGAGAGGCCGGCTATGACATCGATCGCCCGCGTTTCCTCGGTCCCGGCACCCCAGCACGCCGCCGAACTCCGTGAGCGGGCCCGCGGCGCCCTGCTGGGCCTGGCGGTCGGGGACGCCCTCGGAGCCCCCGCCGAGAACCTGAAACCGTCGCAGATCCGTGCCCGCTGGGGCCGTATCAAGGGCTATGTCGTGGACGAGCCGGCCGGCACGGACGACACGGAGTACGCGATCTTCTCGGGTCTGCTCCTCGCCCGTCACGGCTCGGCCCTCACCCCCTCCCATGTGGAGACGGCCTGGCACACGTGGATCGCGGACCGCGACGAGGGCCCGTTCCGGGGCGCCGGTTTCAGCGAACGCGGCACGCTGGAGAACCTCCGTCGAGGTCTGGCGGCCCCCATCTCGGCCCAGCACCGCCATGCCTGGAGCGACGGCCTGGCCATGCGGGCGGCCCCCTTCGGCGTCTTCGCGGCGGGCCGCCCCGCGGAGGCGGCCCGCCTGGTGGCCGTCGACGGCTCGGTGAGCCACGACGGCGAGGGCATCTACGGCGGCCAGGCGGTCGCGGCGGGAGTGGCGGCGGCCATGGCGGGCGCCCCGACGATCGCCGTCGTCGCCTCCGCGCTGGCGGTGATCCCGGACGACAGCTGGACGGCCCGCTCCCTGCGCCGCGCCGTGGCGGTGGCCCACCGGGGCGAAAGAGCGGTCCGCTCCGCGGTGGTGATCGGCGGCTATCCGTGGACCGACCTGGCCCCGGAGGCGGTGGCCCTCGCCTTCGGCGCGTACGCGGCGGCGGACGGTGACTTCCGTGAGGCGGTCCTGACGGCGGTGAACATGGGGAGAGACGCGGACACGACGGCGGCGGTGGCGGGGGCGCTGGCCGGCGCGACGCGGGGAGCGTCGGCGATCCCGGCCGAGTGGGCATCGGCGATCGGCCCGGCGAGGGGCAGTTGCCTGCCCTCCATGGCGGGCCATCACGTACTGGACGTGGCGGAGTTGCTGGTGACGGGGGAGGACGGCAAGTGGGCCACGACCGGACTCACCCGGGAATGGCCCCCACCCGACCTGGACGCCTTCACACTGGCGGCGGGCGATGAGTCGGGAACGGACAGGTGAGGCCGCCGGGACCGTGGGGCGAGACCACGCCGGGCATGCCGACGCCGCTCGAACCCGAGGCCGCCGACAGTGAGTTCGCCCCGCAGGGACCACCAGCGCCCGACGGCGAAAGCCGCACGGGCGGTGCGGGTGAGAACACAAAAGCCGAAGCCGAGGCCGGACAGAGAGTCCAGGGCCTCCTCCTCGGCCTCGCCGCAGGCGACGCCGCCGGCTGGCCCTCCGCCCGTCACAGAGCCGCCCGCATGCCCGAATGGACCCGCCGCCTCACCCGCGAACTGGACACCTTCGCCGAACAGAACGCCACCACCACCCTCCCCGTCCCCATCGCCCTCAACCAACCCCCCGAGCCCCTCCGCCTCGGCCCGTCCGACGACGCCGAATGGGCGGCCTTCACCGCGGAAGCCCTCCTGCGCGCAGGCGACGACACCGCCCTGGGCGACCTGACCCGGGAGCGCCGTACCAGAGCCGCCATCGACCTCACCTGGAACGCCCTGGCCGCCGAGGTGGCCGCCGCCGCAGACAAGGCCCCGGAGATCGAGTCCGCCGACATCCCCCTCCGCGCCCGCATCTCCGTCAGAGCGGGACTCGGCAACCTCGCCACCGGCCTGCGCCCACCCGCCACGGGCCACGACAACCCGCACTACTTCGACGACGCGGCCTGCGTCCGGGCCTGCGTCCTGGCGGTCGCCCACCCCGGTGCCCCCCGCCCCGCCGCGGATCTCGCCGAGTTCGACGCCCGCTACACCCAGGACGGAGACGGCGTGCACGGAGCGAGAGCGATGGCCGCGGCCGTCTCCCTCGCCCTGACCGGCGCCCCCGTCGAAGCCTGCGTGACAGCGGCGCTCACCGAGCTGCCCGAGGACACGGAGATCGGCCGCAACGCCCGCCACGCCCTGCGTCTCGCCGAGGCCGCCGGAAACGCCTTCGCGCTGATCCCCGCCCTGGAACACGAGATCGTCGACCACGTCTACAGCTACGGCATCGCGGCCGCCGAAACGGTCCCGGTGGCCCTCGCTCTGGCCACCGCCGCGCAGGGCCGTATCGCGGAGGCGGTCCCCGCCGCGGCCTGTCTGTCCCGCGTCGCCGACTCGGCCCCCGCCCTGACCGGCGCACTGACCGGCGCACTGGGCGGCGCCACCGCGATCCCCGCCTCCTGGCGCGACACCTGCCGGACACTCTCCGGCTGCGCCCTCCCCCGCCTCACCGGCACGGACCTCGTGGAACTCGCCGAACTCCTGGTAGCCGCACAACCACCCCTCCCGGGAGGATGATTCCGGCATGACGCCCAAAAACTCTGAAAGCAGTCTTGAGGAGCGGATCACCGGGGCCCTCGTGGGCGCGGCGGTGGGCGACGCCCTCGGCGGTCCCGTCGAGGGCTACTCCCCCGACCAGATCCTCGAACGCCACGCCGGCCGCGTCCACGGCATCGTCGGCCCCTGGAACGGCGACGACTGGCGCACCGCCCGCCCCATCGCCCCCTACCACAAGGGCGACGGACACGTCACCGACGACACCTTGATGACCCACGCGCTGATCCGTGTCTACGACCGGGTCAGAGACCACCTCGACGCCTACGCGATCGCCGACCACCTGGTCCCCGACCTGATGACGAACCCGCGCTGGATCCCGGAACTGGAGGCCGAGGCCCTCCCCCTGCACCGCCTCTTCCTCGCGGAGAAATGGCTGGTCACCCGTCTCCACTACGGCCACATCGACCCCCGCGAAGCAGGAGTGGGCAACATCGTCAACTGTGGCGCGGCGATGTACATGGCCCCGGTCGGCCTGGTCAACGCGGCCAACCCGCGGGCCGCGTACACCGAGGCCCTGGACATCGCGGGCGCCCACCAGTCGTCGTACGGCCGGGAGGCGGCGGGAGTCTTCGCGGCGGCGGTGGCGGCGGCGTGCGAGCCGGGCGCGACCCCGGGCTCGGTCGTGACGGCCTGTCTGCGGCTGGCGAAGGACGGCACGCGAACGGCGATCGAGCAGGTCTGCGAAGTGGCCGCTCACCACACGGACGCCGAATCGGCACTACGACCCCTGCGGGACGCCGTCGCGGCCTACGACACGGTCGGCCCCGACTACCGCGCCCCCTCGCTCGGTGCCCGCCGCCCCTCCCGCCTCCACGCGATCGAGGAACTCCCCGTCGCCCTGGGCATGTTGCTCGTGTCCGCGGGCGACTACCGGCAAGCCGTTCTCGGCGCGGTGAACTACGGCAGGGACTGCGACTCGATCGCCACGATGGCCGGTGCCCTGTCCGGCGCCCTGGGCTTCCCGGTCCCGGACGACTGGTCGAAGACGGTCTCGGAGGCGAGCCGCCTGGACCTGTGGGAACCGGCGGCGACGCTGACCGCCGTGACCCGGGAGATCTTCGATCGGGACGTCACCCACCGCAGGACCCACGAGGCGGCGTTCGCGGAGCTGGGAGGCCCGAGATGCTCCGACTGACCTGGGTCCAGCCGGAGGACCTCATCGGCCACGAACTCCGCCAGGCGGCCCAGGACGGCAGGGAGCCGTCGGCGATCGCGGCGAGATGGCGAGCGGCGGGCGGCAAGGAGGCGCCGATGCGCGCGGGCGCCTCGGCGGAGCCCGCGTCCAGGTATCTGCGGCAGCTCGCGGACGACCTGCTGGACGAACTGGCGGATCTCCCGGGCGCGTTGGAGGACGACGAGCCCACCGACCTGGCGAGGATCAAGGCCCGCTGCCGGACGTGGCCTGCGCACGCCTCCACGGCACCTCTCACCCGGGCGGGCCTGGAAGCGGCCTGGCTGGGCCGGGCCGTGGGCTGTCTCCTGGGCAAACCCGTGGAGAAGCTTCCCCTCGAAGCCATCCGCAGCCTCGCCGCGGCCACCGGCAACTGGCCCCTGAACACCTACTTCACGGCAAAGGGCGTCCCCGCCGAAGTCCTCGCCGCCCACCCCTGGAACCGGCGCTCCGCCACCACCTCCCTCGCCGAGAACATCGACGGCATGCCCGAGGACGACGACCTCAACTACCCCTTGCTGAACCTCCTGTTGCTGCAACGCCATGGCAGGCACTTCACCACCACGGACGTGGCGAACCTCTGGCTCGACGAGCTCCCCGCCGGCCGCACCTTCACCGCCGAACGCATCGCCTACCGCAACCTCCTCCAGGGCCTGGAGCCCCCGAGGACCGCCCGCCATCGCAACCCCTTCCGCGAATGGATCGGTGCCCTGATCCGCGCGGACGTCCACGGCTGGACCAACCCCGGCGACCCGGCGGCCGCGGCCGAACAGACCCACCGGGACGCCACCCTCACCCACACGGCGAACGGCGTCTACGCGGCGATGTTCACGGCCGCCGTGATCGCCCAGGCGGCGGCGACCCCCGACATCCACACCTGCCTGCGCACCGGCCTCACCGTGATCCCCCCGAACTCCCGCCTCACCAAGGCCATCACCCACGCCGTCCAACTGGCTCGACAGTACGACGACTTCGACAAGGTCGTGGACGAACTCCACGCCACCCACGCCGCGACCCACCACTGGGTCCACGCCGTCCCCAACACCGCGCTGATCTGCGCCGCCCTCACCCACGCGGACGGCGACTTCACCGCCTCCGTCTGCAAAGCGGTGAGCGGCGGCTGGGACACCGACTCCAACGGCGCCACGGCGGGCAGCATCGCCGCCCTCCTGACCGGCGCCCCGGAAAACCTCCCCGACCGCTGGACCACCCCCCTCAAGAACCGCCTGACCACCACCGTCGCCGACTTCAACGGCAGCGGCTTCGACACCCTGGCCCACCTCACCCACCGGGAGGCTGCCCGCCCATGACCCACGTCATGACCGAGACCCCCCTGAAAGGGCTGCGCGTGCTCGACGCGGCCACCCTCTTCGCCGGCCCCCTCGCCGCCACCCTGCTCGGCGACTTCGGCGCGGACGTCGTCAAGATCGAGCACCCCACGAAACCGGACCCCTCCCGCGGCCACGGCCCCTCGAAGGACGGCATCGGCCTGTGGTGGAAGGTCCTGGGCCGCAACAAGCGCACGATCACCCTGGACCTGTCCAAGCCGGGCGGGCGCACCACCTTCCTGCGGCTGGCCGCCGCCGCGGACGTGGTCATCGAGAACTTCCGCCCCGGCACCCTGGAGAAGTGGGACCTCGGCTGGCCCGAACTCTCCGCCGCCAACCCCCGACTGGTCCTCACCCGCGTCACCGGCTTCGGCCAGTTCGGCCCCTACGCCCACCGCCCCGGCTTCGGCACCCTCGCCGAGGCGATGAGCGGCTTCGCGGCGATCACCGGCGAACCGGACGCACCCCCGGTGCTGCCGCCCTTCGGCCTGGCCGACTCCATCGCGGGCCTGGCCACGGCGTACGCGGTGATGACAGCACTCGCGGCCCGTGACCGCACGGGCGAGGGCCAGGTCGTCGACATGGCGCTCATCGAACCGATCCTGACGGTCCTCGGCCCCCAGCCGACCTGGTACGACCAGCTCGGTCACGTCCAGGAGCGCACCGGCAACCGCTCCGCCAACAACGCCCCGCGCAACACCTACCGCACGGCCGACGGCACCTGGGTCGCCGTCTCCACCTCGGCCCAGTCGATCGCGGAACGCGTGATGCACCTGGTGGGCCGCCCCGAGCTGATCGAGGAACCGTGGTTCGCGACCGGCGCCCAGCGGGCCGCCCACGCGGACGTCCTGGACGCGGCGGTCGGCGACTGGATCGCCACACGCACCCGCGCGGACGTCCTCGCGGCCTTCGAGAAGGCGGAGGCCGCGGTCGCCCCGATCCAGGACGTCCGGGACGTGATGGCCGACCCGCAGTACCAGGCCCTCGACACCGTCACCACGGTCGACGACCCCGAGCTCGGCCCGCTGCGCATGCAGAACGTCCTCTTCCGGCTCTCCTCGACCCCCGGAGCGATCCGCTGGGCGGGACGCCCGCACGGCGCGGACACGGACGAGATCCTGACGGAAGCGGGCCTGACCAAGGCCGAGTTGACGGCGCTGCGCGCGGAGGGCGCGCTATGAGGCCCTACCCTCTGACCTGGCTCTACGTCCCCGGCGACCGCCCCGAGACCGTCACCAAGGCCCTCGTGGCCGGCGCCGACGTCGTGGTCGTCGACCTGGAGGACGCGGTCGCCCCCGACCGCAAGCGCTACGCCCGCGAGGCCACCGCCGAACGTCTCGGCGACCCCCAGCCGGTCCCGGTCCACGTCCGGGTCAACGCCCTGGACAGCCCCCTGGCGGCAGCGGACCTGGCGGCGATCGCCCCCCTCCCGGGCGTCTGCGGACTGCGCCTGCCCAAGGTCACCGCCCCCGCCCAGATCACCCGCGTCGCGCAGACGACGGCCCGGGCCGAAGGAGGCGCCCCACCCCTGTACGCCCTCCTGGAATCGGCCCTGGGCATCGAGCACGCCTACGCCATCGCCACCGCCCACCCGAGCCTGCGAGGCATCGCACTCGGCGAGGCGGACCTGCGAGCCGACCTGGGCGTACGACACGACGGGGGGCTGGACTGGTCCCGCTCCCGAGTGGTCGTGGCGGCGAGAGCGGCGGCCCTGCCTCCCCCGTCCCAGTCGGTCCACCCCGACATCCGGGACCTGGAGGGACTGAGGGCCTCCTGCGCCCACGGCCGCGCCCTGGGCTTCCTGGGCCGGGCAGCTGTCCATCCCCGCCAACTCCCGGTGATCGAGCGGGCCTACCTGCCCACGGAGGAGGAGATCGAGCAGGCGGAGACGGTCCTCAAGGCGGCGGAGGCCCACCAGGGGGCGCAGGCCCTCCCGGACGGCACGTTCATCGACGCGGCGGTGGTGACCCAGGCCCACCGCACCCTCTCCCTCGTCGGCCGCGCCTGACATACGACGAGGGCGCCCCGACCACTCGGGGCGCCCTCGTCGACGTACAGCCGGCGGTCAGGTCTTCTTCGCGGACTCGGCCTCGTCGGCCGCCTCGCGGGAGTCGGCCTCGGACTCGCCGGAGTCGGAGTCGGCCTCGGCCTTCGCGTCAGTGCCGGACTTATCGGCCTCTTGCACCTCATCGTCTGCGGCATCCGCACCCGGCTCGACGACGTCCTCGCGTCCGGGCCGCTTCTTCGCCGACACCACGAGGTACGTCACCGCGAGCAGGAACACGATGATCGCGGTCCAGACGTTGAGCCGGACCCCCAGGATGTGATGGGCGTCGTCGATGCGCATGTACTCGATCCAGCCGCGTCCCGTGCAGTACGCGGCGACGTACAGCGCGAACGCCCGGCCGTGTCCCAGCTTGAAGCGGCGGTCGGCCCAGATGACGAGGAGGGCGACGCCGACGCACCACAGCGACTCGTAGAGGAACGTCGGGTGGTAGTAGCCCGGTACCCGGCCGTCCGTGGAGGACGTGATGTGCAGGGCCCACGGCAGGTCGGTCGGCTTGCCGTACAGCTCCTGGTTGAACCAGTTGCCCCAGCGGCCGATGGCCTGTGCGAGGGCGATACCGGGGGCGATGGCGTCGGCGTAGGCCGGCAGGGGGATGCCCCGGCGGCGGCAGCCGATCCACGCGCCCACCGCACCGAGCGCGATCGCGCCCCAGATGCCGAGGCCGCCTTCCCAGACCTTGAAGGCGTCGACCCAGTCACGGCCCTCGCTGAAGTACAGCTCGTAGTCCGTGATCACGTGGTAGAGGCGGCCGCCGAGCAGTCCGAACGGCACGGCCCAGACCGAGATGTCGGCCACCGTGCCGGCTCGCCCGCCACGGGCGATCCAGCGCTTGTTGCCGAGCCAGACGGCAACGAAGACGCCGATGATGATGCAGAACGCATAGCCACGCAGCGGGATGGGACCGAGGTGGATCACCCCGCGCGACGGGCTGGGAATGTAGGCAAGTTCCATGGCAGGGTCGACGCTACCCTGCCCGGCCGGACCCACGGCAGGCGGTCCGGCAACGGGTCCATAACAGGCGGGCCTGAAATCCTTACCCCTTGGCCGCTTCCTGTACCTGCTGCTTCAGCTTCGCAGGCGTCATCGTCCGGTCCTGGTAGATGTTCTTGCCGTTCAGCAAAACCGTCGGCGTCCCGCTGAAGCCGCCTTTGCGGAAGGCCGCTGCGGATTTCTCGACCCAGCTGTTGTGCGTGCCCTTCTCCACGCACGCACGGAAGGCGGGGGTGTCGAGCCCGTCGGTCTTCTTCGCCAGGTCGAGGAGCTTGCTGTTCTCGGCGAAGGCGTCGTCGGTCTCCTCGGGCTGCATCTCGTAGAGCACGTCGTGGTAGCCGGGGAACTTCCCGGCGTCCTGGGCGCAGGCCGCGGCATTGGCCGCGTTGCGGGAGCCGGTGCCGCCCATGTTGCCGTCGATGATCGTCGCCAGGTGGTACTCGACCTTGAGCTGCCCGGATTCGGTGAGCTCGTGGACGACCGGGCGGTACGCCGTCTCGAAGGCCTTGCAGGCCGGGCAGCGGAAGTCCTCCCAGACGACGAGCGTCGACTTGGCGCCCTCCTTGCCGACCGGGATGGCGAGACTGTCCTGGCCCTCGGCGCCCGAGGGCGCCACGACCGGGCCCGCGGAGTCCTTGCCCTTGTCCTTGCCGGCGTTGGCCGCGACGACGCCGATCACCGCCGCGAGACCGAGGACGCACACCACACTCGCGCCCACGATCAGCATCCTGCGCCGCCTGTCCGCGGTCTTCTGCTTCGCGCGCTCCTCCGCCAGCCGCTCCCGGGCGGTGCGCTTACCCTCACGGTTCTTCTCGCTCACACCCGCAGAACGAACCGGGGAGGCGCACCGCGCCTCCCCGGCCCCAGGTCCACCCGTTCGAGTGACCGCGTTTCCCGTCACGCCGTGAAGGCGCACCGCCGGACCTACGCCTGTCGGCGCACGCCCTTCGCCAGCTCGCCGGCGAGCTCGCGGACGCCCTCGACGCCGGCCTTGTCGTCCGGCGCGTCCAGCATCCGCTTCACGAACGCCGAGCCGACGATCACGCCGTCGGCGAAGCCGGCCACTTCGGCGGCCTGTGCGGCGTTGGAGACGCCGAGCCCGACACAGACGGGCAGACCGGCCCCGGCATCGGAGGCCCGGGTGCGCTCAACCAGGTCCTGGGCCTGCGCCCCGACCGACTCACGCGTGCCCGTGACGCCCATCAGCGAGGCGGCGTACACGAATCCGCTGCCGGCCGCGGTGATCTCGGCGAGCCGCGCGTCCTTGCTGCTGGGCGCGACCACGAAGACCGTGGCGAGCCCGTGCTTGTGCGCGTGCTCCCTCCACAGCGCCGACTCCTGCACCGGCAGGTCGGGCAGGATGCAGCCCGCGCCGCCCGCCTCGGCGAGCTCGGCGGTGAAGCGCTCGACGCCGTAGCGGTCGAT
This sequence comes from Streptomyces sp. NPDC102270, assembly GCF_044766405.1. Lineage (NCBI taxonomy): Bacteria > Bacillati > Actinomycetota > Actinomycetes > Kitasatosporales > Streptomycetaceae > Streptomyces > Streptomyces sp. NPDC102270. The sequence goes on along the minus strand of NZ_JBIWLX010000006.1, from coordinate 94,372 downwards.
GGGGTTCCAGTACGTCATCACGAGCACCGGCTTCCCGGTGGCCTCGTAGGTCTCCTTGACCGTCCGCATGACGTCCGCGATCTTGACGCCGCCGCGCAGGGCGATGTCGTCGGCGGTCTGGATGACGGGGCCGTCGAGGACGGGGTCACTGTGCGGCAGACCCACCTCGACGACATCGGCACCGCCGTCGAAGGCGGCCTTGATCGCCTCGATGCCGCCGTCCACGGTCGGGAACCCGGCCGGGAGGTAGGCGATGAGCGCGGCACGGCCCTCGGCCTTGGCGCCGGCGAGGGTGTCCGACAGCAGCTGAATGTTCCCGCTCACTTCGCGTCCCCCTCGATCTCGGCGCCGGTACCGGCCTCGTCCGCCGCGACGGCGGCGTCGGTGTCGTACAGGCCGAAGTAGCGTGCGGCCGTGTCCATGTCCTTGTCGCCGCGGCCGGACAGGTTGACGACGATCAGCCCGTCCTTGCCGAGCTCCCTGCCGACCTCCAGGGCGCCGGCCAGCGCGTGGGCGCTCTCGATGGCCGGGATGATGCCCTCGGTGCGCGACAGCAGGCGCAGGGCCTGCATGGCCGCGTCGTCGGTGACCGCGCGGTACTCGCCGCGGCCGGAGTCCTTGAGGTAGGAGTGCTCGGGGCCGATGCCCGGGTAGTCCAGGCCGGCCGAGATGGAGTACGGCTCGGTGATCTGGCCCTCCTCGTCCTGGAGGACGTAGGAGCGGGAGCCGTGCAGGATGCCGGGCTCGCCCGCGGTGAGGGTGGCCGCGTGCTCGCCGGTCTCCACACCGTGCCCGGCGGGTTCGCAGCCGATGAGGCGTACGCCGGTGTCCGGGATGAAGGCGTGGAACAGGCCGATGGCGTTCGAACCGCCGCCGACGCAGGCGATGGCCGCGTCGGGCAGCCGGCCGGCCCGCTCCAGGAGCTGGCGGCGGGCCTCGACGCCGATGACCCGGTGGAAGTCGCGGACCATGGCCGGGAAGGGGTGCGGTCCCGCTACCGTGCCGAAGAGGTAGTGCGTGCGGTCGACGTTGGCGACCCAGTCGCGGAAGGCCTCGTTGATGGCGTCCTTCAGCGTGCGGCTGCCGGACTTCACGGCGATGACCTCGGCGCCGAGCATCCGCATCCGGGCCACGTTGAGTGCCTGGCGCTGGGTGTCGATCTCGCCCATGTAGATGGTGCACTCAAGACCGAAGAGCGCGCAGGCGGTGGCGGTGGCGACGCCGTGCTGGCCGGCGCCCGTCTCCGCGATCACCCGGGTCTTGCCCATGCGCTTGGTGAGCAGGGCCTGACCGAGGACGTTGTTGATCTTGTGGGAGCCGGTGTGGTTGAGGTCTTCCCGCTTCAGGAAGATCGTGGCGCCACCCGCTTCGGCGGCGAAACGGGGGACCTCGGTGAGTGAACTGGGACGGCCGGTGTAGTGGACCAGCAGGTCGTCGAGCTCACGGGCGAACTCGGGGTCGTGCTTGGCCTTGTCGTACTCGACGGCGACCTCGTCCACGGCGGCGACGAGGGCCTCCGGGATGAACTTGCCGCCGAACGCGCCGAAGTAGCCTTCGGCACTGGGGATTTGACCCTCGGGGTCGGGAATGAAGAACTCGCTGGGCATGACTGAACCTCACGGTGAGTTTGTGTTGGGCACCAATCGCCGTGGGGGCAGGGATTATCCGTTGGCTGCGGGACCTTTGTGGCTGGTCGCGCAGTTCCCCGCGCCCCTGACGGGGCGCTGCCATCGCATGCCGTTCACCTGGCCGGGTTCGTCACCGATCACATACCGGACCCGACGGCCGTGCACCCTGCGTGCGGGCGCGCGGCAACCACGGGGGCGGCAGCCGCGCGCGAGGCGGGCGTACCTGTCCATGGCTGTCGTCGTGAGGGTCATCGGGGCCGATCCTATCGGGTGATCAGCCGCGGCCGTGTCGCAGTGCCGGGTGTTCGCCCGCCGCGACCAGGTCGGAGACCGCCGTCTTCGGGTCCTTGCCCGTCACCAGGGACTCGCCCACCAGGACCGCGTCGGCGCCGGCGTTGGCGTAGGCGATCAGGTCGTGCGGGCCGCGGACGCCGGACTCGGCGACCTTGACCAGGTGGGCGGGGATCTCGGGGGCGATGCGCTCGAACGTGCCGCGGTCGACCTCGAGGGTCTTGAGGTTGCGCGCGTTGACGCCGATGATCTTCGCTCCGGCGTCCACCGCGCGCTCGACCTCGTCCTCGTCGTGGACCTCGACGAGCGGGGTGAGGCCGATGGACTCGGCGCGCTCGATCAGGGACTCCAGGGCGGGCTGCTCCAGGGCCGCGACGATGAGCAGCGCGAGGTCGGCGCCGTAGGCCCGGGCCTCCCACAGCTGGTACGACGTGACGATGAAGTCCTTGCGCAGGATCGGGATGTCCACCCGCGCGCGGACGGCCTCCAGGTCGGCCAGCGAGCCGCCGAAGCGACGCTGTTCGGTGAGGACGGAGATGACGGCGGCACCGCCCGCCTCGTAGTCGGCGGCGAGGCCCGCCGGGTCGGCGATCGCGGCCAGCGCGCCCTTGGATGGGCTGGAGCGCTTGACCTCGCAGATGACCTTGACGCCGTCGCCGCGCAGTGCGGCCACGCCGTCCTTGGCCGCGGGAGCCTTCGCCGCGCGCTCCTTGAGCTCGTCGAGGCTGACGCGCGCCTGCCGTTCCGCGAGGTCGGCACGGACTCCGTCGATGATCTCGTCGAGCACACTCACGCGAGCGGCCCCCTTCCAGACGGTTGACAGTTCCAGCGACCGATGAAAACAGGTGGTCACTGCGATGGTATCCGCAGGAGGGCGTAGCCCTCGCATCCGGTTGACGCCGGTCCCACTACCTGGACGTTCATCAGTTGATCAAGGATGAAGCCAGCCACCGAACGGCAGGTTCCGGACAACCGTGAAGACCAGCAGCAATGTCCCCGCCGTCCACAGGTGCACCGGCCCGAGACCGAGCTTCAGCGGCCGACCGCGCGCGGTGCGGACCACCCAGACGGTCCACAGCACGGCGAAGGCCAGATAGCCCAGCACAGCCGGCGCGTTGTCCTGGAGCGCGGCCAGGAAGTCGCCGTGGACGAACGCGTGCGCGCTGCGCAGTCCGCCGCAGCCGGGGCAGTACAGGCCGGTGATCCGGTAGAGCGGACAGACGGGGTAGTGCCCGGGCTGGTTGGGGTCCACGGTCCCCACGTACGCGAAGGCCCCGGCGACGGCCGCGAGGACTCCGGCCGGGACGGCGAGCCCGGTGAGCCGGGGGGCGCGCTGGGTGTCGGCGTTCACGCCTCGCATTGTGCCCTGCGGGGTCCCACGCACGCGTGAGGGGCGGCCCCGGCGCTCTCGCCGGGCCGCCCCTCCACGAAGTTCTGCGCGCGTCAGCTCTTGGCCTCGGCCGTCTCGACCTCAGGCTGCTGCGAGGTGGCGAGCGGCTTGTGGGCGTCCTTGGGCATGCCCATCCCCATCGCGCTCATGATCCAGCCGACGACACCGCCGACGACCACGATCGCCATACCGGCCCAGAAGCCCGCCGGCTGGGCCATCACCATGAAGGCGCCCGCGACGCAGAAACCGATGAAGGCGATAGTGACACCGGTCCAGGCGGCCGGGGTGTGACCGTGGCTGCTGCCCGCCATTGCTTGCTCCTAGGTGCTGAAGTACGTGTCTGAGCCGGACGCTCGAAGTCATTGTCCCGCACGCGAGGTGACGAAGTGATCCGGGGTCGCGCTTCACGGGCGACCGCTACGCCCCCGTCGGGTCTTCTCCTCGGTCGAGCGCCTTCCAGATGTCCTCGGGTCGGTCGGGATCCACCACAGCGGCCTTACGGCGGACCCGGGGCGCCCCGTCCCGCTCGTAGCGCCCGGACATCGCGGGCCACAGCCGCCCGTACCGCAGGGCGAGCAGCCCGGCGAGAAGGATCAGCGCGCCCCCGACCACGGCGACGTACGGCCAGGGGGTGTGCGAGAGGGAGGCGACCGTCGCCGAGGTGTCGCCGGAGGCCTGGGCGGCCTGCTCGTCCAGCGCGGACGAATCGCTCGCCCCGACCAGCGCGGCGGCGACGATTCCCGCGCCGGAGAGCGCGAGCAGCGCGGCGACCAGGAAGCGCCCGGCCTTGCGCACGGCGAAGACGGCGACGAGCGCGGCGAGGCCCACTATGGCCAGGGCGGCGGGGACGCCGGTGACGTCACTGCCCTTGGCGGTCAGGGGAAAGGCGCCGCCTGCCACGGTCGCGGTGCCCTCGGACCACCTCTGGCGGGTGGCCAGCAACGCCACGGCGGCGCCGAGCGCGCCGCACAGCAGGGCGACGGCGAGACTCAGACGTCCGGCCCTGGCGGGTCCGGCGGCTTCGGAACGGGGGTGCGGTACAGCAGTCACGTACCCCACTATCACCCGAACCCCGGGCGAACGGTGACCCGGGGTTCCGTGAGAAGCGCCCCATTCCTCGGTGAAGGCCCTTACTTGCCGAGCCGGTTCGCCGTGTGGACCGCCCGCAGGACCGCCGCCGCCTTGTTGCGGCACTCCGTGTCCTCGGCGACCGGATCGGAGTCGGCGACGACGCCGGCGCCTGCCTGGACGTAGGCCGTGCCGTCGCGGAGGAGGGCCGTGCGGATGGCGATCGCGGTGTCGGAGTCGCCCGCGAAGTCGAGGTAGCCGACGCAGCCGCCGTACAACCCGCGCCGGGACGGCTCCAGTTCGTCGATGATCTGCATCGCGCGGGGCTTGGGGGCGCCGGAGAGGGTGCCCGCGGGAAAGCAGGCGGTCAGGACGTCGAAGGCGGTACGGCCCTGCGCGACCTTGCCGGTGACGGTCGACACGATGTGCATCACGTGGGAGTACCGCTCGACGGACATGAAGTCGACGACCTCGACGGAGCCGGGCTCGCAGACGCGCCCCAGGTCGTTGCGGCCGAGGTCCACCAGCATCAGGTGTTCGGCGCGCTCCTTCGGGTCGGCGAGCAGTTCGTCGGCGAGGGCCTGGTCCTCCTGCGGGGTCGCCCCGCGCCACCGGGTGCCGGCGATGGGGTGGACCATGGCGTGCCCGTCCTCGACCTTGACGAGGGCCTCCGGGGACGAGCCCACGACGTCGAAGCCGTCGAAGCGGAACAGGTACATGTACGGGGAGGGGTTGGTGGCCCTCAGGACCCGGTAGACGTCCAACGCGCTTGCCGTGCACGGCGTCTCGAAGCGCTGGGAGGGGACGACCTGGAAGGCCTCCCCGGCCCGGATGCGCTCCTTGATGTCCTCGACGGCCTCCTGGAAGTCGGGGCCGCCCCAGAGCGCGGTGTACTCGGGCAGCTCGGAGGGCGGGAGGACCGCCGGGGGCTGGGCCACCGCGCGGGACAGATCCGCTTCCATGGCGTCCAGGCGGGCCACCGCGTCCGCGTGGGCCTCGTCGACGCCGGTGTCGAGGTCGTTGTGGTTGATCGCGTTGGCGATCAGCAGGACCGAGCCCTCCCAGTGGTCCATGACGGCGAGGTCGCTGGTCAGGAGCATGGTCAGCTCGGGGAGCTTCAGGTCGTCGCGCTCGCCGGGGCCGATCTTCTCCAGGCGGCGGACGATGTCGTAGCCGAGGTAGCCGACCATGCCGCCGGTGAAGGGCGGCAGGCCCTCCTGGTGCGGCGTGTGCAGGGTCTCGACGGTGGCGCGCAGGGCGGCGAGCGGGTCGCCGTCGACGGGGACGCCGACCGGTGCGGTGCCGAGCCAGTGCGCCTGGCCGTCACGTGCCGTCAGGGTCGCGGACGAGCGCACGCCCACGAAGGAGTAGCGGGACCAGGAGCGGCCGTTCTCCGCGGACTCCAGCAGGAAGGTGCCGGGGCGCTCGGCGGCGAGCTTGCGGTAGAGGGCGACCGGGGTGTCGCCGTCGGCCAGGAGCTTGCGCGTGACGGGGATGACACGGCGGTCGGTGGCCAGCTTGCGGAAGGTCTCGAGGTCCATGGCGGCTGACCTTACTGATCCGAGGCGGCGGCACCGGAATCAGCGCCGTCCTTGAGGAGCACGTCCGCGTCGAAGCAGGTCCGCGCGCCGGTGTGGCAGGCGGCGCCGACCTGGTCCACCTTGACCAGCACGGTGTCGGCGTCGCAGTCCAGGGCGACGGACTTGACCCACTGGAAGTGGCCGGAGGTGTCGCCCTTGACCCAGTACTCCCGGCGGCTGCGCGACCAGTAGGTGCAGCGGCCGGTGGTCAGCGTGCGGTGCAGGGCCTCGTCGTCCATCCAGCCGAGCATGAGCACCTCACCGGTGTCGTACTGCTGGGCGATGGCGGGGAGGAGCCCGTCGGCGCTGCGCTTGAGACGCGCGGCGATCTCCGGGTCGAGGCTGCTGGGCTGGGGCGTGCTGGTCATGTGGCCATTGTGCCGCGCGCCACTGACAAGCCCGGCGCGGTGTCCACTGTGCGGACCCGGGCGGCGGTCGTAGGCTGACTGCATGTCGACTTTCGCCAAGCGTGAACGACTTCTGCTCGCCGATCTGTTGGAGGCCGAGGGCCCGGAGGCCCCCACCCTCTGCGACGGCTGGCTCACCCGCGACCTCGCCGCCCACGTGGTGGTGCGCGAGCGCCGGCCCGACGCCGCCGGCGGTCTGCTGATCAAGCAGCTCGCGTCCCGCCTGGACCGGGTGATGACCGAGTTCTCCGAGAAGCCCTACGAGGAACTGATCCAGCTCATCCGCACCGGCCCGCCGCGCTTCTCGCCGTTCCAGCTCAAGCAGGTCGAGGAGCTGTCGAACACGGTGGAGTTCTACGTCCACACCGAGGACGTGCGCCGGGCCCGCCCCGACTGGACGCCGCGCGAGCTGGACTCCGTCTTCCAGGACGCCCTGTGGTCCCGTCTGGAGCGCACTGCCCGGCTGATGGGGCGCAGCGCCCCCACCGGCCTGGTGCTGCGCCGACCGGACGGCCAGACGGCGGTCGCGCACCGGGGCACACCGGTCGTGACGGTGACCGGCGAGCCGTCGGAGCTCCTGCTGTTCCTGTACGGCCGGCAGAGCGCGGCCAAGGTGGAGCTGGACGGCGACAAGGAGGCGATCGCCAAGCTGCACGAGGCGAAGGAGCTCGGGATCTGACGGACCCGGTGGTCACACGGCCCAGGCGGACGAGATCGGCCTGGGCCTACGGCGCGCGCCGCGCAGGGCGCCACTGAGCCCGGCGAGCAGTCCGGCCAGCGGGCGACCCCGACGTCTCCGGACGGGCCGTTCGTGGCGGTGGCGGCGGTACACGTCGGCGCGCTGCTCGTGGCAGAGCCGGGTGGCCGCCAGACGCGCGGCCGCCCACGCGCGTCCCGGAAGTCCCCGTCGCGGATGCTCACCCCCTGCGACGAGGGCTGCTCGGCCGGCTGACCCCGGCCCGCTCAAGGCCCTCCCCCTACGGATGCAGCTCTACCGGGGGGGTGCGCATGGCGCCGGGGTTTGTGGCTGGCGGGGTTGCGCCGGGGCCGGCGGTTCAGCGGACCGGGTGCCCCGCACCCCGCAGCGTCTCCTTCACCTCGCCGATCCGCAGATCGCCGAAGTGGAACACCGAGGCAGCCAGCACCGCGTCCGCGCCCGCCGCGACGGCCAGCGGGAAGTGGTCGAGCTTCCCCGCGCCGCCGGAGGCGATCAGCGGGACGGCCACGTGCTTGCGGACGGCCTCGATCATCTCCAGGTCGTAGCCGTCCTTGGTGCCGTCCGCGTCCATCGAGTTGAGCAGGATCTCACCGGCGCCCAGCTCGGCGGCCCGGTGCGCCCACTCGACGGCGTCGATGCCGGTACCGCGACGGCCCCCGTGGGTGGTGACCTCGAAGGTGCCCGCCAAAGTGCGCCGCGCGTCCACCGACAGCACCAGCACCTGCCGGCCGAACCGCTCGGCGATCTCGCGGATCAGGTCGGGACGGGCGATGGCCGCGGTGTTCACGCCCACCTTGTCCGCCCCGGCCCGCAGCAGCTTGTCCACGTCCTCGGCCGTGCGGACACCGCCGCCGACCGTCAGCGGGATGAAGACCTGTTCGGCGGTGCGGCGCACCACGTCGTAGGTCGTCTCGCGGTTGCCGGAGGAGGCGGTGATGTCCAGGAACGTCAGCTCGTCGGCGCCCTCGGCGTCGTACACCTTGGCCATCTCGACGGGGTCGCCCGCGTCGCGCAGGTTCTGGAAGTTGACGCCCTTGACGACCCGGCCGTTGTCCACGTCCAGGCAGGGGATGACTCGTACGGCGAGGGTCATGCTGCGGTGTCTCCTCGGAACGCCTCCACCTCGACCTCGACGACCAGACTGGGGTCCACGAAGCCGGAGACGATGATCATGGATGCGGCGGGCCGGACGGCGTCGAAGAGCTCCTTGTGAGCGCGTCCGACCTCCTCGACGTCCCGGGCGTGGGTGATGTACAGGCGCGTGCGCACCACATCGTCCCGGCCGAGCCCCAGCTCCTTCAGCGCCGCGAACGCGACGTTGAAGGAGTTGACCGTCTGCTCGTACGGGTCGCCCGCGACGATCTCACCGTCCACCACCGAGGTGCAGCCGGAGACCAGCACCAGGCCGTTGGGCAGCTCCACCGCCCGGGAGTACCCGAAGGTGTCCTCCCAGGGCGCACCGGTCGTGACGCGTCGCAGATCGCTCACTGAGCCACCGCCTCCAAAGCCTCTTCCAGGGTGAACGCCTTCGCGTACAGCGCCTTCCCGACGATGGAGCCCTCGACACCGAGGGGAACCAGCTCGGCGATGGCCCGCAGGTCGTCCAGGGAGGACACCCCGCCCGAGGCCACCACCGGGCGGTCCGTCGCCGCGCACACATTGCGCAGCAGCTCCAGGTTCGGGCCCTGGAGCGTGCCGTCCTTGGCGATGTCGGTGACGACGTACCGGGCGCAGCCCTCCTTGTCGAGCCGCTCCAGCGCCTCGTACAGGTCCCCGCCCTCGCTGGTCCAGCCGCGGCCCTTGAGGGTCGTGCCGCGCACGTCCAGGCCCACCGCGATCCTGTCGCCGTGCTCGGCGATGACCTTGGCGACCCACTCCGGGCTCTCCAGGGCGGCGGTGCCGAGATTGACCCGGGTGCAGCCGGTGGCGAGGGCGGCGGCCAGCGAGGCGTCGTCGCGGATGCCGCCGGACAGCTCCACCTTGATGTCCATCGCCTCGGTGACCTGCCGGACCAGCTCCCGGTTGTCGCCGGTGCCGAACGCCGCGTCCAGGTCGACCAGGTGCAGCCACCCGGCGCCCGCCCGCTGCCAGGACAGGGCGGCCTCCAGGGGGGAGCCGTACGAGGTCTCGGTCCCGGACTCGCCGTGCACGAGGCGGACGGCCTGGCCGTCGCGGACGTCCACGGCGGGGAGGAGTTCGAGCTTGGTGGGCATCAGAGGGTTCCGATCCAGTTGTTCAGCAGCTGCGCACCGGCGTCGCCGGACTTCTCGGGGTGGAACTGGGTGGCCCACAGGGCGCCGTTCTCCACGGCGGCCACGAAGGGCTCACCGTGGGTCGACCAGGTGACCTTGGGCGCGGTCATCGCCTTGTTGTGCGTCTCCAGCGACCAGTCCTGGACGGCGTAGGAGTGCACGAAGTAGAAGCGGGCGTCGGCGTCCAGGCCGGCGAACAGCCGGGAGCCGGCCGGCGCGTCGACGGTGTTCCAGCCCATGTGGGGCACGATGTCGGCCTTGAGCGGCTCGACCGAGCCGGGCCACTCGTCGAGGCCCTCGGACTCCACGCCGTGCTCGATGCCGCGCGCGAAGAGGATCTGCATGCCGACGCAGATGCCCATGACCGGGCGCCCGCCGGACAGCCGGCGGTCGATGATCCAGTCGCCGCGGGCCTCGCGCAGGCCCTTCATGCAGGCGGCGAAGGCGCCCACGCCGGGCACCAGCAGGCCGTCGGCGTTCATGGCCTTGTCGTAGTCGCGTGTTATCTCGACCTCGGCGCCCGCGCGCGCGAGGGCGCGCTCGGCGGACCTCACATTGCCGAAGCCGTAGTCGAAGACGACGACCTTCTTCGCAGACGGAGCACTCAATTCCACACCTCCAGCCTCATGACACCGGCGACGAGACACATCCCCGCGGCGATGGACAGCAGCACGATCAGGCCCTTGGGCATCTGCTGCTTGACGAAGGAGTAGATGCCGCCGGCCAGGAAGAGGCCGACGACGATCAGGAGGGTCGAGAGGCCGGTCACAGCGCGCCCTTCGTGGAGGGGAGGATGCCCGCCGCGCGCGGGTCACGCTCGGAGGCGTAGCGCAGGGCCCGGGCCAGCGCCTTGAACTGGCACTCCACGATGTGGTGGGCGTTGCGCCCGTAGGGCACGTGCACGTGCAGGGCGATCTGCGCCTGGGCCACGAAGGACTCCAGGATGTGCCGGGTCATGGTGGTGTCGTACTCGCCGATCATCGGCGCCATGTTCTCGGGCTCGGTGTGCACGAGGTAGGGACGGCCACTGAGATCCACCGTGACCTGGGCCAGGGACTCGTCCAGGGGGACCGTGCAGTTGCCGAAGCGGTAGATGCCCACCTTGTCGCCGAGCGCCTGCTTGAAGGCGGCGCCGAGCGCGAGGGCGGTGTCCTCGATGGTGTGGTGCGAGTCGATGTGCAGGTCGCCCTCGGTCTTGACCGTGAGGTCGAACAGACCGTGCCGGCCGAGCTGGTCGAGCATGTGGTCGTAGAAGCCGACGCCCGTCGACACCTCGACCTTGCCGGACCCGTCGAGATCGATCTCGACCAGGACCGAGGTCTCCTTGGTCACTCGTTCGACCCTGCCAACGCGCCCATCGCGAGTCATGCGCTCTGCTCCTTCTTCAGTTCACGTACCGCGTCGAGGAACGCGTCGTTCTCGTCGGGGGTTCCGGCGGACACCCGCAGCCACCCCGGAATGCCGTTGTCCCGGACCAGGACACCCTGGTCGAGGATCTTCTGCCAGGCCGCGTGCGAGCCCCCCGGGCCGTCGAAGAGCCCGAACTGCACGAAGTTCGCGTCCGACTCCACGACCTGGAAGCCGATCGTGCGCAGCTCGCTCACCAGCCGGTCCCGCTCGGCCTTCAGCTGCTCGACGTACTTGAGCAGCGTGTCGGTGTGCTCCAGGGCGGCCAGCGCGGTCGCCTGCGTGACGGCCGACAGGTGGTAGGGCAGCCGCACGAGCTGGACGGCGTCCACGACCGCCGGATGCGCGGCGAGGTAGCCGAGGCGCAGGCCCGCCGCCCCGAACGCCTTGGACATCGTCCGCGAGACGACGAGCTGAGGCCGCCCCTCGATGAGCGGCAGCAGCGAGTGGCCGTGGCTGAACTCGATGTACGCCTCGTCGACCACGACCATGGACGGCTTCGCCGCCTGCGCGGCCTCGTACAGCGCGAGGACCGTCTCGGGCGGGACCGCGTTGCCGGTGGGGTTGTTGGGGGTGGTGATGAAGACGACGTCCGGCTTCCGCTCGGCGATCGCCTGCACGGCCGCCTCGACGTCGATGGTGAAGTCCTCGTTGCGGGGACCCGAGATCCAGCCCGTGCCGGTGCCCCGCGCGATCAGGCCGTGCATCGAGTACGACGGCTCGAAGCCGATCGCGGTACGGCCCGGTCCTCCGAAGGTCTGCAGCAGCTGCTGGATGACCTCGTTGGAGCCGTTCGCCGCCCAGACGTTGGCGAGGCCGACCTCGTGGTCCGAGGTGTCGGTCAGGTACTTGGCGAGCTGAGTGCGCAGCTCGACCGCGTCCCGGTCCGGGTAGCGGTTGAGGTCGCGGGCGGCCTCGCGGACGCGCTCGGCGATGCGCTCGACCAGCTCATCGGGGAGCGGGTAGGGGTTCTCGTTGGTGTTCAGCCGTACGGGGACGTCCAACTGGGGCGCCCCGTAGGGGGACTTGCCGCGCAGCTCGTCCCGTACGGGGAGATCGTCGATTCCGAAGTTCACTTGCCCGCCGGTACCTTCCACCCGAACCTCGCCTTGATCGCCGCGCCGTGCGCGGGCAGATCCTCCGCCTCCGCCAGCGTCACCACATGGTGCGCGACCTCGGCCAGTGCTTCCTTCGTGTAGTCGACGATGTGGATGCCCCTCAGGAAGGACTGCACGGACAGTCCGGAGGAGTGGCAGGCACACCCGCCGGTCGGGAGCACGTGGTTGGACCCGGCGGCGTAGTCACCGAGGGACACCGGCGCCCAGGGCCCGATGAAGACCGCGCCCGCGTTGCGGACCCGGTCGGCCACCGCGGCGGCGTCGGCCGTCTGGATCTCCAGGTGCTCGGCGCCGTACGCGTCGACGACCCTGAGGCCCTCGTCGATGCCGTCGACGAGGACGATCGCGGACTGACGGCCCTTCAGGGCGGGCACGATCCGGTCCTCGATGTGCCTGGTGGCCGCGACCTGCGGCTCCAGCTCCTTCTCGACGGCGTCCGCGAGTTCGACGGAGTCGGTGACCAGGACGGCCGCGGCCAGCGGGTCGTGCTCGGCCTGGCTGATCAGGTCCGACGCCACGTGCACGGGATCGGCGGAGGAGTCCGCGAGGACCGCGATCTCGGTCGGGCCCGCCTCGGCGTCGATGCCGATCCTGCCGGTGAAATAGCGCTTGGCGGCGGCGACCCAGATGTTGCCGGGGCCGGTGACCATGTTGGCGGGCGGGCAGGACTCGGTGCCGTACGCGAACATCGCGACGGCGGTCGCGCCACCGGCGGCGTAGACCTCGTCGACGCCGAGCAGGGCGCACGCGGCGAGGATCGTCGGGTGCGGGAGGCCACCGAACTCGGCCTGGGCCGGCGAGGCGAGGGCGATCGACTCGACGCCGGCCTCCTGCGCGGGCACCACGTTCATGATCACGGAGGACGGGTAGACCGACCGGCCACCCGGCGCGTACAGCCCGACCCGGTCGACCGGCACCCACTTCTCGGTGACGGAACCGCCGGGCACGACCTGGGTCGTGCGGTCCGTGCGCCGCTGTTCGCGGTGGACGATACGGGCGCGGCGGATGGACTCCTCGAGGGCCGCGCGGACCTCCGGGTCGAGCTCCTCCAACGCGCGCGCGAGGGCCTTCGCGGGCACCCGCACCTGCTCCAGCCGCACGCCGTCGAACTTCTCGGCGAAGTCGATCAGCGCCGCGTCGCCCCGATGATGCACGGCCTCGCAGATCGGACGCACCTTCTCCAGGGCGGCCGAGACGTCGAAGTCGGCTCGGGGCAGCAGGTCGCGCAGGGCGGGGCCCTCGGGGAGGGCGTCGCCGCGCAGATCGATTCGGGAGATCACTCGTCAATTCTCTCAGACCCGCATCAGGGCCCGTCCGCGCATTCCAATGGCTGATACGCAACCCCGAAGATCCCCTTCACGTCTAGCGTTCGAGGGGTTACTCAGCGGGCATGAACGGTTGTACGAATCCCACGAGCCGCAAGGAGCTGGAAGAACGTGACCGAGGGGGCCGGCATCCGCAGCGGGGACCTGCCGGACGATCTGACCGCCGCCGAGGCCGGCATGTGGCAGGCCTTCCGCAACGGCACCGTGTACGACCTGAGCAGCGGCGACACCGTCGTCGACGATCCGCACGGCGGGCACCCCTGGGGCCCCGAGCGGACGGTACGCGCGCGGATCGTGTGCTGGCTGCTCCTGGACGGTCCGCCCGCGCTCGCGGGCCGGGTCTCGTCCCTGAAGCTCACCGGCGTGCAGATCAGCGGCACCCTGGACCTCGCGGGCGGCACGGTGGTGCCGTATGTGGAGATGAAGGGCTGCCGCTTCGAGCGGGAGATCCTGCTGCCGGAGGCCCGCTTCACCACCGCGCGGTTCGTGGACTGCTCGGTGCCGCGCCTGGAGGCGGCCCGGGTGCACACGGAGGGCGATCTCCATCTGCCGCGCTGCCGCTTCCACAACGGCGTACGGCTGACCGACGCGCACATCGGCACCGACCTGCTGATGAACCAGGCGATCGTCTACCGCGACCGCAGCGGCCGTTCGATCGCCGCCGACGGCATGACCGTGGGCCAGGACCTGCAGGCCGAGCTGCTGGAGTCGCACGGTGAGCTGAGCCTGCGCAGCGCGACGATCGGCGTCTCGCTGAGCCTGCGCGGCGCCCGGCTGAACAACCCGTACACCCGGCTCGCGCTCAACGCCCCCCAGCTGACCGTCGAGCGCACCCTGTACCTGACCCCCGCGGGCGTCGGCGCCGCCATGCTGAGCGGGGCGACTCCCGCGCGCGGGACGCGGATCCAGCGCTTCGAGTGCCAGGGCGGGGTGCGGCTGGACGACGGGCGGTTCGGGGACGCCGTCGACCTGGAGCGGGCCCGCTTCACCTTCACCGACGAGCAGGAACTGTCGCTGCGCCGCATCCAGGCGCCCGAGCTGCGCTTCCTCGGTGAGAAGCCGCAGCGCGGCAAGGTGGTGCTGTCGGGCGCGCGCGTGGGCAATCTCGTGGACCGGGCGAGCGCCTGGCCGGGGCCCGGCAATCTGCACATGGGCGGCTTCGTCTACGAGAACCTCGTGCCGCACGGCCCCTTCCCGCTGGCCGAGCGGCTGGAGTGGGTGGCGGCGGCGACCGCCGAGTACAACCCGGAGCCGTACGAGAGGCTCGCCGCCGTGCTGCGGGCCGGCGGCGAGGACGAGGACGCGCGTGAGGTGCTGCTCGCCAAGCAGCGCCGGCGCCGCGAGAGCCTGCCGCCGGCCGCCAAGCTGTGGGGATACGCGCAGGACTGGACGGTCGCCTACGGGTACCGGCCGGGGCGGGCCGCCGTATGGATGGCGGTGCTGTGGGCCGCGAGCTCGTTGGCGTTCGCACACGCGAGCCATCCGCCGCTCAAGGGCGGCGACCATCCGGCCTGGAATCCCGCGCTGTTCGCTCTCGACCTGCTGCTTCCGGTGATCGATCTGGGGCAGGTGGGTTTCTGGCAGTTGCGCGGCGGCTGGCAGTGGCTGGCGGCGGCGATGGTCCTCCTCGGCTGGATCCTGGCGACCACCGTGGCGGCGGGGGCCTCGAGGCTGCTGCGGCGGAGCTGACGGGGCCTGTGAAGAAATCGGCAGGGCGCCGGGAGGGACTGGTGAGACCGCTGGTCAGAAGGTTGTTCAACGGTCACCTTTTTAATCTCCCTTGACCCTGGGGCGTACAACTTTCCATGAGTTGCACGTTCGCACTGGCGCAGCCTCGGCCTGCCGACCTTCAATGGTCGACACCATGGCTCTGCTGCCCCCCTTCATCCGCGCGTCACGGATGCCCGCGTACCTCACCGGCGGGCTGCCCCCCGACGACGAGGTCCTGCTCGACGTACCCGACGACCGGCTCGGCCCCGCCCTGGTCGCCGCCGGACAGGGCGGATACGGGCGCGCGGCCGAGCTGCTCTCCGCGACCCGTGAGGACGCCGCCTGGGAGCTGCGCGACCGGTACGTCCGGAGGCTCTCCGCCTTCGCCCGCTCGCGCTCCGAGTGGTACGACGCCTGGCGTGCCGAAGCCCCGCACGACCCGGACCAACTGCTCCTGGGCGCCCAGCTCGCGGTGGACCGCGCGTGGGACTCACCGGCCCGTACCGAGCTGTTGCGCGAGGTGAGCCCGCTGATCACGGCCGCGGCGCGCGGCGAGGACCGCGACCCGGTGCCGTGGCGGATCGCGCTGGACCACGCACGCGGCTCGCAGGCCGGGCCCACCTACTTCGGTGAGCTGTGGGAGGCCGCCCTCAGGCGCGCCCCGCTCCACTACGGCTGCCATGTCGCCGCCCTGCGCTATCTGGCGGCCTCCTGGCGCGGCTCGTACCGCGAGTGCTTCGACTTCGCCGAGCGGGCCGCGCAGGACGCTCCGGCCGGCTCCCTCATCCAGGCGCTGCCCGCGCGGGCGGCGCTGGCCTGGCTGACCGGGCCCGGCGGCGACGCGGTGCCGCGCGAGCGGCTGGACGCGGCGGCCGACCGGGCGATCGAGCTGTCCGCCACGTTCGCGGCGGCCGACCCCTGGCCGGCCGAGATCCGCAACAAGCTGGTGTTCGTCCTGGTCCGCCTGGGCCGCTGGACGGACGCCCTGGAGCAGCTGCGCATGCTCGGCCCGTACGCGACCTCGTTCCCGTGGAGCCGGGAGTCCGAGGACCCGCTGGGCCGCTTCCTGGAGGTCCGTGAGGAGGTCCGGCGGCATGCCTTGATCCATCCACGGAGTGAGCACCGGGGACGTGTGCGCTCCGGGGGCCATTAGGCTTTGGCGCCGTGACCACCGTGCGGCTCCCGCTCTTCCCCCTGAACTCCGTACTGTTCCCGGGGCTCGTGCTTCCTCTGAACGTCTTCGAGGAGCGCTATCGCGCCATGATGCGCGAACTGCTGAAGACCCCCGAGGAGGAACCGCGCCGGTTCGCCGTCGTGGCGATCCGCGACGGCCACGAAGTGGCGCCCAGCGCCCTCGGCCTGCCGGACCGGACGGCCGTGCCCGACGGCGGCCCCGCGGCCGGCTTCGGTGACGATCCGCTCAAGGCGTTCCACGCGGTCGGCTGCGTGGCGGACGCGGCGACCGTACGAGAGCGGGCGGACGGCACGTTCGAGGTCCTGGCGACGGGCACGAGCCGGGTTCGCCTGGTGTCCGTCGACGCGTCGGGCCCGTATCTGACGGCCGAGCTGGAGGAGCTGCCGGAGGAGGCGGGCGACGAGTCGGGGCCGCTGGCGGAAGGGGTCCTGCGGGCCTTCCTCCAGTACCAGAAGCGCCTGGCGGGGGCCAGGGAACGCTCCCTGTCGTCCGGCACGGAACTCCCGGACGAACCGTCCGTGGTCTCGTACCTCGTGGCCGCCGCGATGATGCTGGACACCCCCACCAAGCAGCGCCTGCTCCAGGCCCCCGACACCGCGTCCCGGCTCCGCGACGAACTGAAACTCCTGCGCGCGGAGACGGCGATCATCCGTAATCTTCCGTCGTTGCCGGCGTCGGACCTGACGCGCGGCCCGACGAGTCTGAACTGAGGCCGGAACCCGTCAGATGGCGAAGAAGTCGAAGAAGCAGCAGCCGGGCGGCACCCCCGCGACCGTGGCCCTGACCACAGCGGACGTGCCCTTCACGGTGCACGCCTACGACCACGACCCCTCCCACCCCTCCTACGGCGAGGAGGCGGCCGAGGCGATGGGAGTCTCCCCGGACCGCGTCTTCAAGACACTGGTCGCGGACGTGGACGGCACGCTGACGGTGGCGGTGGTCCCGGTGGCGGGCTCCCTGGACCTGAAGGCCCTGGCCACGGCCGCGGGCGGCAAACGGGCGGCGATGGCGGACCCGACGCTCGCCGAACGCACCACGGGCTATGTCCGGGGCGGCATCTCCCCCCTGGGCCAGCGCAAAAGGCTCCCCACGGTGCTCGACGCATCCGCCGTCGCCCACGACACGATCTGCGTCTCGGCCGGCCGCCGGGGCCTGGAGGTGGAACTCGCGCCGAAGGACCTGGCCCGCCTCACGAACGCGGTCCTGGCGCCCATCGCCCGCGCGTGACCCCTCGACGGGTGCCCCTTCCTGGACTAAGCAGAAGGGGCATGTCGAAGAGAACACGCAAGCGCAGGTGGCGCATGAAGAAGGGCCGCTCGAACCACGGCAGGCGCCCGGCCTAGGGGCCGTTCGCAGGCACGGTCACCAAGGGGCTTCGGGGGGCATCCCTATGGCACGGGTGCCCCGGACCTACGGCGCGGGTGCCCCGTACCCGTCCCCCGGAGCCGCCGCCCCGTACACCGGCTCGGGATCCCGGGGCCCGAACAACGCCGTGAGCCCCAGGTGCACGACCAGGCCGGCCAACGACCAGGCGAGCAACGCCCCCTTGGCCCCCAGCTTCAGCGGCGCGGAGAAGGTGACTCCCTTGCCCACGGCCTTCGCGTGGGCGATCACATCGGACGAAGGTCCGAGCCACATCCCCACCCGCCACGCGAGGAAGGATCCCAGCACTCCCCCGACGGCCAGCCCCACCACCAGCGGTACCCCGCCCCGGCGCCGCCACAGGAACACCACCAGCGCGCTGACGAAACCGAAGGCCAGGGCCAGCAGAGTGAGCGTTCCGTCCACGCCCACCGCCTGCTCGCCCTCGGTGTCCTTGAGATAGACGACCCAGTTCCCCTGTCCGTCCACATCCCCGACCAGCGGCACATGCGGCGCCAGCCACCACCACAGGACCCCGAGCAGCGCCCCGCCGAGCGTCACGGCGATCATGATCACCAAGCCCTCCAGCAGCTCGGTCTTCATCCCGGGCCCGCCCTGCCCGTACCGGACTTCGGCAGGGGCCGCGTAGCCGGCATCAGGGGTCTGCCACGCATCGTGCGGGGACGGTTCGTGCGGCGGAGGAGGAGGCGTCAACGGAGCGGTCACCCTGACATCGTGCCAGGCCCGCCTGTGCGGCGCGTCACCGGACGGCCGCCCGGCGATAGGCCCAGGTGGCGACAGCCAGCGAGACCACTCCCACGCACCCGCACACGGCGAGGTCGCCGAGCACGAAGGCCCAGTCGGGATGCGGCCGGAAGGTCCGGGCGAAGGCCTCGACGCCGTAGGTCGAGGGCAGCAGATCCCGGGCGAACCGCACCGCCTCGGGCATCCGGTCGGCGGGCAGCACCCCCAGCAGCAGCGCGGCCGACATGCCGAGCTGTCCCAGCAGGGTGGCCAGTTCCGGCCGGGGTGCGAGCAGCCCGAGGGCCGCGCCGAGCCCCGCCAGAGCGGCTCCCGCCAGCGGAATCACCGCAACCAGCACCCACAGGTGCGCCAGCGGCAGCCCGAACAGCACGCATCCGAAGACCGCGGTCACCACGGTCCCGGGCACGGTGAAGGAGGCGTACGCCCCCGCGGCGCCCAGCACCACGGCGGCCGGCGGCACGGGCAGGGTGGCGTAGTGGTCGAGTCCGCCGCTCGCCCGCAGCTGCCCGAAGTACTGCGCGAGCAGATTGAGCGCGACGAAGGCCACGACCAGCACGGACGCCCCGGCGACCACGGACTGCGCCTCGTCCCCGCCGTCCACGACCCCCCGCATCAGGACCATGATCCCGATCGACTGGAAGGTGGCGACGAACAGCAGCGGGATGCGCGCGACCCGCGCGCGGGACAGCTGCGCCCGGTAGACGGCCGCCAGCGACGGCCACAGCCGCGCGCGCGGCCCGAGCTCGGCGGCCGCCTCCCGGTCCGTCTCCTCGACGGCCAGGGCACCGCCCGGCAGAGCCCCGGCGGGTACGACACTCACGTGGCTCTGCTCCTCTTCGCTCCGGCGGTCGCCCTGTGACGTACGGACACGGCCGCCCGGGTGCTCAACGTGCTCACGCCTTCACCAGTCCCTGCTGCGCGGCCCCGCCCAGCGCGAGGTACACGTCCTCCAGGCTGGGCGTGGCGAGCGTGAAGTCGTCCAGCGCGGCGAACGCGGCCCCGCCGGTGACGGTGGCCACGACCGCGCGGGCCTCCTCGGGGGCGAGCCGCAGCGTCCAGCGGCGCCCGGCGGCCACGGCGCGGTCCTGGAGCGCGGCCACCTCGGGGACGTGCAGCGGGGCCGTCTCTCGCCACACGAGGTCGACGCGGACCTCGCCCGCCACCTGTTCCTTGAGGCCGGACGGCGTGTCACAGGCGATCACCCGGCCCCGGTCGAGGACGGCGACCCGGTCCAGGACCGTCTCCGCCTCGATGACGTTGTGGGTGACGAGCAGCACGGTCGTACCGCGTTCGGCCCGCCGCCGGTCCACGGCGGACCACACCGCGCGCCGCGCCACGGGGTCCATCGCGGTGGTCGGCTCGTCGAGCACCAGCAGCGGCCGCTCCCCCACGAGCGCCGACGCCAGGCACGCGAGCCGCCGCTGCCCGCCGGACAGCTTCCTCAGCGGCCGCCCGGCGATCGGCGTGAGCCCCAGCTCGTCGAGTACGGCGTCCCGCTCGGCCCGCGCCTTCCTGGCCTCCAGGCCGCGCAGCCGGCCGGTGGTCTCGGCGGCGAGGGAGACGGTGAGGTCGTCGAGGGCGGTGGACTCCTGGCCGAGGTAGGCGAGGATCCGCGAGGCCCGGTCCGGGTGGCGCACGATGTCGTGCCCGAGGATCTCGACACTGCCGCGGTCGGGCCGCATCAGCCCGGTGAGCTGCCGCACGAGCGTGGTCTTGCCGGCGCCGTTCGGGCCGAGCAGCCCGAAGATCTCACCGCGCCGGATGTCCAGCCGTACGTCGTCGGTGGCCCGCACCTCGGGCGTGGCCGGAGTCCCGCGCCGCCCGCGCACCGCGGGGTAGGTCTTGGTCAGCCCGCGCACCGCACACACGACATCCCCACGGTGTCGAAGTGCCGGTGCAGCGCGCGTACTCACAAGGTACGAGCCTACGGGGTCGGGGAGCTCTGCTCGCCCCTGGGGCGGGGTATGTGCCCTCTCACTCCCCGGCGGGGGCGTGCTCCGCCGCCGTCCGCACGTCGATCTCCCGCCAGAACCCGGCCCGGATCGCATAGCGGTCGTGCTCGTCGATCTGGTCGTCCTTGTGCGCGAGCAGCCCGAACCGGGCCGCGTACCTGAGCAGCTCCCCGTCGATCCGGTGCGGCACCCGCGGGTACATCCCGGCCAGCCGCTGCAGATGCGCCTGGTCCCCCAGCCGCTCCATCCACCGCCGCGCGAAGACCTGCCCCACCTCGAAGGGGTCCCCGCCGACCGTGGTGATGTCCTCCTCCCGGTCGGCCCACCGCTGCTCGGCGGTGGTCAGCTGGGCGAGCGTCGGCATGGAGGCGACCTCGGGCGGCTCGGCGGCACCACTGGGCCGGTCGACCCAGCCCTTGTCGGAGGACCACCGCAGGGTCGCGCTCGCGGGGGGCTGGGCGGCCTGCGCACCGGGGGCCCGCAGTGCGGCGAGGTCCTTGGGCGTGGGCACTCCCTTCGGCGCCGGCACCCGCTCCTGCGTGCCGTTCTCCGAGGCGGCCACCGGGGCGTGCTCGGCCTCCTGCGCGGTCCGCTCGGCGGCGGGCGCGGACTCGGGCAGCGGTGCCGAGAGGATCGCGGCGATCTCGGGCCGCGGCGCGGGTGGCGGCGCGCAGACCCCGCCGAGCTCCTTCGCGCGGACGGCCTTGGTGATCCACGCGCGGTCCAGCACCCGCCGCTCGTCCGCCTCGGCGACCAGGTCCTCGGACTGGTTGTAGTCCCCGTCGGCGGCCTGCACGGCCCACAGGTGTACGGCGACCCCGTGCTCCTTGGCGGCCATCATGCCCGGCAGCAGATCCCCGTCGCCGGTGACGAGCACGACGTCGGAGCAGGCGCGGTTGCGGGCCAGTTCGGTGAGCTCGGCGTGCATGGCGGCGTCCACGCCCTTCTGGGCCCAGCGTCCGTCGCTGCGGGTCAGGGCGCCGAGCCGGACGGTGACCCGGGGCATCACCCGCAGTCTGCGGTGCTCGGGCTGCGGGACGCGGTCGGGGGCGCCGTCGAACCAGTAGATGCGCAGCAGGGGCCGTTCGGTGTCGGACTCGGCCCGGTCACGCAATCCCTGGACGAGGGCGGCGTGGTCGACGGTGATACGGGAACGGGAGGGCTCCCCGGCAAGGAGACTGGCGGCGGCCCCCAGCAGATACCCGGCGTCCACCAGGACGATGCAGCGGTCCACGCGATCCACCCTCTTTCCGGGAGGTTTGCTTCGGGCTTCCTTCGAGTCTGCCCGACCACGAGAGGGTTAACGGCCCGAACTCGATCTTCGGCGTGGCGTTTCGGGACATTGCGCGGCGACATTCCCTGTCACACACGGTAATTATCCGAAATGCGCCCGCTGTCAGCCTATGTGAATCTGGTCCCGGCCCTGGCCCCTAGATCCCCACAGGAGGCACCACCATGGCCAAGAACAAGAAGCAGAACCGTAAGCCGTCGCAGACCGAGCGTGCTGGGCAGGAGCCCCAGCCCTCCTCGATGGAGCCGCAGACCGAGCAGCATGCCCCGCAGGTGACACCCGGCGACGTCGCCCGCAAGGGGCGGCAGAAAAGCTTCGGCCACAACTGACATGTGCATAAAGGGTTGTTGAGACCCGGGCATACAAAGGGGCGCACCCCGTCAGGAGTGCGCCCCTTCGCAAGTCCGTGCCGCCGGTCGCTCAGCCCGCCAGGCAGGACGGTCCGAGCAGCACCTTGAGGTCACCGAAGAGCGCCGGGTCCGGCTTCACCCGGTGCCGGTCCAGCCGGAGGACCGTCGTCCTGCTCGGTCCCTGGAGCCTGATGCGGACCTCGCTCTCCCCCTTGTGATGGCTGAGGATCTCCCCGAGCCGGCTGACCATCGGCGGGGTGACCTTCAGCGCCGGGATGGTGAGGATCACGGGTGCGTTGGTGCCCGCGTTGGACAGGTCGGGCACCTGGAGCTCCATCGCGACGAGGCGGGGCACGTCCTCGCGCTTGTCGAGGCGGCCCTTGACGAACACCACGGCGTCCTCGACGAGTTGGGTCGACACCAGCTGGTAGGTCGCCGGGAAGAACATGCACTCGATGGAACCGGCGAGGTCCTCGACGGTGGCGATCGCCCAGGCGTTGCCCTGCTTGGTCATCTTGCGCTGCAGGCCCGAGATGATGCCGCCGATGGTGACCACCGCGCCGTCGGCGTGCTCACCGCCGGTGAGCTGGGCGATGCCCGCGTCGGCCTTGTCGGACAGCACGTGCTCCAGGCCGAAGAGCGGGTGGTCGGAGACGTACAGACCGAGCATCTCCCGCTCCTGGGCGAGCAGATAGGTCTTGTCCCACTCCTCGGTGGTGAACTCCACGTCCAGTCCGAAACCGGGCTCGCTGTTGTCCTCCTCGCCCATCCCGCCGAAGAGGTCGAACTGGCCCTCGGCCTCCTTGCGCTTGACCGCGACCACGTTGTCGATCATCGGTTCGTACTGCGCGGTGAGGCCCTTGCGGGTGTGCCCCAGGGTGTCGAAGGCGCCCGCCTTGATCAGCGACTCCGTGGTGCGCTTGTTGCAGGCGACCGCCTCGACCTTGTCGAGGTAGTCGGGGAAGGAGGCGTACTTCCCCTTGGCCTTGCGGCTCTTGATGATCGACTCGACCACGTTGGTGCCGACGTTGCGCACGGCTTCCAGGCCGAACAGGATCACGTCGTCGCCCTGCGCGGCGAAGTTGTGCACCGACTCATTGACGTTGGGCGGGAGCACCTTGATGCCCATGCGGCGGCACTCGTTGAGGTAGACCGCCGACTTGTCCTTGTCGTCCTTGACCGAGGTCAGCAGGGCGGCCATGTACTCCGCCGGGTAGTTGGCCTTCAGATAGGCGGTCCAGTACGACACCAGTCCGTACGCGGCGGAGTGCGCCTTGTTGAACGCGTATCCGGCGAAGGGGACCAGCACGTCCCACAGGGCCTTGATGGCCTCTTCGCTGTACCCGTTCTTCTGGGCGCCGGCCTGGAAGATGGTGAAGTTCTTCGCCAGTTCGTCGGGCTTCTTCTTGCCCATCACGCGGCGCAGGATGTCGGCCTCGCCGAGCGAGTAGCCGGCGATGATCTGGGCGGCCTTCTGCACCTGCTCCTGGTAGACGATCAGGCCGTAGGTGACGTCCAGGACCTCCCTGAGGGGCTCTTCGAGCTCCGGGTGGATGGGGGTGATCTCCTGGAGCTTGTTCTTGCGCAGCGCGTAGTTGGTGTGCGAGTCCATGCCCATCGGGCCGGGACGGTAGAGCGCGGAGACGGCGGAGATGTCCTCGAAGTTGTCGGGCTTCATCAGGCGCAGCAGCGAGCGCATGGGGCCGCCGTCGAACTGGAAGACGCCGAGGGTCTCACCGCGCTGGAGCAGTTCGAAGGTCTTGGGGTCGTCGAGCGGCAGGGACAGCAGGTCGAGGTCGGTGCCCTTGTTGGACTTCACCATCTTGACGGCGTCGTCCATGATCGTCAGGTTGCGCAGGCCGAGGAAGTCCATCTTCAGCAGGCCGAGCGACTCGCACTGCGGGTAGTCCCACTGCGTGATGGTCACGCCGTCCGTGTGCCGCACCCAGATCGGGGCGTGGTCGACGATGGGCTCGCTGGACATGATGACGCCGGCCGCGTGCACACCCATCTGCCGGACCAGGCCCTCGACGCCCTTGGCGGTGTCGATGACCTTCTTGACATCGGGTTCGTTCTCGTACATCGCGCGGATCTCGCCGGCCTCGCTGTAGCGCGGGTGCGAGGGGTCGGTGATGCCGTTGAGGTCGATGCCCTTGCCGAGGACGTCGGCGGGCATGGCCTTGGTGAGGCGGTCGCCCATCGCGTACGGGTAGCCCAGCACGCGCGCGGAGTCCTTGATGGCGTTCTTCGCCTTGATCTTGCCGTAGGTGCCGATCATGGCGACCTTGTCGGCGCCGTACTTCTCCGTCACGTACCGGATCACCTCGACGCGCCGGCGTTCGTCGAAGTCGATGTCGACATCGGGCATGGAGACGCGCTCGGGGTTGAGGAACCGCTCGAAGATCAGGCCGTGCGGGATCGGGTCGAGGTCGGTGATGCCCATGGCGTAGGCGACGATCGAGCCGGCCGCGGAGCCTCGGCCGGGGCCGACCGCGATGCCGTTCTTCTTGGCCCACATGATGAAGTCGGCGACCACGAGGAAGTAGCCCGGGAACCCCATCTGGATGATGACGTCCATCTCGTACTCGACCTGGCGCTGCCGGTCGTCGGGGACGCCGTCCGGGAAGCGGCGGTCCATGCCCCGGCGGACCTCCTCCTTGAACCAGGAGACCTCGGTGTAGCCCTCGGGGATGTCGAACTTCGGCATGAGGTTCTTCGCCTCGAACATGCCGGCGGTGTCGACCATCTCGGCGATCAGGAGGGTGTTGGCGCAGCCCTCCTGCCAGGCGTCCGAGGAGTCGATGGCGTACATCTCGTCCGTGGACTTCAGGTAGTAGCCGGTGCCGTCGAACTTGAAGCGGTCCGGGTCGGAGAGGTTCTTGCCGGTCTGGATGCACAGCAGGGCGTCGTGGGCGGTCGCCTCGTGCGCGTACGTGTAGTGCGAGTCGTTGGTGACCAACGGGGGGATGCCGAGCTTCTTGCCGATCTCCAGGAGGCCGTCGCGGACCCGGTGCTCGATCTCGATGCCGTGGTCCATCAGCTCCAGGAAGTAGCGGTCCTTGCCGAAGATGTCCTGGTAGTCGGCGGCCGCCTTCAGTGCCTCGTCGTACTGGCCGAGGCGCAGCCGGGTCTGGAGTTCACCGGAGGGGCAGCCGGTGGAGGCGACGATCCCCTCGGACCACTGGGAGATCGTCTCCTTGTCCATGCGGGGCCACTTCTGGAGCCAGCCCTCGGCGTAGGCGTCCGAGGAGAGCCGGAAGAGGTTGTGCAGGCCGGTCGAGTTCACGGCCCACATCGTCTTGTGGGTGTAACCACCGGAACCGGAGACGTCGTCCCGCTTCTGGTGCGGCTGGCCCCACTGGATCTTGCGTTTGTTGCGCCGGGACTCGGGCGCGACATACGCCTCGATCCCGATGATCGGGGTGACCCCGGCCTTCTTCGCCGAGTGGAAGAAGTCGTACGCCCCGTGCAGGTTGCCGTGGTCGGACATGGCGATATGGGTCATGCCCATCTCGTTGCACGCGTCGAACATGTCCTTGAGCCGCGCGGCACCGTCCAGCAGGGAGTACTGGGTGTGGACGTGCAGGTGCGTGAACGGCGGCTTTGACACGGCGTGGCCTCCATGGAAAACACTCGACGACAGGCGGACGGACAGTGTGGGGGTCAGCGCCGAAGTCTATGCCTCGGCACTGACACTCAGGGGGCCGCCCCGCGTACCTTCACAACGAGGGTCGCGGGCACTTTCACCCGGGCCCGCCCGTTGGAGAGACGACAGAAACGCTGTCGTACACATGTACCAGGAGGCACCCCGCGATGTCGGTTCCGCAGCTCAACGACGAGCACCGCGGCGAGGAGATTCTCGCTGTCTTCGACACCGCCTTCGGCGAGCTCCTGGCCGCCGATCCGGCAGCGTTCCGCGTGAAGTTCCGGAAGATGGCGGCGTCCGCGTTCGCGTTCTACCGGGGTACGGCGTGCCTCTTCTACCACGACCTGACGGCAAACAATGGTTTTGGCTCGAAGCGGGGCGGCCCGTACCTGGACGAGCGCACCTCGCGCGTGTGGATCCACGGCGACCTGCACGCGGAGAACTTCGGCACCTACCTGGACGCCAACGGCCGGCTGATCTTCAACGTCAACGACTTCGACGAGGCCTACGTCGGCCCCTTCACCTGGGACCTCAAGCGCTTCGCCGCCTCCGTCGCGCTGATCGGGTACGCCAAGGCGCTCGGCGACGAGCAGATCACCGAGCTGGTGGAGGTGTACGCGGGCGCGTACCGCGAGCGGATCCACGCCCTGGCCACCGGCGCCAAGAGCGACGAGGTGCCCCCCTTCACCCTGGACACCGCCCAGGGCCCCCTCCTGGACGCACTGCGCGACGCCCGCTCCCTGACCCGCTTCGGCCTCCTGGAGTCGATGACGGAGATCCGCGACTTCGAGCGCCGCTTCGCGCCGGGCGGTGGCTCCATCGAGCTGGACGCGGCCACCCGCTACAAGGTGCTCGCGGCCTTCGACGGCTATCTGGAGACCCTCCCGGAGGCCTCCCTGGACCGCCCGGACTCCTACCGCGTCAAGGACGTCGTCGGCCGCCGCGGCATCGGCATCGGCTCGGCCGGGCTGCCCTCGTACAACATCCTGCTCGAGGGGCACACCGACGCCCTGGAGAACGACGTCGTGATCTACATCAAGCAGGCCCAGACCCCGGCCGTCTCCCGCCACCTCACCGACCCGGCGATCCGCGACTACTTCCAGCACGAGGGCCACCGCACGGTCATCTCCCAGCGCGCCCTCCAGCAGCACGCCGACCCGTGGCTGGGGTGGACCGAGCTGGGCGGCGCGGGCCAGCTGGTCGCCGAGATCTCGCCGTACGCCGTCGACCTGGACTGGGGTGACATCGACGACCCGGAGGAGATCGCGGGGGTCGTCGCCGATCTCGGCCGGGCCACGGCCACCATGCACGCGGCGGCGGACGACACCTCGGGCGAGTCCCTGGTGCCCTTCTCCACCGAGCGGGCCATCGACGCGGCGATCGCGGCCGACGAGGACGGTTTCGCGGGGCTCCTGGTCGACTTCGCGCACAGCTACGGCGCACGCGCCCGTGCCGACCACCAGACCTTCGTGGACCTGTTCCGCAACGGCCGGATCCCGGGTCTGTGACCGGCCCCTGCCACCCCTCATAACGATAGGGCCGCTCACAGGGATCCTTTAGGGGTCCCTTACCGGCCCACGTGACACACTCTCCACGCTATGGACATATCCGGGACCCAGCTACGAGCGCTCCGCGCGGCGCTGTTCACGGCACTCGTCGTGACGCTCAGCACCGCGTCGCACGTGCTGCTGTCCCGGGCTCCCCTGCCGCTCAACACGGTGGCGGTGGTCGCCGTCGCCGTGTTCGCGCTCACCTTCGCGCTGGCCGGCCGGGAGCGCGGCTTCGGACGGATCGCCGCCGTGCTGATCCCGCTGGAGCTCGCCGCCGACACCGTCTTCACCACCGGGCAGCACGTCTGCTACGGCGCCGCGGGCGGCCCGGTGGCCGGCCCGCTGCGCTCGGTCGGCTGGGACGTGTTCTGCGGTGACGGCACCAGCGTCGGCTCGCCGCTGGCCCGTATGACGGGCACCGACCCCGGCCGGCTCGGCGGCCTGCTCGCCCACGCCGACCCGCGGACCGCCTGGCTGCTGCTGGGCGCCCATGTCTGCGTCGGCCTGCTCGCGGCCGCCTGGCTGCGCCGCGGCGAGCGGGCCCTGGCCCAGCTGCTGCGGGCCGTGGCCGCCACGACCTTTGGGCCGCTGCTCGTCGCGACCGCCGCGCTGACCGTGCGGTCGGCGCCGGAACCGGCCCGTCCGGTGCGCCCCGGCCGCCGCAGGGCCGTCGTGCTCGACGAGTTCCTCGTGCACTCCCTGGGACGGCGTGGACCGCCGTGCTCGACCGCTGTCGCCTGAGCCCGGACAGCACCTGAGCACCACCAGTCCCGACCTACGTATCCCCGCACACGACGTGTGCGCGTCCCCTTGATGGAGAACACCACCATGAGCAAGCGGAACAGCCAGGCCTCCAAGAACGCCGCCCGTGAGCGGCTGCGGCAGGAGCGCGAGCGCCAGGCCAAGCGCGACAAGGTCAAGCGGCAGGTCATCGTGGCCTGCTCCGTCGTCGGCGTCCTGGCGATAGCCGGCGGCATCGGCTACGCGGTCGTCCAGAGCAACAAGCCCAGCTACTGGGAAGAGGCCAAGAACGACAAGCTCGTCAAGCCGGCCAACAGCACGGGCACCAACGGCACGACGGTCGTCATCGGCAAGAGCACCGCCAAGAAGACCCTGGTCATGTACGAGGACCCGCGCTGCCCCATCTGCGCCCAGTTCGAGCAGACCGTCGGCTCGACCGTCGACAAGGACGTCGAGGACGGCAAGTTCAAGCTCCAGTACGTCGGCGCCACCTTCCTCGACGGCAACCTCGGCGGCGAGGGCTCCAAGAACGGCCTCAGCGCCCTCGGCGCCGCGCTGAACGTCAGCACCGACGCGTTCCTGAAGTACAAGACCGCGATGTACTCCACGAAGTGGCACCCCGCGGAGGACGGCCCCGACAAGTTCAAGGACGACGCCTACCTCATCAAGATCGCGCAGACCGTCCCGGAGCTGAAGGACAACAAGACCTTCCAGAACGCCGTGAAGAACGGCACCTACGACAAGTGGGCCCTGGACATGTCCGACAAGTTCAACAAGGACGGCGTGACCGGCACCCCGACCCTGAAGATGAACGGCAAGACGCTGACCGGTTCCGACGGCAAGAGCGCGCCGATGACGGTCGCCGACTTCAACACGGCGCTGGAGGCGGCGCTGAAGGGCTGATCCCGACCTTCAGTCAAAAAGCGGGCGAACTTTTGCGAGTTCGCCCGCTCGCGTTCATACCGATCAGTAACCTGATCGGCCGTGACCAGTCGATACAGAGCATCCGAGCACTCCAACTCCCTGTCACCGCGCCGCCGTACGGTCGTCAAGGCCGCGGCGGCCGGCGCCGTCCTGGCCGGACCGCTCGCCGCCGCCCTGCCGGCCCGGGCCGCCGACGAGACCCCCGCGTTCCTGCACGGCGTGGCCTCCGGCGACCCGCTCCCGGACGGCATCCTGCTGTGGACCCGGGTGACCCCGACCGCCGAGGCCGTACCCGGTTCCGGGCTCGGCCCGGACACCGAGGTCGGCTGGGTCGTCGCCCGCGACAAGGCCTTCACGACCGTCGTCGCCAAGGGTTCCGTGACCGCGACGGTCGCCTCCGACCACACCGTCAAGGCGGACGTGCGCGGCCTCGCGCCCGCGACCGACTACTGGTTCCGCTTCTCGGCCGGCGGCACCGACTCCCCGGCGGCGCGCACCCGCACCGCGCCGGCGGCGGACGCGGCCGTCACGGGCCTCCGCTTCGGCGTGGTCTCCTGCGCCAACTGGGAGGCCGGCTACTTCTCGTCGTACCGCCATCTCGCGGCCCGCGGCGACCTGGACGCCTGGCTGCACCTGGGCGACTACATCTACGAGTACGGAACCGGCGAGTACGGCACGCGCGGCACCGTCGTACGGCAGCACGCGCCGACCCACGAGATACTCACCCTCGCCGACTACCGGATCCGGCACGGCAAGTACAAGACCGACCCCGACCTCCAGGCCCTGCACGCCGTCGCCCCGGTCGTCGCGATCTGGGACGACCACGAGTTCGCCAACGACGCCTGGTCGGGCGGCGCCGAGAACCACACCGAGGGCGCGGAGGGCGCCTGGTCGGCCCGTCAGTCCGCCGCCAGGCGGGCCTACTTCGAGTGGATGCCGGTGCGCCCGGCGATCGCGGGCACCACCTACCGCCGGCTGCGCTTCGGCAAGCTCGCCGACCTGTCGCTGCTCGACCTGCGGTCCTTCCGCTCGCAGCAGGTCGCCGTGGGCAACGGCTCGGTCGACGACCCGGACCGCACGATCACGGGCCGGGCCCAACTCGACTGGCTTAAGGCGGGGCTGAAGTCCTCCGACACGACCTGGCGGCTGGTCGGCAACTCCGTGATGATCTCTCCGTTCGCGATCGGCTCGCTCTCCGCCGACCTGCTGAGGCCGCTCGCGGAGCTGCTGGGCCTGCCGAAGGAGGGCCTCGCCCTCAACTCCGACCAGTGGGACGGCTACACGGACGATCGCCGCGAACTCCTCGCCCACCTGCGCGCGAACGCGATCCGCAACACCGTCTTCCTGACCGGCGACATCCACATGGCGTGGGCCAACGACGTGCCGGTGGACGCCGGCACCTATCCGCTGTCGACCTCGGCCGCCACGGAGTTCGTCGTCACCTCGGTGACCTCCGACAACCTCGACGACCTCCTGAAGGTCCCCGAGGGCACGGTCACCGCGCTCGCGGCGCCGGTCATCCAGGTCGCCAACCGGCACGTCCACTGGGTCGACACCGACCGCCACGGTTACGGCGTCCTGGACATCACCGCCGACCGGGCACAGATGGACTACTACGTGCTGTCCGACAAGACGAAGCAGAACGCGACCTCCAAGTGGGCGCGTTCGTACCGCACGCGGACCGGCACGCAGAAGGTGGAGCGGACGTACACGCCGGTATAGAGCCGCTCTAGAGGCTGTCGAGGAAGCCGAGGGCCACTCGCCAGGTGGCCTCGGCGGCCTCTTCGTCGTAGTCCGGCAGGCCGGGGTCGGTGTAGAGGTGACCGGCCCCGGCATATCGGTAGATCTCGACGTCGGCGCCGGTGCGGCCCATCTGGAGATACCAGGCGCTCAGCCAGTCGTCGGTCTCGAAGGGGTCGGGCTCCGCCACGTGCAGCTGGACCGGCAGCTCGTCCGCGGTCACGTTCGGCGCGATGTCCGACGTGCCGTGCAGGAGCAGCAGTCCGCGGGCCTTCTCGTCGCCGAGGGCGAGGGTCTGCGCGACCGAGGCGCCGAGCGAGAAGCCGGCGTAGACGAGGCCGCGCTCGGAGTAGGGGGCTGCGGCCAGGACGGCCCGCTTGAGCAACTCGTCCTTGCCGATCTCCTCGTTGAAGGCCATGCCCTCCTCGACCGTCTCGAACGTGCGCCCCTCGAAGAGGTCCGGCGTCCACACCTCGTGCCCGGCCTCCCGCAGCCGGTCGGCGGCCTGACGGACGGCGGGCCTGAGGCCGTAGGTCGAGTGAAAGAGCATGATGTTCATGAGGCCATGGTGCCAGCCCGCTCCGACCGTGCCGTTCCACACATGGCGGCGGCCGTACCCAGTTCGCGGCAGAAGTCACATGTTCATGCCCGACCCGGGCCGGTTAGGTTCGGGGTCATGGAAGACGTACTCCGCCCACTGATCGTGGTCGGCGGCTCGGTGCTGCTCACTCTGCTGATCGGGTGGGCCACCGACCGTCTGCTGCGCAAGGCCGACGACCGCCACAGCGAGACGCCGCTGTGGGGTCTGCTGCGCCGTGGCCGCATCCCCTACATGCTCGTGCTGTGCGCGGCCATGCTGAGAGGGGCCTACGACGAGGCGCGGCTGGCGCAGCGGCACAGCGCCTCCATCGGGCAGATGCTGACGCTGATCCTCATCGGGGCGACCGCCTGGCTGGTGATCCGGATCGCCGCCGCCATCGTGGAGACGACCTACACCCGCTATGCGCGCGCCCACCACGACGCCGCCCGGGTCCGCCGGGTGCGCACCCAGGTGACGCTGATCACACGGGTGGTCGCCGCGGTCGTCGGCGTGATGGCGGTGGCCGCGATGCTGCTGACGTTCCCGGCGATGCGCGCGGCCGGTGCCTCGCTGCTGGCCTCGGCCGGAATCCTCGGCATCGTCGCCGGTGTAGCCGCCCAGTCGACGCTCAGCAACATGTTCGCGGGGCTGCAGATCGCCTTCGGCGACATGGTGCGCATAGGCGACACCGTGGTGGTGGACGGCGAGTGGGGCACCATCGAGGAGATCACGCTGACCTTCCTGACGGTACGGACCTGGGACGAGCGCCGGATCACCATGCCGGTGTCGTACTTCACCTCGAAGCCGTTCGAGAACTGGTCGCGCGGCACCCCGCAGATGACCGGCATCGTCTACTGGCACGTCGATCACACGGCCCCGGTGGACCTGATGCGCGAGCGGCTGCGGGACATCCTGCGCGAGTGCCCCGCCTGGGACGGCCGCGACTACGGCCTCGCCGTCACCGACACCACCCCGAACACCATGCAGGTGCGTGCCCTGGTGACCGCGAAGGACGCCGACGACATCTGGACGGTACGGGTGACGGTCCGCGAACAGATGCTCAGCTGGCTCACCGACAACCACCCGTACGCCCTGCCCCGGGTCAACACGGCGGACGCGACCCTGGCCCCGGGATTCCGGTCGAGGAACGGTCACCGGCCGGAGAGCAGCAACTCCGACGGCGCGGAAGCCCCGCGCATCGGCCGCGGCCGCGGGTAGGCCTGTCGCGGGCGCCCGCCCTGGGAGTTTCGGCCTCCTGTCACCTGCCGCGCTCGGCCCCACCGTTGACCTGCACGATCTGCGACGTCACGTGCCCGGCGCCCGGGGAGGCCAGCCAGTGCAAGGTGGCCGCGACATCCCCGGGCGTCCCCGCCCGCCCCGTCGACGTGTCACCGATGAGCCGCTCCCGCCGCGCGGGGTCGATCGCGGCGCCGAAGAACTCCGTGTCCTCGACATACCCCGGCGCGACCACGTTCGCGGTGATCCCCCGCGGCCCCAACTCCCGCGCCAGATCATGGGCGTAGGGGTGCAGCCCCGCCTTCGCCGCTCCGTACGCCCCGCTGCCGGATCCCCGGTACGCGGCGATGGAGCTGACGAACAGCACCCGCCCGCCCGGTGAGGCGAGTCGGTCCCGAAGTCCCTCGGTGAGGAGCGCGGCGGTCAGCAGGTTGAGCCGGAAGTTCACGGTCCAGTCGTGCGCGACGGCGTCGAGCCGATCGGCGCCGGCGGCGGGCGGTTCGAGCTGCCCGGTGCCCCCGGCACTGTGGATCAGCACGTCCACGGCCCCGAGTTCACGCTCCACGAAAGCGACGACCCCGCGCACCTGGTCGACGTCACCGAGATCGGCGGCGTAGGTCAGCGCCCCGGGCACCCCGGCCTTCTCCAGTACCTCGGCGCGCCGCCCCAGCAGCAGCACCCGGTCCCCTTCCGCGGCGAACACCTGTGCCGCCGCGCGTCCGATTCCCGTACCGCCACCGCTGATCACTACGTTGCGAGCCATAACCGCAGCCTACAAAGGCGTACTTGGGGAGGTCATTCCGGTTTCCGCGGACTCACCGCAGACTGCGGACGTCCAGATGCCGCAGCACCCGGTCCACGACCTCGGGGTCGGCCCCCGGTTCACTCCGCGCCGCCAGCACCTCGTGCCGCGCCGCGCTCAGCAGCTCGCCCTGGATGCGCCGCATCCGCTTGAGCCGCCGCCGGGCCTCGCGTCGCTCCTCGTCCCCCATCTCGGGATGGATCCGCACGCCGATCTCGAACGCCCGCCGCAGCATCTGCTCGGACAGGTCCTCCGGCAGCTCCTCCACGGTCTCGATCTCCCGCAGCCGCCGCTTGGCCGCCTTCGCCGCCCGGACGGCGAGGGCCTTCTCGAACTCCTTCTCCCGCTCGCTGTCGGCCCGCACCCCCAGCCGCTTCACCAGCCACGGCAGGGTCAGCCCCTGGAGCACCAGCGTGGCCATGATCACCCCGAACGCGATGAAGACGATCTCGTCCCGGTCCGGAAAGCCCGCCCCCGAGTCGGTCTCCAGCGGAATGGCCAGCGCCAGCGCCACCGACGCCACGCCCCGCATCCCGGACCACCACATGATGACGGTCTCCCGCCAACTGGTCGGGATCTCCTCGTCGTAGTCGCGCTTCGCGTGCATCCGCTTGGTGAGCCAGGTGGCCGGCATCAGCCACGCCAGCCGTACGAGGACGACCACGGCCACGATCGCCGCGGCCCAGCCGAGCATCTCGCCCCAGCGCCCGGACGCGGTCCGGATCGCGTTGTGCAGTTCGAGCCCGATCAGCCCGAAGGCCACACCGGTGACGAGCGTGTCGACGATGTCCCAGAAGGTGTGCCCGGCCAGCCGGGTCATCACGTCGTCGGCGTCGGAGCCGTACTCGGCGAGGAACAGGGCGGTGGTCAGCACGGCGAGCACGCCGGAGCCGTGGAGCTCCTCGGCGAGCACATAGGAGGCGTACGGCACCAGCACCGTCAGCCCGATCTGGAGGGTGGCGTCACCCAGCAGATCCATCAGCTTGTTGGCGCCCCAGCCCAGCACGAGCCCCACCACGACGGCGACCACGGCGGAGAGCACCAGCTCGAAGACGGCCTCGCCGGGCTTGAAGGAGCCGCTCACAGCGGCGGCGACGGCCACGTGGTAGAGCACGATCGCCGTCACGTCGTTGAAGAGTCCCTCGCCCTCCAGGATGGACACCAGCCTGCGGGGCAGCCCCAGTTGGCCCGCGACGGCGGTCGCGGCGACCGGGTCGGGCGGGGCGACCAGTGCGCCGAGCGCGACAGCGGCGGCGATCGGCAGCCCCGGCACGATCGTGTGGGCGACGACGGCGACGCACAGGGTCGTCACGAACACGAGCGCGACGGCGAGCAGGAAGATCGGCCGCTTGTTGGCCGCGAACTGGCGCCAGGACGTGCGCCGCACCGCCGCGTAGAGCAGGGGCGGCAACAGGATGGGCAGGATCAGCTCGGGCGGGATCTCGACATTCGGTACGAAGTCCAGCACCGCGAGCACTATGCCGAGCAGGGTCATCAGCACCGGCGCCGGCAACCCGAACCGGTCCCCCACCGGGACACTGATCAGAGCCCCCAGCAACAACACGAACAACAGGGCCAGCTGATCCACGGTCAGAACTCCGGGCAGATCGACAAACAACGGTCACTTCAGTCTGCCCGCAAAACGCCCGGACCCTCTCGACCGCCGCTCCCGCCGAGCGTCAGAGAACGCGCCGCATGGCCCGGTGCGGTATCCCCGCGTCCGGGAACTCCGGCCCGTACGCCACGTACCCGAGCCGCTCGTAGAACCCCAGCGCATGCGTCTGGGCGTGCAGGTCCACAGCGATCAGCCCCCGCGCGCGTGCCGCCTCCTCGACGGCCCGTACGAGCGCGGCCCCCACCCCGAGCCCGCGCGCCTCCCGGGTCACGGCGAGCCGCCCCAGCGACCCCACCGACGCGTCACCGCCGGTCTTCCCGGCCGCCGCCTCGCCGAACAGCAGCCGCCCGGTCCCGAGCGGCACGCCGTCCTCGCGCACGGCCAGCACATGCACGGCTACGGCGTCGTAGGCGTCGTACTCGATGTCCTCGGGCACGCCCTGCTCGCCGACGAAGACCACCTTGCGCACCGCGAAGCAGGCCTCACGGTCCGCGGGGTCCTCGGCGACCCGCACCGCGTACGCGTGCGAGCTCACCCGTAGGTCTCCTCGCGCACCAGGTCCAGGGCCTGCTGGAGGTCCTCCGGATAGTCGCTGGCGAACTCCACCCACTGGCCGTCCCCGGGGTGCTCGAAGCCGAGCCGCACCGCGTGCAGCCACTGCCGGGTCAGCCGCAGCCGCTTGGCGAGCGTCGGGTCGGCGCCGTACGTCAGGTCGCCGACGCACGGGTGGCGGTGGGCCGCCATGTGGACGCGGATCTGGTGGGTGCGCCCGGTCTCCAGCTTCACATCCAGCAGGGAGGCCGCGCGGAACGCCTCGATGAGGTCGTAGTGCGTGACGGACGGCTTGCCCTCGGCGGTGACGGCCCACTTGTAGTCGTGCTGGGGGTGGCGGCCGATGGGCGCGTCGATGGTGCCGCTGGTCGGGTCCGGGTGGCCCTGGACGAGCGTGTGGTACCGCTTGTCGACCGTGCGCTCCTTGAACTGCCGCTTGAGGGAGGTGTAGGCCCGCTCCGACTTGGCCACGACCATCAGCCCCGAGGTGCCCACGTCGAGCCGGTGCACGATGCCCTGGCGCTCGGCGGCACCGGAGGTCGAGATGCGGTACCCGGCGGCGGCGAGCCCCCCGATCACGGTCGTCCCGGTCCAGCCCGGCGACGGGTGCGCGGCCACTCCGACCGGCTTGACGATCACGACGATGTCGTCGTCGTCATGGACGATCTCCATGCCCTCGACCGGCTCGGCGACGAGCTGCACGGGCGCTGGCGCCTGCGGCATCTCGACCTCCATCCAGGCCCCGCCGTGCACCCGCTCGGACTTCCCGACCACCGACCCGTCGACCGTGACCTTCCCCGAGGCGGCGAGCTCGGCCGCCTTGGTACGGGAGAAGCCGAACATGCGGGAGATGGCGGCGTCGACGCGCTCGCCCTCCAGGCCGTCGGGCACGGGCAGGGTGCGGATCTCGGGAATGGTGCTCACCCGTCGAGTATGCCGGACGGGTGAGACAGCCCCGACCGCGCGCTCAGTCCTTGTGGACGGTCCCGTCCGGGTCGAGGCCCTTGAAGGACAGCAGCACGATCAGGATGCCGCCGCACACGATCGCCGAGTCGGCGAGGTTGAAGACCGCGAAGTGCTTGGGCGCGATGAAGTCGACGACCGCGCCCTCGAAGACCCCGGGCGAGCGGAAGAGGCGGTCGGTGAGGTTGCCGAGCGCGCCGCCCAGCAGCAGCCCGAGCGCGATCGCCCAGGGCAGGCTGTAGAGCTTGCGGGCGAGCCGGGCGATGACCACGATCACGGCCGCCGCGATCACCGTGAAGATCACGGTGAAGGCCTCGCCGAAGCCGAAGGCCGCGCCCGCGTTGCGGATCGCCTCGAACTTCAGCCAGTCACCGATGATCTCGACCGGCTCGTGGTGCTCCAGCCTGGCGACCACGATCATCTTGCTGACCAGGTCGAGGGCGTACGCGAAGGCGGCCACCGTGAACAGCACGGCGATACGGCGCCTGCCCCCGGGCCGCGCCGTCTGGTGCTGCTCCGGCTCGGCCCCCGCCGCCTCCGGGGTGTCCGGCGTACCGATGATGCGCTCCGCCTCTGCCACGTGAGTCCCTCGACCTAGATACCTGACTGAGGACGAGGGTACGACACGCCTCCAAGGACCCTCAGTACCGGCGTTCCTGCTTCTGCTTGCACTCCACGCACAGGGTTGCCCGTGGGAAGGCCTGCATGCGTGCCTTGCCGATGGGATTGCCGCAGTTCTCGCACAGGCCGTAGGTGCCGGCGCCGAGACGCCCCAGGGCGCGCTCGGTCTGGAGGAGCATCTCGCGCGCGTTGGCCGCGAGGGCCATCTCGCTCTCGCGCGTGATGTTCTTCGTCCCGGTGTCGGCCTGGTCGTCGCCGGCGCCGTCCCCGGAGTCCCGCATGAGCCCCACCAGGGACTCCTCGGACGTGGAGATCTCGGTGCGCAGCCGCAGAGCCTCGGCCGTCAGCTCGGCGCGGGCCTCCTCGACCTCTTCGGGCGTCCACGGATCCTCACCGGGGCGCACCGCCAGTTCGCCGGGCTCCACCGCGGCGACACGCGCGTTGGGTAGGGCTGTCTTCGCCGCTGTGGCCGTGCCAGGGGTCTTCTTCGCAACCACTGTCGTGGCTCCCGTCTGCTTCGCGGTCTCCGCCGCGCCCGCCTTGTGGGCCGTGCTCTTCCCGGCCGCCCTCTTCGTGGGGGACTTCTTCCCGGAGGTGCCCTGCCCGGCGTCCCCCTGCGGGACACCGGCCTCCGTAGCGACCCCCTCCTCGACCGCGGCGTCCTTCCCGACGGTCTTCTTCCCCACGGCCTTGCCCCCAGCCGTGTCCTCGGACGCGCTCTTCGTCACGCCCACACTCTCGGAGCCGACCTCGGTCACAGCCGCGCCTTTCATGACACCCGCGTCCTTGCCCGCGGCCTTCGTCCCGCCCGTGCCCTTGCCGGCGGTCGTGCTTTTGACCGCGCCCTTCGTCACGGCCGCGCTCTTGGAGCCGACCTCGGTCACAGCCGCGCCTTTCGTGACACCCGCACTCTTGTCCGCGGCCGTGCCCTTCGCCCCTCCCGCGCTCTTGCCCGCGGCCGTGCCCTTGAGCGTGCCCCTCGTGGCGGACGTGTTCTCGGAACCGGCCTTGGTCACAGCCGCGCTCTTCGTCACGCTCGTGTTCTCGGAGGCGGTCGCAGCCGCGCTCTTTGTGACACCCGCGCTCTTGGCCGCGGCCCTGTTCTCAGCGGCGGTCTTCGCCGCCCCCCTGCCCTTGACCGCGCCCTTCGTCACGGCCGTGTTCTTGGCCGCGGCCGTGCTTTTGACCCTGCCCTTCGTCGCTGCCGAGCGCTCGGAACCGGCCTTGGTCACAGCCGTGCCCTTCGTGACACCCGCGCTCTTGGCCGCGGCCCTGTTCTCGGCGGCGGCCTTCGCCGCGCCCGTGCCTTTCACCGTGCCCTTCGTCGCGGCCGTGCTCTTGGCCGCGCTCTTCTTCGCGACCGCCTTCTTCGTCGCCGAGGCCTTCTTGGTGACCGCGGACTTCTCCGCGACCGCCCTCTCGGCAACCACGGCGTTCTCGTCGACAGCTTGCTCGCCGACCGCCTTCTCCGCGACCGCAGCCTTTCGACCGAGCGCCTCCTTGCCGACCCCCTTTTCGGTGACCGCAGCCTTTCGACCGACCGCCTTCTCCGCGACACCAGCCTTCTTGCCGACCGCCTTCTTCGCGGCCGCAGGCTTTTTCGTAGCCGCAGCCTTCTTCGAAGCCGCAGCCTTCTTCGTAACCCCGGTCTTCTTCCTGACCGCAGCCTGCTTCGTGACGGAAGCCTTGCCGACGCCCCTGGTGGTCTCCATCGTCCCGCCGACGGGCGGCTCGGTCGCCGGTCTCCCGGCCGACGCCTCCTCCTGCGCGGCCCCCCGCCCGCCGGAGGCAGCCGTGGCCTTCCTGGCGCCGCTCGCCTTCCGCGGCGGCGTCTTCTTCGCCACGGCCACGGCCTTCTCGGCACCCGCGCGCGTGCTCTTGACGGCGGCCTTCTCAGCGACTTTCTTCGCCGCCGCTCCGACCGCCTTCACCGCCTTGGCCGCCGCTCCCTTGCCGGACGGCACCCCGCGCGCACTCTTCTTCCCGCCCGCGTCCTTGGCCCCGCCGCCGGAGGCACGGGCATGGGTGGACCGGCCCGACGCCGACTGCTGTACGGCGGTCTTTTTCGCCACCATGCCGCGGCCCCTTCACATATTGTGATCTTGCTCGCGAATCGTGCTGGGACGATAAATCGACTCGAGTCCCGCGGCAACGGGGCACGCCGCCCGATTCGCCCGCCCCACGCGCGCGAGGCGGGAAGCATGCATGCGTTGTGCCCAGCTCCCCGCCGGGTAATCCGCCGGACCGTCCGTCCCGGATTCCGAACAGCCGTGCCGCTCCATTCGGGTCACCCCACGCCCTACGGCGACCTCCGCGCCCGGCCCGGGAAAAGCGGTCGGCCGCTGTCCCCGGGGCGCCGTACACTGGGCGCAGCGAAAAGCGTGGATGGGGACGAGTAGCGGCGTACGCAGCCCAGAGCGACCCGGGGACGGTGGAAGCCCGGGGGCGAGCGCGACGTGAAGATCACCCCGGAGCCGCCGGAAGAAAGCCCAGCGGGGCCAGTAGACCCGGCATCGCGACCCCAATGAGGGGGCTCACCGACACACACCAGGTGTCGGCGGGCCAAGGAGGGTGGTACCGCGGGAGCGCGTCGAAACCGGCGCACGGACTCTCGTCCCTCCGGACGGAAGGCAGCACATCCGCCGGAGGAAGACTGATGACGCAGTACCGCCAGGTGCCCGCCCAGGTCGACCTGCCCGCGCTCGAGCACGCGGTGCTCGACTTCTGGCGCGAGCAGAAGATCTTCGCCAAGACCCTGGAGCAGTCCGAGGGCCGCCCCGAGTGGGTGTTCTACGAGGGCCCGCCCACCGCCAACGGCATGCCGGGCGCCCACCACATCGAGGCACGCGTCTTCAAGGACGTCTTCCCCCGCTTCCGCACCATGCGCGGCTACCACGTGGCCCGCAAGGCCGGCTGGGACTGTCACGGCCTCCCGGTGGAGCTGGCGGTCGAGAAGGAGCTCGGCTTCACCGGCAAGAAGGACATCGAGGCGTACGGCATCGCCGAGTTCAACGCCAAGTGCCGCGAGTCCGTGACCCGCCACACCGACGCCTTCGAGGCGCTCACGACCCGCATGGGCTACTGGACCGACCTCCAGGACCCGTACCGCACGATGGACCCGGAGTACATCGAGTCCGTCTGGTGGTCGCTGAAGGAGATCTTCAACAAGGGCCTGCTGGTCCAGGACTACCGCGTGGCCCCCTGGTGCCCCCGCGACGAGACGGGCCTGTCGGACCACGAGCTGGCGCAGGGCTACGAGACGATCGTCGACCCTTCCGTGTACGTCCGTTTCCCGCTCACCTCCGGTCCGCTCGCCGGCCAGGCCGCGCTCCTGGTCTGGACGACGACCCCCTGGACGCTGGTCTCCAACACGGCCGTGGCCGCGCACCCGGAGGTCACCTACGTCGTCGCGACCGACGGCGAGGAGCAGCTCGTCGTCGCCGAGCCGCTGCTCGCCAAGGCGCTCGGCGAGGGCTGGGAGACCACCGGCCAGTCCTTCACCGGCGCCGAGATGGAGCGCTGGACCTACCAACGTCCGTTCGAGCTCGTGGAGTTCCCGGAGCCGGCCCACTACGTGGTCAACGCCGAGTACGTCACGACCGAGGACGGTACGGGCCTGGTCCACCAGTCCCCCGCCTTCGGTGAGGACGACCTCAAGGTCTGCCGCGCCTACGGCCTGCCCGTCGTGAACCCCGTCCGCCGGGACGGCACGTTCGAGGAGGACGTCCCCCTGGTCGGCGGCGTCTTCTTCAAGAAGGCGGACGAAAAGCTCACCGACGACCTCCAGCAGCGCGGCCTCCTCTTCAAGCACATCCCGTACGAGCACAGCTACCCGCACTGCTGGCGCTGCCACACCGCGCTCCTCTACTACGCGCAGCCGTCCTGGTACATCCGCACCACCGCCGTCAAGGACCGCCTCCTCCAGGAGAACGAGAACACCAACTGGTTCCCGGAGACGGTGAAGCACGGCCGCTTCGGCGACTGGCTGCAGAACAACATCGACTGGGCGCTGTCCCGCAACCGTTACTGGGGCACCCCGCTGCCGATCTGGCGCTGCGAGGACGATCACCTGACCGTCGTCGGCTCCCGCGCGGAGCTCACCGAGCTGACCGGCACGGACCAGTCGGGCCTGGACCCGCACCGCCCGTACATCGACGAGGTCACCTTCGCCTGCCGCCACGACGGCTGCCAGAAGACGGCCACGCGCGTGCCGGAGGTCATCGACGCCTGGTACGACTCGGGTTCGATGCCGTTCGCACAGTGGGGCTACCCGTACAAGAACAAGGAACTGTTCGAGTCCCGCTACCCGGCGCAGTTCATCTCCGAGGCCATCGACCAGACGCGCGGCTGGTTCTACACGCTGATGGCCGTAGGCACCCTGGTCTTCGACAAGTCGTCGTACGAGAACGTCGTCTGCCTCGGCCACATCCTCGCCGAGGACGGCCGCAAGATGTCCAAGCACCTGGGCAACACCCTGGAGCCGATCCCGCTGATGGACCGGCACGGCGCGGACGCGGTGCGCTGGTTCATGGCGGCCGGCGGCTCCCCGTGGGCGGCCCGCCGTGTCGGCCACGGCACGATCCAGGAGGTGGTGAGGAAGACCCTCCTCACCTACTGGAACACGGTCGCCTTCCAGGCCCTGTACGCCCGCACGTCCGGCTGGGCGCCCAGCGGGGCGGACCCGGCCCCGGCCGAC
The DNA here is from genome assembly GCF_044766405.1 of Streptomyces sp. NPDC102270. Lineage (NCBI taxonomy): Bacteria > Bacillati > Actinomycetota > Actinomycetes > Kitasatosporales > Streptomycetaceae > Streptomyces > Streptomyces sp. NPDC102270. The sequence continues at coordinate 52,897 of NZ_JBIWLX010000006.1, read as the reverse complement.
CGCCCCGTCCTGGACCGCTGGCTGCTGTCCGAACTGCACGCGCTGACCGACCAGGTGACCCAGTCCCTGGAGTCGTACGACACCCAGCGCGCCGGCAAGCTCCTGTCGGCGTTCGTCGACGACCTGTCCAACTGGTACGTACGCCGGTCCCGGCGCCGCTTCTGGCAGGGCGACAAGGCCGCGCTGCGCACGCTGCACGAGGTCGTCGAGACGGTCACCCAGCTGATGGCCCCGCTGACCCCGTTCATCACCGAGCGGGTCTGGCAGGACCTGGTCGTGCCGGTCACCCCGGGCGCCCCGGAGTCGGTGCACCTGGCCTCCTGGCCGGAGGCGGACCTCTCCGCCATCGACCCGGAGCTGTCGAAGCAGATGGTTCTGGTGCGCCGGCTCGTCGAGCTGGGCCGTGCCACGCGCGCGGAGTCGGGCGTGAAGACCCGTCAGCCGCTGTCCCGGGCGCTCATCGCCGCGACCGGCTTCGACTCCCTCGACCGCGAACTGCACGCGCAGATCACCGACGAGCTGAACGTGAGCGCGCTCGCCTCCCTCAGCGACGTCGGCGGCAGCCTGGTCGACACCACGGCGAAGGCCAACTTCCGCGCCCTGGGCAAGCGTTTCGGCAAGCGCGTCCAGGACGTGGCCAAGGCCGTGGCGAACGCCGACGCGGCCGCGCTCTCCCTGGCCCTGCGCGAGGGCACGGCCTCGGTGGAGGTCGACGGCGAGACGATCACGCTCGCCCCCGACGAGGTGATCATCACGGAGACCCCGCGCGAGGGATGGTCGGTGGCGTCCGACTCCGGGGCGACGGTGGCCCTGGACCTGGAGATCACGGAGGAGCTCCGCCGAGCGGGCCTCGCCCGTGACGCGATCCGCCTGATCCAGGAGGCCCGCAAGAACAGCGGCCTCGATGTGGCCGACCGCATCGCGCTGCGTTGGACCGCCACGGACCCGGCCGTGATCGCGGCCCTGTCCGAGCACACGCCCCTGATCGCCGACGAGGTCCTGGCCACGGACTTCGCCCAGGGCGAGGCGGACGACACCTACGGCACCCCGTTCACCGACGAGGGCCTGTCGCTGACGTTCCGCCTGCGCAAGGCGTAGGACCGAGAAAAGAAGGCCCGGCCCCCACGTGGGGGCCGGGCCTTCTTCGTGCCCACACAACGTGGTCAACTCGCGTAAAAGGGAGGGGCCCCGGATCGAAATCCGGGGCCCCTCCCTGAACGCTGCCGACGCCTAAGGCGTACTAGAGGCCGTCAGTTGTCGTCCTCGTCGATGAGGAAGCCACGCATGGGCGAGGGAGCCTGTCCCATCGGACCGGGACCCTGCGGCCGCACGGGCGCCATCGGCTGGGTCATCGCGGGCGACATCTGCTGCTGGCCGCCGTACGACGGGCCGGCCGGCGAAGGACCGCCGCCCATGCCCTGGTTGCCACCGTACGACGGCGCGCTCGCACCGGCCGGAGCCATGGAAGGCGCCGGGGACGGCGGCAGCGACGCGGCGGCCGGGGTACGCGGCGGAGCCAGCGAGTCGTCGGCCTGGGTCTCCAGCTGACGCAGCTGCGACTCGAGGTACGACTTCAGACGCGTGCGGTACTCGCGCTCGAAGCCGCGCAGGTCCTCGACCTTGCGCTCCAGCGTGGCGCGGGCGGACTCCAGGGAGCCCATCGCGACGCGGTGCTTCTCCTGCGCATCCCGCTCCAGGGCGTCCGCCTTGGCACGGGCGTCACGCTCGAGACCCTCGGCACGCGAACGCGCCTCGCCCACGATCTTGTTGGCCTCGGAACGCGCCTCGGCGATCGCCTGGTCGGCGGTCTGCTGGGCCAGCGAGAGGACACGGGCGGCGCTGTCGCCACCAGGGCCCTGACCGGGGCCGCCCATCGGACCGCCCATGGGGCCGCCCATCGGGCCACCCATCTGCTGCTGCATGGGCGGCTGACCGCCCATGGTGCCCTGACCCATCTGGCCCTGACCCATCGGACCCTGGCCCATCGGACCCTGGCCCATCTGGCCCTGACCCATCTGGCCCTGGCCCATCGGACCCTGGCCCATCTGGCCCTGACCCATCGGACCCTGGCCCATCTGGCCCTGACCCTGCGGGCCGCCCTGGCCGGCGGGCAGCTGCGGCGCACCGCTCGGCAGCTGGGGCGGGCCACCCATGGGGCCGCCCATCTGCTGCTGCGGCGGACCGGATATGCCGGCCGGTACGGGGGCGCCGGGACCGGGCCCACGCATACCCTGCTGCGGCATTCCCTGTCCGGGCATGCCGCCTTGCTGCTGGTCCTGCTGCTCCGGAGGCTTGCGCATGTTCTGCTGGTTCTGGGCAGCAGCACGCGTCGCCGCGGCCAGCTTGGCGCGCAGGTCCTCGTTCTCGCGCAGCAGGCGGGTCAGTTCGGCTTCGACCTCGTCGAGGAAGGCATCGACCTCGTCCTCGTCATAGCCTTCTCGGAGGCGGACGGTCGTGAACTGCTTGTTCCGCACGTCCTCGGGGGTCAACGGCATCTCTTCACCTCAACGTAGTCATCGGCAGTCGGCAAGACCGTATCGTCCACAGTCACCTCGCCAGGTTTCCCATGATGGAGATGAGGATGTAGACGATGATCATCAGCACGAAGAAGGACAGGTCGAGCGCCACGCCCCCGAGACGCAGCGGCGGGATGAACCGCCGCAGAAGCTTCAACGGTGGATCGGTGACAGTGTAGGTGGCCTCCAGAACGACCACCATCGCCTTGCCGGGTTGCCACGAGCGGGCGAACTGGAAGACGTAGTCCATGACCAACCGGAAGATGAGCACGATGAGGAACACCATCAGCGCGATGTAGATCACCTGCGCGAACACGCTCATGGTCTGTCTTTCCCTCTCCCCTGTTCGTACTTCGTTCCGGTTGCTGCTTCTCAGCTCTGGTTGAAGAATCCGCCCTCTGCGATGCGGGCCTTGTCCTCCGCCGTGACATCGACGTTAGCAGGCGACAACAGGAACACCTTCTGCGTCACCCGCTCGATGCTGCCGTGAAGACCAAACACCAAACCGGCTGCAAAGTCGACAAGTCGCTTGGCGTCTGTGTCATCCATCTCAGTCAGATTCATGATCACCGGGGTGCCCTCACGGAAGTGTTCCCCGATGGTACGGGCCTCGTTGTAGGTCCGGGGGTGAAGTGTGGTGATCCGGTAAGGCTCTCGTTCCGACACGACCTTGGGCATGATCACCGGTGCGTTCTTCTCCAGGCTTGCGCGCTCTTGTGTGATGGATGCCACGGGCGCGATGCGCGCCGGACGCACCGATTCCGCGGCGAGCGAAGAGGATCGGGGCACCGGGTCGCGCGGCACCGAGGACTGCACAACTCTGACCGATTCGTCCCTTTCAGGCTGAAGTGCCTGATGTGACTGGTGAGACGGCTCATGCCGTCGGCGGTCCCGCTCGGGCTCCGGGTCGAGTTCCGGTTCGAAGTCGTCGTCGGGGTCGAAACCGCGGCCGTCGTACCCATCGTCCTCCACGAGGCCGAGGTAGACCGCCATCTTGCGCATCGCGCCGGCCATTCTCTGAGTCCTCCGCTCTGTGGTGGATCGGCTGACGACTGCCAAGTGCCCGCGATCCACGAGGTCGTTATGACCGCCTTTGGCGGTAATGACCATATTTTCTGCTGTGGTCCGACTTCCTGGCGACGTTACCCGAGCCTGGGGCGGACTCCGAGTACCGCGGTGCCGACGCGCACATGTGTCGCTCCTGCCGCCACGGCCTGTTCGAGGTCCGCGCTCATCCCTGCCGAGACCATGTTGGCAGTCGGATGGGCTCTGCGCAGGTCGGTCGACAAATCCATCAACCGCTCGAACACCGCCTGTTCGCGTCCCGCGTACTCCCCGGTGAGCGGGGCGACGGTCATCAACCCGTCGAGCCGCAACCCCGGAGCCCCGGCCACGAGACCGGCCAACTCCTCGATTCCACCCGGTGCCACACCACCCCGCTCCCCTCGCTCGCTCGAACCGGCGTCGAGAGCGACCTGGATCAGGCAGCCCACCTCGCGCTCGGCCTTCACGGCCTCCCTGGAGAGAGCCGTCACCAACTTCGAACGATCGACAGACTGCACGAGATCCGCGTAACCCACCACAGACCGCACTTTGTTGGTCTGCAACTGACCAACAAAGTGCCAAGTAAGAGGCAGATCCGAGCATTCGGCGGCCTTGGGCGCTGCGTCCTGGTCCTTGTTCTCGGCGACGTGGCGCACACCTAGCTCGGCGAGGATCCGCACATCGCTCGCGGGGTAGGTCTTGGTGACCACGATGAGGGTCACCTCTTCCCGCCTGCGCCCGGCGGCCGCACACGCGGCGGCGATGCGCGCCTCCACCTTCGCCAGATTTGCGGCGAGTTCATCCTTACGGTCCGTCATGCCCCATCAGTCCAGCCAGACATATCCCGCGAGTCGCCCCGTGGTGCGATCGCGACGATACGAGAAGTGGTCGTCCGACTCCAGCGTGCACACCGGCGACTGCTGCCGGGCGCGCACCCCGAGCCGGTCGAGCTGCGCGTGCACTCCGGCGGTCACGTCGACCGCGGGAGTGCCCCAACTCGTTTCGGAGTGCGCCGTTGGTTCGACGGCGGCGACGTCGGCGCGCATCTCCTCGGGCACTTCGTAGCACCTGCCGCAGACGGCGGGTCCGGTGCGGGCGACGATCCGGGCGGGATCGGCGCCGAGTTCGGTCATCGCGCGTAGCGCGGCCGGGACGACTCCGGCGATCATGCCGGGCCGGCCGGCGTGGGCCGCCGCGGCGATCCCGGCGACCGGGTCGGCGAGCAGCACCGGGGTGCAGTCGGCGATGAGGACGGCGAGGGCGAGACCGCGTTCGGCGGTGACGAGCGCGTCGACCCGGGGCACCGGCTTCTCGCCCCACGGCTCCGAGACCACCACGACGTCCGCCCCGTGCACCTGGTTCATCCAGACCACCCGGGCCGGGTCGAGACCGAGCGACTTGGCGGCCAGTTCGCGGTTGGTCCCCACGGCCTCGGGGTCGTCGCCGACCGCCCCGCCGAGGTTGAGCTCCTCATACGGAGCGGCGCTCACCCCGCCCCACCGGTCGGTGAAGGCGAAGTGCGCGCCGCTCACGCTCTCGCGCTGTCCTATCACTTCAGGAAGTCCGGCACGTCCAGCTCCTCGGCCGCGCTGTCCGAGTAGCTCCGAGACGGCGGGACGGGCGGGGCGACCGGGAGGTCGGCGGCCGGCTCGGGCGCCGGCTCCGGGTCCTCCTTCGGCGTGACGCTGCCGAGCGAGCCGAAGGACGGACGGCTCTCGGTCTGCCGCACCGGAGTGGGCTCCTCGCGGCGGGCCGAGGCCGAGGAGGAACCCATGACCGTCTCGCGGCGGGCGGGCGGCTGGCCCCCGTCGAAGCCGGCGGCGATCACGGTGACGCGGACCTCGTCGCCGAGGGCGTCGTCGATGACCGCGCCGAAGATGATGTTCGCCTCGGGGTGGGCGGCCTCGCTGACCAGCTGGGCCGCTTCGTTGATCTCGAACAGGCCGAGGTCGCTGCCGCCGGAGATGGAGAGCAGCACGCCCCGGGCGCCGTCGATGGACGCTTCGAGCAGCGGCGAGGAGATCGCCATCTCGGCGGCGGCCACCGCGCGGTCGTCGCCGCGGGCCGAGCCGATGCCCATGAGCGCCGAACCGGCCTCCGACATGACCGACTTGACGTCGGCGAAGTCGAGGTTGATCAGACCGGGCGTGGTGATGAGGTCGGTGATGCCCTGGACACCGGAGAGCAGGACCTGGTCGGCCGACTTGAAGGCGTCGAGGACCGAGACCTGGCGGTCCGAGATGGACAGCAGCCGGTCGTTGGGGATGACGATGAGGGTGTCGACCTCTTCGCGGAGTTCCGCGATGCCGTCCTCGGCCTGGTTGGCGCGGCGCCGGCCCTCGAAGGTGAAGGGGCGGGTGACCACGCCGATGGTGAGGGCGCCCAGAGTGCGGGCGATGTTGGCCACGACGGGCGCGCCGCCGGTGCCGGTGCCGCCGCCTTCACCGGCCGTCACGAAGACCATGTCGGCCCCCTTGAGGACCTCCTCGATCTCCTCGCGGTGGTCCTCGGCGGCCTTGCGGCCCACGGCCGGGTTGGCTCCGGCGCCGAGTCCGCGGGTGAGTTCGCGGCCGACGTCGAGTTTGACGTCGGCGTCGCTCATCAACAGCGCCTGCGCGTCGGTGTTGATGGCGATGAACTCGACGCCCTTGAGACCGACCTCGATCATCCGGTTGATGGCATTGACACCACCGCCGCCGACACCGATGACTTTGATGACTGCGAGGTAGTTCTGCGGTGCTGCCACGTCGAAGGCCTCTCGCCTCGAGTTACGTGTCGCCGAACCGACGAAGCACTGCTGCCTCGCGATCCGTCGACTGATGCCGAATGGGACGGTCCGTAGCGCCGACCCGAACCCTAACGCTGAAGTTTAGGGTTACCAGTGTGTCTGTTCCCTGGAGTCTTCTGAACAGGACACTAAGTCGACAAGTGGCGCACGTTCAACGAACACGCCGAACCTCCCGTTTTTCTTTTCACCCTATGTGATCAGCCGTAGCAGTGCCCAACCAGGGTGCTGGCCTGCGCTGATGTGCGTCAACTCCCCGATGACGCGGGGGCGGTGGGAACGCTGACGTCGAAGTGCCGGGCATCCGGGGCGGCTTTCATGAGGGCACTGAGCGTACGGGCCTTCGCGGCACCCTTCTCACCGCTTCCCCAGGCGACGGTACGACCGCCCCTCAGCTCCAGCGAGATGTCGTCATACGAACGCACCTTGACGGAACGGGTCGCGCGCGCGACGTCGACCGGAATGTCACCCGCCACGCGCACCGCTTCCCGCACCAGTCGGCCCTCCCCGAAGCGACGCAGGCTCGCGGCACGGGAGTCCGGCCGGGAGAGCGCCAATTCCAGCGCGGGGACGCCTTTCGGGGCCACGGAAACCGTGGCGAACCGGACACCTTCGTCGTCCACTTCGACAAAGTTTCCGCCCTTTTGGACAAGCAGAACCGGAGTACGCTCAGTCACTTTCAGCCCGATTCCGTGGGGCCAGGAGCGAGCGACATCAACTGAGTCAATTCGGGGCAATTTCCGGCGCAGCCGTGCCTCAATCGCATCGGTGTCGACGGAAATCAGCGGCGAGCCGACCGGGACGTCGGCGGCCTCACGGACCTGTTCCGGAGTCAGCACCAGGGTTCCCGAGACCGACACGCGTTCGACACGGAGCCACTGGGATCCGTACAACAGCCAGACGGCGCCCGCGGAGAGAAGTGCGAGCGCCACGGCGAGGATGATGATCATACGAAGCCGACGCACCCTCAACCGCCGGGCGGGAGGCGGGCCGGACGACTCCTGCTGGCGTTCACCGCGCTCGGCGGTCGTCGATCCGGCCACGCGCACTCCCTCTTCCTGGCTACTGGCGTCGGTGCGAGGCGATCGCCTCGTACACCATGGCGACGAGCAGCTCGTCGGCATCCCGGCGACCGAACTCGGCGGCGGCGCGGGACATCTCGTACAACCGGTGCGGGTCGGCGAGCACGGGCAGGACGTTGCCCCGCACCCAGTCGGGCGTCAGTTCCGCGTCGTCGACCAGCAGTCCGCCGCCGGCCTTGACCACCGGCTGGGCGTTCAGCCGCTGTTCGCCGTTGCCGATGGGCAGCGGGACGTAGGCGGCCGGGAGCCCGACGGCGGAGAGTTCGGCGACGGTCATCGCGCCCGCGCGGCAGAGCATCATGTCGGCCGCGGCGTACGCGAGGTCCATCCGGTCCAGGTAACTTACCGGGATGTAGGGGGGCATTCCCGGCATCTGCTGTACATGTGGCAGTTCGTTCTTCGGACCGACCGCGTGCAGGATCTGGATTCCGGCCTGCTGGAGCCAGGGCGCGACCTGCTGGACGACCTCGTTGAGGCGCCGGGCGCCCTGCGAGCCGCCGGAGACCAGCAGGGTCGGCAGGTTCGGGTCGAGGCCGAACATGTGCCGGGCCTCGGGGCGGACGGCGGCCCGGTCCAGGGTGGCGATGGTGTGGCGCAGCGGGATGCCGATGTAGCGGGAGTTGCGCAGCTTGCTGTCCGGCGTGGCCACGGCGACCTGGGCGGCGTACCGGGAGCCGATCTTGTTGGCGAGGCCGGGGCGGGCGTTGGCCTCGTGGACCACGATCGGGACGCCGAGCCGCTTGGCAGCGAGATAGCCGGGCAGCGCCACGTAGCCGCCGAAGCCGACGACGGCGTCGGCCTTGGTGCGCTCCAGGATCTGCTCGGTGGCCTTGATCGTGCCGCGCAGCCGGCCCGGCACGGTGATCAGCTCCGGGGTCGGCTTACGGGGCAGCGGGACGGCCGGGATGAGCGCGAGCTCGTAGCCGCGCTGTGGGACGAGCTTGGTCTCCAGGCCCCGTTCCGTGCCCAGGGCCGTGATCCCCACGGTCGGGTCCTGCCTGCGCAGGGCGTCCGCGAGGGCGAGCGCGGGCTCGATGTGGCCGGCGGTCCCCCCACCGGCGAGTACGACATGCACCGAAATTCACCGCTCTCCGGACGAACGCGCCGAGGGGGCGCGCCGTCGCATCGTGTTCCATCTCCGAGGACCCCGTGCCGGCACGGCGCCTCCCGCCCGCTTTCTACCAAAGCGGGGTTGCCGCATCGAAAGCGCCATCCGCGCAGCGGGATCGTCACGCGCGAACGCGATCAGCAGCCCGATGGCGAACATGGTCGGCAGCAGGGCGGACCCTCCGTAGGAGAACAGCGGGAGCGGGACGCCGGCGATCGGCAGCAGACCGAGCACCGCACCGATGTTGATCACCGCCTGAGCGGTGATCCAGGTGGTCACACCTCCCGCGGCATACCTCACGAAGGGGTCCTCCGTGCGTCCGGCCACGCGGATACCCGCATAGCCTAGAGCCGCGAAGAGAGCGAGTACCGACAGCGTCCCCGCGAGGCCCAGTTCCTCACCGGTGACGGCGAAGATGAAGTCGGTGTGGGCTTCGGGGAGTTGGCCCCATTTTTCCACACTCGCACCGAGCCCGGAGCCAAAGATTCCGCCGGATGCGAGGGCATAGATGCCGTGCACGGCCTGCCAGCAGTCGGCGGCCCCCGACTTGGGCTCGGTGGCGCCGATGCAGGCGAGCCGGGCCATGCGGTTGGGGCTGGTCTTGATGAGGATCATGCCGATCAGCCCGGCGATCGACAGCACCCCGACGAACAGCCGGGTCGGGGCCCCCGCGAGCCACAGCAGGCCGAACAGGATCGCGGTCAGGATGATCGCCGTACCCATGTCGCCGCCGAGCATGATCAGCCCGAGCAGCAGGAAGGCGGCCGGGACGAGCGGCACCAGCATGTGCTTCCACTGGGTCAGCAGCTTCTTGTCCTGCTTGCGGGCGAGCAGGTCGGCCGCCCACAGCACGAGGGCGAGCTTGCCGAACTCGCTGGGCTGGATCTGGAAGGAGCCGCCGAGCGAGATCCAGTTCTGATTGCCGTTGACCGACATCCCTATCCCCGGCACCTGTACCAGGGCCATCAGGAAGACCGCGCCTGCCAGGATCGGATAGGCCAGCGCCCGGTGCAGCTTGACCGGCATCCGGGAGGCGATCAGCAGCAGTACGGTGCCGATGACGGCGGCCAGGAACTGCTTGCGGAAGAAGAAGGAACCCGGCAACGACATCTGCAGGGCCGTGATCTGGGAGGCCGAGTACACCATCACCAGACCGAGCACGGTGATCAGCAGGCTGCCACCGAGGATCAGGTAGTAGGCGGTCAGCGGCCGGTCCCAGGCCTTCCGCGCACGCGTGTAGAGCTGTTGTACGGGGTTCTCGCGCGGCTGCCGGGGGACGGCGGGGCGCCGGGACGCCCGCTGCACGGGGGGCCTGCCGGTCCGGCTACTGGGCATCAACGCCTCCGCTACGTCGGTCAGGCGCCGAGTTCGCGAACCGCCTCCGCGAACGCGTCACCGCGCTGGTTGTAGTTGGCGAACATGTCCATCGAGGCGCAGGCCGGAGCCAGCAGCACCGTGTCACCTGCGACGGCGAGGCGTGAGGCCTCCTGGACAGCCGCGAGCATCGCCCCAGTGTCGGTCCGGTCGAGGTCCACCACGGGTACCTCCGGGGCGTGTCGCGCGAGGGCTTCACGGATCAGGGCGCGATCCCGGCCGATGAGCACGACCCCGCGAAGTCGCTGTGCCGACTTGGCGACCAGCTCGTCGAAGGTCGCGCCCTTGGCGAGCCCGCCCGCGATCCACACGATCGACTCGTAGGCCGCCAACGAGGCTTGTGCCGCGTGGGTGTTGGTGGCCTTGGAGTCGTCGACGTAGCCGACCCCGTCCACGTCGGCCACGTGGGAGATGCGGTGGGCGTCCGGGGTGAAGTCCCGCAGCCCGTCCCGTACGGCCCTTGCGGGCACCCCGAATGCGCGTGCGAGGGCCGCCGCCGCGAGGGCGTTGGCGATGTTGTGCGGGGCCGGCGGGTTGACGTCGGAGACCTCGGCGAGCTCCTGGGCGTTCTTGTGCCGGTCCTCGACGAAGGCCCGGTCGACCAGGATGCCTTCGACGACACCGAGTTGAGAGGGCCCGGGAGTGCCGAGGGTGAAGCCGATGGCCCGGCAGCCCTCCTCGACATCCGCCTCGCGCACCAGGTCCTCGGTGGCCTTGTCGGCCACGTTGTAGACGCAGGCGACCCGATTGCCCTCGTAGATACGGCCCTTGTCGGCGGCGTACGCCTCCATGGAGCCGTGCCAGTCCAGGTGGTCCGGCGCCAGGTTCAGCACGGCGGCGGAGTGCGCGCGCAGCGAGGGCGCCCAGTGCAGCTGATAGCTCGACAACTCCACGGCGAGGACGTCGTACTGCTCGTCGCCGAGCACGGCGTCCAACAGGGAGACGCCGATGTTGCCGACGGCGGCGGTGCGCAGCCCCGCGGCCGTCAGGATCGACGCCAGCATCTGGGTGGTGGTCGTCTTGCCGTTGGTGCCGGTGACCGCGAGCCAGGGGGCCGCGTCGGGGCCGCGCAGCCGCCAGGCGAGCTCCACGTCGCCCCAGATCTCCAGGCCGGCCTCACGGGCCGCGGTGAAGAGCGGCTTGTCCGGCTTCCAGCCGGGCGCGGTGACGACGAGTTCGGTGCCCTCGGGCAGGGTCGCGCCGTCACCGAGACGCACGGTGATGCCGAGCGCCTCCAACTCCGCGGCCTGCTCACGCGCGCGTGCGTCGTCGCCGTCGTTGACGACCGTGACGTGTGCCCCGCGCGCGTGCAGCGCCTTGGCCGCCGGGATGCCGGAGACACCGAGTCCGGCGACGGTGACGTGCTTTCCCTGCCAGTCGAGGTGCTCCGAGGAGGTCACTTTTCTGCTGCCCATCCCGCGTAGAAGAGACCCAGGCCGACGATCACACAGATGCCCTGGATGATCCAGAAACGGACCACCACGAGGACTTCGGACCAGCCCTTGAGTTCGAAGTGGTGCTGGAGCGGGGCCATGCGGAAGACGCGCTTGCCGGTGAGCTTGAAGGAGCCGACCTGGATGACCACCGACATGGTGATGAGGACGAACAGGCCGCCCATGATGGCCACCAGCAGCTCTGTGCGGGACAGGATCGCGAGGCCGGTCAGGACACCGCCGAGCGCGAGCGAACCCGTGTCACCCATGAAGATCTTGGCCGGCGAGGTGTTCCACCACAGGAAGCCGAGGCAGGCACCCATCAGCGCCGAGGCGATGACCGCGAGGTCGAGGGGGTCCCGTACCTCGTAGCAGGCACCTGGGTTGGTCAGGGTGCCCGCGTTGGCGCAGGACTCCTGGAACTGCCAGACACCGATGAACGTGTAGGCGCCGAAGACGAGAACGGAGGCGCCGGTGGCGAGGCCGTCCAGACCGTCGGTGAGGTTCACGCCGTTCGACATCGCGAGGATCATGAACAGCGCCCAGACCACGAACAGGATCGGGCCGATCTTCCAGCCGAAGTCGGTGATGAACGACAGCTTGGTCGAGGCCGGGGTGTTGCCGCGGGCGTCCGGGAACATCAGCGCGAGCACCGCGAAGCTGATGCCGACGATCAGCTGGCCGGCCATCTTCGCCTTGGCCCGCAGGCCCAGCGAACGCCGCTTGACGATCTTGATGTAGTCGTCGAGGAAGCCGACCAGGCCCATGCCGCACATCAGGCCGAGCACCAGCAGGCCCGAATAGGTGGGCGGGAAGCCGGTGATGACCTTGGACAGGAAGTAGGCGACGACCGTCGCCAGGATGAAGGCGATACCGCCCATCGTCGGCGTACCGCGCTTGCTGGCGTGCTCGCGCGGGCCGTCGTCCCGGATGTACTGGCCGTAACCCTTGCGCGCGAGCAGCTTGATCAGCAGCGGGGTGCCGACCAGGGTCAGAAAGAGGCCGATGACTCCTGAGAACAGGATCTGCTTCATCATCGGGCGGCAACCTCACCCTCGGCGTCGAGCAGCGCCTGGGCGACGCTCTCCAGGCCGACCGAACGGGACGCCTTCACGAGGACGACGTCTCCCGGGCGCAATTCACTGCGCAGCAGGTCGACCGCCGCCTGTGCGTCGGACACGTGCACCGACTCCTCACCCCACGAACCCTCGTTATATGCGCCCAGTTGCAGCCAGGACGCTTCCCTGCCCCCGACCGCGACGAGCTTGCCGACATTGAGCCGGACGGCGAGCCGTCCGACCGCGTCGTGCTCGGCGAGCGCCTCGTCCCCGAGCTCGGCCATCTTGCCGAGCACCGCCCAGGTCCGCCGCCCCTTGCCCATCGCCGCGAGCGCGCGCAAGGCCGCTCGCATGGACTCGGGGTTCGCGTTGTAGGCGTCGTTGACGATGGTCACGCCGTCCGGGCGCTCGGTGACCTCCATACGCCAGCGGGAGAGGGAGCCCGCCTCGGAGAGCGCGGTGGCGATCTCGGTTGCGGACATGCCCAGCTCATGGGCGACGGCGGCCGCGGCGAGCGCGTTCGACACGTGGTGCTCACCGTACAGGCGCATGGTCACTTCGCTTGCACCGGAGGGTGTGCGAAGGCTGAAGGCGGGCTGTCCGCTGTCCGTGAGTCGCACGTTCTCGGCGCGAACGTCCGCTTCGCCGGACTCTCCGAAAAGGATCACCTTCGCCTTCGTACGGGAGGCCATGGCCCGTACGAGAGGATCGTCGGCGTTGAGGATCGCGGCGCCGCCGTCCTGTGCCGACGGCAGGGCTTCCACGAGCTCGCCCTTGGCCTGCGCGATCTGCTCGCGGCCGCCGAACTCGCCGATGTGGGCGGAGCCGACGTTGAGGACCAGGCCGATCTTCGGGGGCGTCAGATCCGTGAGGTAGCTGATGTGGCCGATACCGCGGGCGCCCATCTCCAGGACGAGGAACTTCGTCTCCTCGGTGGCGGTGAGCGCGGTGAGCGGCAGCCCGATCTCGTTGTTGAGCGAGCCCGGCGTGAACACCGTCGGCGCCTTGCGCCGCAGCACCTGCGCGATCAGGTCCTTGGTGCTGGTCTTGCCGGCCGAGCCGGTGAGGGCGACGAGGGTCGCGCCGAGCCGTCGTACGACGTGACGCGCGAGGGCGCCGAGGGCCGTCTGGACGTCCTCGACGACGATCGCGGGCACGCCGACGGGGCGTTGGGCCAGCACGGCCACCGCGCCCGCCCTTACGGCCTGGTCGGCGTAGTCGTGGCCGTCGACGCGCTCCCCCACGAAGGCGGCGAACAGAGCGCCGTCCTTCACCTGCCGGGAGTCGATGACGACGGGCCCGTGCACCTGCGCCGACGGATCCGGTATGTCGTGGGTCTGCCCGCCGACGACTGAGGCGATCTCGGCGAGAGAGAGGGCGATCACAAGTTCATCCCTGGGTCTGCTGGATGGCTTCTCGAAGCACCTGGCGGTCGTCGAAGGGACGGACCACCCCGGCGATGTCCTGGCCCTGCTCGTGGCCCTTGCCCGCGACGAGCACGGTGTCACCGGGCTGCGCGCGGGCGACGGCTGCGGCGATCGCGGCGGCCCGGTCCTCGAAGACCTGGACCTCGCCGCGCTCGTGTGCTGGTACGGACGCCGCACCCTCGAGCATGGTTGCGAGGATCGCGAGCGGGTCCTCGGAGCGGGGGTTGTCGGAGGTCAGTACGGCGGTGTCGGCGAGGCGGGCCGCGGCCGCGCCCATGGGCCCGCGCTTGGTCCTGTCGCGGTCGCCACCGCAGCCGAGCACGACGTGCACCTTGCCCTCGGTCACCTTGCGGAGCGCCTTGAGCACCGACTCGACGGCGTCGGTCTTGTGGGCGTAGTCCACGACGGCGAGGTAGGGCTGCCCGGCGTCCACGCGCTCCAGGCGGCCCGGCACTCCCGGTACGGCGGCGACGCCGTCGGCGGCGGTCTGCGGGTCGAGGCCGGCCGCGGCCAGGGCGACGATCGCGGCGAGGCTGTTGGCCACGTTGAAGGGGCCCGCGAGCGGCGACCTGGCGGCGACGCGCTCGCCCTTGGGGCCGATCACGGTGAACGTCGAGTCCATGGGCCCGACTTCGACGTCCTCGGCACGCCAGTCGGCGTCGGGGTGGCCCTCGGCGGAGAAGGTGACGACCGGGACCGTGGCTTCCTTGACGAGCCTGCGGCCGTACTCGTCGTCGAGGTTGACAACGCCGAGACGGCTGCGTTCGGGCGTGAAGAGCTGCGCCTTGGCCCGGAAGTAGTCCTCCATGTCGGAGTGGAACTCCATGTGTTCCGGGCTGAGGTTGGTGAAGACGCCGATGTCGAAGACACAGCCGTCGACCCTGCCGAGGACCAGCGCGTGGCTGGAGACCTCCATGGCGACCGCCTCGACCCCGCGCTCGCGCATGACCGCGAACAGGGCCTGGAGGTCGGTGGCCTCGGGCGTGGTGCGCTCGGACTTGATGCGCTCGTCGCCGATGCGCATCTCGACGGTACCGATCAGACCGGTGGACCTGACCCCCTTCAGACCGCCCTCGACGAGGTACGCCGTGGTGGTCTTGCCGGAGGTGCCGGTGATCCCGATCTGGAGCAGGTCCCGGCCGGGGTGGCCGTAGATCGTGGTGGCCAGTTCGCCCATGCGCGCGCGTGGATCCTCCACAACGAGCACCGGGAGCCCGGTCGCGGCGGCGCGCTCGGCGCCCGTCGGGTCGGTCAGCACCGCGACCGCGCCGAGGCCGGCGGCCTGGGTGACGAAGTCGGCGCCGTGCAGACGGGCTCCGGGGAGGGCGGCGTACAGGTCGCCGGGGCGGACGGCACGTGAGTCATGGGTGATACCCGTGACCTGCGCGGTCTTCTCCGGCTGTTCGATACCCAGCTGATCGGCGAGCTCCGCGAGGGGGGTGGCGGAGACCCGGACCGGCCGGGGCGGTCCCGGATAGGTCACGGGTGCGCCCTTCTGGGTGGTTTGGGACTGATCAGCGTGTGGCACGGCGGTGAGCGTACCGGGCGCACCCGCCTCGGAGCGAAGTGAGGGGCGGGGGGCGCCCTGGTTCCCGGGATCGGAGGTGATCGTCGTCACGAGGTGGTTCCTGGTGGCCTTTCCGAGGTGCTGATGAGGTGCTCAGGTGGTGCTCAGGTGGAGCTGATCAGGGCGTGTAGGAGACGGGCAGCTTCGCGGCCTTCGCCCCCGTGGGCGGGACCTGCAGGGTCTTCAGGGCGAACTCCATGACCTTCTTGTAGACGGGTCCGCAGATCTGGCCGCCGAAGTAGCTGCCGCTGGTGGCGTTCTGGATGGCGCAGTAGACGGTGATCCGGGGCTGGTCGGCGGGCGCGAAGCCGGCGAACGAGGAGGTGTAGCCCTTGTACTTGCCGGTGGCCGGATCCACGCGGTTGGCCGTGCCCGTCTTGCCCGCGACCCGGTAGCCGGGGATGCGCGCCTTGGCGCCGGTGCCCTCCTGGTCGTCCACGACCGACTCCAGCATCCGGGCCAGTGTCTTGGCCGTCTTGGCGCTGACGACCCTTGTCTCCTTGGGCTTCGCGGCGGGTGTGAAGCGTCCGTCGGGCCCCTTCGTGCCGCGCACGAGGGTGGGTTCGACGCGGACTCCGCCGTTGGCGATCGTCGAGTAGACGGACGCGGCCTGCATGGCGTTGAGGGAGACACCCTGGCCGAAAGGAATCGTGTACTGCTGCGAGGTCGACCAGTCCGCGGGCTTGGCCAGGATGCCCGGGGTCTCGCCGGGGAAGTCGAGCCCGCTGTAGCGGCCGAGGCCGAACTTGCGCAGGTAGGAGTAGAGGACCTGGTTGGCCTGCGCCTGGCTCTTGCCCAGCTGGCCGGTCGCCAGGATGGTGCCGATGTTGCTGGACTTGGCGAGCACGCCGTTGAGCGTGAGGTACCAGGTCTCGTGGTCGATGTCGTCCTTGAAGAGCCGGTCACCGCGGTGCAGCCGGTTGGGGACGATCACATGGGTGAGCGGGGTGGCGACGCCCTGTTCCAGTACGGCGGCCATCGACATCACCTTGGCGGTGGAGCCGGGCTCGTAGGCGTCCTGGAGAGCCGCGTTGCCCATGTTCACCGAACGCGCCTTGGACAGGTCGTTCGGGTCGAAGCCGGGCGAGTTGGCCATGGCCAGGACCTCGCCGGTCCGGGTGTCCTGCACTATCACGTACCCGCGGTCCGCCTTGGACTCCTTCACCTGGTCGGTGATGGCCTGCTGGGCGGCCCACTGGATGTCGCGGTCGATGGTGAGCTCGACGTCGCTGCCGGGCACCGCGGGGGTCTCGGTGGAGCCCACGGTGGGCACCTGACGGCCACCGGACTGGGCGTAGCGGACCTTGCCGTCCTTGCCGGCCAGCAGGGAGTTCAGCTGCTGCTCGACACCGCCGCCGCCCTTGCCGTCGGCGTTGACCCAGCCCAGTATCCCGGCGGCGAGATCGCCGTTCGGGTACACGCGCTTGGTCGTCGGCACGGACAGGACGCCCCCGAGGACGTTGGCCGTGCCCGGGTCTGTCGCGCTCTTGGTGGCGAGCGCGGACTTCAGGTCCTTGATCTGCTTCCAGACCTGCGGGGTCTGCCGGTTGGCGAGCAGGACGTAGCGGAGCTTCTTGTCCTTGGGCCGCAGCTTGTCGAGGATCGTCTCCTGGTCCTGCCCGAGGATCGGGGCGAGCAGGGCGGCGGCCTGCTCGGGGCCGTCGTCGATCTTCAGCTGCTTGCGGGTGAACAGCGTGGGGTCGGCCGTGATGTCGTACGCGTCCTCGCTGGTCGCGAGGGCCACGCCGGAGCGGTCGGTGATCCCGCCGCGCTCGGCGGCGAGCGTGTAGCCGACGTACCGGTTCTGCTCGGCCTTGGCGGCGTAGGTGCTCGCGTCGACGGCCTGCACCTGGAGCAGTCGTACGACGAAGGCGGCCAGCACGAGCGTCAGCGCGAGGCCGACCAGGCGCAGCCGCGGGCGGGGGCTGCCGAGGCGGATGGTCTTGGGGGCCGCCGCACGGGGCACCGACGGGCGGCGGGCCGGGCGGGCGCCGGGACCCGGTCGCGATCGCCCGACGGGGCGGGCGGAGCGCTCGGGGCGTGCGGGTCCGGGCACGCGGCGGCGCGGCGGTTGCCTGCCGAAGTCGTCGGACACTTCCGTCACCTGCCGGGGGTCGTGGTCGTGGGGAGCGGGACGTCCGAGGGGACGGTCTCGGGTGTCGGTACGACGTCCTCGGGAGCCGGTACGACGGTCTCCGTCGGGGTGGGGCTGGCTGTCGGCGTCGGGACGACCGTGCTGTCGATCACCTCGGGGGCGAGTGCTAGCGGCATCCGGTAGGTGACCGGGTCGGCGTCGGGGGCGGCGGACGGGACACCCTTGACGGTGCCGTCGGGGTCGAGGAAGGCCGGGTCGCCGCCGGGCACCATGCCGAGTTCACGGGCGCGGCGCACCAGGGCGTCGGGCGCGGAGTAGGCGTCGATGTCCCGCTGCAGGGCCTGTTGCTCGTCGGTGAGGCTCTTGGTGTCCTTCTGGAGGTCGGTGAGCTTGAACGAGCCTTCGCTCAGCGCGGAGTTCAGCACCAGCAGCCCGATGAGGCCGCCGCCGAGGAGGAGGACCACGAGGAGCACGAAGGGGGCGCGGGCCGCCTGCCCGGGGCTCGCCGTGCCGGGGAGGAGACGCGCGAGACGAGCCGCCCTCCCCCTCAGTTCGGGTTTCCTGCTCACGCACCCTCCAGTGAGTCCGGTTTCCCAACCCACCGACGCGGCTCACGCGCCTCACGCATCATTCGATGGACTCCCTGATTCGCTCGGCACCTCTGCACCGCGCCGGTGCGGCTCGCCGGTTCTCGGCGATCTCTTCCTCGGTGGGAAGTTCGGCACCGCGCGTGAGCAGCTTGAGCCGGGGCTGGTACTGCTCGGGGACGACGGGCAGCCCGGGCGGGGCGGTGGTGGCGGCGCCGGCCGCGAAGACCTGCTTGACCAGCCGGTCCTCCAGCGAGTGGTACGACAGCACGACGATCCGGCCGCCCACCGCGAGCGCCTTCACCGCGGCCGGGATCGCCCGCTCCAGGACGGAGAGTTCGCCGTTGACCTCGATGCGCAGGGCCTGGAAGGTGCGCTTGGCAGGGTTCCCGCCGGTGCGCTTGGCGGCCTGGGGCAGGGAGTCCCGGATCAGCTCGACGAGCCGCGCGCTGTTCGTGAAGGGCTCCTTGTCGCGCTCGCGCACGATCGCGGACACGATCCGCTTGGCCTGCTTCTCCTCGCCGTAGGCCCTGAGGATCCGGACGAGTTCGCCCGGCGGGTAGGTGTTGAGGACCTCGGCGGCGCTCATGCCCGTCGTCTGGTCCATGCGCATGTCGAGCGGGGCGTCCTGGGCGTAGGCGAAGCCGCGGTCGGCCTCGTCGAGCTGCATGGAGGAGACGCCGAGGTCGAAGAGGACGCCCTGTACGCGCGCGATGCCGAGCCGGTCGAGGACGTCCGGGAGTTCGTCGTAGACCGCGTGGACGAGGGTGGCGCGCTCACCGAAGGGCGCGAGCCGCTCGCCGGACAGGCGCAGGGCCTCCTTGTCGCGGTCGAGGGCGACGAGCCGGGCCTCGGGGAACCGCTGGAGCAGGGCCTCGCTGTGGCCGCCGAGACCGAGCGTGCAGTCGACCACCACCGCCCCGGGCCGCTCGAGCGCCGGGGCCAACAGGTCCAGGCACCGCTGGAGCATGACCGGGACGTGTCGACTCTGTCCCTCCCGTCGCCCACCACCGCCCTTGTTCGAATGCGCTTCGCGCCCCATTGAATTCTGGGCCCTCTCAGGTCCGGCGCGGCCCGTACGCACCGCCGGGTCCCCGCCCGCTCATGAAGGGGAGGCCTGCCGGCGCCGGAAGCGTCAACCGACCGGGAGCGGGAGGAGGCCGAGCCGTACGTACGCGCCGCGCACGTGGGGAGACCGTCCGTGCGCTAGCCGGGGCCTCCGGAAAGTGTCAGCAGGGAGGCCTCGCCTCCCGCTTCGCGTCACTTTAGTCCACGGTGTCTCGCGGTCAATCAACCGGCCTGCGCGTCGCGCACCGGCGCGGATCCGACGCTCCAAAAGGACCGAAAACACCCGTTCGGGTGCACCCGCTCCTCATGTGGGGTACCTCACACACAAGACGTGATGACGTTCTTTTTCCCTTCTCACGGCAGGACCGCGACGGCGGTGACCAGTACCGTCATGGTTATGACGACTTCCGCATCCGTTCCCACCGAAGGCGCCATATCCGACGGCGGCCGTGTGACCGATCGCCTGGTGAAGGCCAACGAGCAGTACGCCGCCGCGTTCACCGACCCCGGGATGGACGCCCGCCCGGTCCTGCATGTCGCCGTCGTGGCATGCATGGACGCCCGCCTGGACCTGCACGCCGCGCTCGGCCTGGAGCTCGGCGACTGCCACACCATCCGCAATGCGGGCGGCGTGGTCACCGACGACGTGATCCGCTCGCTCACCATCAGCCAGCGCAAGCTCGGCACCCGCAGCGTCGTGCTCATCCACCACACGGGCTGCGGCCTGGAGGCGATCACCGAGGACTTCCGCACCGAACTGGAGATGGAGGTCGGCCAGCGTCCCGCGTGGGCCGTGGAGGCCTTCCGGGACGTCGACCAGGACGTACGGCAGTCCATGCAGCGGGTGCGCACCTCGCCGTTCCTGCTGCACACCGACGACGTGCGCGGCTTCGTGTTCGACGTGAAGACGGGCCTGCTCCGCGAGATCGACCCCACGTAAACGGCCCCCACCAGGCCCGCCGTAGCTGTCGTTTCGCTGTTGATTTCGACCCTCGGGATGCCCAAAGCACCGCAAGACCCGACATAGTGCGGCCAGTTGTCCACAGTCGAGTGACACGAATCGGTAACGGCAGCAAGAATGCGGGTGTGGCGTCACGCGGAACTTTTCACGCGTGGTGTCCGTGATTCGGGGTGGGCCGGTTGCGCGTCATATGCGTCGGCCCGGAAAGTACGGGCCGAGGAGGGCCGGGTGACCACCTATGACGATCGATCGAGCCTCACTGATCTGACCGCCGTCGTGGAGCGGGTACGCAGTTCGGTGGAGGGCGTGATCGAGGGGAAGCCCGAGGTCGTACGGCTTTCACTGACCGTGCTGCTCGCCGAGGGACATCTTCTGATCGAGGATGTCCCCGGCGTCGGCAAGACCATGCTGGCCAAAGCGCTGGCGCGGTCCATCGACTGCTCGGTGCGCCGCATCCAGTTCACGCCCGACCTGCTGCCCTCGGACATCACGGGCGTGTCCATCTGGGACCAGCAGCGCCGGGACTTCGAGTTCAAACCGGGCGCGATCTTCGCCCAGATCGTGATCGGCGACGAGATCAACCGCGCCTCGCCGAAGACCCAGTCCGCGCTCCTGGAGTCGATGGAGGAGCGCCAGGTCACCATCGACGGGCAGACCTATGAGCTGCCCAGTCCCTTCATGGTGGTCGCCACGCAGAACCCGGTCGAGATGGAGGGCACCTACCCGCTGCCCGAGGCGCAGCGCGACCGCTTCATGGCCCGGGTCTCGGTGGGCTACCCCAGTGTGGAGGCCGAGCTGAAGATGCTCGACATCCACGGCGGAGTGAGCCCTCTGGAGGACCTCCAGCCGGTGGCCCACGCGCACGACATCGTGAAGCTCATCGAGGCCGTCCGCGGCGTCCACGTCGCCGAAACGGTCCGGCGGTACGCCGTCGACCTGGTCGCCGCCACGCGCACCCACCCCGATCTCAGACTCGGCGCCTCCCCGCGCGCGACGTTGCACCTGCTGCGCGCCGCCAAGGCCTCCGCCGCCCTCAGCGGCCGCGAGTTCGCGCTGCCGGACGACGTCCAGGCGCTCGCCGTGGCCGTCCTCGCCCACCGTCTGCTGCCCACCGCCCAGGCCCAGCTGAACCGGCGCACCTCGGAGCAGGTCGTGCAGGAGATCCTCCAGCGCATCCCGGTCCCCGCCGCCGCTCCCCAGCAGGGCGGTCTCGGAGTCGGCCGCAGGGCGCCCGCGTATCCGCAGCAGCCGCCGCGGAGCCTGTGATGTCCACCGGGGTGCCCTCGGCCGGCGGCCCCGAGACCGACCGGGGCGACCAGGGCGGGGTCCGCACGGCACTGACAGGGCTGACCACCCGGGGCCGCTCCTTCTTCGCCGCCGGTATCGCCGCGGCCATCTGCGCCTATGTCCTCGGCCAGAGTGATCTGCTGCGGGTCGGCCTGCTGCTGGCCGTACTGCCGCTGGTCTGCGCCACCGTGCTCTACCGCACCCGCTACCGCGTCGCGGGCAGCCGCAGGCTCTCCCCCGCGCGCGTGCCCGCCGGCAGCGAGGCCCGCGTCCATCTGCGGATGGACAACGTCTCGCGCCTGCCCACCGGCCTGCTGATGCTCCAGGACCGGGTCCCCTACGTCCTCGGTCCGCGCCCCCGCTTCGTGCTCGACCGCGTCGAGCCGGGCGGCCGCCGCGAGGTCTCCTACCGGGTCCGCTCCGACCTGCGCGGCCGCTACCCGCTGGGCCCGCTCCAACTGCGCCTGACCGACCCGTTCGGCATGTGCGAGCTGACCCGCTCCTTCTCGACGTACGACACCCTGACCGTGATCCCGCGCGTGGAGCCGCTGCCGCCGGTGCGGCTGAGCGGTGAGGCCAAGGGGTACGGCGACGGACGGCAGCGCTCGCTCGCCCTGGCCGGCGAGGACGACGTGATCCCGCGCGGCTACCGCTACGGCGACGACCTGCGCCGGGTGCACTGGCGTTCCACCGCCCGCTACGGCGAGCTCATGGTCCGCCGCGAGGAGCAGCCCCAGCGAGCCCGCTGCACGGTGCTCCTGGACACCCGGGGCCTCGCCTTCGCGGGCGCCGGCCCCGACTCGGCCTTCGAGTGGGCCGTCTCGGGCGCCGCCTCCGTCCTGGTCCACATGCTCGAGCGGGGCTTTTCGGTACGGCTGCTCACGGACACCGGCAACTCCGTGCCCGGCGAGGGCGCCGACGGCTTCGCGGGCGCGAGCCAGGGGACCGCGGACGCGGCCGGGCTGATGATGGACACCCTCGCCGTGATCGACCACTCCGACGACACCGGCCTGTCGCGCGCCTACGAGGTGCTGCGCCGCGGGAACGAAGGACTGCTGGTGGCCTTCTTCGGCGACCTCGACGAGGAGCAGGCCACGGTCGTCGCCAAGATGCGTCAGCGCAGCGGGGGCGCGCTCGCGTTCGTGCTCGACAGCGAGGGCTGGGTGCGGGAACCCACCGATGTGTCCGCGCCGTTGGACGAGCGCGAGGCGCGGCTTCGGATGCTGCGCGAGGCGGGCTGGACGGCGGTGGGCGTGCCGCGGGGCGCCTCGCTGGAGGAGCTGTGGCGGCTCGCGGACCGTGAGCGCACGGGCGTCGGTGCGGCCGGGGCCGGGGCCGGGGAGGCATCGTGATGAGCGGGCGGGCACGACTGGCGCTGTGCGCGTGGGCGGCCACGCTGATGGCCGCGTGCGCCCTGCTGCCGCTGCTCGAGCCGGTCACCTGGATCGTGCAGGCCGCCTTCCTGCTCGGGGTGCAGACGGTCGTGGGCGCGGTGGCCCGGCGGATCCCGCTGGCCCGTCCGCTGACGGTGGCCGCCCAGGCGCTCGTCACGCTGTTCATGCTGACCCTGATCTTCGCCCGCGACCGGGCCTTCCTGGGGCTGGTCCCGGGCCCGGGCGCCTTCCTGCACTTCGGGGACCTGCTGCAGCAGGGCGGCGACGACATCGCGCGGTACGCGATCCCGGCGCCGCTGGCGTCCGAGGGCATCAAGCTGATGGTCTTCGGCGGTGTCCTGATCGTCGGGCTCGTGGTGGACACCCTCGCGGTGACCTTCCGCAGTGCGGCCCCGGCGGGCCTGCCGCTGCTCGCGCTGTACTCCGTCGCCGCGGGGCTGTCCGAAGGCCACGGCGACTGGTTCTGGTTCCTCATCGCGGCGATCGGCTATCTGCTGCTGCTCCTGGCCGAGGGGCGCGAGCGGCTCTCGCAGTGGGGCCGTGTCTTCGGCGGGGCATCACGCTCCCCGGGCGCCGACTCCGGGCCGGTCGCGCCGGTGCGCACCGGCCGGCGGATCGGCGTGGCGAGCCTCGGCATCGCCCTCGTGGTGTCGGCCACCCTGCCCTCGATGAACGGCGGCCTCCTGGACGCCACCGGGGCGGGCGTGGGCGCCGGAAGCGGCAGCGGGGGCACGATCTCCGCGGTGAACCCCCTGCTCTCGCTGCGCGACAGCCTGAACGTGGACGAGGACCGCCAGGTGCTCTCCGTGCGGACCCAGAGCAACGACACCTCCGACCTGTATCTGCGGATCGTCTCCCTGGACGACTTCGACGGCCGGACCTGGAAGCCGTCCAAGCGGTCCATCGGCGCCGTACCGAAGGACTTCCCCCTCCCGATCGGCCTCGGCTCCGACGTCAGGCGCACGGAGCTCAAGACGAGCATCTCGGCGGCGAACTGGTACGAGCAGAGCTATCTGCCCATGCCCTACCCGCCCAGTGGCGTCCAGGTCCGCGGCAACTGGCGCTACGAACCGGAGGGCATGGCGCTCGTCGGCGACCACGGACAGAACACGCGCGGGCTGACGTACGAGGTGAAGAGCCTGGACGTCCAGCCGACGGCCGAGCAGCTCGCCGCGGCACCGGCCGCTCCCCCGGTCATCGAGCGTGAGTACACCGACCTGCCCGACTCGGTGCCGGCGGTGGTGGCCAGGACCGCCCGCGAGGTCACGGCGGACGCGAAGAACCCCTATGAGCAGGCGGTCGACCTCCAGGACTACTTCGCGGTGACCGGGGGCTTCGAGTACGACACCCAGGTGGAGGTCGGCGACGGGCCCAACGCGATCGCCAACTTCCTGCGGGACAAGCAGGGCTTCTGCGTCCACTTCTCCTTCGCCATGGCGGCGATGGCCCGCTCCCTGGGCATTCCGGCCCGGGTCGCGGTGGGCTTCGCGCCCGGCACCCCGCAGGCGGACGGCTCGGTGTCGGTGGGGCTCAAGGACGCCCACGCCTGGCCCGAGCTGTACTTCGAGGGCGTGGGATGGACCCGCTTCGAGCCCACCCCGACCCGGGGCACGGTGCCGTCGTACACCATCCCGGACGCCACCGGCAGCGTGGACCCCGGCGTGGCGCGGCCGTCCGCCGGGTCGTCCACGGCGCCGTCGGCCTCGCCCTCGGCGAGCGAGAGCTGCTCGGCCCAGCTGCGGAAGCTGGAGGCGTGCGACAGCGCCTCCCCGGCGGCAGCGGCGGCCGCGGACGGCGGCGGCCCCTGGTGGGCCGTACAGGGCCCGTGGTGGTATCTGAAGCTGCTGTTCTGGGTGCTCGTCGGGCTGGGCGTGCTGTTGATTCCCCTGGCGCCGATGCTGTGGCGGCTGCGTACCCGTTCGGTGCGTCTGGGCGGGCACGGCCGCAGTGACGAGGGCGCTGCCGCGCACACCCTGGCGGCCTGGCAGGAGCTGACCGACACGGCGTGGGACTTCGGGATCCCGCCGGACGACTCGCAGACGCCACGCAAGGCGGCCGCACGGATGGTCCGGCTGGGGCATCTCGATCCGACGGCCGCGGCCTCGGTGCACCGGGTGGCGGACGCCGTGGAGCAGGTGCTCTACGCCCCGCATCCCCGGCTGACGGCCGGCCTCGCGCAGGACGTCCATCGGGTGATCGGCGGACTGCGCGGCTCGGTGGGCCGGGGCACGCGGGCGCGTGCGCTGATCGCCCCGCGTTCTACCGCGAGGGTGGTGTGGGCGGTCTCGGAGTGGTGGGCAAGGGTCAGGACACGCGCGGCGGCGGCCCGGCCGACCCTGCGCAAACCGTCCGGTCAGGGAGGCTGAGTCGGGAAGGCTGGAAGAGCCGCCCCGCAGGGCGGCGGACGACGGTGGCCCGGGCCTCTCGAAGGCCCGGGCACTGTGCTGCCAGGGATGAGTGCCTGCACGGGCGGGGACGCCTGGCGGACAGCTCGGAGACATGCGGGAGGGGGTGAGCACCCGGCTGGGTGCTCACCCCCTCAGAACGTCTGTGAGAGCGGCTCGTGGCGACCGCGGTGGGCGGGGGGCCGGCTACTGGCCGCCCTGTTCGTCGCGGCGGCGCTGCCAGCGCTGCTCGATCCGGTCCATCATCGAGCGCTTCTGGCGTCCCTGACGACGGGCGTGCGGGGCACCGGCAGCGGGCTGCTCGCCCGGCTTGGGGGCCTTGCGCCAGCCGGTCACCGCGAGCACCGCGCACCCCAGCATGACGAGAAACCCCACCACGCTGAGCCACACCTGCTTGGCGACCATACCGGCCATGAGGAGCGCGATACCCACGAGGAAGCCGGCGACCGCCTGGTAGACCCGCCGCCGGGTGTACGTACGCAGCCCGCTTCCCTCGAGCGCCGACGCGAACTTGGGATCTTCGGCGTACAGCGCTCGCTCCATCTGCTCGAGCATGCGCTGCTCGTGCTCCGAGAGCGGCACGGAGTCCTCCTCATCGTGCAGTCGCCGGGGCGACTCGGGGGGTCCCTTCAGGATAGGCAGGGAATCGCCCCCGTGAAACCCGCCCCTCTGCGCCAATTGGCCAACCGGATTCCGTCATGAACGCTCCGGCTGCTGAATCTTGTCATTCCCCAGCGGCCGTCCCGTCATGCCGGGCGGTCTCCCTCGATCATACGGCGCTGCGGGCGCGATCGGGGGGCCTGTGGCGTACTCCATGCACCATCAAGTACCTGATCAGCACTCCGGCACAGGGGGCGGCTCAGGCCTCGGCGGCCTCCCGCGTCTCACCGAGCACATGGAGCTGGGTGGCCACGGAGTGGAAGGCGGGGAGTTCGGCCGCCGCCTCCTCCAGCTTCAGGAGGGCTTCCAGGGCACCGGGTTCGGTGTCCACCAGCACGCCGGGGACGAGGTCGGCGAAGACCCGCACACCGTGCACGGCGCCCACGGTGAGGCCGACGCCCTCGACGAGCGCGGTGAGCTGGTCGGCGGTGAAGCGGCGCGGCACGGGGTCGCCGTCGCCCCAGCGGCCGTTCGGGTCGTCGAGCGCCTGCCGGGCCTCCTTGAAGTGGCCGGCGAGGGCCCGCGCGAGCACGGCGCCGCCGAGTCCGGCGGCGAGCAGGCTGAGGACGCCCTCGGGGCGCAGGGCTGCCACCACGTTGCGCACGCCCTCGGCCGGGTCGTCCACGTACTCCAGGACGCCGTGGCACAGCACCACGTCGTAGCCGCCGCGCTCGGCCACGTCGAAGAGGCCGTGGGCGTCGCCCTGGACGCCCCGCACCCGGTCGGCGACACCGGCCTCGGCGGCCCGGCGCTCCAGGGCGAACAGCGCGTTGGGGCTGGGGTCGACGACGGTGACCTGGTGGCCGAGACGGGCGACGGGCACCGCGAAGTTGCCGCTGCCGCCTCCGGTGTCGAGGACGTCCAGCGCCTGGCGACCCGTGGCCTTGACCCGGCGGTCGAGGGCGTCCTGGAGGACCTCCCAGACCACGGCGGTACGGAGGGAGGCGCGGGGTCGCAGCGGGTCCGACACGGCAGTTGACTCCTCGGCGCGGATGTGAAGGCTTCAGGCGCCTTCCACCCTATTGCCTCCGGTACCCCACCTGGTCACTGTGGTGCCGTGCCCGGTTGCCCGTCTCGTACGGCGGACCCTGGTGGGCCCCGGTGGTCCGTGGCGCCGCGCGCCGGTCACCCGGCGTCCGGAAAGTCACGGTCGGTGCCGTGGCCGCTCTCCTGTGACCCCTCGGCGTCCTGGCGTGGCTGCGGCAGGACCGGCTGGAGCACCAGCATCCGCTCGACGAGGCGCAGGAACATCGCCACGTCGCGTATGAGGTCGTCCGCGTCCCGGCGGCTGGCCGCGCCCTGGATGCCCGCCTCGGCCCGGGCACGGCGCCGGGCCCCGGAGGCGAACAGCGCGCTCCACTCCGCGAGCTCGGGCGCTATCTCGGGGAGCACTTCCCAGGCGCTCCGTATCTTGGCGCGGCGTCGGGGCGTCGGTTCCGGACGCCCCCGGGCGGCGAGCACGGCGGCCGCGGTGCGCAGGGCGGCGAGATGGGCCGTCGCATAGCGCTCGTTCGGCGTCTCCAGTGCCGAAGCCTCGTCGAGGCCCGCGCGGGCCTGGGCGAGCAGGTCGAGGGCGGCGGGCGGGGCCGTCGCCCGGCGCAGCACGGGGTGTACGTCGCTCGCCGGGCCGGTCAGTGAGGGGGCAGGGCCGGTGGCGCGGCGCCGACGGGCGGCGGCTGCGTGGTAGCTGGCCATGACGATCCTCCTGTCGTCTGGTTGCCGGCATCTCGCGCTACGGAGTGCCGTATGTGCCCATCGTGAGGTATGCCACTGACAATCCGTTCTGACCTGGGCTTTTGCTTCGATCGAAGGTTCGGGTTACTTTTTGCACTGACCAGTCAGTTCAAAAAGTTCTCGATTCAAGAAGATCAGGGGGTGGCCGTGGACGGAGTCGCTGTCACGGCCGAGGGTCTCGGTCTGAAGGGGCCTCGCGGCTGGGCGTTCCGCGGGGTCGACCTCGCCGCGGAGCCCGGCGCGTTGATCGCCGTGGAGGGGCCCTCGGGGTCCGGTCGTACGAGCCTGCTGCTGGCGCTCACCGGGCGGATGAAGGCCACCGAGGGCACGGCGACCGTGGGCGGGGCACGGCTGCCGAAGCAGCTCGCGGCGGTGCGCCGGTTCAGCGCGCCGGCGAACGTCGCCGGGGTCACCGACCTCGACCCGGCCCTGACCGTCGGGGAGCACCTGCGCGAACGGACGCTGCTGCAGCGCCGGTTCGGCGACTCGGTGCGCGCCCTGCTGCGACCCCGCGCGGAGCGTACGGCCGAGGCGAAGCTGCGGATCGACACCGCGCCGGCGGCCGCCGGGCTCGACCTCCCAGCGCTGCCGAAGGGCGCGCGGACCGCCGTACGCGATCTGGAACGTCTGGAAGCCCTGCGGCTGTCGATCGCCCTGGCGCTGATCGGCCGTCCGCGGCTGCTCGCCGTCGACGACCTGGACCTGAAGCTGTCGGACGCCGAACGCGCCGAGGCCTGGGCGCTCCTCAGGTCCCTCGCCGCGGCCGGGACGACGGTCGTGGCGGTGTGCAGCGAGGCCCCTGAGGACGCCGTGACGGTGTCCACGCGGCCGGAAGCCGTGAGGGACGAGACCAGTGAGGAGATGACCGATGCGCTCGCCGAGACTGGCCGCGCTTGAGCTGCGCCGCTTCGGCAGAGGGAAGCTGCCGCGCGCCGCCCTGGTGGCCCTGCTGGTGCTGCCCCTGCTGTACGGCGCCCTGTACCTGTGGTCCTTCTGGGACCCCTACGGCCGCCTGGACCGCATCCCCGTCGCCCTCGTGAACGACGACAAGGGCGCCACCGCCGACGGGAAGAAGCTGACCGCGGGCGACGACCTCACCGAGGGACTGCGCGAGAGCGACACCTTCGACTGGCACGAGGTCGGCGCCGCCGAGGCGCGAAAGGGCGTCGAGAACGGCACCTATTACCTGTCGCTCACCATGCCGGCCGACTTCAGCCGGCGGATCGCCTCCAGCGCGGGCGACTCCCCCGAGACCGGCGCCCTCCAGGTCCGTACGAACGACTCCAACAACTACATCGTCGGGCAGATCTCGCGGACGGTCTTCGCCGAGGTGCGCCAGGCCGCGTCCACGAAGGCGTCGCGGTCCTTCCTGGACCGGATCTTCATCTCCTTCTCCGACATCCACGGCGCCACGGTGAAGGCCGCCAACGGGGCCGACGACCTGGAGGGGGGCATCGGCAAGGCAGAGAAGGGCTCCGAGGACCTCGCCTCGGGCCTGCGGGAGGCCAAGGCCGGCAGCGGCAAGCTCTCCGACGGGCTGGCGAAGCTCGACACGGGCTCGGGCGACCTCGCGGACGGCGCCCGGCAGGTCGCCGACGGCACTCAGAGCCTCGCCGACAAGGTCAACGGGGTCGCGGACAAGGTGGGTCCCTTCCTCAAGGGCAACGAGAAGAGCATCGGCGATACCGCCCGGCTCGTCGCCGACTCGGCCGTGGCCGTCCGCCGCAACCTCGACACGCTGGTCAGGACCGCCCCGGCGGCCGCCGGCGGAGCACACAAGGCTGTCGACGCACTGAACGCCGTCTACAAGGCGCGCTGCACGGACCCGGTCCTGCCGGACCCCGACTGTGCCGACCTGAAGAAGGCCAGGCAGGCCGCCGCGGACGTGGCGAAGGTCGCCGACGACGTCAACGTCCTCGTCGCCGACCAGAACGGCGACCTGAAGAAGCTCGACGGCCAACTCGCCACCCTCCAGCAGCAGGCCCGGACCCTCGCCGACCGGGCGCCCCGCCTCTCCGAGGACCTGGACGACGCCGTTGCGAAGATCAACCAGCTGAACCGGGGCGCGGGCAAGGTCGCCGCCGGCGCCAGGACGCTCCACTCGGGCCTCGGCACCGCGCGGACCGGCGCACAGGACCTGGACGAGGGCGTCGGCAGGCTCAAGACCGGGGCCGACACCCTCAGCGGCGGCATGTACAAGCTCGCCGACGGCTCCGGGAAGCTCTCCGACGGGCTGCACGACGGTGCCTCGCAGATCCCCGACTACGACAAGAAGGACCGCGACCGGCGCACCGGCGTGATGGCCGACCCGGTCCAGCTGGTCTCCAAGGACCTGCACAAGGCACCGAACTACGGCACCGGGTTCGCCCCGTACTTCATCCCGCTGTCCCTGTGGGTGGGCGCGATGGTGGCGTACATGCTCATCACGCCGATGAACCGGCGTGCTCTCGCCGCCGGTGCCGCGGCCTGGCGGATCGCGCTGGCGGGATGGCTGCCCGTGGTGGCGATCGGGGTGCTGCAGGTCGTGGCCCTGATGTCGGTGCTGCACTGGGCGATCGGCCTCCAGATGGCGCGGGCCGCCGGGACGGTGGGCTTCCTGTTCTTGGTGACGGCCTGCTTCGCGGCGATCGTCCAATGGCTCAACGCCCGCTTCGGTGCCGCGGGCCGGATCCTGGTCCTGGCCCTCCTGATGCTCCAGCTGACGTCCGCGGGCGGCACCTACCCCGTCCAGACCAGCCCGGGCTTCTTCAACGCGATCCACCCCTTCCTTCCGATGAGCTATGTCGTCGAGGCCCTCAGAAGGCTCATCACGGGCGGCGGTCTCACTCCGGTGTGGCACGCGTGCGTGGTGCTCCTCGCCTTCACCGCGGGCGCCCTCGCGCTGACCGCCGTCTCGGCGCGTCGCCGGCAGGTATGGACGCTGGACCGACTGCACCCGGAGCTGACCCTGTGAGCCCTTCCGCGACCTCGGGTGCCCCCTCACCTGTGAGAATCAGGACCATGGAAAGCAGCAGCGCCCCGGCGGGCGTCAGCACACGCCGCGAGGCCACCCGGCAGAAGCTCTACGAGGCGGCCGTCACGCTCATAGCCGAGCAGGGCTTCTCCGCCACCACGGTCGACGAGATCGCCGAGCGCGCCGGGGTCGCGAAGGGCACGGTCTACTACAACTTCGCGAGCAAGTCCGTCCTCTTCGAGGAGCTGCTGCGGCACGGTGTGGGCCTGCTCACCGCCTCGTTGCGGGAGGCGGCGGAAGCGACGGCACGCGCGGGGGGCGGCAAGGTGGACGCCCTGGACGCGATGATCCGCGCGGGCCTCGTCTTCATCGACCGCTACCCGGCCTTCACCCAGCTGTACGTGGCCGAGCTGTGGCGCACCAACCGGACCTGGCAGTCCACGCTCATGGTGGTCCGTCAGCAGGCCGTGGCGGTCGTGGAGGACGTGCTGCGCGAGGGTGTGGAGAACGGCGAGTTCAGCGACGAGATCGACGTCTCGCTGACCGCCTCCGCCCTGGTCGGCATGGTCCTGGTGGCCGCCCTGGACTGGCAGTCCTTCCAGCCCGAGCGCTCCCTGGACGACGTGCACGCGGCGCTGTCGCGGCTGTTGCAGGGGCGGGTGAGCGGGCGCAGGGGATGACACCGGGCTGACATGCGAAAGCGCCGGTCCGCTGTGGCCGCGTCCCCCGCGGGCCACCTCGAACCGGCGCCTTCCCTTGCTCCCCCGCACTCCCCCGATCCCCCGTCCCCCCGTTGGGCCCCCGTTCGGTCGTTCCCCCGCTTTCCGGGTTCCCCCGTGCCTCGCTCCCGCCGGCCTCGGCCGACGGAAGGAGCGGGTCCGGGGCGGCTCCGTTCCGGCGCCCCGTGTCGCCGGTGCCGGAGCCGTTCCCCTTCGCCGTGCCTCCACTCTCCCGTTCAGGCAGGTCGAGGCCCATCCGCGCGCGTACTCATCTCCGCCCCTGGGTACGGATACTCAGTCCTGCGCACTCACCCCCAGGACGGCCCGTGGCCGACTGGCTACGATCGCGTCCGTGTCGGTACTCCCTTTGGTGTTCACGAGCGGCTGGGCCAGCGGCGTCAACGCGTACGCGGTGGTGCTGCTGCTCGGCGTGTTCGGCGCGACGGGGCTGAGCGACGACGTCCCCGAGACCCTTCAGCGCCCCGAAGTCCTCGTCGTGGCAGGCGTGTTGTTCCTGTGCGAGGCGGTGGCGGACAAGATCCCGTACGTCGACTCGGCGTGGGACTCCGTACACACCGTGGTCCGGCCGGTCGCCGGCGCCTGGGTCGGGGCGTTGCTCGCGGGGCAGAGCGGTTCGCTCAACGACGTGGTCGCGGGCCTGGTGGGCGGTTCGACGGCGCTGGCGAGCCACACGGTCAAGGCGGGCACCCGCATGGCGGTGAACGCCTCCCCGGAGCCCTTCAGCAACATCGTCCTGAGCCTGGCGGAGGATCTCGGCGTCGGCGGCATCGTCGCCTTCGCGATGTTCCACCCGGAGGCGGCGGCGATCATCGCGGGCGTCCTGCTGACGACCGGACTGGTGGTGCTGGTCTTCCTGATCTCCCGCATCCGGAGATTCCGCCGCCGCAGGGCCCGGCGACGGGAGGAGAGACGCCTGGCGACCCAGCAGGCCCGGCCACCGGCCTGACGCCGTAGACGGCCGGAACGACCCGACTTCCGCCTGCCGCACACCGCGAGTACCACCGCCGAGCCGACCACCGGACCGACGCCTTCGGCAGGCGAAACGACTTCGCCTCCGCCTGCCGCACCCGCGAGGCCACCGCCGAGCCAACCCCCTGCGGGGCCGTGCCCAGGCCTCCCCGTCCCCGGCTCGCACCACCCGCGGAACCGCGCCTCCCGCCCCCCGACCCGGTCTGCGCACCTGCACCGAGGCGGGCGAGGCCTTGGCCGGTCGCCCGGTGGGGCGTGGCCCGGAGGGGAACGGCAGACTGGCGCGTGCAAGGCGGTCCGACCTGCCCGTAACCGCGGCCCGCGGCCGGGGAGTGTCAGTGGCGGCCGATAAAGTCGCAGGCATGGCACGGATTGCGGTGATCGGCGCCGGGATGGGCGCGATGGCGGCTGCTGCCCGGCTGGCCGTCGCGGGCCACCGGGTGGCGGTGTACGAGCGTACGGAGACGTACGGCGGGGCGGTGCGCCGGTTCGAGCGGGACGGGTTCGGGTTCGACACCGGGCCGGGGCTGCTCACCCTTCCCGCTGTCTACCGCGATCTGTTCATCAAGACCGGCAAGGAGCCACTGGAGTCGGTCGTCGAGCTGGTCCAGGTCGACCCGTCGTCACGGCACGTCTTCACGGACGGCACCGAGGTGTCCCTGCCCAACGCCTCGCGCGCGGGAGTGGTCACCGCACTGGACGAGGCCCTCGGCGCGGGCGCGGGCGCACGCTGGGGCGACTTCCTCATCCGGGCCCGCGAGGCCTGGGACCGCACCCGCAGGCCGCTCCTGGAGGAGCCCCTGTGGCCCAACTGGCAGGTGCTGCAGCGTGAGCCCTACCCCGCGGTGCCGCACAAGCGGCTGCTGCGCACCCGCCGGGCCTGCACCCTGGCCCAGATCGGCGCCTGGGAGCTGCGGGACCCCCGTCTCGCGGCCCTGCTGTACGGCCACGCGCTCGCGTACGGCCTCGACCCCGGTTCCGCTCCGGCGAGCGCGGCCGTCCTGCCGTACGTGGAGCACGCCTTCGGGACCTGGTATGTCCGGGGCGGCGTAAGGGAGTTGGCGCGTGCGGTGTACGAGCGGTGCGTCCAGCGCAAGGTCGAGTTCCGCTTCGGCGCCGAGGTGACGGGCGTCCTGGAGAAGGACGGTCGCGCGGTCGGGCTGGAGTTCGCCGACGGGACGGTCGAGGAGGCGGACACCGTCGTCGGCACCGGACCTTGGCGGCTGCGCGCGCTCGTACCGGGTCGCGAGCTCTACGGCGGCGAGGGCGTCCTTCCCGGCGCCGAGGACCTGCACCCGGGCCGGTTCGTGGTGTGTCTCGCTCTGCGCGGCGCGCGCGAGCCGGACGCCGCGCACCGCACGGTGGTGTACGGCCCCGATCCGGAGGACAAGCTGGACCTGTTCGCCCACGGGGAGATGCCCGACCCCACGGTCCGGATCGACCGGCCGGACGACCCCGCGCTGCGCCCCGACGCGGACCACGAGTCCGTCGTGCTGACGGCGACCGTGCCCTGCGGCCGTGGATACGACTGGGTCACACCGGGGGTCGTCGAGACCTTCGCGGACCGGATGGTCGCCGCCGCCGAGCGGGCGATTCCCGGCTTGCGCGAGCGGATCCTGTGGCGCGAGGTGCGGACGCCGCTGCACACCGAGCGGGAGACAGGGGCCGAGGGCGGCGCCGTCCCCCCGCCCTCGCTGGCCGGCGGCGACGGCATCCTGCATCCGTCCAACAGCACGGCGATACCTGGCCTGTTCACGGTCGGCGGCTGGTCGCATCCCGGCGGCGGCCTCGCCCACGCCGGGATGTCAGGTGCGCTGGTGGCCGGACTGATCGTGGAGGGGCCGGAGTTCCGCGGCTCTCAGTGACGCGGGCAGCCCCGCGTCAGAAGCGGTACTGCTCGTCGTACCCCTGGCCCTGGTTGTGCTGCCCCTGGCCGCTGTCGTCCTGGTAGTACCCCTGCTCCTGCGGGAGTTCACCGCCGTAGGACTCGTCGGTGCGCTGCTGCGGCACCCACACCCCGCCGGCCGGGGTCTCGCCGCCGTACGTCCCGCCGTACTGGTCGTAGCCCTGCTGGACGAACTGCTGCTGGCCGCCGTAGGAGGTGTCGTACGAGCCCGCGCCATAGGTCTGGGTGCCGATGTACGGGTCGGAGTAGGCGGCGTACTGCTGCTGTCCGGCCGGGTCGTAGCCGTACTGCTGCTGGTCGTAGCCGGTGTAGCCGTCGTAGCCGTAGGTCTGGTCGGCGGCGGCCGTCGCGTACTGGTCCTGTGTCTGGCCCGTGGACGCGTAGGACTGGTCACCGGCGTAGGCGGAGTCGTTGTACACGCCGTAGGAGCCGGTGTCGTCGGGCAGCGGCTGCGGCTCGTAGACCGAGGTGGTCTCGGCGGCCGTGGGGGCGGCGGAGCGTGCGGGCGTGAAGACGTCGTCGCGGTCGTAGTCGTCGTCGTGGCCGAAGCCGGCGGTGTTGTCCGGCCGGCCCTGGTCGTACCCGGTCTCATCGAGATGGGCCGCGCCGCCCGTCGCCAGGTCGGAGGCCTCCAGGTCGGGCTCCTCGCGGCCGCGCTCGCGGCGGCTCTTCTTGCCGCCGGTCAGACCGCCCAGTGCGGCCGGGGGGTTGACCGCCCAGCCCTGCTCGAAGCCGCGACGGAAGGACAGGGTGACGTAGGTCTGGCCGACCGCGAAGGCGATCGCGCCCAGGCCGATGACGATCACCGACGGGATCAGCACGCCGAGGACCACACCGAGGAAGCCGACGAAGGCGAGCAGCCGCCAGCGCAGTCGCGCCTTGTACTGCAGCAGCACCTCGCCGAGCAGCCACAGCGCGACGAATCCGAACGCGATGTAGAGGACCGTCCAGCCCATGTACGCCCCTCTCCCAGTGACCGCTACGCAGTGTGTCGTATGTCCGTGCGGCCGGTCTAGGCCTGCGGTGGATGGTGCAGACCCAGGTTTTCGTAGATTTCCAGCGAGGCCGTTGAGTTGTTGAGCGTGATGAAGTGCAGTCCGGGCACTCCCTCGGACAGCAGTTGCGCGCAGAACTCCGTGGCGAACTCGATTCCGATTGAGCGTACAGCGGCCGGATCGTCCTTTGCTGTGAGGATCCGCTCTTTCAGGACGGAGGGGATGATCGCGTTACTGAGCTGTGGTAGCCGCTCCAGCATCCGGACGCTGGTCACGGGCATGATCTCCGGGATGACGGGGGTCGCGCAGCCCGCCGCGTCGACTCGGTCACGCAGCCGCAGATAGGACTCCGGCTGGAAGAACATCTGGGTGATGGCGTAGTCGGCGCCGGCACGGCACTTGTCCACGAAGCGCGCGACGTCGGTGTCCCAGTCGGCGGAGCGCGGGTGCATCTCCGGGAAGGCGGCGACACCGACACAGAAGTCGCCCGACTCCTTGATGAGCCGGACGAGTTCGGCGGCGTAGGTCAGGCCCTGGGGGTGCGCCACCCACTCGGCCATCGGGTCGCCGGGCGGGTCGCCGCGCACGGCCAGCATGTTGCGGATCCCGGCGTCGGCGTACTGGCCGATGATGTTGCGCAGTTCCGCGATGGAGTGGTTGACCGCGGTGAGGTGGGCGACCGGGGTCAGGGTGGTGTCCGCGACGATCTGCTGGGTCTCCTTGACGGTGCCCGCGCGGGTGGAGCCGCCGGCGCCGTAGGTGACGGAGACGAAGTCCGGGGCGACCGCCTCGACCCTCCTGAGGGCGCTCCACAGGTTCCGCTCGCCTTTGGGGGTCTTCGGCGCCGAGAACTCGAAGGAGTACGTCGTCTTTCCCGCGGCGAGCATGTCGCGCACCGTGCGTGCGCGGTCAGTCCTGGTGGATGCGGTTCCTAGGGCCATACCGGCAGGTTAGCCAGGGGGCAGCGGTCACCCAACCAGATCAGGGAAATTTGCCCGTTTTGTCGACTTGTTGTCCATCCTTCGGACACCGGGCCGATCATGCGACCGGCCTCTCCGGTCGGCGCCGACCCGTCACCACGTGTCACGCAACCGCTTCGCGAACTCCGCGGCGGCCGCGCCCGGATCGTCCG
The DNA here is from genome assembly GCF_044766405.1 of Streptomyces sp. NPDC102270. Lineage (NCBI taxonomy): Bacteria > Bacillati > Actinomycetota > Actinomycetes > Kitasatosporales > Streptomycetaceae > Streptomyces > Streptomyces sp. NPDC102270. The sequence goes on along the minus strand of NZ_JBIWLX010000006.1, from coordinate 16,617 downwards.
CCTCGGTGATCGCCCGGACGACCACGACCCGGCGGGCGCCGGCCTCCAGGACCTCGTCGAGGTTGCCGAGGTCGATGCCCCCGATGGCGAACCAGGGGCGGTCGGTGCCGAGGGCGGCGGTGTGGCGGACCAGGTCGAGGCCGGGGGCGTGCCGGCCCGGCTTGGTGGGGGTCGGCCAGCAGGGGCCGGTGCAGAAGTAGTCCACGCCGTCCTGCTCGGCGGCCGCTGCGGCCTCCGACTCGGCGTGGGTGGAGCGGCCTATGAGGATGTCGTCGCCGAGGATCGCGCGGGCGGCGGGGACGGGCAGGTCGCCCTGGCCCAGATGCAGTACGTCGGCACCGGCCGCGTGGGCGACGTCGGCCCGGTCGTTGACCGCGAGAAGCTTGCCGTGGCGCGCGCAGGCGTCGGCGAACACCCGCAGATGCTCCAGTTCCTCGGCCGCCTCCATGCCCTTGTCCCGCAGCTGCACGATGTCGACACCGCCGGCCAGGACCGCGTCCAGGAACTCGGCGAGGTCGCCCTGGCGCCTGCGGGCGTCCGTGCACAGGTAGACACGGGCGTCGGCGAGCTGGGTGCGGGCGGTGTCGGGCATGCGTGTGTCTCCCCCGGGTTCGGTGGCGTACGGGCCGTGCCGGACCGTGGCCGTGGCCTCGGTGGTCACGGCCCGTACGCCGGTGTGGTTCGGATCAGACGGCGAGCGCCTGGGCCCGGCGCTTCACCTCCGTGCCGCGATTCTCGCTCAGGGCCTGCGCGGGGGTGCCGGGCAGGCTGTCGTCGGGCGTGAAGAGCCACTCCAGCATCTCTTCGTCGGTGAAGCCGTCGTCCCTCAGGAGCGTCAGGGTCCCGGTCAGGCCCTTGACGACCTTCTGCTCGGCCACGTCGATGAAGGCGGCGGGCACGTGCAGCGCGCGGTTCTCACCACGGCGTACGGCGATGAGCTGGCCCTCCTTGACCAGCTGCCGCACACGCGTCACCTCGACATCGAGCATCTCTGCGATGTCGGGGAGGGTGAGCCAGGCGGGGACGAGAGCATCGATCTTTGCGTCAATCTCGGTCACGGGATTAAGCGTGCCATCCCGCACTGACAGTCGGAAGCCGGGGCACCTCCGACGGGGGGACGGAAGGGCTGATCGCCGGGTGCGCTCAGGGTGGCCCCGGGGGCCGAAAGAGAGGCCGGCAGCAGGTCAGGGGCACCGAGCAGTATCGGGCCGCGTCGCCGGACCACGCCGCCGACCGACGCGCCACTGTGATCGCCGGTGGCGTCCGATTGCGCAGCGCCTCGCCCGGGAAGCCCAAGCGTGGCCGCCGGTAGGTCAGGGGCATCAGGCACCACTAGGCCGCGCCGCCGAGCGACCCGCCACCGCAATTCGCCGACCGCGACCGATCGCGCGACACGCTGCCCAGACGGCCGAAAGCATGGCCGCCAGCAGCTCAGGCGCGTCAAACACCACCAGACCGCGCCACCGCGGCGGAAGGGCCTTGCCCGGGTCACGACACGGTGGTCCGCCTCCGCCGTGGTTGCCAGCGGCGGCATACGGGGCCCGGTCGCCTCGCCGTCCATGTCGGAGGCGACGGAGAAGGCGACGGACTCGTCGCCCTTTCCGGAGGCCTTCACCGGGGCGACCTTGCCTGCGCCATCGTCGGCCTCCGTGGCCGGACGGGCCGCCCACGCCCTCGCCCTCGCCGCTCAGGAATCGCCGGGCCCCGGGCCGCCTACGCCGTCGCCGCCTTGAGCGGTCTCGCCGGGTCTGCCAACAGTTCCGGGTCCATCTCCGTGCCCGCCTCGATCAGGCGGCGGCCCTGGGCCAGGTCGCGGGGCCGGCCCACCGCCAGGAGGGCCACCAGGCGGTTCTCGCGCAGCCAGCACACCGTCCAGGCGGGACCGGACGGCTCGCCGCGCCACAGGGTCGTGTCGGCGGAAGCGTGGTGGCCGGCGTACTGGACGAAGCGGCCGAACTGCTCGGACCAGAAGTACGGGACCGGGTCGTAGACCGTGGGGGTCTCGCCCAGGATGTCGGCGGCCACCGTGCGGGGGCCCTGGAGGGCGTTGTCCCAGTGGTGGACCAGCAGGCGCTCGCCGTACCGCGCCGAGGGGAAGGAGGCGCAGTCGCCGACCGCGTAGACGTCCGGCGCGGAGGTGCGCAGCCGGTCGTCGGCGAGGACCTCGCGGTGGGCGCCCAGCTCGATGCCGGAACCGGCGAGCCAGGCCGTTGCCGGCCGGGCGCCGATACCGACCACCACAGCGCCCGCGGCCACCCGGGAACCGTCGTCCAGGACGACCGCGCCCGGATCGACACGCTCCACGCGCGCGTTCGTCCGCAGAACGGCCCCGGCGTCGGCGTACCAGGAGGCCATCGGCGCGGCCACCTCGGCGGGCAGCGCGCCCGCGAGCGGCCGGTCGGCGGCTTCCACGACCGTCACCGCGCAGCCCGACTCGCGTGCGGCGGTGGCGAACTCGGCGCCGATCCAGCCCGCGCCGACGACCACGATGTCGTGCTGCCGGGCCAGCACGGGGCGCAGTCGCTCGGCGTCGTCGAGGGTGCGCAGCAGATGCACGCCGGGCACGCCCTCCGTGCCGGGCAGCCGGATCGGTTCGGCACCGGTGGCGATGACCAGGACGTCGTACGGGCAGGGCCCGGCCTCGGTGTCCAGCTCGTGCGCGTCGGGGCGCACGCCCAGCGCCTCGCGGCCGAGCTGCAGTTCGATGCCGAGGGCCTCGAAGTCCACGTCGAAGGCGGATCCCTCGGCCTTGCCCAGCAGCACGGCCTTGGAGAGCGGCGGACGGTCGTACGGCTGATGGGGCTCCGCGCCGATCAGCGTGACGGTTCCCGTGAAGCCCTGTTCCCGCAGGGCGACCGCGGTCTGCACCCCGGCCATGCCCGCGCCGACCACGACCACCCGCCGCTGCGCCCGCGCCTGCATCTGCTCGCTCATTTGATCACCATAGTCACCTGACAATCAGTCAGTCAGGAGTCGTGCTCCGTGACCTGCTCCACAACGCTCGTCCCGCTGCCCGGTTGCGACTCCCACTCCCACGTCTCCTCCAGCCGCACCCGGCCGTCGGGAAGCTCCACGACCGTCGAGACACAGTGCCCGGAGGATGTCGTCCCGTCAGGCTTGAGCTGGACGTACCGGAAGTCGAGACGGTCCCCCGCGCGCGTGCCGACGAGATGGCCGCGTACGACGTCGCCGCCCGCGTACTCCGCCCAGATCTCCCCGTCCTTCTCGTGGTAGGTGAACCGGGTGCGCGTCCCGACCTGACCCGGTGCCTGATCGGCCACCGGGGCGAGGACGAGACCGTCGAGCGAGCGGGGCATGGTGCGAGGCTCCCTTACAGCGGCACACGGGCACGGGCTAGGGTGGCCAACGTAGAGCACTCGCGGGAGCCCGGACGCACCGGGCTGAGAGGGAGGCTGGCGGCCTCCGACCGTACGAACCTGATCCGGGTCATGCCGGCGAAGGGAGGGGCTGGACGCCCATGTCCTCACGTACGTCAGACGTCCTCGTCGTCGGGGGCGGCATCATCGGCCTGGTCACGGCCTGGCGGGCCGCCCAGCACGGTCTCACCACGGCCGTCGTGGATCCCGAACCGGGCGGCGGGGCCGCCCAGGTGGCCGCCGGGATGCTGGCCGCGGTCACCGAACTGCACTACGGCGAGCAGACCCTGCTGGGCCTGAACCTCGCCTCCGCCCAGCGCTATCCCGCCTTCGCGGCCGAGCTCACCGAACTGACCGGACAGGATCTCGGTTACCGCCGGTGCGGCACGCTCGCCGTCGCCCTGGACGCCGACGACCGCGCCCACCTCCGCGAACTGCACGCGCTCCAGCGGCAGTCGGGGCTGGAGTCGGAGTGGCTGTCCGGCCGGGAGTGCCGGCGGCTGGAGCCGATGCTCGCGCCGGGGGTGCGGGGCGGGCTGCGGGTGGACGGCGACCACCAGATCGATCCGCGCCGCCTCACGCGCGCGTTGCTGGCCGCGTGCGAGCAGGCAGGTGTCGTCTTCCACCGCGCGTGGGCCAAGGGCCTCCGTGTCGCGGGGGACCGGGCCGCGGGAGTCACCACGACTGACGGCGACGACCTGGGCGGGGGCCAGGTCGTGCTCGCCGCCGGAAGCCTCAGCGGCCGCCTCGAAGGGATCCCCGCGGACGTCCTGCCCCCGGTACGGCCCGTCAAGGGCCAGGTGCTCCGGCTGACCGTTCCTCCGCGCTGCGCGCCCTTCCTGAGCCGCACGGTGCGGGCCGTGGTCCGCGGCAGCCAGGTCTATCTGGTGCCGCGCGAGAGCGGAGAGCTGGTGATCGGCGCGACCAGCGAGGAGCTGGGGTGGGACACGACGGTGACCGCGGGCGGGGTGTACGAGCTGCTGCGGGACGCCCACGAACTCGTCCCCGGCATCACCGAACTGCCGCTCACAGAGACCCGCGCGGGACTGCGCCCGGGCTCCCCGGACAACGCCCCGCTGCTCGGGCCCACGGAACTGGCCGGGCTGGTGCTCGCGACCGGCCACTATCGCAATGGCGTGCTGCTCACGCCGATCACCGGGGACGCCATGGTGCACGTCCTGACGACCGGTGAGCTCCCCGACGCGGCACGCCCGTTCACCCCGAGGCGCTTCGCCGCCACGGAGCTCCTGGAGCAGCCGGCATGAACATCTCCGTCAACGGAGAGCCGCGGGAGTTCGCTCCCGGCACGGCTCTCGACACCGTCGTGCGGGCGGTGACGGCGGCGCCCGCCGGGGTGGCCGCCGCGCTCAACGAGACCGTGGTCCCGCGCACGCAGTGGCCCTCGACGCCACTCGCCGAGGGAGACCGCGTGGAAGTCCTCACCGCCGTCCAAGGAGGCTGACCGATGGCCGACGATCCCTTTGTCATCGGCGGTACGTCCTTCTCGTCCCGGCTGATCATGGGCACGGGCGGCGCGCCCAGCCTGGAGGTGCTGGAACGGGCGCTGGTCGCCTCCGGCACGGAGCTGACGACGGTCGCGATGCGGCGGGTGAACCCCTCGGTGCACGGCTCGGTGCTGTCCGTGCTCGAGAAGCTCGGCATTCGGGTGCTCCCGAACACGGCGGGCTGTTTCACCGCCGGGGAGGCCGTCCTGACGGCCCGCCTCGCGCGCGAGGCGCTCGGCACGGACCTGGTCAAGCTGGAGGTCATCGCCGACGAGCGCACCCTGCTGCCGGACCCCATAGAGCTGCTGGACGCGGCGGAGACGCTGGTCGACGACGGCTTCACGGTGCTGCCGTACACGAACGACGACCCTGTGCTGGCCCGCAAGCTGGAGGACGTGGGCTGCGCGGCGATCATGCCGCTGGGCTCGCCGATCGGCTCCGGCCTCGGCATCCGCAATCCGCACAACTTCCAGCTGATCGTCGAGCACGCGCGTGTGCCGGTGATCCTGGACGCGGGGGCGGGCACGGCGTCGGACGCGGCCCTGGCGATGGAACTGGGGTGCGCGGGTGTGATGCTCGCCTCGGCGGTGACGCGGGCGCAGGAGCCCGAGCTGATGGCGCATGCGATGCGGCACGCGGTGGAGGCGGGGCGGCTGGCGCGCCGGGCAGGGCGGATTCCCCGGCGGCACTACGCGCAGGCCTCGTCTCCTGCGGAGGGCCTGGCGGCGCTGGATCCGGAGCGGCCGGCTTTTCAGTAGTCGCGCCCAGGGCTGAATGCGTCCGGTACACCTGCCTAGAGAGGCGCGCGTTCCCCCCGTGCGATCCTCGTCACAGCTCGGCTGCAGTACCGCCCCGATCGGGTCGAACCGAATCGACTGTCAGCGGCGGCTCGTACACTCGCCTGCGTGGATACGACCCTTCAGGACCCGCTGGTCGGGCAGGTGCTCGACGGCCGCTATCGCGTGGACGCGCGGATCGCGGTCGGCGGGATGGCCACGGTCTACCGGGCCCTGGACACCCGCCTGGACCGCGTGCTCGCGCTCAAGGTGATGCACCCCGCGCTCGCGGCGGACGGGACCTTCGTCGAGCGGTTCATCCGGGAGGCCAAGTCCGTCGCCCGGCTCGCCCACCCCAACGTGGTGCAGGTCTTCGACCAGGGCACCGACGGGTCGTACGTCTATCTCGCCATGGAGTACGTCGCCGGCTGCACCCTGCGTGACGTGCTGCGCGAGCGCGGGGCCCTGCAGCCGCGCGCCGCCCTGGACATCCTGGAGCCGGTGCTCGCCGCGCTCGGCGCCGCGCACCGCGCCGGTTTCGTGCACCGGGACATGAAGCCGGAGAACGTCCTGATAGGGGACGACGGCCGGGTCAAGGTCGCCGACTTCGGTCTCGTGCGGTCGGTCAACACGGTGACGAGCAGCACCGGAGCCGTCCTCGGCACCGTGTCCTATCTCTCACCCGAGCAGATCGAGCAGCCGGGCGCCGCGGACGCCCGCGTCGACGTGTACGCGTGCGGTGTCGTCCTGTACGAGATGCTGACCGGCAGCCAGCCGCACGACGGCGACTCCCCCGCCATAGTCCTCTACAAGCACCTCCACGAGGACGTCCCGCCCCCCTCGGCCGTGGTCCCGGGGCTGCCGTACGAACTGGACGAACTGGTCGCGTCGGCCACCGCCCGTACCCCGGACCTGCGTCCGTACGACGCCGTGGCACTGCTCGCGCAGACCCGCGAGGCCTATGGCCGGCTGAGCGCCGACCAGCTGGACGCGGTGCCGCCGCAGGCGCTGTCGGCGGAGTACGCCGGCGCCGAGAACAGCACGAGCGTGATCCCGCGCGCCCTGACGGTGCCGCGTCTGCTGCCGGTCAACGAGGACGAACCCGCGCCGGTGTACCACCGCACCAGCGTCCTGGAGAGTCCCCCGCTCCCGCCGTCCCGGCGCGGCCGCTCCTCGGGCGGTTCCCGACGCGGCCCGCTCCTGATCGTCGCCGCGGTCCTGCTGACCCTCGGACTCGGGGCGGGCGTCTGGTACATCAACTCCGGCCAGTTCACGCAGGTCCCGGCCCTCCTGGCGAAGACCGAGGCACAGGCCCGGGACCGGCTGGACGAGTCCGGTCTGGAGACCGGCAAGGTCACCTACGCCTACAGCGACACCGTCAAGCGCGGCACGGTCATCAGCACGGACCCGGAGGTCGGCACCCGGATACGGAACCACGACTCCGTGTCGATCACCCTCTCCAAGGGCCCGCAGACGGTGAAGGTGCCCGACGTGGACGGCTACGAACTCGGCAGGGCGAGAACCCGGCTGAAGACGGAAGGACTCCAACCGGGCATGGTGACCCGGGAGTTCAGCGACGACGTCCCCAAGGGGTTCGTGATCGGCACCGACCCCGGGGGCGGCACCACGTTGCGCGCGGGCTCGGCGATCGCGCTCACCGTCAGCAAGGGCGCCCCGGTCGACGTCCCGGACGTCACCGGCGAGGACCTGGCGGACGCCAAGGCCGATCTGGCGGAGGCCGGCCTGAAGGTCAAGGTCGCCACCGCGCGGGTCAACTCCGACGACGACGCGGGCCAGGTCGCCCGGCAGACCCCGGACCCCGGCAGCCAGGCGGCCGACGGCGACACCGTCACGCTGACGATCTCCAAGGGCCCGGAGATGGTCGAGGTCCCGGATGTCACGGGCGACAGCGTGGACGACGCCAAGTCGGAACTGGAGAAGGCGGGCTTCCAGGTCGAGGAGGACCGCGGCCTGCTGGGCCTGTTCGGCGACACGGTGAAGAAGCAGTCGGTGGACGGCGGCGACACGGCTCCCAAGGGTTCGACGATCACGATCACCATCCGCTGACGGGCGCTCCGCGCGGGCGCCCTTCCTTACCTCACAAACCACGGGCGCGGCCCCCTGCCCAGGGGCGCGGGGAACTGCGCGCCCGGCCCCCGGGGGCCCGCAGCCACCCGAGGCAAGGGGCTGCCCCCACCCCACCGGCCCGAGCGCCGCAGGCAATGGCACCCTGGATCGGTGACAACACAGCGCAACCCCGTCGGCGGCCACGTCCCCGTGGCCGGTGGCCTTCACTCGGTGGGCATGTCGTACGCCCAGGACCTCGACGCCGAGACCGTGCAGGTCTTCGTCGCCAACCCACGCGGCTGGGCCACCCCCGTCGGCAACCCGCGCCAGGACGAGGCGTTCCGTGAGGTCTGCGCGGACAAGGCGATACCCGCGTACGTCCACGCCCCGTACCTGATCAACTTCGGCTCGCACACCGAGGCGACCGTGGAGCGGTCGGTCGACTCGCTGCGGCACTCCCTCCGACGCGGACGCGAGATCGGCGCGCTGGGCGTGGTCGTGCACACCGGCAGCGCGACCGGCGGCCGCGACCGTTCCGTGGCCCTGAAGCAGGTGCGCGAGCACCTGCTGCCGCTCCTGGACGAGCTGACCCACGACGACGACCCGCATCTGCTCCTGGAGTCGACGGCCGGCCAGGGCTCCTCGCTCTGTTCACGCACGTGGGACTTCGGGCCGTACTTCGAGGCCCTGGACGCCCATCCGAAGCTCGGCGTCTGCCTGGACACCTGCCACATCTTCGCCGCCGGCCACGACCTGACCGGCCCGTTCGGCATGCACCAGACGCTCGACCTCCTGGTGGACACGGTCGGCGAGGGCCGACTGAAGCTGATCCACGCCAACGACTCCAAGGACGTGGTCGGCGCCCACAAGGACCGTCACGAGAACATCGGCTCGGGCCATATCGGCGAGGACCCGTTCCGCGCCCTGATGACCCACCCCGCCACCGACGGTGTCCCCCTGATCATCGAGACACCCGGCGGCAAGGAGGGCCACGCGGCGGACGTGGAGCGACTGAAGAAACTCCGGGACGGCTGAGGACGGCCGAGGTCGGCGAAGGAAGCCGAGACGACCGGGTCAGCTCACGACGGCTGACAGGAACGCCAGCAACAGCCCTGCCCCGAGCAGCACCATCGACCGACGCAGCCAGCGGTACTTGGCCGCGAGGATGACGCTGGCGTCCTGGAACTGGGTCAGCAACCAGCTCACCCGGTCCGCGCCGGCTTCGGCGGTGGCCCGGCGCAACGCCTCCATGTCCGTGACCCGAAGGGCGTCGGCGTAGTACGTCGGACCTGGAGCCGAGCGGACCGTACCGGTACGGGGCAGGACCACCGCGAGGAGCAGGAGCGTGCCGACCGCCCAGAGTGCCCCGCCTGCCGCGAGGAGTCCCAGGGCAACCCCCGAGGCCTCGGTCGGCACCCCTCGGCCGAGCGCCAACGCGGGCACCGCCACGGCACCCGAGAGCAGGATCGACGCCTTCACGTCCGCCCTGCCCAGGTCCTCGCGCACGGTCAGCAGCAGCCGCTCGGCGACGTAGTGCGCGGCGTCCGGTTCGGCTGGGGTCACTCGCGGGCCCCGGGACCGGAGTCGTACTCCATTTCCGTGCCCTCCCCGGGGACCGAGTCGGCCGGCGGCGCGGGAGGAATCGGCGGTGCGTCGGCCCGGGCCAGCGGCGGTGCGGGCGGCATCGGCGGTATCGGCAGCGAGGTCGGGGCCTGCGGCAACCCGCTCGGGAAGACGCCACCGGCGACCGTACGGCTGTAGTCGATGAGGGCCTGGACCTGGTCATCGATCTGGTGCCGCTGGACCACACCCTGGTTGATCAGGTTGGTCAGGTAGTCCAGGGCGCCCTGGCGCTGCTCGCGGGCCTGCTGCTGGAGCACGCCGAGGATCTCGTGCGCCCGGCTGGGGTCCTGGGCCAGCATCGTGGCGTACTGGACGGTCTCGCCCGCGCTGATCAGCTTCTGCGCGTCGTCGAGGTTGGCGGCGATCCGCGCCTTGTGGGCCAGGTCAAGGGCCTCCTGGACCTTGCTGCCCGTCTCCACCGCGACCATCTGGGCCTGGTGGTCGGCGGCGGCCTGGCCGAGGTCGATACGGATGAACACCTGGGTGGCCAGACCGAGTTCGGCGCCGAAGTCGTTCCACCGTCCGCTGGCCAGCTCGTCCTGGATCGCCTCATCGACCTGCTGCGCCGAGTCCAGGCTGTAGCGTCGGCTGAGCCCTCGCAGCCGGGCCTCCAGCGGCGGCCGGAGCATGCGCTCCACGTCGACCACCCGCTTTTCGGCAGCGAGGTAGAAGTCGCGCACCTCCCAGTTGACGTCGGCGCCCGCCTTGAACCGCGACCGGTCGCCGTAGGTGGGCAGTTCGAGCTGGAAGGAGGCCTGGTGCTGACCGCGGGCGACCCAGCACACCGAGGTGGGCTTCCCCATCAGCGGCTTGTTGACGTGCTCGGCGCCGCGCACGGTGAGGATGCTGTATCCGCCGTTCTTGTAGTAGAGCACCGAGGCCACCTGGCTGTTGCGGTGCCGGTAGGCGGCCTGTGGGGCGAACTCGCGTACGAAAGGGCCTCTGAGGTCGTGGGGCAGGACGAACTCCTCGTCCTGCCGCGGCCACTGCTGGCCCCACTGGTTGTGCGTCATCGTGTACTCGCTCCCTGGACCGCCCCCCACAGGCGGCGGACCTGCTGTTCGTTCAGTGGTTGGTCGGGGTCTTCGGTCAGTTCCTTGATCAGCGACAGCAGCCGGTCCCGGTCGTCCTGGCTGTGCACCAGCAGCGGCAGGAATCGCTCCAGGCACTCGGCCCAGGGCTGCTCGGCCGAGTCGCGCAGCCAGCCGGACAGGGCGTCGACGGCGGCCTCGTAGGACCGCGGGGTCTGCAGAGCCGTCCACAGGAGTCCGGCGAGTTCCGCGGCCTGGGCGGGCCGGACGGCGGAGAGGGCCAGCATCAGCGGCCAGTCGCCGTGACCCGCCAGGTCGTCGTGCTGGTTCCAGAGGTCGACCACGGAGACGGAGGCCAGGAAGATCGTGCTCTGCAGACCCAGGTCCTGCTGGGGCCGGCGTTCGTCGGACAGCCAGGCGCGGATCCTGCTCGGAGTCCGGCCGTCGGGGTGGGCGCCGGTGAAGTGCGCGACCTGGACGGCCGCGTCGGCCCGTAGCCTGCCCTCGTCCCAGACGCCGATTCCGCCGAGCAGGTCCAGTGACTCGCGCGCAGTGGCCGTGGCCCGCCCCCTGCCGAGTACGGCGCCCGCCGTCCAGCGCAGCTGTTCGTCGCCGTGCCGGGCCCAGGAGCCGACCAGGGCGCGGACGGCGCCGCCGACGTCCGGGGAGCGCAGAGCCACGTCGAGCACGGTCGCGGCGAACAGCCGGCGTCGGGCCTGCCTGGCCTGGGCCATGGGCTGGACCAGTTCGTGCACGGTGTGCGACAGGTCGAGGCGGCACAGCTGCCCGGCCGCGACGGCGGCCCGCACCCAGACCTGCGGCCGGTCGTCCTCGCACAGTCCGGCCAGCCATCGCAGCACGGGCCCGCGCGCATTGTGCCGGTGCTGCCAGAGGTGGCCCAGGACGGCCGGGGCGAGAGCCTCACCGGCGAAGCGCACCGTGCGCACCGGGACCTCCTCGGTGCCGACCTCCTCCGTGCCGAGTTCGGCGACCGCGCGGGCGGAGACCAGCCGGGCGTCAACTCCGTCGCTGAACAGCGGGCGGCCGGGGGTCGCCTCCGGATCGACGGTGACGGCCAGTTCCCAGGCGAGCACCTCGGCGGCCTCGGCGACGGCGCTGAGCGAGGCCCCGTCCAGGACGGCGACGGCGATCCGGTAGGCCGCGTCCCGTAACCGCTCGGGGGTTTCCGAGCGGACGCCTCCGGCGAACCACTCGGCGGCCTGGTTCTCGGCGAACTCCCGGCATGCGGCGAGCAGTTCGTCGTGCGTGAGCTCACCCCGGGTGTTGCGGGCCAGCAGGGTCGCGAAGCGGGCCGCCTCCGCGGGCCGCAGCTCGTCGAGGCCCCGCGCCTCCAGCACCTCGGGATCGAGCGCCATGACCCGGGCCCGCTCGTACGCCTCGGGTCCCGCCTCGTCGAGTTCGTCGGCGAGGTGACCTTCGAGTACGGCGGTCTGGGGGGCCGGGGTGTGGACGCGGCGGTAGCGGCCGCCGCGGGAGAGCACGTCCCCGGCTTCGGGGGTGGCCAGCAGGACCGCGTAGGCCTGCTTCTTGCGGAGCAGTCCGCACAGCCGGTCCAACCCGGTCTCGTCGGGCAGTACGACGGCGCTGGATTCCAGCACATAGCCGCGGCCCTCGTCGATCTGGTTGTCGTCCAGCTTGTCCAGGTCGGTGCGCGGATCGAGCCGCGAGACCTGGCCGCGGGTCAGGTCGTCCAGCAGGGACAGCGCCGTGTAGGAGCGTCCGGTACCGGGACGGCCGAGGAGGACCAGGAGCCGTCCGTCGCGCAGTTGCCCGCGGTGGTCGCCGTAGTCCTTCGGTTCCTGGAAGACCCGGCGCAGCCTGCGCAGTTCGTCCTCGGGGAGCGGGCCGGCGAGCAGCCGCTCGGCCGCCTGTCCGCCGTAGAAGTTCATGGTGTGGACGGACCCGGAGCTGATGAGGGTGCCGGAACCGTGCGAGGACACGGTCGAGCGATAGATCCTGGAGGCGGCGGCCGCGGCTCCGGGCAGCGCCTCCTCGCCGAGCGGGTCGGCCGCGGTGCCGCCGATGACGTCGGACTGCGGCTGTTCCGGGCCGCTCCCCTGGGCGGGGCCGGCGGACTTGTCCGGTTCGGCTTTCTGCTGCGGCTGTTGCTGCTGGGGTTTCGGGTTGCCCTGGGGAGGCTGGGGGCTCTGCGCGTTCACCGGTCACCGCCGTGCTGGTTGATGTGCAAGGTGTCGACGTTGCCGTTGGCGATGAACTGGCCGCTACCGTGGTGGTGGTTGTTCTGGACGAAGCTGTCCCCGGTGCCCAGGGGCTGCGGCGGCTCGGGTGCGAGGTCCTTCGCCGCAGTCGCCGGCTCGGGCGGCTGCGGCAGCCCGGGCACCGTGAACCAGGCGGCCCTGCGGCCCTCCTTCAGCTCCACCTCGTGGCGGCGGTAATGGTCCGGCTCCACCCAGCGTCCGCCGGCGAGCACGACGTCCTCGTACAGCCGGTCGGAGGCGACCACCACCAGGGGTGCACCCTCCGCGGCCTTGAGGATCGCCTTCGCGGTGTCGCAGTCGCCCAGCCGGCAGGCGAGATCGACGGCCCGCCCGGAGCGGCCGTGTGCGTCGCGCGTGACGGGGCCGATGTGCAGGCCCACGCGCAGCCGCAGGGGCTTGTTGAGGTCGCGGTTGGTCTGGCGGAGGTTCTGGTGGAGGTACTCCAGCCACTCCCCCACCACCCGCTGGGGCGGCACGTCGGGCGCGAGGACGCTGAGGATGCCGTCGCCGCGGTCCTCCTGGTAGAGCCGGGGAGCGCGGATACGGGCCTGTTCGAAAGCGGCGTTCGTGACCTCGTAGAGTCTGCGCCGCATCCCGGGTTTCTCGGTGTCGGACAACAGGCCCGAGCCCTGCGCGTCCACGTTGACGATGAAGCCGTACTCGGCTTCCTCCTCCATCGTTCTCTCCTCCCTGCCGTCCCGTCGAACCACCGGCTCCTCGGATGGTCGCGGAGCCGGCTGATCCCCGCTGTAGCCGTTTACACAGCGCGGCACCCGATGCTTCTAGGTCTGTGTGCCATGGGGCTGTCCGGCGGCGAGCAGGCGGAGGGGATCCAGGTCGGCCACGGCGAGGGTGCCGGGGCCGGTGCGGACCAGGCCCTGTTCGCGTAACAGGCGCAGGGCCTTGGCGACGGCCTCGCGGGTGGAGCCCACGGAAGCGGCCAGTTCGTGCTGCGCGAGGGGGAGCCGTATGGTCACGGCCTCGTTCTCCAGTCGGCCGGTACGGTCGGCGAGTTCGACCAGGCGTTCCGCCAGCCTCTGTAACACCGTCATGGAGGCGAGGGCCCGGCGCTCGTGGTCCGCGCTGCGCAGCCGCTCGGTGAGCTGAATCGTCATCAGCGCGTTGGCGGGCGGCCGGGAAGCCAGGAAGCGCCGGAAGCGCTCGCCGGGTACGACCAGGCCGGTCACCGGACCGAGGGCGCTCACCGAGGCGCTGCGGGGGCGGCCGTCGAGTGCCGCCATGTCGCCCACGATCTCGCCGGCCCGACGCAGGGCCAGGATCAGACGGCCGCCGCGCTCGGTCGGCGTCCACACCGTGCACCAGCCGCTGAGCAGGACAACCACGAACGTGGTGCGGTCGCCCTCGGCGAGCAGTGTGTCGTGCGGTGGGTACTCGTGCCGCGTGCCGAGACCCGACAACGCCTCGCGGTCCGCCGGGCCGAGACCCGCGAAAAAGGTATGCCGCTCTCCGAACAGCCCCAACCGTCGTCCCCCGTGTACCGCGCTCCCCCGAACCGGACGGCAAGCGGAACCCCACAGGTCGCTTGGATCCGTCTCCACCCGACGGTTCCCGCCAGGCAAGGATCTCAGCGTAGCGCTCTGGGCACGGAATGTGCTGTCAGTTACCGGAACGGCGTCCGAACCTTCACAGGAATACCCCTGGGGGGTATACAGTTGGTCCTCAGGGAAAGGGTCCGTCATCCGACACTGGGGGTCAGCCGTGGACCACGAGCACACCGCACACGCTCACACCGCACACGCTCACACCGGGCACGCCGACGCCGAACAGCCGAGCGCCACCTGGGCCGTCGCCGTCCAGGCCACCCTCCACTGCCTCACCGGCTGCGCCATCGGTGAGGTGCTCGGCATGGTCGTCGGTACCGCGCTGGGCTGGGGCAACCTGGCGACCACCGTACTGGCGATCGTCCTGGCCTTCGTCTTCGGCTACTCGCTCACCCTGCGCGGTGTCCTGAAGACCGGCATGGGCTTCAGGGCCGCGCTTCGAGTCGCACTGGCCGCCGACACCCTGTCCATCGCCGTGATGGAGTTGATCGACAACGGCGTGATCGCCCTGTGGCCGGACGCCATGGACGCGAAACTCGCGGATCTGCTGTTCTGGGCGTCGCTGGCGATCTCGCTGGCCATCGCGTTCGTCGTCACCGTCCCGGTCAACAAGTGGATGATCGGCCGCGGCAAGGGGCACGCCGTGGTCCACCAGCACCACGGTCACTGAGCCTCAGAGCATCACAGCTCGGGGCCGTCCCCCGGCTCCTCCTGGTACGAGTACCGCTGTTCCTTCCAGGGATCGCCGACGTTGTGGTAGCCGCGCTCCTCCCAGAACCCGCGCCGGTCGGCGGTCATGTACTCCACGCCGCGGACCCATTTGGGCCCCTTCCAGGCGTAGAGCTGGGGGACGACCAGGCGGAGCGGGAACCCGTGCTCCGCGGTCAGCAGCTCCCCGTCCTTGTGGGTGGCGAAGATCGCACGGTCGGACGCGAAGTCCGCGAGCCGCAGGTTGGAGCTGAAGCCGTACTCGGCCCACACCATCACATGGGTGACCGTCGGCGCGGGCGGGGCGATCTCCAGGATGGTGCGGGCGGGAATGCCGCCCCACTCGGCGCCGAGCATGCTGAACTTCGTCACACAGTGCAGATCGCCCACGACGGTGGTGTGCGGCAGAGCCGTGAACTCCTCGTGGTTCCAGCAGTGCTTCTCGTCGTCCGCGGTGGCGCCGAAGACCCGGAACTCCCAGCGCTCGGGCCGGAACTTGGGGACCGGGCCGTAGTGCGTGACGGGCCAGCCGCGCTGCAGTCGCTGCCCCGGCGGAAGCTCGGAGTGCGCCGCTTCTCCACTCTCCCGCTCCACCGGCTGACCCATGCCTTCCATCCTGACAGACCCGAGGCGATGCACCCGACCAACCCCCACTCAACCCATCCCAAATCGGACTAAGCATGCCCTTACTTACTAAGTGAAGACTTACTGGACGATCTTCTTCGCCGGTGCAAGGATGCGGCGCAGCCTGCCAGTTCCCCACGGTTGGAAGGAGCCTCTGCGATGCAGGGCGACCCCGAGGTCATCGAATTCCTCAACGAGCAGCTCACGGGCGAGCTCACCGCGATCAACCAGTACTTCCTGCACGCGAAGATGCAGGAGAACTTCGGCTGGACGAAGCTCGCGAAGTACACGCGGCACGAGTCGTTCGACGAGATGAAGCACGCCGAGGTCCTCACCGACCGCATCCTCTTCCTGGAGGGACTGCCGAACTACCAGCGGCTGTTCCATGTGCGCGTGGGCCAGACCGTCAAGGAGATGTTCGAGGCCGACCGGCAGGTCGAGGTCGAGGCGATCGACCGGCTCAAGCGCGGTATCGAGGTGATGCGCGCCAAGGGGGACATCACCTCGGCGAACATCTTCGAGTCGATCCTCGCGGACGAGGAGCACCACATCGACTATCTCGACACGCAGCTGGAGCTGCTGGAGAAGCTCGGTGAGGCGCTGTACATCGCCCAGCTGATCGAGCAGCCCGAGAGCTAGTCCGGAGAGCTGGGCCGGAGAGCTAGGCCGCCTCTTCCAGTTCCTCGACTCCGGTCAGGACCTGCTTGCCAGGGTCGGCCGGCTCACGGCGGGGGTACGCACCGCGCCCGAGGATCGCCTGGATCCGACGTACACAGGATCCGCAGTCCGTCCCGGCCTTGCAGGCGGAGGCGATCTGGCGGGGGGTACAGGCGCCGTTGTCCGCGTGCTGCTGGACCTGCGCTTCGGTCACACCGAAGCAGTTGCAGACGTACACGCGGGCTCACCTCCTGCCGAGATCGATAAGGCTAACCTAACCTTACCCGGCGCTCAGGAACCGCAAAAGTGGAGTGGGGGGGGGGGGGGGGGGGGGGGGGGGGGGGGGGGGGGGGGGCGGGGGCGCGGGGGGGGCCCGGTTGCGGGATCGGCTTGTCGGTCGGGGGCCCGGCCGTCGCTGCGGGAGCGGGCCGGTCGTGGGGTCGGTCG